>CAXTUW010000063.1:0-2662 GCA_964247595.1 uncultured Acidobacteriaceae bacterium | reverse complement strand
CGCCCCACCCGCGTCCGCATCGCCCCCTCTCCCACCGGCGACCCGCACGTCGGCACAGCCTACATCGGCCTGCTCAACTACCTCTTTGCCGCCCAGCGCGGCGGCCAATTCGTGCTCCGCATCGAGGACACCGACCGCACCCGGTTCGTCTCCACCTCCGAACAGATGATCTTCGACGCCCTGCGCTGGATCGGCCTCACCTGGGACGAGGGCCCCGACGTCGGCGGCCCCTACGGCCCCTACCGCCAGTCCGAGCGCACTGAAATCTATCGCGAACACACCGAAATGCTGCTCGCCGGCGGTCACGCCTACCGCGCCTTCGAGACCCCCGAAGAGCTCGAAGCCGAGCGCAAGGCCCAAACCGCCGCCAAGCAGCCGCCCAAGTACAACGGCCGTTCCCGCAACATGAGCGAAGCCGAAATTGCCGAAAATCTCGCCGCCGGCAAGCCTTTCACCGTGCGCCTCAAGGTACCCTCCGAAGGCTCGACCCCATTTCGCGACGAATTACGCGGTGATGTCCGCTTCGACCACGCCAACGTCGACGACCAGGTCCTCATGAAGTCCGACGGCTACCCGACCTACCATCTGGCCAACGTTGTCGACGACCACCTCATGCGCATCACGGACGTCATCCGCGCCGAGGAGTGGATCAGCTCCACGCCCAAACACGTCCTGCTCTACCAGGCTTTTGGCTGGGATATCCCCCGGTTCTGGCACATGCCGCTCCTGCGCAACACCGACAAGAGCAAGATCTCCAAGCGCAAAAATCCGGTCTCGCTGAACTACTACCGCGACTCCGGCTTCCTGCCCGCGGCCATGCTCAACTTCCTCGGCCTGATGGGCGGCGGCATGACGCAACCCTCCGAGCAGGAGATCGTCAACAAACAACTCGACATGAAGCTCTCCGACATGTTCTCGCTCGAGGACATGCTGGCCCGCTTCGACTTCCAACGCATCTCGCTCGGCGGCCCTGTCTTCGATCTCACCAAGCTGCGCTGGCTGAACGGCGAGTACATCCGCAAGCTCTCCCCCGAAGACTTCTTCGCCGCCCTCCGCTCCACGGTTTTCTCCGACACCTATCTGCGCGCCATCGCCCCTCTCGTGCAGACGCGCCTCGAGGTCCTCGGCGGCTTCGGCGACATGGCCGACTTCTTCTTCCGCGATAACCTCATGCCCCCCGAAGGCGTCTGGCTGCCCAAAAAACGCACCCCGGAAGAGACCCTCGCCTTCGCCGCCGAGCTCCTCCCCGTGCTCGAAGCCAGCCCCTGGGAGCCGCCCGCCATCGAGGCCGCGGTCAAACAACTCGGCGAGGCAAAGGGCTGGAGCGTCAAGGAAAATTTCATGCTCCTGCGCGCGATCGTCACCGGCAGCACCCAATCCCCGCCGCTGCTTGAATCGCTCCTAGTCTTCGGCAAAGCCCGCACCCTCGACCGCATGCGCCGCTTCCTCGAAGCGCAAAAACGCTTGGCAGCGATGCCCTCCTCGAAAAAGTAAGTCCTTATCCAGCGTCGCCCCCTTCGCTATATGCCGATCTCATCAAAGATTCCTTGGCAAGTCGAACATTCGCGCCTACGATGGCCGTCATGTCTCTCACAACCGCATCGCCCGTAGGCTTCATCCTGACCCGCCACGTAGAAGCCGCGCGCGCCTTCTACGAAGGCGCGCTGGGTCTCCGCTTTGAGTCCGACGAACCCTTCGCACTCGTCTTTCGTGTGGGCAACGAACCTGGCACCGTGCTACGGGTCGTGAAAATGCCCGAGCCCTTCACCTCAACACCTCATACGGTGTTTGGCTGGGAGGTGGACAACATCGAGGAAGCGATTGACGAACTCACCGCTAAGGGAGTCACATTTCTACGCTATGGGTTCATGGAGCAGGACGATCGCGCTATTTGGCATGCACCAGGACGCGCCAAGATCGCCTGGTTCCAGGACCCTGACGGCAACACCCTCTCGCTCTCCCAGCACACAAAATAAACCGTGCTTCTGGACATCTTCTGAGCTCTGACAAGCGTTGCGAGAACCTTTTTCTAAACAATGCCTCCCGAGGAGTTATCTCTCGTAAACCAGGTACTTTCTCCTCCGCAGGATAGACCCTGCATGGGCGGCAACAACGATCAGCATCGCGACGCTGCTACTCGCTAATCTCCATGAAAGCGATGAGCTTTCTGAGTACCGCGGCAGTACGAAGAGGAAAACAAAAAGAAATAGCCATGCCGTAACAATTGTGAAGATCGGGGAACGCTTGTAGACAAGCAGGGACAAAATCGTGAGCAGCCACGATATATCGGAAAGTACGAATCCCCAAGGAAGATGCGCCGTTAACTCGTCTCGCAACAAGAAGTAAGCTCCCTGCACGCTCAGAAGTACCGCAAGAAATACGAAGCAGCCCTTCACCTCACTCCTCGATCGGTACCGCAGATTCATTTTTGACCTGCCGCACCACCTCGCGCACAATGGGCTGACGCGTGACCGGCTCCGCGCTGATCCTCACCGTCTCATCGAGCAGCCACAATGGCTCCTCTAACGATCTCTCCTTCTCCGCGAATAATGTAAATACCGGCTGTCCAGCCTCAACGAAATTACCCACCTTCACATGCACTTCGATTCCTGCATGCGCACTCACGGGATCGCCCGGCCGGCTCCGCCCCCCCCCCCCCCCC
>CAXTUW010000062.1:0-3714 GCA_964247595.1 uncultured Acidobacteriaceae bacterium | reverse complement strand
GATGGAGCGGCACAAATACGCCACCCTTCACGGTCCCACTGCCGATCACCCGGTCGCCGACTTTGATATCGGCAAGCGTGATGCTTTCGCCATCCTTGAATGCCTGCTCCAGCCCCGCGCCGCTGCCGGCCATCAGCCCCATGCCGCCTCCAGCGCCCCGGCCTGCGCCGACAGGCCCGCCAGCGTTCTCCACATTGCGCGGGGACCGAATCGCGCGCTTGAAGCTGGTGCCCTCATCGAAGCCGATGGTCTGCGTGACGCGATCCGGGCGCTCCACGGTCATCTTCGCATCATCGAGATTGATGGCGGTTACGCGGCCGGTGATGTAGGTTTTGCCGAGGTTGTCGCGCATGGCCTTCACCTGCGCCGCATCTTCGGCCATCACCATCGCGGCATGCAGCGTGTGTGTTGCAGGGTCCAGGTTGCCGATCGCCATCAGGCCGTCGCCAGGATGCAAATCACTCAAGCGCACCGGCCCGCGCTCCTTCATGAACTGGGTGTTGTCGGTGGTGACGATCTGCACCGGATTGCCATCCTCGCCCTTTATCGTGAGTGTGTTGCCGGCGATCGCCGTGACCTCGCCGGCTGCGCGGCCCATTCCCGCGTAGGGGCCCCGCCGTCCGCCCTGGGCACCCCCTCCCGCGGCATTTTGGGTGGGAGCAACGCCGGCAGAGGGCGTTTGCGCGCCGACGGAGGGCGTTTGCGCGCCGACGGCACAGCACCAGCACAGCACACCAGCCAGGCACAGGAGGGGAATAGGTTTCCTAGACATGCGTTCGCTCCAGCACCCGCCGGGCCTTCCAAATCCTGTTTCAGTTTCACAGTGGCCGACGGGGCTAAAGGTGAGACGGCGCATCGGTGGGGAAGACGCGCCGGCGATTTCGAATTCCATTCACGAGCCGCTACGGGGTATAACGATAGGATATGGCTCGCGCCCGCGATGCCATCGACCCCTGTACGTCCGCCGCCGGAGAGAAACGCTTCCCCGGGCCTGCCAAAATCTCAGTTGTATTTGCCTCGCAGGAGCTGCCCATGGCCACCCAGCAGACCGCCAACGCCGCCGCCTCTCTGCTTCGCCGCTTTCGCACGATTCGGTCCGCGACAATGGCCTTTATCGCCCCCCTCACGCCCGAGGACATGATGGTGCAGTCGTGCGCCGAGGCCTCGCCCGTGAAGTGGCACATCGCGCACACCTCGTGGTTCTTCGAGACCTTTGTGCTGGGCGAGTTCATCGCCGGGTATAGGCCGTTCAACCCCGATTTTCGCTGGTTGTTCAACAGCTACTACAAGGCCCTGGGCGAAATGCCTGAGAAGAAGCTGCGCGCCAGTTTCTCCCGGCCGCCGCTCCATCAAATTTTGGCCTATCGCGAGCATGTGGACGCGGCGATTGCCCGTCTGCTGGACCATGGGCCGCAGGACGAGGCGCTGCGCCGCATCGCGCTCGGTTTAGAGCACGAACAGCAACACCTGGAGCTCGCGGCAACCGACATCAAGCATGCCTTCTTCACGAACCCCCTGCAGCCCGCCTATGCCTCCCAGCCCCAAAATGGCGGTTCCGGCAACGACGCTATCGCGCCTCCGCTCGAGTGGCTGCATTATGCTCCCGGCTTTCCAGGGCGTCCGGGTGTGGTGGAGGCTGGAGTGACGCCCGATCCGGGAGCGCTGGACGGCTTTGCTTTTGACAATGAAACGCCTCGCCACAGTGTCTTTTTGGCGCCTTTCCGGCTGGCATCCCGGCCGGCGACCTGTGCCGAGTACCTCGCCTTTATCGACGAAGAGGGCTACAGCCGACCCGAACTTTGGCTTTCAGAAGGCTGGGACACGGCCAGCCGCGAGGGCTGGCAAGCCCCGCTTTACTGGCGTCGCGACCCGGCGACCCGCGCGGGCTGGAGCCTTTTTACCCTGCGTGGCTGGCAGAGCCTCGATGAGCTTTCTGAGACGCCGGTCTGCCATCTCAGCCTGTTTGAGGCCGACGCCTTTGCCCGCTGGAGCGGGCATCGTCTGCCGACCGAGTTCGAGTGGGAGTACGTCGCGGCGAACATCGCTCCGCGCGGCAACCTGCTCGAGACCGGATGCCTGCACCCCAAAGTGGCCGGAAACCTCGCCAGTACGGCCGCCACGAGTGAGGCGGCCCCGGTACGCGAACCGGCGCAGATGTTCGGCGATGTGTGGGAGTGGACCGCTTCGCCTTACACCGGCTACCCCGGTTACCGTGCGCTGCCCGGTGCGCTGGGCGAGTACAACGGCAAATTCATGAGCTCGCAGATGGTGCTGCGCGGCGGCTCCTGCGTCACGCCCGAAACGCACATCCGGGCCACCTACCGGAACTTCTTTGGCCCGGGTACGCGTTGGCAGTTCAGCGGCGTACGGCTGGCGCGCGATGGGGCGTAAGGCTCATAAGCCGGGCTGAACTGGCCGCATGGAGCTTTAACAGCCGGATATCGACTAGCTCAAATCCGCCTGCCTTGGGCTTCCTTCCAGGCCCCTGCATCTGCGACACTTGTACTGTTTGCCCTGAAGCGCGATATTCCCTTGTTTAAGGCTGCACCAGCGATGATTGAAGCACCCGAAGCATTGCATGAGGCCGTTCTGCGCGAAGCCACTCGCGGACTGGCTGTACTTCCCGGCGTCCAGAAGACCCTGTCGCCCTGGTTGTTTTATGACGAGCGCGGCTCGGCGCTCTTCGAGCAAATCACCGGTCTGCCCGAGTACTATCTCACCCGTGCCGAGCGCTCCATCTTTGAGCAGTATGCGGAAGAGGTACTGGCCTTCGCGCGTGGGCCCCTCACGATTGCCGAACTTGGCGCGGGTACCGCCGCCAAGACGGGCCTCCTGCTCGCCGCTGCCGCCCAGCTGCAGCCCGATCTGCTGTACCAGCCGATCGATGTGAGTGAGTCGGCGCTCGCCGAGGCCTCTGCATCTCTTACCGGAATTCCCGGCCTGCGCCTGGCACCGCAGGTGGCCAATTATGTCACCGAAAGCTACACAATCCAGCGTCCCGCGGGCTGCCAGATTCTCGGTATGTACATCGGCTCGAGCATTGGGAATTTCACCCCCCAAGAGGCGATTGCGATCTTGCGCAAGCTGCGTAAACAGTTGAAGGGGAGCGGGGATACGCTGCTGCTCGGCGTAGACCTGGCACCGTGTGCCGCGAAGAGCGTAGCCGAACTCGTGGCGGCATACGACGATGAGGCCGGCGTGACCGCAGCCTTCAACCGCAATATTCTGGTGCGGCTGAACAGCGAGCTCGGCACGGACTTTGACCCATCCTGCTTTGCGCATCGCGCCCGCTGGAACATGGCGGAAAGCCGCATGGAGATGCATCTGGAAAGCCTGAAGGACCAGACCGTGCGTCTCGAAGACAGGCACATCCATTTCGAGCCCGGCGAGACCATTCACACCGAAAACAGCTACAAATTTACCGAGCGCAGCTTGCGTCCCCTGCTGCTGAGCGCCGGCTTCGGCTCACCGCATCTGTTCCACGATGGCAAGCATCGGTTTGCGGTGGCGATGGCGCATCCGGGGTGAGTGGGGTGTAGGTTGTAAGTTCTTAGTTACAGGTTGTCAGTTCTCTGTTGTGAGTTGTAGGTTTAAGTTGTGAGTTGTAAAACTACAAGTTTGTGACTTGTGAATTGCTGAGGGCCGTCATCCTGAGCGCCCCGCCCGGCTGCGGTGTTTTTTTTGGCATTGCACCGCCGCCCGCCACAAGAACCC
>CAXTUW010000061.1:0-4159 GCA_964247595.1 uncultured Acidobacteriaceae bacterium | reverse complement strand
GCCCTGGACAGCGAGCCAGGGCTCCCAAAACTCAAAAGGAGACGCCTCCCCCACCCAAACCAACCGGCAGAGAAGGCAACGTACCCAGAGCCTACCCACCCCGTCCCAAAACGGGAATACCCAATCCGGGTCATGGAGGACAGCAAACAGGAAGTAGGAAGCAGGAAGTAGGAAGTACGAAGTAGGAAGTAGGAAGTAGGAAGTAGGAACTCCACATCCTACCCATGCATCATCAGCTCGAGCGCAGCGCAGGGGGAAAAAGACCCACTCTTCCGCCCGGCGCGCCACCGCCGCGCATCTCGGAAACTAGCTCCCGACACGCCAACACGCCATCACCGGAGCAAATTACCGCAGGGATACAGGTGGATACTTCTCGGGACGCACAGCGCCTTGCTTTTCTATTTGTCATTTCCGTAAAGAACCTGCTTTTCCGACAGCAGAACACCGGCTGCACCTCCGGTCGAAACGACAACTTCATAACCATGGGTAACCTGATCCGGGTAGCCAAAGACCCCACCAACACCAGTACCCACCCCCACAAGGAAAAGGGTTGGCAGCCAAAGCCACCAACCCACAACCCACAACCCACAGCTAACAACTAACAACTAACAACTAAAACATTACCCGCGCCGCCAACTGCACCACCCGCGGCCCATACGCATAATTCGAGTTCGCCGAAGAAGTCTGGGCAAAGTTCGTCTGATACGTCAGCGTCGTCCCGTTAATGCCATAGGCCGTCCCATTCACGCCCGTCACATTTTGGTGATTGGCAAGATTGAAGGCTTCGCCAAAGATCTCCAGCGTGTATCGGTCATAGATTTGGAACGCCTTCTGCGCCCGCAGGTCCACCTCGATCGTGCGCGGATACTTAAACGTATTGCGCCCAAAAAACGGCAGGTACGCCGTTGTCGGGCCGGTGCCCGTGATGCCTGTGCTCGCCGCTTGCAGGCAGCCCACGCCCGTACACTGGTTGGCCGCCGTGCCCGTCGTTACCGCCGAGTACGGCAACCCGCTCTGCACCTGCACATACGGCTTCAACGACCAGCCATTCGCCAGGTTCCTGAGCCGCGAATCTCCATGAAAGCTAGGTGCATTCAGAATCGCCCAACCCACCACGCGGTGCTTCACATTTTGATTGGAATTGCCGTAGTTCAACCGCTGATTTGCAAACGGATCCGCCCAGTTATTCGTACTCGGAGCCGTCGCCGCATTCTGGCTGAAATCCAAAGCATGGGACCACGTATAATTCGCGTCGAATTGTACGAGCTTGAACGAGCGATTCGTCACATCCACCGTCAACGCATGATAATTGGAATTAATGTTACTGAATGACTCCGTAATGGAGCTGAAGTTCGGGTTCAACAGGATATTCGTGGAAGCCGTACCGCTGGTATTGGTTTGCTGCCGCCCTGCATACGTCAACACGCTGTACCTACCGCATGCCACTGGCCCGCACGTACCGTTTACGGGTGCCACGGTATAGGTTGTGGTGTACGTCTTCGTTGGATCCAGGTTCACATTGATATAGTTCGGCAACTCGCGTCCCAGGGCTCCAACATAACTCACTGAAAGCACACTCGCATGGCCCAGGTCTTGTTGCACGGCTAAATCGAACTGCTCTGTATAGGGGTTCTGAAAATTCGGGCTGAAATACTGCGCTGAGGCTGTCCCCGAAACCGCCGAGGTGCCAATATTTGGCAGAAGGGGAGCGTTCGGTGTTGTCGGCGTAAAGGCCGCCAGTGTATACGCCGAAGCCGAACCCGTCGTGGTGTAGGTCTGCAAAATATAGTTATTTGGAATACGTCCGTAATAGAAACCGAATCCACCCCGCAGCACCGTCTTACCCAACCCATACGGGTCGTAGGCAAAGCCCAACCGGGGAGAGATGTTGTTTTTATCGCTCGGACGGTTCGCCGTCTGCGGCAGCGCTGAATTTACAACCGAAGCGATCGGTTGCGGAAAGCTCTCGTAGTCATAGCGCACGCCAAGATTTAACGTCAGCCGCGGGATCACCTTCCAGTCATCCTGCGCGAAAAATCCATAGTCCAGTGTGCCGATCTGGAACACCGCCGGCCCAAACCCCTGCTGCAGACTGTTGTAGCAGGGCACACCCGTGCCCGCCGCATTTACGCCCGCGCCGACGGTCGTGCACGTCTTGGACTTGGAGAGCAAATCCGAAAAGTAATTGGCAATGCCTCCCGGACCGGAGTTGGTGTAGTTATAAAACCCGTTCACATCATTTACAAAGTTCTGGAAATCTCCGTTGTGGATGATGTCTTCGCCCACCCGCAACGTGTGCTTGCCCAATGCAACGGTCGCCGTATCGCCGACCTGCCACTTGCGCTCATCCGGATACGACTTGCGGAAGCCATAATAGGGCTGCCCTAAAAAGAAACCGTTGCTCGTCGTTAACGCGACCTCGGGCGCATTGCCCGTGTTATTGACCAAGTTACTCTGCGTGTACCGGCTGGGCGTCTGGTTGCCTTCATCGTTCAGCTCCCGCCCATACTGGTAACGCACCTCATTCGTCACGCGCGACGTGATCAGCGAGTCCAGCTTGGCCACACCGTAATCCAGCTTCACAAAGTCTTGGCCGAACGTGTCCACCGCATAGTTATTCGTGCCCTGCGTCTGTACGCCGCCCGGCGAATCCCACCGCAGCCGATGATAGAGAAAGCTAACATGCTGCTTTCCATTCACCTGCCAGTCGAGCTTCGGGGTGTTGATGTTCTGGTCGCCCACGCGGGGCACACTGCCCAGATCGCCCAGCAGCGCCTGCAACTGCGTGTTATACGTCGCCGACCCCTGCGCATAACTCTGCCGCAAACGCCCAGCCAAGGTACAAGCCGCCGTGTCCGCAGTCGAAGCCGCCGCCCCACCCGTCGGCGTAGAAATCACCCCTGTCGTCAGGCTGCACGTGCCTCCGTTCCCCGGCGCGTTGGCCGTCGGAGCCAGAAAGAACGCCGCCGGATTATTCGCCTTGGCCGTCCCTGGAAAGTTCCGCCGAAACTCATCGAAGGCATAAAACCAGAACAACTTATCCTTAATCAGCGGTCCGCCCACCCCAAACCCTAACTGATTCCGGTTATCCTTCGGCTTATACGGTGCCGTAACATAGGTATTCGTCGCCGCATTAAATGTCGTATTCGCCGCAAACGGCACAAATGCTGAGCGGCTCGAGTTGCGGTTATAGAAATACACCTCACCGTGCAGCTGATTGCCGCCGCTCTTGGTCACGGTATTCACCACGCCGCCCACCGCGCGCCCAAAATCCGCCCCATACACGCCGGTATTCACCGTAAACTCGCGCACCGCCGCCTGCGACGTCGAGTACCCCGCCCGCGTCCGCCCCCGCTCCTCGGCAAAGAACGCCTGGTTATCGTCCGCGCCGTCGATCTCCACCACATTCAGCAGCGGGCTGATGGCCCGAAAGCTCAACAACCCAAACCCGTCCGCCGAGTTCGTCACCGCCGGCGTCGTCAGCGCCAGCGCACTCCACCGCCGATTGTTGATCGGGATTGCCTCAATCTCATGATTGTCCAGGTGCCCGCCATACTCCGGGGACTCAAACTGAATCACCGGCTGCTCCGCCGTGACCTCCACCGCTGTCGTCTCCGAGCCAGTCGTCAGGTGCGGATTCACCTCCGTCACCACGTTTACCTCGACCACCACGCCCGTCGTCTTCTCCGGCGCAAACCCCGCCGCCGATACCGTCACCGTATATGTGCCCGGAGCCAGCTGCGGTGCCCGAAACTCCCCCGACTGCCCCACCTTCACCGTTACATCCGCCGCCGTCGACTCGCTATGAATCAGCACCGTCGCGTTCGGAATCACCGCGTTCGTCGGGTCGAAGACCGTGCCCGCAATGCCACCCTGCGTTATCGACTGCGCGCCCGCCACCATGGTGCCCGCAGCGGCCACCGCCACCAGAAAATTCAGCCTCAACATCTTCACGCGTCTCGACTCCAACATAAGCATTCTCCTGCCGTAACTCAGCCCGGGAACCCGCGGCCGCGCCTCTCTCCCACACATGTAAGCCACACGCGGACTCGCGCGACCTCGCATTCTCAGGGAGCCCAAATTGGATCTATGCCAAGAAGTCTAATCGGAAACCGTGAATGCCTGAAGAAAACTAAACTCCCCCGCCACGCGGCCCCTC
>CAXTUW010000060.1:0-7154 GCA_964247595.1 uncultured Acidobacteriaceae bacterium | reverse complement strand
GTCGGTGCGCTTGCCGAAGCCGTTTTCGGAGACGGTGAGGATGAGGCAGGGGGTGAGGCCGAGCTGCTTGTCGAGCTTCTCCAGCTTCGCCGCCGCTTCTTCTGAGATGGCGGGGGCGGCGAGTTCGCCGGGCTCGTTGAGTTCGAGCGGGGTGGCAGCGACGGCGGTGCCGGCTTCGTCGAGGACGGATTCGACCTGGTCTTTGAGGCCTTTAGCGGCGGCGATGGCGAGGCGTTGGCGGTTGCGGGCTTCGGGGGACGGGGTGACGGCGGCTCCGATGACGAAGTCGCCCTTTTTGAGCGAGATGCCGCGATTGCCGAAGGCGGGGCGGCCCATGGCGCGGAGGTCGCGCTCGTCGAAGCGGATGGCCATGCCGTCGTGGGTGGCGAGGAAGATGACCTGCTCGCCGTCGGTGAGGCGGGCGGTGATGAGCTCGTCGTCCTTATCGATGCCGATGGCGATGATGCCGCGGGCCATCACGTTCGAGAAGTCGCGGAGGGTGGACTTCTTGACGGTGCCGTTGCGGGTGGCGAAGAGGACGAAGCGGTTCTCCTGCGTGAGGTCTCGGACGGGGAGGATGGTGACGACCTTTTCGCCGGGCTGGAGGTCGACGAGCGAGGCCATGGCCTTGCCCTTGCCGGTGGTGCCGACGTCGGGAACCTCATAGACCTTGAGCCAGTAGACGCGGCCGGTGTTGGTGAAGCAGAGCAGATAGGCGTGGGTGGAGTCGATGATGAGCTGCGAGACGAAGTCTTCCTCGCGGGTCTTCATCCCTAATCTTCCAGTCCCGCCGCGTCGCTGCTGACGGTAGATGGAGATGGGCGTGCGCTTGAGGTAGCCGGTGTTGGAGACGGTGACGGCGACCTGCTCGTCGGCGATGAGGTCTTCGAGGGTGAGCTCGTTGGCCTCGTCGATGATGACGGTGCGGCGCTCGTCGCCGTAGCGGTCGCGGACGTCTTCGAGCTCTTTGCGGATGACCTCGCGGAGCTTGGATTGCGAGGCGAGGATGGACTCGAACTCGGCGATGTTGTCGCGGACGGCGCGGAGCTCGTTGAGGAGCTCGTCGATGGAGAGTTGGGTGAGGCGGTAGAGTTGCAGTTCGAGGATGGCGTCAATCTGCTTGTAGCTAAGGATCAGCGTGCCACCGGAGGTGTTTGCGAGCTGGGCGTTGATGCTGCCGCCAGTGAGGTCGATGTTGTACTTGGCGGAGTCGAGGGTGATGCCGGCGATCTCGGTACCGCGGAGGGTAATACGGCGATTGGAGAAGAAGGAGAAGAGGTTTTCGCGGGCATCGGCGCGCGAGGTCGACTGGCGGATGATGCGGATGACGGAGTCGAGATTGTCGAGCGCGATTTGATAGCCGAGCAGGATGTGTTCGCGGTCGCGGGCCTTGCCGAGGAGAAAGGCGGTGCGGCGACGGACAACGTCGACGCGGTGATCGATAAAGGCGTGGATCGCCTCGGGGAGGGGGAGCTCCTTGGGCTGGCCATTGAGGACGGCCAGGAAGATCATGGAGAAGCTCTCCTGCATTTGGGTATTTTTGTAGAGCTGGTTGAGGACGATCTCGTGTTGCGCGCCGCGTTTAAGCTCGATGACGATGCGCATGCCGTCGCGATCGGACTCGTCGCGGACATCGGAAATGTCATCGACGATCTTTTCGTTGACGATTTCGGCGATGCGCTTGATGAGGTTGGACTTGTTGACCTGGTAGGGGATCTCGGTGACGATGATCGCCTGGCGGCCGCCGGAAATCGGTTCGAGGCCGCACTTGGCGCGCATCATGAAGCGGCCGCGGCCGGTGCGGTAGGTCTGGGCGAGGTTGCCGCGACCGTAGAGGTAGCCGCCGGTGGGGAAGTCCGGGCCTTTGACGTGCTCGAGGACGAGGGCGAGATCGATGTCGGCCTGGGTGCGGTGGTCGCCTTCAGCACGCTTTTCTTGTGTGAGGAGCGCGATGGTGGCGTTGAGGACTTCGGTGAGGTTGTGGGGCGGGATGTTGGTCGCCATGCCGACGGCGATGCCGGTGCTGCCGTTGACGATGAGGTTCGGGATGCGGGCGGGCAGGACGGAGGGCTCGGAGGTGGATTCGTCGTAGTTGGGGACAAAGTCGACCGTGTCATTGTCGATGTCGGCGAGCATCTCTGAAGACAGGCGCGTCATGCGGGATTCGGTGTAGCGCATGGCGGCGGGTGGGTCGCCGTCGACGGAGCCGAAGTTGCCTTGGCCGTCAATCAGGGGGTAGCGCAGCGAAAAGGGCTGCGCGAGGCGAACCATGGTGTCGTAGATGGCCGCGTCGCCATGGGGATGATAGTTGCCCATGACGTGGCCGACGACCTTGGCCGATTTGGTGTACTTTTTGTTGAACTGGAGGCCCATTTCCTGCATGCCGTAGAGAACACGGCGATGGACGGGCTTGAGGCCGTCGCGGGCGTCGGGCAGGGCGCGGCCGATGATGACCGACATCGAGTAGTCGAGGTACGACCGGCGCATCTCGTCGTCGATGTTGATGGGCAGCATGACGAGGGCACCCGGGCCGGTCGGCGCGCTGGGACCGTCAGGGTTGAACGGGCCGCTGGCACCACCGCCACCTGGGGGCGGGTTGTTGGAGTTGGCATCCTGGGCCGAGGGGTTGATGTTGTCGTCGGGGCCGAGCGGGAGTTGGTTTTGGTCGTCTGACATAGGCAACTTCCATTATAAGTTGCCGGGTGATTTACGTCTGGCTCTGGGTCCAAGTGACATGGATCAAAAAGAACGAGGCACCCAAAGGCACCTCGTTTTTCTGTTTAGGCGGATGTCTTAAAAGTAGATTTTGCCGCTGAGCTGAGTTTGTCGTGCGGGAACTGTGCTGTTAAGTTGAGGAATCACTCCGAAAACAGAGGGCCCTTGATCGGGATTTCCGTTATTTCCACTAGGATTAGCAAAGTTGCTGTGATTAAAAGCGTTGTAGCTTTCTAAGCGAAGCTGAATCGTGTGCTCAGGATTCTCTTTGCTGTAGCTAAAGTTTTTCGAGATCTGGATATTTGTGGTGTCGATGCCAGGTCCAAAGTACTTATTGCGAGCTATGTTGCCAAAGGTGCCAATCGTTTCATCTGTAAAGCTAGACCCGGGAGTATTGATGTTCCCGTCGAAGTACTGACCCTTTGTAGAATTTGTTGTGTTGTGCGGATTGAAACGCTTCAAGGGAGCTACCTGGTTTGGAACATCCGGGCAGGTGTAGTAGAAGTCGTTCGCAGAGCAGTACAGCGAGTAGGACTCGAGACCGTTATATGCGATATCGAATGGGTGTCCGGTAGCGAAGGTAGTGATAAAGGAAACTTCCCACCCGGAAGCAAGGAGGTTCATAAAGGAAAGTTGACTTCCTGAGTGTAAGGGAACGGTGTAGATCGGCGCGATAACAAGGCGGTGCCGGGCGTCAAAATCCGCGTTGCCGTAATTCAACGAGGGCTGGTATTGGTTGTAGCCTCGCTCTGTACCAAAACCTGCACCTTCGTAGCTCGATGCTGTATCCAGCGCATGGCTATAGGTGTAGCTAATCTGGCCTGCAAGCCCATGGGTCTGACCTTTACGAAGGCTGAGCTCCAGAGCGTTGTAGTTGGAGGACGCCTCGGTTTGAATCTGCGAGGCACTGTAAAAGTGCGTTTGGCCAGTAGCCGGATTGATGGCTTGTGGATACAGGGTATGGCCGGGATAGAGAACCTCTTGATCGTCCCGGCTAGCAACGCAGTTTAAATCTGCGAGACATGCATCATGACCGGCCTGTGTAACAGGATTCCCCTCTACAGTGTTCTGATTATGACGACCAAGCGAGCCTACGTAGGTAACAGTGGCCACGTTTTGTCCGGGCAGTTCACGCTCCACACTGAGCTGGAAGTTTTCGGCGTAGGGTGCCCGATAGCCGGGAGCATATTGGCTGATGAAGAGAGGGCTGCCGCGGAACACTACATTTGTGGCACCAGGTTTAGGAAAGCTGGCAGGAAATGGATTCGGAATTGTTCGTCCAGTATTGATGTCTTGATAAGGATTCCCGAAGGACGGACGATCGTTCGGACCTGCAAGAGCGTCACGGATGCCGGCTGAAGTAACGCCGAAAGGGACTTGGTTGAGATTTTGAAGGGATCCCTCTTCTTCCGTCCGGTTGTAGTAAATACCAAAGCCGCCGCGGATCGAGAGCTTAAGCTGATTGCCTCCCGAAAACATTCCGAAATCTGGAGAATAGGCGAAGCCGATACGGGGCCCAAAATCCTTATAGGGAGTTACGGCACCTTGGGCATCATTACAACCGGGGTCTCCGGGGAAGTTAAGGCTGGTAGGAGCAGTGGGGAATATCTTAGACTGCTGGCCTGGTACGAAGCAGTTCACACCTTCTCCGCCAAACTGCCGATTGTGGATTGCTGTGTCAATCTGATAGCCGAGGCCATAATCAACCGTAAGGGCATTCGTGGCTTTCCAAGTATCCTGGGCGAAAAAGTAATTTTCATAGGAAATCGCGCTGATGCGACCACCAGCACCCTGGGTATACGTCGAGGGATTGCCAAGTAGGAAATCAAGGATTACGTTTCCGGAAGTGTTGGGATTACTTCCTCCGGCGCTGAAGCCATAGTTGCCGTTGTTGCTTCCTGAGAACTCATTATCCACGTTGAAGCGCCGGCCATCGTAGCCAAACTTCAATTGGTGATGCCCTAGGGTCTTTGAGAAGCTATCGTCTACCTGATAGTTCTGGTCGACGCGCGGCTGCGGTCCGTTGCTGCTGAAGCCGATCTGGAATCCCCCCGTCAAACTGATCAAGGGAAGGCTTTGTGCGGTGGCATTCTGGGGAGTTATCGCAAAACCAGCTGAAGATGGAGCAACGATTTGCTGTGGCGTCACACCGCCGAGATTAAAGCGGGAGTAGTGAACGGCGAACGAATTTAAGGCTGTAGAGCTGAGCTGCCGAACATAGCTTCCTGTGATCTGTCGAATTTCGCTGGTGTTCACGTCACCGAAGCCAGGCAGAGACGGTCCCGTAAAGGGTGTCGTATCACTCGTTGGATTGTGCTGATATATGCCGACAAAGGTAATCTGGTCCTTAACTGTTGGATCGAAATCCACTCTGAGAATTCCTTGATCCTGTACGTTGGTCGTCGTCGGATTGAAGACAAACCGATTTGCCCCTTGATTCGGAAGGGGAACGTAAGCCGCCAGCAGGGCCGCAGAGATTGGGTTGAATGCGGTGGTAGGAATAATTCCAGTACCACCCAGGCACTGAGCCCAGGTCTGTCCTCCCGCGCAACCGGGTATAACAATCGTACCGGGAATGACGTGGTTCGAGAAGGTTGTACCAGCGAAATTGCCACCACGTTGCGCAGCGGTAGGAACGATGGAGTTGCCAGCGCTGTTGCTGGTTTGAGGCTGCCGCGAACGATCGCCTTGGTAAGAGGCAAAGAAGAACAGCTTGTCCTTGAGAATCGGGCCGCCAAGGGTGCCGCCAAAGAGATTTTGATGAAAGGGGGGCGTGGTTTTGACCAGGGTCGTGCCACCGCTCGCATTAGGTACGAGGCTGGTATTGAAGAAGCCGGGGGTGTCGAGAAAGGTATCGCGATAGAACTCGAAGATAACGCCATGGAACTGATTTGTGCCCTGCTTAACGACGGCACTAACAATAGCTCCTGAATTACGCGAGTACTCCGCATTCAGAGGACCGGTAATCAAATTGAATTCATCAATGGCATCAACGCTGGGCTGAATTCCGGCCGTGTTCAGGACGAAATCGTTTGTGTCGGCACCATTGATGAGATAACTGGATTGCTGGCTTTCTGAACCGTTTGCCGAGTAGTTGCTACTGAAGCGATCGCTTGGCGCTTGGATACCAGGCAGGATTAGTTCCAGTTGCCTGAAGTCACGACCGACGAGAGGATACTCGACAATCTGCTTGGCATCGACGATATTGTTGAGCTGCATATCCGTGGTGTTGACCTGCACGGCATCGGCTGCTACCTCGACGGTTTGGGTCGCTTCGCCGACCGCGAGGTGAATGGCCTCTACGTATTCTTGATCGATGTTGAGAACGATGCCACTTGCCTTGAAGCCTTCGAAACCAGTCGCCGTTGCGGAGATCGTGTATGTGCCGATGGGCAGTTGCTGGAAGATGTATGTACCGTTCGACTGCGTGCTTGTGGTGAACTTCACCCCGGTTGCCTGATTAGTGGCTGTGACGGTCACACCTGGGACTAAGGCGTTCTGAGGATCTGTCACGGTGCCTCGGATACGCGCGTTGACGTCGGCAGCAAACGCTGTGGGCGCTCCGACCGAAAGAGCGAGGGCCAAACTCACGGCGGAGCGCCGCAAGGTAGAAAGATGCATGAGTCTCTCCAGAAGTACTTCATTAGCTAAAGCGTTGCCAGTCGTTGTGCACGTCAAGGGCCAAAGTCTGGATGGTGGCTCTGCAACAGTTCCGTCACATTGGATCCGATTCTGCGGATGGAGCTATGAAAAAGTGGAGGGTAGAGTTGTAGTTTTCAGAGAGGGGCGTTCTCGCTGTAGCCGCCCGTTTGAGTCTGCGTCCTTTCTGGAGCGGACGTGCAGAGGCGTACGACACAGACAACAGCAAAAAAAACCGTACATTCCCTCCAGGAATGACAACAAGTGAGAGAAGGCTTTGTACATCAGCTGCTATTTTGCTTTGGAGCCGGGGACTGCTTTGGAGCCGGGGATGTAGAGCCGGAGATCGCTGCGGCGTCGGCGGGTCTGTAGAGGTGGTGTGTTTTGAGGTAGGCGAGTACGTGCGTCGGGATAAGGTCCTGGCAGTCTTCGCCAGCGCTGAGACGAGCGCGCAGGGCAGTGGCGCTGACCGGGTCGGCCACGTCGTTGAGGAGGTGGAGATGGGAGCGCTGGGCGGGGGTGTAGCTGTCGAGTGTGGGTTGGGCGATGCCGGGGCGGCTCACAATGATCCAGTCGGCGAGGGTGAGGAGGGCGGCAGGGTCACGCCAATGGCCGAAGGTGAGAAAGGCGTCTGCGCCGAGAATGGCGAATAAGAGTGGCGCGGGAGGATTGGAAGCGGAGATGGGTGCTGCCGAGGGTAGGTTCACCGGCTGGGTGATTGTTGAGGTATGAGGAGCGAGGATTTGAGCATTGAGGGAGGGCGGTATTGAGATTTGAGGAGCGAGGATTTGAGGGGTGGG
>CAXTUW010000059.1:0-8365 GCA_964247595.1 uncultured Acidobacteriaceae bacterium | reverse complement strand
CCCGCAGCCCCACCGCCATCGCCTCCAAAGCCCTCTCCGGATTGCCCGCCGGCACCGCCATCCCCATCTTCTCCGCCATCTCCCCGGCAATCCGATACGCCATCGCCGCCCGCGTCTCCAGCGGCAGATCCAGCGCCCGCGCAAAGAAAGCCTCGATCACCACCAAATCACGCGCCGAGAGCCGAGCTACCGCATCGGCCGGAAACATGGCCTGGACCCCGGCCGGCACACGCCAGGCCTCCATCGGGGCGGCAATCCCCGTGTACAGCAGCGGCTGGGCATCCCCGCGCTCATGCACCACAATCGTCCCTGCCGCCAAATCGCCCAGCCGCTTGTTCTGCCGGTTGCACAGCATGGTGATCACGCCCGTGAGGTATAGGCTGGGCAGGTAATCCACAATCCGCAGCAGGTTCCGCGCCAGGGCCTCGAACAGCGTAATCTGCCGCCCGGCATTCTTGATGACGCGCAGCTTCATGGCCCGCTTGCCCGGAGTCTGCCCGCGCCAGAACGCCTCAAACAAGGCAAAGTAGCCCCAGATCAGCAGGAATCCCGCAAAGATCACCACCGCAAGAAACCACTTGCTCGCCAGCGACTCCCGCGCCCTCTCGCCGATGGCGGCGGAGATCATCGCAAAGAAAAAGAACGCCAATAGCGCCACCCCGAACTGGATCAGGTGGTCCAGCAGCAGCGCCACGAAGCGACTGCCGATGCCGGCTACCGGAAACTCCAGCGCCACGCCCTCCGGCGTCTCGATGCTAAGCTGATCGGCAAAGCCGCGCCGCCCGAAACCGCTGCGGTCAAAGCCGTTTCGCATTGTGCGGGGCTGTTCAAATCCGGGGCGTTGGAGCCCATTCTCTTCCGTGGGGTTCATGGTCACCAATCTCTGGATCGACGCTCGCAAGGCAAACTGGAACCGGCTGGAGTCGCTGGTCGCCGAGGCCGAATCCGGCGGCATCAAAAAGCTGCCGTACCCGGATCTTCGCGACCTCGGCCTGCTCTACCGCCAGGCCGCCGCCGACCTCTCCACCGTCCGCGCCGATCCCACCTCCCGCTCGCTCGAAGCCTACCTCAACCGCCTTGTCGGCCGCGCGCATAATCTCGTCTACTCCGGCCGCCGCGTTTCCTTTTGGACTCTGTGGGAGTTCCTCGCCCACGGCTACCCGCGCCTGCTGCGCCGCCTGCTGCCCTATGTCTGGCTGGCGACTGCCGTTTTCCTCGCCTGCTGCGCCCTCGGCATGCTCATCACGACCTTGCGCCCGGACTTTGCCGCCCTTTGGCTCGGGCCCGCCATGATGGACAAGATCAACCACCACCAGATGTGGACCGATGCTGTCCTCTCTATGAAGCCGCAGGCCTCGTCGCAAATCATGACCAATAACATGAGCGTCTGCTTCCTGACCTTCGCCGCCGGCATCACCGGGGGCCTCGGGACGCTGTTTCTGCTCTTCAACAACGGCCTGCAGATCGGCACCGTGCTCGCCTGCTGCGCCCAGCACGGCATGGCCGGCAGCCTGCTCGCCTTCATGGTCTCCCACGGCGCGCTCGAGATCCCCTCCATCATGCTCGCGGGAGCCGCCGGCCTGCGCCTCGCCGCGGGGATCCTCTTCCCCGGCCAGCTCCGCCGCCGCGACGCCCTCGCCAAAGCCGGCACCGAGGCCGTCCAGCTTGTCTCCGCCACCATCCCGCTATTGATTATCGCGGGCAGCTTCGAAGCCTTCCTCTCCCCCACCCACGCCCCCGTAGCCCTGAAGTGCGCCGTGGGTGCGCCACTCTTCACAGGCCTCTGCGTGTGGTGGGGCGAGGGCGGCCGCAAATTGCAAAGGCCAGTCTGACCTCCGGATTGCACTTTTGTTGTCATTCCCGAAGGGAATCTGCGTTTTCGCCCACCACAACCCTGTCATCTCGACCGAAGCGGACAGCTCCACCGTCCGCGCAGTGGAGAGACCCCTGTATTCCGCCCGGCGCTGCACGGCTGTCATTTATCGGATAACGGCTCTGTCGTAAACACGAGGGTTGTCTAAACAAATGCTCACGACAGCATCACTTTTCGGCTCGGCGTAAACATGAAGCTTTCCAAAGCCACACGTTTCATCAGAGTTGACCCATCTGACAAGCGTATGCTCCACAATTGGAAACCAGCGGGGACGTCGAACCAACTCGACAATGTCTGTATTCATCGTCTCCCAACCGAATTGATGAACAACAGCCGTTACACCGGGCTTTACATTCACCACGCTGTTCGGGACCATGCCGTCGACAATTATGACAAACGGCAGATTTGTATATACGAAAAGCGCTAACAACATAGACGGGAAACCAACGATAAGACGCCCATTTTCTCCTAACCATCTCAAACGTTGATACGGAATCGAGCACAGTATCCAAACTGCAACATAGGCCAAAGCCAAATTCACCGCATCCGCCCAGAACCCCCGTAATGACCACTTCGTTAGAAGTGTAATGAAACTGATACAGAGACTAAGCAAGGCAGCGCTGAGGACAACTAACTGCCAGCGTCTCGTATGTAAGCGCCAATTCTTTCGAATAAGTAATCCAATTAGAGGCCCAGTAGGGACAGTAAGGAGCCAAAGCAGCCACAACGTAATCACCGGGTGTTCTTGCACGAACATCAGGTGCGTTCCTTTCTCTTGCTCTATTTTCTACGAACTATGTAGGCGTAGCGGTAGGGTACCTCCTACCGCCCAGCCTCCGCTTCCAACCGCAGATCCCGCGACGAAGCCCCCACATGCACCTGTCGCCCCGCCGCCCGCACCCAGGCATTCTTGCCGACCGACCAATACTCCAAAGCACGCGCCGGCACAGCCACCGTCACCTCCCGGCCCTCCCCCGGCTCCAGCGACATCCGCTCAAACCCCGCCAGCGTCCGCGGCGCAAACTGCGCCCCGGCCGGTGGTGCCGAAGGAGCATCCAGGTACACCTCCGCCACCTCATCTCCACGCACCGGGCCGCTGTTGGTCACCCGAAACCGTACCTCCAAGCCACCATCGCTTGCCGGTTTCACCGTCAGTCCGTCATACGCGAACTTGGTATACGAGAGCCCGTACCCGAACGGAAACAGCGGCTCGATCTTTTGCTGATCGAACCACCGGTACCCCACGTTCACGCCCTCCGAATACGTGGTCTTGCCATCCACGCCCTTCTCCGAGCGCTCCGGATGCGCCGGATCGTTCGCCGGGTAGTCCTCAAGCCGTTTCGCCCATGTAAACGGCAGCCGCCCCGCCGGGTTCGCCTTCCCGAGCAGCACATCTGCCGTCGCCCCGCCGCCCTCATCGCCCGGCCACCACATCTCCAGCACCGCCTTCACCTTGCCCAACCACGGCATCGCCACCGGCTGCGACGTGTTCAGTACCACCACCGTGTTCGGGTTCACCGCGGCGATCTCCTCGACCAGCCTGTCCTGCTCGCCCGGCAAAGCGAACGCCGGCTTGCCGCGCGTCCACAGAAACACCACCGCCGTATGCGCCTTCCTGGCCGTCTCGATCGCCTCGCGATGATCCCGCGCCCGCTCCTCCGGCGTACGCCAGTTCAGCCGCACCTGCTCCGGCGCGCCTGACGTATCCCCCGTCGCCAAAACCTCGATCGCATGCGGCCCCGCCGTCAGCTGCACCGCCCGCCGCACGTTGTCCAGGCCATCGGTCGTCGGCAGACCGTTGTCCTGCGAGGCCTGCTGGATATCCCCATGCACCGTCCCCTTCATCGACCCGGTACGGCCTTCCACTTTGCCATCGATGCGCAACACACCCCGCGCGCCCAGCACCTGCAGGTACATCCAGTAGCTGCCCGCCGCCGGGACCGTCAGCGTCCCGCGCCAGGTCACCGCGCCATTGGCTGGGAGTGCCTTCCCGTTCGCCGCCGTAAAGTTCAACTCCGGGTCCACGCTCGTGTGCCCGGCCGCATCCGTACGCAGCAGCCCCGGCTTGCCGTCATGCGACAGCATCCCCGCCTCCACCGGCGATCCGGTCATGTCGTCATCCACGGCAAACGCGATCTGCGCTCCCGGGGCTGCCTGCCGCAACGCCGCCAGCGGACTCACCTGCCGCGCCGTCAACCCCGGCGACCGCTCCCCAAAGGCCCCGATGGCCATCACCTGTCCCGCTCCCGGCCCGATCAGCGCCGAGGAGGAAAGGTCGGCCGCGGCCAAAGGCAGCGCGCCCTCGTTTTTCAGCAACACCGCCGCATCCGCCGCCGTCTTGCGAATCACCGCCGCGTTCGCCTCAATATCCTGCGGCGTCACCGTATGCTTTTGCTTGCCGTCCAAATACCCGAAGCGGTCCATCTCATACAGCACCCGCCGCGCCGCCGCCGTCACGGTCGCCTCCGTGATCGTGCCGTCCGCCAACGCGCCCCGCAGGCTGCTGTTGTCGGTGTCCATCGGGAACGCCTCCGCATCCATCGTCGCGGTGGCCGGTTCCTCGGGGATCGACCCACCCAGCATCCCCGCCAGCGCCTCCGGATCGAGCTTCGCCGGGGCCGCCACTGGCGCGGGCGACGTCGCAAAGAAGCTATGGATCAGCGGAGCCAGCAGGCTATCGGGAGCCATCGCCCCCGGCATCTCCATGTCCAAACCCTTGTTCAGAAACAACGCGCTGTGCGTTCCGCCCCAGTCCGACGTTACAAAGCCTTTAAAGCCCAACTCACCCTTCAAAACCGTATTGAGCGTATCGCCATTGCCGCACGCAAACGCCCCATTCACGCGGTTGTACGAGCACATCACCGACGACACCCCCGCCTTCACCGCCTCTGCGAATGGCGCAAGGTACACCTCATGCAGCGTCTGCGGGTCCACGAAGATGTTGTACGCATTGCTGTCGTAGGCGATGAAGTGCTTCACCTGCGCCATTACATTCTGCGATTGCGCCCCGCGAATCTCCGCCGCGCCCATCGCCCCGGTCAGAAATGGGTCCTCGCCGAAGGTGTTGTAGCCGCGCGAAAAGGTGATGTCGCGGTCTATGTTCACAAATGGCTGCAGCACGACGTCGATCCCCAGCGACCGTGCCTCGCGGCCGATCACAATCCCGTTGGCCTCCGCGTCCTTTACGCTCCACGTCGCCGCCACGCCCATGGTGGCGGTCTCGGCCTGCGCCGGCACCCGCGTCAGCAACCCCGGCGGCCCATCCGCAAACCGCAGCGACGGCACATGCAAGCGCGGCACCCCCGGCAGATAGCCAGCCTGCCCCTGATAGATAGCCGGGTCCTCCACCGCGCCGCGAATCAGCTGCACCTTCTCCTCGGGCGTCATGCGCTTCAGGAGGTCATCGATCCGAGCCTCCTTGGCCCGCTCCGCCGGGACCGCCTGCCCCCAAAGCCCAATCCCGCTTACACTCCACAGCAACCCAAGCGCACACCACCGGCGTTTTCGTTCCATTTATGTTCCTCATTCCTTTGCGGAGAAACATCATAAAGGCGCGGGTACAATCTTGGCTCACACTCTTATAGGCCATCATCCTGAGCGTAGCGAAGGACCTCTCTATTTTTCCCGTGCCGCCTCAATCCCCTTCGGAACACCGAAATCAACCTAGATTCAGTACGGATGTACAGCTGTGCAACTCGCGAGATCAGGCGTCGGGGACCTGTGGCCTGTTTTGCATCAGCCATGCGGGCGGCCCTCACAACAACCCCCGCGCCTTCACCTCCAGATACTCGCTCACTGCCCGCACCCCAACCTCCTCTGCCGAGGCCTCCACGATCAACACCCCGCGTCGCTCCAGCTCCGCAATCGTCGCCCGCCGCCGCTCCTCCATCTCTGTCGCCGCTGCCCCATGAAACATCGCCGCCCGCGTCGCCGGCACCGCCGCCGCTAACGCCCCCAGCTCCGGATGCTTCAGCAGCACCAGCACCACCAGGTGCCGCTTGGCCAGCTCCGCCGCCGCCGTCACCAGCTCCGGACGCCCCGCCGTATCGGGCAGCTCGGTGATCCACACCATCAGCCCCCGCCGCCGCTGGACCTGCTTCAGCCGCGCCACCGCAAGCAGCGCATTGGCCTCCGCCGCCTCACTCTGCGTCGCGCTCAGCAGATCGATCAGCAGCCGCAAGTGCCCCGGTCCCGCTCCCGGCGGCAACACCTGCTGGATCTCCGTCCCATACGCCAACATCCCGAACTTGTCGCCCGACTGCCCCACGACCTGCGCCAGCATCACTGCCGCCGTCGCTGCCTGGTCCAGCTGCGTCACGGTCAGCCGGTGCGCCTCATCCCTCTCCGCCTCGGTCTCCCCGGCAAACTGCGGCCCGTCATGTCGCTTCAGCGCAAAAGCAGTTCGCGAGAGCCGCCCCGCATCCAGCACCGCCCACACCTGCTGCGAGCGCTCCGCCATGAACTGCCGCGTCACCACCCTGCCTCGTCGCGCGGTGGCCGTCCAGCTCACCGCCCGCAGCTCATCCCCGGGCTGGTACTCCCGAAGCGAATCGAACTCCCGCCCTCCGCCGCGCAACCGCAACTGCCGCCGCTGCCGTTCATTCTGCCGAGCCCGCATCAGAAAAAAAGCATTCGCCCCCCGCGCCTCCTCATGCGCCGGAAACACCCTGACGGTCTGCCCAGCCCCCTCGTTGCGTCTCCCTACGCTGTCGTCACCCTTCGTGTTGTCGTTCCCGAAGGGAATCTGCGTTCCTTCTGGAGCGCCCATGCGGTCCGACGTCGCTGGGGTAAGCGCCACCGCCGCCCAACGCTCTGCCAGCCCCAGCACCCCGCTATATCGCAGATACACCCGTCGCAGCGCAAACTCCCCCCGCTCCCGCGGCCATACCGTATTCACCAAGACCGCCGGCTCACGCGGAAACACCTCCAAGACCCGCGTCTCCGGCACCCCCACCAGCGCCGGGTGCAGATCATCCGTCACCCTCACGGTCAGCACCTGGTCTGCCTCGACCGTGACAGCCAACTCCACCCGCGTCGCTACACCCAGCTGCGGCGAATCCAGAAACGTCCTTGACACCTGAATCTGCCGAGGCCGCGGCAACCGCCACGCATCCCAGCCCACCGCAACCAGCAACAAGAAATCCCAGGCCGCTATAAACCAAACCGCCCGCGGATGCCAAAATCCCGGCAGCGCCAACACCACTCCGCCCACCACCAGCCATAAAGCCCGTCGTGTCAGCCCAAAACCAAGCCAGCCGCCTGTCCGGCCCATCGCCCGCGCCCGCCCGCTAGCCGGCTCAGGAATCAAAGTCCGCACAAACTATCCTTACCCACCACCCACCTACTCCCTACTTCCTACTTCCTACTTCCTACTTGCTACTCCTACTTCCTACTTGCTACTTCCTACTTCCTACTTCCTACTTCCTGCACTACTTCGGCACCACCGTCGCCTGCAACACCTCCCGCACCACCCGGTCCGGATCCAGCCCCTCCAGCTCCGCCTCCGGCCGCAACACCAGCCGATGCCGCAGCACCGGCACCGCTGCTTGCTTCACGTCGTCCGGCACAACAAAATCCCGGCCCTCGCGTGCCGCCAGCGTCTTGGCCACTAAAAGCAACGAAGTCGAGGCCCGCGGACTCGCCCCCAGCGCAATCGCCGGCCACTCCCTCGTGCGCCGCACCACGGCCAGCAGGTAATCGAAGATTGCCGGCTCCACACGCACCGCCCGAATCTCCCGCCGCGCCTGCACCAGCAGCTCGAAAGGCACGGCCTCTACAGCGGTATCTGCCAGCCCCGCCCCATCTGCCGCCGCGTGGTGCCGCTCCAGCACCAGCCGCTCCTCCGCCGCCGTCGGATACCCGATTCGAATCTTCAACAGAAACCGGTCCAGCTGCGCCTCCGGCAGCGGATAGGTCCCTTCAAATTCCACCGGATTCTGCGTCGCAAACACCGTGAAGAAATCGTCCAGCGCATGACGTTCGCCATCCGCCGTCACCTGCCGCTCCTCCATCGCCTCCAGCAGCGCCGCCTGCGTGCGTGGGGGGGTCCGATTGATCTCATCAGCCAATAGAAACTGCGTAAACACCGGCCCTGGATGAAACCGGAACTCCCCCGGCTTGTCCCCGAAGGGCGGCGAAAACACCGTCGTTCCTAGGATGTCCGCCGGCATCATGTCCGGCGATCCCTGCACGCGCCGAAACGTCAACCCCAGAAACCGGGCCAGCGTCTTTACCGTCAGCGTCTTCGCCACCCCCGGCACACCCTCGATCAGCGCATGGCCCCCGCAAAGCATCGTGGCGAGCGACTGCGCTACCGCCTCCTCCTGCCCCGCGATCACCCGCCCGATCTCCGTCGCCCCGCGCCGAAACAGCTCCTCCGCCGCCACAACCCCCAACCCCTCAGCCATCCTTACCCTTCCAATCGCTCAACGGAGTACACACCAAGATAGAACCGAGGCCAATCAGCCAAACAGAATCGAACCAAGACCACCC
>CAXTUW010000058.1:1394-8776 GCA_964247595.1 uncultured Acidobacteriaceae bacterium | reverse complement strand
CCGGCCTCATCCGGCAGTTTCGCGCGCTCAGCCCCCATGGCGTTCTGCGCCTCGGCGGTAACACCTCCGACGTCGGCTGGTGGAAGCCCACCCCGGCGAGCACCCAACCGCCCCTGCCGCCGAACGTCGTCCCCGCCGTCGAGCCCAACACCAAGCCCTTCCAGCAGCTCGCCTACGCCGTCACCCCCGAGGCCGTGCGCAACCTCCGTGCCTTCCTCGAAGCCACTGGCTGGACCTGCCTCTTCGGCATCAATCTCGGCACCAACACCCCCGCGCGCGGAGCCGAACAGGCCGTCGCCGTCGCCGAAATTCTCGGCCCCAAGCTCGAGTACTTCCAGCTTGGCAATGAGCCCGACCTCTTCGACCGCCGCTTTCGCGATAAAGCCACCTGGAGCGCCGATCGCTACCTCGACGAGTGGCTTTTGATGGCTGACGCCATCCGCGCCCGCGTCCCCACCGCCCGCTTTGGCCTGCCCGACACCGCCGGCGAGCACGTCTGGAGCGACACCGTCGCCAACCGCCTCAGCGCCCTCAAACCCGGCACAGGCCCCGGTAGCAGGCCTAACATCGCCGCCATCAGCCATCACTACTACTTCGGCGGTCCACCCTCCAACCCCGACGTCAACATCCCTCGTCTCTTGCGTGCCGACCCCAAAGTCGCCAGTGTCGCCGCTGTCACGCAAAAGGCCGCCGCCCAGCTCGGCATCCCCTACCGCATGACCGAGGGCAACACCTGCTACCGCGGCGGCAAACCCGGCGTCTCCGACGTCTTCGCCGCCGCGCTCTGGGCCGCCGACTACGCCCTCTTCCTTGCCTCCCACGGCTACGCCGGCATCAATCTCCACGGCGGCGGGGGCAAGGCCGTCGGCAACTCTCTCGGTGGCCACCTCCCCGGCGAAGATCTGCTCCCCGCCGGCGACCCGCCCACCTCACATCCACGCCCCTTCTACACCCCGATCGCGGACATCAACGGCCAATACGTCGCCGAGCCCGACTTCTACGGCCTGCTCTTCGCCCACCAACTCGCCGGCGGCACCGTCATCCCCCTCGACTTCAACCCCGGCCCCGGCCTCGCGAACCCGCCGAACGCCACCGCCTACGCCGTCACCCTACCCACCGGCCAGCACATGGTCGCGGTCATCAATAAAGACGCCACGCAACCTGTACACCTCGACCTGCCCGGCTACTCCGTCGCCCAACAGCTCACCGCACCCAGCCTCACCGCCCGCTCCGCCGAGCTCGACGAACCGAAGAGCTTCCGCGAAGCCTCCACCATCGCCCCCGCCAGCGCCGTGCTGCTCTTCAGCGCCCGTGCCTGAACCGGTGGCCACCCTGCCAAGCCACCGGCCAACCGCGACCCCGCGTAACCTCCGCTATTCCCAAACTGATCCGGCTTCGACTAGGATCATGTCTACGACATGACAGCGCTTCCAGAACTTCAGCAGACGGCAGAGCCCGTGACAGGGTTCCCTTCTTCCTCCGGAAAGATGTTTGGAAGCTACTTCGCGCCAGGCAAGACCTGGAGCTTCAAGAAAACCGATCTCCTCGATACCCGCGCCCGGCGTATCTTTGAGAACACGGCCCTTGCCTGCTCTCACGACGCCTATCCGTTTCACATGCCGCTCGAGGCTAAAGCAGGCCCCTGCGTCACTGCCGACGGCCATCAGATGCTCATGATGTCGTCCTACGACTATCTGGGACTCATCGGCGATCCAAGAATCGATGCCGCGGCCATGGACGCCATCAAACGCTATGGCACCAGCACCAGCGGTGCCCGACTCCTCACCGGCACGCTCGACATCCATCGCAGGATGGAACGCGATCTCGCCGACTTCAAGGGTACCGAAGACGCGCTCACCTTCAGCTCCGGCTACATGGCCAACCTGGGCGTCATCTACGGTCTGTTCGGCTCTTCAGACCGCGTCATCATTGACGAATACTGTCATCGCAGCCTTCTGGACGCCTGCCGCATGTCCGGCGTGCAGCTGCAGCGTTTCCGCCACAACGACCCCCAATCGTTGCAGGACGAACTCAAAAAACCCAACACCGCGAACCGAACAATCATCGTCTCCGACGGTGTCTTTTCCATGGATGGCGACATCTGCTGCCTTCCTGACCTCATCGCCTTAAAAAAGCAGTTCGGCTGTTATCTCCTGATCGACGAAGCGCACGCCTCCGGGGTGCTGGGCGCCACGGGGCGCGGCACCGATGAGCACTTCGGCATCGACACCGGCGACGTCGATATCTGGACCGGATCCCTCGCCAAATCCATCCCCTCCAGTGGCGGTTTCATCGCCGTCTCGCAAGAGGTGGCGATCTTCCTGCAGCACGCCTCTTCCCCCTATATCTTCTCCGCGGCCATGGCCGCCTCCGCTGTGGCGGCGATCACTACCGGCCTGGCCATCTTGCACAACGAGCCCGAGCGGGTCGCCCGGCTAAAAGCTAACGGCGACTTCCTCCGGAATGGCTTGCGCAACCTGGGCTACGATACCGGCCTCTCCGAGACAGCCGTCGTTCCCGTTATCCTCAAGGACGAGCAAACAACGGCCCTTTTCGCCCGCAAGCTGCGCGACTTCGGCATCATCGCCGCCCCGGTCATGTTCCCGGCGGTGGCGCAGGGGGCTGCCCGGCTGAGGCTCTGCGTCACGGCCGCCCACACCACCTCCCAGCTTGAATTCGTTCTGGATGTGTTTCGGCAAATGGCCGCGGCGTAACCCATGCCGGCCCTGGTCACCGGCGCAAGCGGCTTTCTCGGTGGCCGGGTGGCCCAGTTCCTGGCGGAGCGTGGTGAGGAGGTCACAGTCCTTGCTCGCCCCCACGCCGATCTGCGCCATCTTGCGAAAACCCCGGTGCGCCTCGTGCGCGGCGACCTTTCCGACAGCACCGCCCTGCACGAGGCCGTCGCCTCCGTCACGCACATCTTCCACTGTGCCGCCTGCTCCACCGACTGGGCACCGCACGGAACCTACCTCGACGCCAATGTAATCGGCACCCGAAACCTGCTGTCCGCCGCCGGGCAGGCGCCTCGCCTGCAAAGGTTTCTGCACGTCAGTACCACCGACATCTACGGTTATCCGGAGACACCCTGCACCGAGGAGCACCCTTTCGTCGACGCCGGCCTCCCCTACAACCAGACCAAAGGTGCCGCCGAAGCCGCGGTCCGGAAGGCGCACACCGAGGGCCTGCCGGTCACCATTCTCCGCCCGGCCACCATCTATGGCCCCCGGGGCAAAGACTTCACCCAGGAGATCGCCACCCTGCTCCGTCAGCGGCTCATGGCCTACGTCGACGGCGGCCGCGCCACCGGCGGCTTCACCTACGTCGATAACGTAGCGGTCGCGATGCTCGACGCCGCCTACAGCGCTCGCACGGTAGGCGAGGCCTACAATATCGCCGACGGCACAAATGCCTCCTGGCACCAGTACGCAACGGTCTTTGCCAAAGCACTCGGCACGGAACCACCCTGGATCAATCTTCCCTTCGGGGCCGCCCTGACGCTCGCGCGCGCCTTGGAAGCTCCCCACCGTATCCTGCGCCTGCCCGGGCGGCCTCTGCTCACGAAACACGCCGTCCTGCTGCTCGGCCGCAATCAGGAGTTTCCCGCCGCGAAGGCCAGACGCGATTTTGACTTCAATCCAGCGGTATCGGTAGAAGAGGGCATCCAGAGATCCGTCGCCTGGCTAACCGACGCCACTGCTCCTAAGCGTCAACAGTAAAGTCCGTTTCTGCTTTTCTCGAGAGAGGGAACAAAACAGACTGATTGAGTTCCATAGCGGCATGGCTGAAGCCATGCCCTTTCCAAAATAGTCTCGGACGCAATACGTCGATACGTTCTAGCTCAAGCCATCTTGCGGAACGCCAAAACCGCGTTCAACCCACCAAACGCGAACGAATTCGATAGACAAGCTTCCACCTCCACCGCCCGGGCCACATTCGGAATCACGTCCAAATCGCACTCCGGATCCGGCGTCGTGAAGTTCGCGGTCGGCGGCAAGACCCCATGCCGCAGGCTCAAAATCGACGCTACTGCCTCCAACGCGCCCGCCGCGCCAAGCGCATGACCATGCATTGACTTCGTAGAGCTCACGGCCAGCCGCTCCGCATGGGACCCAAAGGTCGCCCGTATGCCTGCCGTCTCCGACCGGTCGTTGGCTAAAGTCGCCGTCCCGTGTGCGTTGATGTAGCCGATCTGCTCCGGAGCCAGCCCTGCATCGCGAAGGGCGTTCCGCATCGCCCGTTCCGCCCCATCCGGCGAGGGCTGCGTGATGTGGCCCGCATCCGACGACATCCCAAACCCGACGATCTCCGCCAGCGGCTGAGCCCCGCGACGCTCTGCGCCCTCCAGCGTCTCGAGCACCAACATCGCCCCGCCTTCGCCCAGCACCAATCCGGAACGGTCCGCCGAAAAGGGCCGGCAGGTGTCCTTGCTGATCACCCGCATCGCCTCCCAGGCCTTCAGGCCGCCTAGAAACAGCGGTGCCTCACTCCCACCCGCAATCGCCATCGGTGCCATCCCCGACCGTACCATCCAAAACGCCTGGCCAATCGCATGCGCTGACGACGAACACGCCGTCGAGACGGTATACGCCGGCCCGTGCATCCCGTATCGCATCGAGATGTGGCTCGCCCCCGCATTGCTCATGCTCAGCGGAATCGTCAACGGGTGAACCCGGGTGCGGTTATGGTGAAACAGCTCCCAATACCCCGCCTCCTCCGCCCCGCGGCCCCCCAAACACGACCCCGTAACGATGGCACCCCGCTCACGCACCTCTTCGGTCCATGCAACACCCGCCTGGGTCACCGCCTCCTGGGCCGAGAGCAACGCAAACTGCGCAAACCGATCTAAAAAAGGCAATTCCTTGGGAGAAAACGCAGAGGCAGGGTCGTACCCGCGCACCTCAGCAGCGTTCTTGAACCGTAATTGCGACGTATCCACGCAGGACATCTCGCCGATGCCCGGGCTCCCCTGTGCCAGTGCCCCCCAGAACTCCTCCTGGTTGCGCCCCAAGGCACTGATAACGCCCATCCCGGTAATGACGACCCTTGCACTCACGAAACGGGGGAGGACTCCGTCTTCGCCTTGGGCTCATCTTTTGCATTCTTGGCCTCGACCAGCGCCGTAATGCCGTCGATCATCTGTTGCAGCGTCGTAACCTTTTTCGCCTGCTCGTCGTCGATCTGTATATCGAACTCACCCTCTAGCTCGAACAGAATATTCAAACGGTCCAGTGAATCGATCCCAAGCCCTTCAAAGGTGCTTTCTGGTCGCACCGACGCCAGTGGCAGCCCTTGCTTGGTTGCAATCACGCGAAGGGCGCGATCCTGAATCGTTTCCTCAATCGTTTCAGACATGGCCTCACCAACGAACCTGCTTAGAATAACGCCCCGGGCACGCGAGCGGTGGCCGGTGTCCGACACAATCGTAAAGAAGTTCCTATTGCGCACGCACACGAAAGGTTTGCTGCTCATACGCAACAGCCTTCCTTACCTTCGAAGTTACTGTTGGACGATTGTTGCCACTTGCCCTCAAATCTTCATTGCCCTCCCCCATTCGTTGTAGTAGAAAGTCACAAGTACCCACGCTTGCCTGTTTCAAAGCCTGTGTTTACAGGGGTTTTCAGACCGTTATTGCCGATCTGGTAACGGTTAACCTCTCTCTGACACAAGGGCAGGAGTGCGCTTCACAGGACGCTGTGAAAACGACGGTGCTGGGCCCCGCTTTTTCTGCAGCAGCTTGCGCAATGCACCTCTCATCCACCGGGCCCTTTAGTTGCACTGCGTCTGGCTCTCTGCCTGACAATTACCCGCACAACTCACCCGTTTTCGGAGCTGTTCATGACGGCATGGTCCCGCACGTCCCGTTTCGCCCTCGCATTTCTCGGGGCGATGATAGTACCTCTCTCGGCCTCGGCCACCTGTACTCACCCCAAGTGCTCGCTTGACCTCAACTCCACCTCGGCCGACACGGTGCATGTCATCGTGCAATACAACAACGATCCCTCCGATGACGAGGTGGCCGCAGTCAACCAACTCGGCACCGTCCATCACCGGATGCACAACCTGAACGCCATCGCCGCGCACATGTCGGCAGCGCAACTCAATACGCTCGCCAACCGTCCGGGTGTGGCTCACGTCTCGCTCGACCATCCCGTCAAGGCCCGCCAGGCCGTCACCCCCATCGGCACCAGCCCCGAGTTCACCGCCGAACCCATCAACGCTCCCTGGGCAACCGCCAAAGGCTTCAACGGCCAGGGTGTCGGCGTCGCGGTCATTGACAGTGGCGTCACCCCCGTTGACGACCTCGGCCCCATCTCACCCGGCGGTCCCAGCCGCCTCGTCTACAGCGCCAACTTCGTCGCGAATGAGACCACCACGCTCGACGCTTACGGCCACGGCACCCATGTCGCCGGCCTCATCGCTGGCAACGGTACCGACTCCACCGGTGCGATCTATACCCGCACCTTCACCGGCATTGCACCGCACGCCAACATCATTAACCTTCGCGCCCTCGACGAAAACGGTGCCGGTTCTGACTCCTCCGTCATCGCCGCCATCGACGCCGCCATCGCCCTCAAAAACACCTACAACATCAAGGTGATCAACCTGTCCCTGGGTCGGCCGATCTATGAGAGCTACGCGCTCGACCCCTTGTGCCAGGCTGTAGAGCAGGCATGGAAGGCCGGCATTGTCGTCGTCGTCTCCGCCGGCAACGACGGCCGCAACAATGCGCTCAACAATGAGGGCTACGGGACCATCAACGCCCCCGGCAATGACCCCTTTGTGCTCACAGTCGGTGCCACCAACCCCATGAACACCGCCGCCCTCGGCGACGATGTCATGGCCAGCTACAGCTCCAAGGGGCCCAGCTTCATCGATCAGGTCGTCAAGCCCGACGTCATCGCGCCCGGCAACCTCGTCACCAGCCTCCACGCCCCCAACTCCGAACTGCAGACCCAAAACCCTGCGTTCTTCACGCCCACCAGCTGGTATGAGAAAAACGGTTCTTCGGCTGCCTCCACCGCCTATTACCCCTTGAGCGGCACCAGCATGGCCGCCGCCGTCACTTCGGGCGCTATCGCCGATCTGATGGAGGTCGCCGGTTACCTCAACCCCGACCAGGTCAAGGCACTGGTCATGCTCAGCGCTAACAAGAGCGTCATCCCGCAGACCAACGTCGTCACCGATGGAAGCAACTCCTACATCGCCCACGACGACGTTTTCACACAGGGTGCCGGCTACCTCGACCTCCAGGCCACATTTACCAACACCTGGAACTTCGGCTGGGCCATCCCCGATAACCAGTACGCCCTGTCCCCCACCGCCAGCTACAACGCCTCTACCGGCGACGTTACGCTGGTCGACACCTCCACCGTCCTCTGGGG
>CAXTUW010000058.1:0-1294 GCA_964247595.1 uncultured Acidobacteriaceae bacterium | reverse complement strand
CTCCACCGTCCTCTGGGGTAAGACCGTACTCTGGGGCAAGAGCGATCCGCAGGCCTTCACCGCCCTCTGGGGAGCCTCCGCCATGTGGGGAACAGCCACGCCTGAGGCTGCCACCGTCCTCTGGGGCAAGAGCAACGATGCCGGCTCCACCGTCCTTTGGGGCAAGGGAAGCAACGCCGGTTCCACCGTTCTCTGGGGCAAGGGTGATCCCACCTCCAATACCGTCCTTTGGGGCAAAGGCACAGCGGACGCCAACACCGTCCTCTGGGGCAAGAGCACCGATGACGCCAATACCGTTCTCTGGGGCAAAGATACCAGCTACGCCAACACTGTCCTTTGGGGCAAGGACGTCACCGACGCCAACACCGTCCTCTGGGGCAAAACTGTCCTTTGGGGCAAATAACCTTCGCTGCAACCCTGTTATGCCTGCAAGCGCCGTCTCCGGACGGCGCTTTTCTTTCATGCTCCCAACCACTCACTCAATCCCTGCAACCTCAAATCTCAACAGGAGCCACCTCGCACCTCATACCTCAACCTCACACCTGAACAACACCCGTCCCTTGAAGCTCAACGTAAAAACCCAAAACCTAGAACCCAAACACCAGCCATCCCCCAAACGCACCACCCCGGCGCCGAAGTTCGCCATCGCCGAAGCCCCCCAACCATCTACACTTTTGAAATATGTGCGGAATCGTCGGCTATATCGGCCCTAAGCCCTGTGTCCCTGTCATCATGGAAGGCCTTGCCCGCCTCGAATACCGCGGCTATGACTCCGCCGGCATCGCCGTCGCTGGCGGCACCTCGCCCGACGGCACACCGAACCCGCTCCAGCTCCGCCGCGCTCCCGGCAAACTCCGCAACCTCGACGCCATCCTCCGCGACGCCCCTGTCCACGGGACCTACGGCATCGGCCACACCCGCTGGGCCACCCACGGCCGCCCCACCGAAGAAAACGCCCACCCCCACCGCGACGGCACCGGCACCCTCGTCGTCGTGCACAACGGCATCGTCGAAAACTATCTCCACCTCAAAAGCGCCCTGGTCGCCAAGGGCCACAAGTTTCTCTCCGAAACCGATACCGAAATCATCGCCCACGTCATCCAGGACGAATTTGAATTAGCCGCCCATGCGTTAGCCACAAACCCGGGTGCTCTATCCATTGCAGCTTCATCGCAAGGGGTGGGATCTTCCACGGAAACCCTCAGAACCACCGCCACCCACCCCCCCCCCCGCGCCGCCCCCGCCCCCCCCCCCGAAGCCCTCCGCCGACTCAAGGACGAGGCTCGCCGGCCGT
>CAXTUW010000057.1:0-9027 GCA_964247595.1 uncultured Acidobacteriaceae bacterium | reverse complement strand
TGCGGGGTGAGTGGGCGGGAGAACGCCACCCTTCGACGGTAAAAATGTCGAAAGGTGGGGCACCCGGTTGTCGGACATCCGGAGGCGTGCGGCGAAGGCTTCGACGGCGTTGGCACTGGTGAAAAGCAGCCAGTGATACGTGTCGAGGTGCGCGAGTGCGGCGTCGAGGACGGTGTAGGAGCTGGGAGGAGCGATCTCGATTGCCGGGATCAGGATGGGGTCGGCACCGAGGACGCGGAGATGCTCGGCGAGCGTGGAGCCCCCCTGCGCCGAACGGGTAACAAGGACGCGCGGCGCAGGAGGATTCACCTTTTGAGCTTAGAACACGTGGCTAGGGTGCGGTTAGGTACGGCGTGACTCACACCGCAAGGCTGAGTGTTATTGCTGGAACGAGAAAAGCGGGTCCTTCGCTGCGCTCAGGATGACAAAGTTTTGGTGGCAATAACAGTATTGGTTTTAAGGACCACTTTATTGCTCGTGGTGTGGGGACCAGCGTAGGCCGCCACCGAAGGTTTGGCGGTAGAACTCGCGCTGAATGGGGTAGCTGGTGCCGCCCTGGTAGAAGCCGAAGACCTCGTTGTTCAAATTGAGGCCATAGGCGACCGCGGTAAAGCCCTTAGGCAAGGCATAGGTACCCTGAAGGTCAAGCTGAAGATGATTGTAGAAGTACACATCGCCATTTGGCCCATTCAGGCCACCGCCACCGCCGCCCTGGACTATCGGTCCGCTGTTCGTTGTGCTGTAGTTATAGGAGTAGACGTTCGCCTGGTTGTAGGTCATGCCAAGCCGTACCGAGAGCCGACGCTTGTCATAAGTCGGCGAGAAGTTGAAGCTATTGGGTGCCTCTCCGATAAGTGCCGGGTTGGCCCCCTCCGGCCCACGATTGGGTCCATTTACGAAATGAACGGTGTTTGCGATCGTGGTCGGATCGACATAGGGTGGAAAGGTTACGGAAGAAGACGTGTAGCCGTAGTTCGCTGAGACCCCCAGGCCGTTCAACAGCCCGGGAAGTTGGGTGAAGTGCTGGATGTAGGCGATCTCAAAGCCGTACACATGCGCGGATTGAGCGTTGCCGGTCTGGGTTACGACGTTCAGCGCCCCAGGTGTACCGGATACGGTTTGAACAGGAACGATCGGATTGCTCAGATACTTATAGTAGAAGCCGGCCTGCAGTAGACCTGTACGGGCAAGGTTGTTCTCGTACAAGACATCGACATCATCGCCGTACTCGGGTTGGAGATAGGGATTGCCCTGACTGGAACGGTTCACGCCACCTCCACTTCCCGGCCCGACAAAAGGGATCAGATCCTGAAAGTCGGGGCGCGCCAGGCCCCGGCTGTATACCAGGCGAACGCCTTGCGTCGGTGTCAGCGCATAGCGAACCGAAGCGCTCGGCAGCAGGTTGACATAGCTGCTGAGAACGCGATTCGGGGCCGTTCCGGTCGAGCGTGTAGCCCCCGAAGAGCCGATGTAGCCCAGCGAGTTATCGTTGGTTCCCTCGATGCGCAAACCTAAATTGAAGCGCCAACGGCCGATGTCCGTGGTGTTCATTACATAGCCGGCCGAGACCTTTTCGAGGAAGTCGAAGGAATTGCCCACGGTGGATGAACTTAGGGATACGGCACTGAAGGCGTTGACAGCGTTGACATCGGTCACCGGTCCTTCATGGTAAGCATTGCCGTAGTAATTGGGGTCGGAGAAGTCGGTGGCGAGAAAGTTCGTCATGGCCAGGGACGGATCGTTGGCGTTAGCCGCCGTAGGCGCATAACTCAGGGTGTTCAGGTTTTCGAACTTATGCTCGTTCCGGAAGAGGCCGCCGACTTCAAAGGTGCTGATGTGACCCTTGACGGTGTAGGGGAGCGCAAGGGAGGCCCCGAAACCTAAAACCACGTCGGGATTGTAGAGATTATTTATACTTTGCCCGTTGTAAAAGTACTGCTTGGGATCGTAGAGATTGACGCCATTGGTGGGCGTGATGTGGGGAAGCAAGGGATGGCTGACATCGAGAACAAACGGGATGCCGCTCGCAGGTTCTCCGGGCGGAGGATTCCCGTGTGAGTCGAGGTTGTAATAAAGGGGATTCCCTACGCCGGCGGGTGCGAAGTGCTGGGTCAGATAACCGTAATCGCGTTGGCGGCCCACGGAACTGTTGATGTTCCAATTGAAGAGTGAGGTGTGCAAGACGTGGTGACCGCCCAGCTGCAGCCCGCCGATGTCGTATACCGGGCGGCGGCGGAGGCCGGTGAAGGACATGCTGCCGCCGGTGGCCGAACCCTGCGTCAGCGTGGTGCCGTCAGCAAACGCATTAATGGTCGGCGTGTAGATCCAATCGTCGCCGTAGTCCTTGAAGTTCGAATAAAGATATTTCAAGAAGAAGCTGGAGGTCTCCGTAAGACGGTAGTCCAGTGTCCCGCCCAGGCCCCAGCGGCTGCGGAAGTACCGGTAGTCGCGCTGATCGTAGGTGCCAGTCAGCGCCGGGCCGGGCTCTAAGTCGTTGATCCCGCGTCCGTTCCAATCGTATGAGCCGCTCAGCAGAGCGCCGAACTTTTTATCGCCCCCGAAGCGCTGTCCCAGGGTGCCATCGACCTGGTACGCACTGCGGCCGGTGAGAATGGGGGTGTAGCCGCCGGTGGAATCGAGGTAGATCGTGGGACGGTCTTCGGCGGTTTTGGTGCGCAGATCCACCGTACCGCCGATGCCGTCGGCTTCCATGTTGGCCTGCAGCGTTTTGTTGATCTGCACGGACTCGACGAGATCCGCCGGAATGACATCGAGCTTCATCTGGCGTACCGGCTCGGGCGTGGCCAGGGTGACGCCATCGAGCAGGGTGTGGGTGAGGCGGGGCTCGGTGCCGCGTACCTTCACATATTTGCCCTCGCCTTCATCGCGCTCGAGCGTTACATCGGGCAGGCGGCCGATGGCGTCGGCGACGTTGGCGTTAGGCAGGCTGGTGATGACGTCCGCCGGGAGCACATTGATGATGTTCGGGGCGTTGAAGGTGCGGTTGATTGATTCGAGCTCACCGCCCTGACGCGGCGCGTACACCGTGACGCTCTCCTTGTTGGAGGCCACCGCGAGGGTGAGGTTGTGCGCGGTGGACTGGCCCCCTGCGACCGTGACCGGCTCCGAGGCATCGCCAAAGCCGGCATAGGCGGCCCCGAGAGTGTATTGGCCGCCGCTGACGCCAAGGATGGTGTACTGGCCGGTGGCGTTGGTGAGGGCGGTGAAGTCGCCCGGTTGCAGCGTGAGTCTAACGCCTTGCAGGGCGGCACCCTGGGCATCGGTGATCGTGCCGGTGAGTGTTCCTTTGCCGCTTTGCGCGACGATGGGCAGAACCAGAGCAAAGGCAGCGGCAGAGGCCAGAAGGGGGTGGTGCGTTTGCAGTACACGAAATGCCATGATCTCTCCAAAGGAACCCACACGCGTCTTCGTGCTCCGGTACCGACTGGGCGATGGAGGCCCAGAGGTACGCACACAGAGATGTCAATGAGGCCTTTGTGTCACGATGATGCCCCGTCCGTGAACAGCGTGTAACAAAGGTGTTAGTTCAAGGTGAAAGGATGTAGGAAGTGGAGATTCGTCGTACTTTCCGAGGACAACTTTTGTGAGGTCAAGGGTGAAGGCAAGCTGAAGGCGTATCGCGCGGTTATGTGGGGCTTCTCTTGGCCAAGCTATGCTTTGCCGGGGTGGGGATCGGCGCGGACATCGTGGCCTAGACTGGGTTGGCTGGGGGATAGGTGGGGAGGGTCACGGGATGTCGGTACGGGTGGAAAACGCAGATGCAGGGCGGGTCGTCTTTCCGGCACAGACGACGTCTGTGCCGGCGTCTGTCCCAGTGATGCTGGGTGGGCGGGAACTGGTGCCGAACCGGCGCACGCCGCTGGATCTGGGCGTGGTGGAGGAGGTACGGGTGAACACCTCGGCCGTGGAGCGGCGGGCGGCTACGGTGGGTACGCGGCGGAGTGTGAAGAAGGAGTGGCAGGCGGCGTGGCTGCTGCGGGCGATCACCTGCATGGACCTGACGACGCTGAGCGGGGATGACTCGGCCGAGCGGGTGCGGCGGTTGTGTGCGAAGGCGCGGCGGCCCTTAAGCGATGCGCTGGTTCGCGGCTTGGGGGTGGAAGAACTCGGGCTGACGGTGGGCGCGGTTTGTGTATATCACGCGTTCGTGGAGACGGCGGTGCGGGCGCTGGAGGGCTCGGGGATTCCGGTAGCGGCGGTTTCGACGGGGTTTCCGGCGGGGCTGAGCCCGCTCGAGACGCGGGTGGAGGAGATTCGGCGTTCTGTGGGCGCTGGGGCCCGGGAGATCGACATCGTGATTACGCGTTCGCATGTGTTCAACGGCGAGTGGAATGCGCTCTATGACGAAGTGGCGTCGTTTAAGGACGCGTGTGGCTCGGCGCACATGAAGGCGATTTTAGGTACGGGGGATCTGCTGACGCTGCGCAACGTGGCGCGGGCGAGCCATGTGGCGATGATGGCGGGGGCGGATTTCATCAAGACATCGACGGGCAAGGAGGCCGTGAATGCGACGCTACCGGTGAGTCTAGTGATGGTGCGGGCGATTCGGGAGCATGCCGAGCGGACGGGGATGGCGGTGGGCTTCAAGCCGGCGGGTGGGATCAAGACGGCGAAGCAGTCTTTGGATTGGCTGTCGGTGATGAAAGACGAATTAGGGAGGCCTTGGCTGGAGCCGAGTTTATTTCGGTTTGGGGCCAGCTCGATGCTGAACGATATCGAGCGGCAGTTGGAGCATTTTGTTACAGGGCGGTACTCGGCGGGGTATCGGCATGGGCTGGCTTGAGGCTTCATTGAGACCGAGCGTGATGTATCATGATGCATATCAGGAGGTAGAGCTATGGGCCAAGCTGCCAGTCAAGTCGAGAAAGCTCGTATTTTTCGGAATGGGCGCTCCCAGGCTGTCCGCATTCCTGCTGCATATCGCTTTAGTAGCGATCAGGTGTACATTCATCGCGATCCGTCGAGTGGGGTGGTTAGTCTCTCAGAACGGCCCTTTCAACCGGCGATGGAAGAGATCTTCGCCGAGTTCGATGCGGCAGGTGGGCGTGATTTCGTGTTGGAGCGTGATCTCTCGCTTCCGCTCGATCGAGAGCTCCTTTGAGTCAGCCGGACTTATACCTGTTGGACAGCAATACCGTGTCATACCTGATTAACGGACGCTCGCCCGCTGCGCGACGGGCTTATTTGAGAGCCGAGCGCGAGGCCAGGGTCGCGATATCGGCTATCAGCGAGGCGGAACTTCTGTTTGGTTTGAAGAAGCGGCTGGAGGCCACGCGGCTTCGTCTCGCGTTTGAAAGATTCTCCTCGGCTGTCAAGATACTGCCCTGGGATTCGTCCGCTGCCGAGGCGTATGGAACGCTCCGAACCCACTTGAGTGGTACCGGCAAAAATCTTGCCGTGATGGATCTGTTGATAGCAGCTCACACGATGGCCACAGGCGCGGTTCTAGTAACGCGAGACCGGGCTTTTTTGCAGGTAGGAGATATGCTTGAAGTTACGAATTGGGCCACCGATCTTTAGATATGGAGCCCAGCTGGAGCCTTTTGTTACGGGGCGGTACTCGGCGGGGTACCGGCATGGGTTGGCTTGAGGGCGCGGTGATAGGTCATCACAAGCGCTTCATCACGATCTACCACCTCACCGCGTTGTTAAGATCACTGAGTGCACAAAAGCGATCTGTGAGGAATAACAAGTATCAATGGCAGAGATGAGCGACTACCAGCCTGAGCTACCGCCCGGGGCCTTCCTTAAGGAGGACGGAGGCGACGACACTGACTTCTACGCGCCTGCCCGGCTGGTCACCCATATTGACGCGGCGGCGACGCGGGCGCTCACCGCCTACTATCGAGCCACCCTGCCGGCTGGGGGCGTGCTTCTCGATCTTATGTCGAGCTGGGTCAGCCATCTACCGCCGGAGGTGGCCTTTACCGAGGTAATCGGCCAGGGCATGAATGCCGAGGAGCTCAGGGCCAACCCACGGCTGAACCGTAGCTTCGTGCAGGACCTGAACCGCAACCCGGTCCTGCCGCTGGAGGCCGACAGCTGCGATGCCGCTCTGTGCTGTGTCGGCGTTCAGTATCTGCAGCGTCCCTCCGAGGTATTTGCTGAGATTCTGCGGGTCCTGCGGCCGGGCGCGCCCTGCATCGTCAGCTTCTCCAACCGCTGCTTCCCGACCAAGGCGGTGGCAATCTGGCGGTCGCTCGACGACAGCGGACATGCTGCCTTGGTGCGCCTATACCTTCAGCGCGCCGGCTTTCGCGACATCCGTGCAGAGGTGCTGCGGGACGGCTCCAAGAGCGATCCGCTGATCGCGGTCACGGGGCGGCGTTGAAAAGGGCGGCTACCACCCAGCTTATGCTTTGCGGCTTTCCACAACGCGCTGATGAGGACCTATAGAGGTTTAGAGTAGGCTTCATCATCTTCGAATAGCATTGCACAGCCATAAGCAGACAGCATGTGCGAAATGGCCGCAGCAGCTTGACCGTACAACGATTGGAGATACTTTGGGCCAGCAGTCAACGTTCTTAGTCTTTGGAGCCACAGGTCAGACTGGGCAGCATTTTGTCTCCCTGGCCCTTGAAGAGGGTCACAAGGTGAGAGCCCTGGTTCGGAATCCGGAGAAGCTCTCAATGCGAAGCCCGCACCTGGAGTTACATCAAGGCTCCATTACAAACGGCGCGAATCTGGACGAAATGGTGGAGGGGGTCGATTTTGTTATCTCCATGCTGGGCGACGCCAAGCTGCAAAGACATGACAAAATCAACACTGCCTTTGTACACAAGCTCGTTCCAGCGATGCGGCGGCAAGGCGTCAAAAGATTTCTTTATCAAGCAGGAGGCCTGACCAGGCCCTATAAGGAACGTCTTCCTTTGATCGCCTGGATACTCAGGAACACAGTTGCTCGAGTCGGTGGCCTAATCGGTCAACATGAAGACAATGAGGCCGTCCTGAAATACCTGGTGGAAGAAGCCGGGGATATGGAATGGATCGTCCACCGTGCGAGTATCACCTCCAACGGGCCTTCAAAGGGAATCCTGAAGAGGTCCAAGACTCGAATTGGGTTGGCTACTTTTAAAGACTGTGCGACATACAATTACCGCACTCTGATGGATGCTTCTGCCATTCACACTTTCGATTTGAGCTATTACCCGAAACAATCAAAGACAAATCACTGAGCCCAAGCGGATTGATTCAAAGATCAACCGGCGACCTTTCCATGAGATATAGACGATCTATCAGCCAAAACTTTCGGCCTTCGTCTCGGGAAGTCGGTTTGTATTTCCCATCGGCTTAGGCGATAGCAGCTTGCTTTGCCGCCGCAAAGACCTGTCGTGCCGGGGTGGTGCCTTCGACGGGTTCGGTGCCTTCGACGCCGAAGCTGATCCAGCCGGAGTTGATGGATTCGTTCATCTCCTCGAAGGCCCAGGTTTGGCCCTTGGGTACGCCCATGTGCTCAATGGTGGAGGCCCAGGCCTCACGTGGGATGGATTGCGCTTTGACCTCGCGGCCAAGAACTTGTCCGAGTTGAGTGGCGACCTCATCGGGGCTAACCATGGAGCCGAGTTCGATGAAGCGCTTGCCGGTCCAGTCTGAGGTGAGCAGTTTGGCGACCTCGGCACCGATGTCCTCGGTGGCAATCATGGGCAGCTTGCGGCCGGTAGGGGTGTAGAAGAGGGGGAGTGTGCCGCCCTGCCCTGCCCCCAGGCCGTAGAGGAAATTTTCATAGAAGCCCCCGGCGCGGATAAACGCGATAGGGAAAGGCTCATCGCGCAGGGCTTCTTCGAGCAGATGGGTGGAGGTGATGAGGCCGAGGCCGCTCGTCAGTTCGGAGCCCATGGAGGAGAGGGCCACGAGCTTGGGCGGCGCAGCTTTTGCGAGTGCCTCCTTGTAGCTGGCGAGCACGGCCTTGGCCTCGCGGAAGTCGCGGGAGGGGGTTTGGACGGGCGGCATCATGAGGTAGGCCCCTTCGACGCCCCCAAGCGCGCGGGTCAGGGCATCGGCGTCTTCCCACTCGCCCCTGAGGAGTTCCACGCCCCCATCAGCCCAGCTCTTGGCCTTGGCTTCGTCGCGCACGAGTGCACGAACCTGTTTGCCTTGCGCGAGTAGATGCTTCGCGGCGGCTCCGCCTACCTTGCCGGTGATGCCTGTGATCAGAAACATGGTTCGTTCACCCCTAGGGCTCAGATGAGTGGGTTGCTTTGCGGTTGCGGCAGAATTTTAGGGCAGAGGAACGCCGAGTAGGATGACCAGACAGGCGAATCCGCCCGAAAGGAAGTGCCATGCCCGGCAACGTTATGGAGATCTACGAATCGATGGAGTATGGTCCCGCACTCGAAGATGCGGGTGAGGTGGTGCGCTGGCTGGAGAAGCGGGGACGGCGCTTTGGACACTTTATCGGTGGGGAGTTTACAGCTGTAGGCGAGGGGACGTTTGAGACGCGGAATCCGGCTACGGGGGAGTTGCTGGCGGTTGTGGCGCAGGCGGGGACGCAGGCGGTGGATCGGGCGGTTAAGGCTGCCCGGGCGGCGCTGCCGGGGTGGCAGGCGCTGAGCGGGCACCAGAGAGCGCGGTATCTGTATGCGTTCGCAAGGGGAGTGCAGAAGCATGCGCGGCGGCTGGCGGTACTGGAAACTCTGGACAATGGCAAGCCGATTCGCGAGTCGCGGGATATTGATGTGCCACTGGTGGCGCGGCATTTTTATTACCACGCGGGGTGGGCGCAGCTTTTGAACTCGCTGAACTCGCTGAACTCGCTGAACTCGCTGAATCCGCTGGGGACCTTGCGGGGCGAGGCGGGATTTGGTGGTGAGGAATTTCGTGGGTACGTGCCCGTGGGGGTGGTGGGGCAGATTATTCCTTGGAACTTTCCGCTGCTGATGTTTGCGTGGAAGGTGGCACCGGCGCTGGCGGCAGGGTGCACGGTCGTGATTAAGCCGGCGGAGTACACGCCTTTGACCGCAGCCATGATGGCCGAGATCGCCGAGGACATCGGGCTGCCCCGTGGTG
>CAXTUW010000056.1:0-9066 GCA_964247595.1 uncultured Acidobacteriaceae bacterium | reverse complement strand
ACAGGATCTCGTATGTCTGCGTAGGGTGTCGGGCGATGCCATCGCCAAAATTGACCGCCCAAGGCAGCGAAGTCGGCTTTCCATAGGTGTCGTCCGTCAACCCAGCCAAAAGACAGCCAACACGGCCCACGGCGATTCCGATACAAAGCGGAATCGCAAAGAGATCTCCCGTGCGAGTCGTGATGCCTTGGAGCTTCTTGGTCACCTCCACAGCAAGCCAGCCGCCTAGCAGGCCGCCCACAATGGTCTTGCCTCCACCGGGCGACAGCACCTGTGACCAGGCGATGTGCGTCCGGGGTGCCTGCTCCAGAAGACCGAGAATACGGCTGCCAAGTAGGGCTCCCACGGCTGCCGCCGCGATTACGGTCCAGCGCTGCTGCTCATCAAGGATGTCCCCAGTTCTCCGGCGAGCCCGCTTATAGGCCGCAAATCCAAATGCATAGCCAAGCGCCTCGAAGATCGGGTGGAGCCCAGGATGGGGGTTCAGATGAAGCACCTGCCGAGTGTACCCGTGCACAGATCGCCTCCTTCCAGCATATTGCATATGCGATAGATACTTTCGCTTATTTCGAATACACTGGGTCGGGAGGCATTATGCCCGGACTTGCTCGGATATCAGCAATCCCTTCTGAGGCAGAGGCAACACTGGCTAGGGAGACAAAGCAGGCTCTCAGCTTGCGTTTAAGCGGAACCTCGTCACTCGATCTCCTTGCCATGGACGTAGCCTCCGAGCCCACCATCAGAATCCCGGCTACAGCCGCCCGGCTGCTCGTCCAGATTCTTGACGAAATGGGCCAAGGGAACGCCGTTAAGGTAATCCCTGTTCACCCTGAGCTGACGACGCAGGAAGCAGCCGAGCTCCTGAATGTCTCCCGTCCTACCCTGATCCAGCTTCTTCGGGAGGGCCACATCGAGTTCAGGAAGGTAGGAACACATCGGCGTGTGCGCCTCGATAGCCTGATGGCGTACAAAAGGAAGCTTCATGCCGATCGCCTGGCAGCGCTGGCCGAGCTTTCCGCATACGATCAGGAACTTGGCATCTGAGACATGCCTGTTCCGGTCGCCTTCTTGGACGCCAATGTCCTCTATCCTGCCGAGCTACGTAGTTTCCTGATGTACCTGGCACTAGCCGGAACCTTTCAGGCCCGCTGGTCAAATGATGTACATGAGGAGTGGATCTCAAACCTACTCGCCAACCGTCCTGACCTGAACAGAACGCAGCTTGAGAGGACGCGGCAGCTGATGGATGCGCATGCTCCAGGCTCCCTGGTCACAGGTTTCGAGTACCGGATAGAGGGTCTGACCCTGCCAGACCCTGATGATCGCCACGTGCTTGCTGCCGCCGTTCACGGCAAAGCCAGCGTCATCATCACGAACAACCTGAAAGATTTCCCGAACCGAGTGCTTCAGGGGCACGATCTCCGCGCCCAAGCACCCGATGACTTTGTGAAGACCCTGCTTACGGCAGACCCGGATGTCGTCCGGAGCGCTGCAGAGGCTCATCGCATGAGCCTGAGGAATCCGCCAAAGACTGTTGATGAATATCTGTCTACCCTAGCCATACAAGGTTTGGTCGATACGACTTTAGCTTTGCGCCCTCTACTCCACCCAGCCAGGCCGTAATCTCCTGCATGGCACAGGACATTATCATGCGCTAAAACAGAGATCTCCAGCGAAATCAATTTCTGCCACTAAGAGCTATGTAGCTTCAGCGTCTCCAATTGGCTTTCGAGGAGTGCTTTGGTTTGGGGTTGAGTTTCCGCCCAGGCAAACTCCATAGGAACAGGGTTCTTGAAAACGACGTATCCCTCAATCTGAATCTCTCCCCTGAGGCGGAGCCGCTTTGCAATAACGACCTTGTGCTGCTCCATGACAGAAAGCCTATCGAGATGTTTACGGAGCAGGTCGCGCTTTCCGTCTGCCTTGATGCCTCCTTGAAAGTCGCTCAGCTGTTCGGCGACTTCTCCAAGCGTTTTGTGGAAGTGCAGATCTTTGCACTCAATCGCGAGAACGCGTCCGGATTCTGGGTCCCAGGCCAGAGCATCCACATCGCCGTAGTCCCGGTCTAGCGGAAAACCCAGCAATCTCGTGATCCGGTAGTCCGAATCGCTCTTCCAGCCCAGACCACGAAGTTTATCGGATACTGCGCTATTAAAAGCTGTTCGCGTTACGTTGTTGGTATGGCCCAGCCACTTACGCATGGCACGTGAAGATACCTGCCAGTCTGGAGTCTCACCACTGTGATACGACCGCAGCAGAATGTAGAAGCCATCACGGACAATGGCTGGAGCCACCATTATTTTTGGGTCTTCACATGAATCGAGTTGTATGAACGGCCGGCGAACCAGGGACAGACGACGTCGAAACTTCCATGGATGCCAATCTTTGTCTCGAAATCCTGGTGGTGTCATTAGCCAGCTAACCCTTGCCGGAAGCGTCAACAGATCTACCGTCACTGCAACGGCTGAAGGATCGCGTCCGGAGCATTCGCCAAGCATGACCATTAACTCAGAGCGATGCAGTTCGAACCAGAGCTCATTCTTTTCGACACCGACGTTCTCCAGTGCGTCTGCGAATGCCCTTAAAGCGTCAACAGAGACCCCGAACTCAGCCTCCCAAGCATCCAGAAAGGCCGACTCGATCAAATCAGCCACGGCTTTGACAGGCTCGGGTTCGCTGTAAGCCTTTTTGTAGGATTTAACAGCTTCTTGGACCTCACGCTTTCCGCCCGCCTGCGCGAATGGTGAGGAGACCGCCTCCATGAACGTGTGATCCACGTGGATATCACCAATAGGGGTGATTCTTACCTTCGCCGCAATTGCGCCCCAATGCATAGCATCCGACCATCCACCGATGTTGAAAGCAAACAGTGCTCGCGCCATAGCGCGTGAAATGTCGAGATTTCCTGGCCTAAGGCCGCCATCGACCGGGCACTCACAGACTGCTGCTTCGATGAGCAAGCGGCACGCGATCATGCACGCCGTCATCTCCGCTATGTGCTCGGAAACTGTTTGGACTGCCGATTCACCATGTAGAGCGACGTTGGCGTGTGCTGTGCGACGCCACTGATCACGCCTTATCGCTGCGTTCTCATGAAGCATCAGCAATGCTTCTATGTATAGACGCCTATTAAAAGGCTGTAGCAGAGCACAAATCTCTTGAAGAGTGCGTCTTGCCGCTTCGTTTAGAAAGGCAGTGCACTCCCTTATGCCAACGATTTCTCCTCCCACGTTGGGCTGAACGCGAAAAGCTATGCCTACACGGGCAGTGGCGTCGTCCATACGATGCATTTGCACTGGACTACTGACGCCATGCTGGATCATGTCACGGAATGTGTGGGCAGGCATCATGTGACGACTGCGAGCGTGGTGAGAAGGGCAGATGCTTGCCACGAGAGCCGCCTGCTCATCAGAGTTCAGCGCCACCTCTGCAAGGGTGTATACCGTCCGAACGATGGTGCCGACGAGTGATCTTTCCGCAAGATTATCCGGGCTCGCAAGTGCATCGTTAAACGCTTTCCCAATGTTGAGGTGAATCGTAGAACGCTGACTATCAACTGCGGGTCTGAACTCACCTTGCAGGACAGTTGTGCTCGGAATCTGAACAGGGGGCTCCGCAATGTCGGCCATACGTTCAAAATGCACATGGATCTCCAGCGCGGACGGAAGATTGTCTCTCAACGCAGAATCAAGAACAAGCGCAAACCTGATGAGCCAGGTGTACAACATCTTCCAGTTCTCGAAGATCTCAGGTCGGTCCTCACGATCCGACGAGATGGTTGCCCACCAATACCGAGAATCAGCTACGTATACCGTCTTTAAGGCTCCTGATTGGATCGCTGCTTCATCCATGTAAACGGGCGCTTGTAGATCGTCGAGAAATATCGAGTCGGCGAGCCGACGCACACGCCTCCAGTCGCCCTCTACGTTGCGAGCAACGAATGTATGAGTCCGCGCCTGAACTTCATGACGTAGCGCGAGCAGTGCATTCTGCTTGACTACGATCATCCTCGGCCCGTCTGTGGCTCTGAACTCTTCGGGAAGATCACCGTGTGGAATCAGGTGCCCTTTAAAATCATCTGCCCAGGCCCAGAGACTAAGGAGCCCATTACAATTCACAAGCCTTATACCGGCAGAAGCCACAACAGACTCAGCCTCGGCCATTCGAAAAAGGTCGAGCAACTGGAATCCTTCTGTCCAGGCCATCGTGATTGCGTCATGAACAGGGAGGAATTTTATATGCCATTGGGGCGGCGGGGCTTCGCCAAAGAAGAGGGAGGCTTGGCCTAACCCACAACTCACAATAAGCGTGAGGCCTTCTCGAAAGTCTGACTGTGCGTGCGCGAACGCTGAAGCTTCTGCGATAGCCTCAGTCGATTCATGGGAGAGCTCCATCGATGCGGTACAGGGGCTACTAAAGCCCGCCGTTGCCAAACCGTCCAATGGTTGATTGATCACGAGTAGATGGAAGTAACGGCCTGAATCAACCTCAGCGAGGACCGAACCGGCGAGTAATCGCTTATTGTCCTTGGCCACAGACAGAGGCGGTTGTCGCTTGGGCATGAAGGACGTTCCTGCGAGCAATTCCCAATATGACAATGCTAGGGACTTCTCAAGAACATGGGTTTTCCCTAGGGACTCAACAACTTTCGACACATACAGCGGAATTGCCGTTCCGACCGCCACTGGAAGCGCCAAACAGATCAAGTCGCCGAATCGAAGAATCGGCTGTCTTTCTAGCGAACTGTCCGTGAGAGCCTCCTGAAGAAGGCTAGAGTCCTGATCGAAGACGAAGGGTTCAAGGTCTTTTAGATCGATATGCGAAAGCTCCGGGTCCTGCGCACTAAATCGTACCCACGCTGAGATCGTAGGAAGATTATTTAGAACTTCCATGGGCAAATCATCCAACGGCTCTGGCCACCCGCGCTCGCCTGCGTATAAGCCTGCTCTTCTTGCAACAGCGTCGGATAAAACGAGCAAAGCAAAAACGGAGCGGCGCATACCTGCGAATGGCTCTCTGCTTGGCATTTTCTCCAAGGCGTCCAGCACTCGCTGTAAATAGAAGCCATTTCCTTCACGCAGGCCTTCCAGTACGACGAAGTTGCCTTGCTGACAATGAACTGCAGTGGTAAACAAATCTTCTGCAGGGTCTTCCATTCGCCCGCAGACGCCTCTACCAAATCGCTTAAAGAGCTTTCGAACCAATTTGGGGGAAGCGTTCTGTTGGCCTGAGCAGGATGCCAATGAAAGATGAACTAACGCTTCCAGGCGGTAAGCATTCGCTTGAAGATTGGGAATCACCATCATCGCGGCAAAGGTTGAAATTGCCGTAAACCGATCAAGCCTGGCGAGATATCTAACTTCCTTCGCGCGATCAGCTGCAATGTCGCCAATAGTGACGCTTGTGGAGCCAAACATACCCTGTAGAGCAAACATGTCCGCCGCTTCCAACATGCGTACGATCTTAGAGCAGGTGAATGCTGTCGATCCTAAAGCGGTGATGTGGCACTTGATAGATCATGGCCACTCCCTGTCACTTACATCCCGATGCCAAACCCATACCCTCTGCGAATGCTGATCTCCCGTTCCGGCTTGAGGTCTAGCGAATGTGAGTGCTTCTGTCCTTCGGGCATGGCGGAGTCGAGTGCCTGCTTGGCGGTAATCGTCTCGCGTTGCTGGTTATGAAACGTTCCATCCTGTCCGTCGATATGGATGTATCGACCTGTCTGCGTATGCCTGTAGCTCTGCATGGTGCCGCTTTCCCGCTGCCAATGAAACTGTTTCGCTTCATGCTCCGGCAAGGCCTCATTCAACGGCGTCCATCGCCGCAGGTGCTGGTCCATGAGCTCGCGGCCAGTCAGCCGTACCTGCAGCCGCTCCAATTCCTGCTGGACCTCCGGCACATGCGCGCTCTGGTGCGAGACTTCACGGCTCAACACCTGCGGCAACTGCTGGCGGTCGCTGGTGAAGATCTGGGCATCCTGCGCCCCGCGTGAAACCGCCACATACGCCATGCGGTTATTGAGCAGGTCCTTGGCCCCAAGCTCGGTATCGATATGGATCAGGACGCGCTCGGCAGTCTGCCCCTGGCTGGAGTGGCTGGTCACGGCATAGCCGTGGTCGAGATGCGGATGCTCACGCGGATCAAGTGAGAGACTCCGGCCGCTATCCATTTTTAGGGACATGTGCCCGTCATCTGTAAAGCCCTGGATGGTGCCCAGCTCGCGGTTGGCAATCTTCAGGTCGTTCGACGGCGCGGTGAACTAGATGCGGTCGCCCACGGCGAAGGCCTTTTCCTGGTCGCGGTAGAGCGAGACACCCTGCTGCCGGCGTGGGTCATAGGTCAGCTCAGAACCATCCGCACGCACAATGGTGAGCTGATTGGCTGCGGCATCGACGCTCTTCACCCGGGCGTACTCACCCTTCCGCAGGCCGGTCTCCTTGGAGTTCCGCGAGTAGAGCAGTACGTCGTCGAAGTGATAGCGTTCCGCCCATGTCCGGTCAGCTCCGGTGAGGTCCTGACGGGGCACCAGGACATCGGTGCGGTGCTCTTCCTTGCCGACGACGCCCGTTCCTTGCAGCTCGGCTCGGATCGCCTGGTTGATCTCGGCACGGGAGCGGTTGTCGGGTGAGACCACCAGAGTATTCTCCGGCTGTCGGGCGTACTCCTTGGCAATAGCCGCGATGCGCTCGGCCTGGTTTGCTACTTCATGCACCCGACCCTGCCGCTCCAAGCCTTGCACGGCCTCGCCTACCTTGCCTTCTGCAAGCTGCTCAACAACCTGCTTGAGCGCCGCGTCCCGCTGGCGCACGATCTCATCCAGCTTGGCCGTGCGCATGCCGGCATCCTGCAACTGAGCGAACGGCCTGCCCGCCTCGACGGCCTCATACTGCCGGGTGTCGCCGACCAGCAGCACGCGGTCGTTCGGATGAAGGCGGGTGACGAAGTCATGCATCTGCTTGGTCGAGGCCAGCGAACTCTCGTCCAGGATGTAGAGCCGCTTCTCGCCCGTGTCGGGCTTCTGACCTTTGGCAAGGTGCAGCTGCAGAGTCGAGGTCTCGATGCCAGCCTCGCCCAGCTTCTGGGCTGCCCGGCTGGTCGGCGCAAAGCCCTCGACTCGGTAGCCGTTCGCCTCGGCTCCCTCGCGGATCACGGCCAGCGTGGTGGTCTTGCCAGCTCCGGCCACGCCGTCCAGGCCCACAATCTTTTCCTGGCTAGCAAGGATCTGGTCAGCGGCTTTGTGCTGGGCATCATTCAGCTGCGGATGACGACTGAGGACCTCTGCTCGGGCCTTCGCTTCGTTGATCGCTGGCCTACTCTCCAGGGCGAAGTTGCCATCCTGCATGCGGCTGACGATCTCGCGTTCCATTCTGACCATGGCAGCGGTGGTGTACTGCCGGCCGGCCGACTTGGGGGCGTGCCCGACGGTTCGGAACTCGCTCCGGTCCTGTGCTCGCCGTTGAAACTCTTCCCGCACCCGGCTGGCACTCGCCTGCCCCATGCTCCGTTCCAGAGCCGCTTGTAGGATCGCCCGCTCATCCTGCACCGTTGACCGTTCGAAGACATGCTCCCGTGCGTAGGTCACGGCCTGCTGCGCGATCTTGGGCGCATCGATCTGCTGAGCACGCTGGTTGCTGAAGGATCGCGATACCACCCAATCGGCCTGATGCCCATACTCGGTGGCTAGCTCGCGATGGCGGTGCAGCACCTCGCCTGGTGACTGGATTTCTTTAGAGTCGCGGGTCCGGTGCGCTGCGACCTGGGCGGCGCCAGCTCCCTCGCGGCCGATCTCTTGGAGCTCCGTGGTGATCTGGGCACGACGCGGGCTCGACGCGGCCAGGTACTCCTGGCTGTAGCCTTTGATCTCCGGCTGGCCATGTTCGCCGCGCTCGATTTCGTAGCCCAACCCTTGTAGCCGAGCGGCAAGCTCGGTCCGGTAAACCGCCGTCGCGAACGCCTGCGACTGGAACAAGCCACGCTCCTGGAGCGCGTGGGTGTCGCCGTCCTTGCTCTCGGCCACATTGAAGACGACAACATGGGTGTGGAGCTGCGGCGCCGCATAGCCATCGACCGGCCGGGCGGTGTCATGCTCGAATGTTGCCGCCACAAACTTCCCCGTCCGCTCCGGCTCGCGCACGTTGCCCATGCGCGCCTGGGTGTACCGCTCGAACTCGGCCAGAGCGACTCGAACACTCTCCCGATGCGCCTCACGGACTCGCTCGTCACCGCCCACCAAAGCCGTCAGCGAGACGGACTTCGGCGCTGAAATAGTAGCGTCCCATCCCGCCCGGTGCCCTACCGAGGTGACCTCTTTGCCGTATCGGTTCTCGTAGGTCCGCGACGGCTGGTGCCACACCATCTGCTCCTGCGTGACCGGGTGCTCGCTTTCCGTCAGCCGGGCGAAATGCTCCGCGCCAACCTCACCTTTAAGGCCCCACTCCGACGCTAGCTTGCCCTGCCACTCGCTGTGGCCCTGCAGACCCCGGCTCCAATAATTGGCCTGCTCGGACGCAAACTCCCGAGCGTGATACGTCCTCGCCTGGCCTGCCGATAGCGCTTTCGACATGGTCATCATCGCGCTGTCTCCGGCTCGGGAGCTTCCTGCTCTTCGGAGTACAGGAAATAGAAATCGCAATCGATCTCCAGCCCGAAGCTAGCGAGATTCTGAACCGTTCCTTTGTCTAGTCCAAAGCCAGGATAGGAAGCATAGAAATAGCCGACCAGCTGCAGGACGCCCCCGAACTGTTGGGCAACTTCAGCAAAGGCAGGAACATTCGCGCTCATCTGCTGAAGCACATCTCGCACGTGCTCTTCGAGAGGTCGTATGCGATCGAGACGCGAGTCTAGGCACCATCGCCCCGTCCTTCGCTCCAGCTGCGTTTTAGGATTGACCTCGCCCTTTCGCCACGCGCGTGAAGGCGCAAGTCCGACTCGTAAGGAAACCATCTCGGGGTCGAACTCCCCAACCAAGCTGAAGTAGGCATATTGCTCGTTGCTCTTCAATATGTGGCTCAATCGATCCATTGCGACACATCCCATTTGCGTTCCGGTTCGCCGTCAGCAAGG
>CAXTUW010000055.1:0-9105 GCA_964247595.1 uncultured Acidobacteriaceae bacterium | reverse complement strand
ACCCGCATCCCCCGCCTCGGCCGCCACCTCCTCACTCACCGCCTGCGAGGTCTCCTTGAGCGCCACTGCCAAATGCCCCGCCACCCGCGCCTCCGCCAGCAGCGCCGCCAAATCCGCCTCCGAGGCCCGCGCCACGTACTCCGGCACAACCTCCTCCACATCCGGAGCCAGCCCCTTCAGCAGCGTCGTAAACTCCAGCTCTGTGTACAGCTTTCGCAGCGCGGCCGTGTCCGGAGCCGGCGTCCGCATCAGGTCCAGATCCGCCTCAATCGGCACCGCCGTGTGGATCGTCACCAGCTCCTTCGACAGCAGGATATTTTCCTTGTTATTCGCCAGCGACTCCCGATACGTCTTGCGCTTGATCGCCTCCGGGTTCTCCGTCGCCGCGGAGATCGCCGCTTCCACTGTCCCAAACTGCTGAATCAACTCCACCGACCCTTTATCCCCGATACCCGGCGCCCCTGGGATGTTATCGATCGCATCCCCGCGCAGCGCCATCACATCGATCACCCGCTCCGGCGGCACCCCCAGCACGCCCTCCACCCCCGCCCGGTCCAGAATCAGGTTGTCCTTGGTCGGGTTCAGAATTCGCACATGCTCGTTCACGAGCTGCATCATGTCCTTGTCGCTCGACACCACAAACACCTGGTGCCCCACCGCGCTCAGCTGGCAGCTCAGCGTCCCGATGACGTCATCGGCCTCAAACCCCTCGTAGTACACGATCGGGATCCGAAACGCCTCCAGCGCCCGCCGGATGTACGGCTGCTGCTGAATCAAATCCGGCGGCGTCTCCACGCGATTGGCTTTATAACCCCCATACTCCACGGTCTCGAACGCCTGCGTCTTGAGATTGAACTTCTGCACATCCTTCATCTGACCGGCGAGCTCATTCCGATGCACCGGCCGCCCCACGTCATACACTGCCGCCAGATAGGTCGGGTTGAAGTCCTCCCGCAGCTTATTCAGCATGTTCACGAACACATACGTCGCGGCCGTGGGGATGCCCGTCCGCGTGGACATCGGCCGCGACCGCTGCATCGCGTGGTACGCGCGAAAGATGAACGCCATGGTGTCGAGCAGGTAAACGGGCGGTTTCGGGGGGGCTTCGTGCGAGGTCGTCTGGGGTTTGGCTGGCATAGGCGTCTATCTAGCTTAGAACGCCGCAGCCCACCCGCGCCTCCGGCCCCGCATCCTGAGCTAGAAGCCTAGTCCGCTCTGCTGCACAAAAATTGCCCAAGTCAACACAATGCGATTAGCGGTACCAATCTGTCACCGGTGAGCGCATCGCCGATTTGGCACCGATCCAGATCGCTCCCGATCACACGACGTTTGCCGAAACCAGCATGAGATTCCTTGTGGACAGAGTAGCCGCAAGGTGTTGTGGCTGGAAAATTAGTCTAGGAGAATGACGACTTTACCGATGCTTTTTCCGGACTCCGATGCCTCGTGAGCCGCGACAATCTGATCGAGTGAGAAACGAGAAGCGATGGTCGGTTTGAGCCAACCCTCTCTTAGGCCCATTGTGGTTGCCGCAATCGCGCTCTCATGCGCCTCCCGCGACATCATGTATACGTTCACAAAGCGGATGGTGGCGTCGAGAAAAAGAAGCGGCAGGAACGGAATGGTTGGCTCTGGCTGAGTGTCCGAAGAGTACGTGGCAATCACGCCGCCCACCTTGAGGAGCTTGATCGAGGAGGGGAGTGTCTCGCCAAACGCAACATCAATGATCCTATCTACGGCTGGAGCTCCCCCGGTGTCCGCCGTCTCCTGGATACGACTCACTACATCTTCTTCATGTCGGTTGATCACAAGATCTGCCCCCGCAGCTCCAGCCACAAGCGCCTGCTCGGGACGGCTGACGGTTGTGAATACCCTCGCACCCGCCGCCTTCGCGAACTGGATAGCGTGGACACCGACAGAGCCCGCACCTCCGGTCACGAGCACGGTCTTACCTGTCACGGGACCATCCGCGAATACGCAACGGTGCGCCGTTAAGGCCGGGACGCCAAGGCATGCGCCCATTTCAAACGAGACGTTTTCCGGAAGATCGACCGCGTTCCCGCTTGGAACGACGACATACTGTGCGGCACACCCAGCTTTCCCTGCGACCAGAGCTTCGTAGATCCACACTCGCTGTCCGAGTCGGGAAGCAGAGACGCCCTCACCTGTCTCCTCGATGACGCCGGCTCCATCCTGGTGCGGGATCTGTTGCTTGTTTCCGGGGAGGAGAGGTACGCGTGCTCGCCGTTTCGTGTCTGACGGATTCACGCCGGCTGCATGCACTTTCACCAGAACTTTGCCGGGTTCGATTCTGGGTTTCTCCAGTTCTCCTACCTTCAGCACATCCTGCGCGCTTCCGTTTCGTTCATACCATGCGGCTCTCATCACCAATCCTCGTGTCCCAGACTTAGTTGTTGCATGACGACTTAGGACGAGCCACTACTGACTTGTTGCGTTCGCCAAATGCAGCAGCGTTTGCGTGATCGGGTGTGGCAGGGCGGACTCTTCCGCTAATTGTCGGAAGAGTCCAAGGTCCTTGGCTGGAATCGGTGACGTGTTGATGACATGCTTCTTCTCAGCGATAGCCGAACCGTAGCTGCGATAAATTGGCGAAGGGAACAGCGTCTCCGTTAGCATCTTCACCGCGGCCATCGTATCCACGCCCGCACTCTCCGCAATCGCAAGACCCTCCACCAGGGAGCGTCCGGCCGAGAAGATGAGGAAATTTCCCAGTTGCTTGATCACGGTGGGAACCCCTGGCTGTTCTCCCATATCGAAGAGCGCAGAACCACCCATAGCGGTAAGCACCGGCTTCACGCGGTTCTTTGCCTCAAACGGCCCGGCATAAGGAATGGCCAGTTGCCGTGCTGTGACTGCTTCAGGGCGACCGAAGACCGGGGCCTCCACATACGTTGAGCCATGGTCTGCATGCAGCTTCGCCAACCTCTTCGCGGCCTCGGGTGAGCCGGTACACATGCCGATGTGTACCCCGCCTTCCATGTGCGAAAGGAAGGCAGGCGTCACAAGACTTTCGGTTGCGTCAGAGTCCCAGAGGACCGACACAACGATGCCATCCTTATCTGCTACATGCAAAGGATCACTGGCTACCTGCGCTCCACGTTCGGCGAGCGGCTCAGCTTTGCCTCGAGTCCGGTTGTAAACCGTGAGCTGGTAGCCGCACTCCAGCAGATTGACGGCCATGGGATACCCCAGCTTGCCGAGGCCGATCCACCCAATACGTTCGCTCATCTGGCGCCTTACTCCAAGAACATATAGTTGACGTAAACGTCATGTTCTGGCTAAGCGTAGTCCTATTTAACGTGCGAGTCCAGCCAACCTTCGAAACGCTCAATATGACCCATCAACTCTGAGCGAAATTCAGTGAGTGAGACCAACTGTATGTCCGTTTCAACGAGATGCTCACGAAGTATCTCCAGCACTTTGATCTTGGCTCTTTTGCCGGTCGGATCTTCGAAGTAAAGATGAATTACTTTGCCGATATCGTCAAGACTTAGACCAAGAGCTTTCAATTGATCGATCTTCTGGAGGCGTGCGATAGTCTGTTCAGGATAGCGGTGCTGCCCCGCGCCCTCGCGCTCACCCGGAGGAATAAGGCGGAGGCTCTCGTAGTAGCGGACAGTACGCGGGGTGACCTTTCCAAGCTTGGCGAGCTCTCCGATCCGCAGCATTTTGCTCATAGACCGATCATAATCGGCCGAAGGACAGACACTACGGAGTGAGTTTGCTTCACTCCGCCAGAGCCTTACTCAACTATGCAGGTCGGTGCTGATCGGTGGCTCGTTGATATCGACCAGCGGCAAAAGCTCACTATGCGAGAACAGGCCGAGTCACTCATTGACCAAGGTTCTTGGGCAAGCCTCCGCACATAAGTCCTCCCAAACGCCGTTGGGTAGACCAACGCGAGCGATACCTGCTTGCACCACCTCGCAACCAGTAGCCGGGTACCGGGTGCCCCATTCATCGCAAAGCTTTTTCGTGCGATGAGTAAAGTCGCAAACACCTACGCGGGCAAGCACTCAAAACACCACGGGCTACCTGTCAAGCAGCACTAAAAATGCACATCGATCCTCTACAAACTAAGTGCAGATCCATCCCGGCTCACCCCTGCCATACTGAATCCGCCTTCTCCTGACGGCAGCCAAGTCGAGGACTCACAAATTCCAAGCTTTCACGCTGACAACGTCGCCTGATGAAAGACGAGGCCCGGGATTCGAGGCCCCGGGCCGCGTCGGTCAGGAAAGGTGGGTGATGCGGTTTGTGATCCATCCTGATCCGCCGCAAGGGCTGGTCGGTAATCATTCCCGGCGAAATCATCATCGGGGCGCTAACGGGCACTTTGGCAGCGATGGGCAAGCTTCCCCTCTTGCTCATTCACCACTAACTCAGTACAAACCCGGGGGGACGGCTGGCTGCCCAACCCCGGCTATAGCTATACCTTCACACACACATAAGAAGTCAAGCCAGTTTCTCCAGCTGCCCTCAACCGCCGTACAAAACCACCCTTGCGGCTACACTTCCCACCGCCGTACTGAGCCTGTCTCTTGCGGGCGACCTCGCTACTTTCAGCACTGGTATCATCCGTGGCGTGTTCATGAAAGAAAACCAACGTAAGCGTGTCGTCCTCTGCACCGTTGTCGGCTTTCTTCTCGTTATCTTTCTGCAACTCGCCTTCATGGCGCGGGACAACTCCGCGACCTGGGACGAGGCAGACCATATCTACGCCGGATACATGCAATGGAAGCATGGCGACTTCGGCCTGAACGCCCAGCATCCGCCCCTGGTCAAATTTCTGGCAACCCTGCCCTTGCTCGATATGCCCGTGGCAGAGCCGCCTCTTGTGGATCAGCCGTACCGTCTGCAAGAGGTGCAGGGCGGCAAGACTTTCGTCTTCGGCAATGATGCCAACACAATTCTTTTTCGCGCCCGCATAGCTGCTTCCTTGCTGACCTTATTGTTGGCGGTTCTTGTCTTTGCCGCAACGAGGGAGATGTTCGGCACGGGTGCGGGCTTGCTCGCTCTCGGCCTGATTTCTTTCGACCCAACACTGCTGGCCCATTCCGCACTGGTGACCACGGATGCAGGACAAGCGTGTTTCATGCTTTGGGCTATCTACGCCTTCTACCGCTATTGCAGCAAGCCCACGGTATGGCGTCTCGTCACAGTAGGCCTTGCCGTAGGGCTCGCCCTCGCGACCAAGCACAGTGCCCTTCTGCTGTTTCCCATGCTGGGCCTGCTCGCCATCATGGAAGTGGTATGGCATTCAGAATCCACGACTTCACCCGCGCCCAACATCTCATCCGTCGCCTATGCCTTACGTTTGGCAACGGCTTTGGTAATAATGGGAGGTATCTCGGTAGCCGTTCTCTGGTCTTTTTACGGTTTCCACTACGCCCCGCGCGGGGAGGGCCTGCCACTGAATCCGAGTATGTCGGCGCAGCTGCAACGCGTGCCAAGCCACCTGCAAGGCCATGTACTCGGCCAGCTGGACCACCTACACCTCTTGCCTCAGTCGTATATCTATGGGCTCGCACATGTTCTCTTTCAATCGAAAGCATTTACGAGTTATCTGCTCGGCAATGTCTATCCTCACCCAGTCTGGTTTTACTTTCCAATTGCTTTTGTAATTAAGTCCACGTTGCCCTTCCTAATTCTGCTTGCCATAACTGCTTGGGCCGTGATCACAGGTAGGGTTCAGGCTCATCGCGAGATGCTCTACATGGCGATCCCGGCCGCGGTCTACATGCTGTTCGCCATGGCGGGCGGTATGAACATCGGGATTCGGCACATCCTTCCCATATATATCTTCCTCTCCGTCGCAACAGGTGGGGCAGCATGGACCCTGGTCCAGCGAGATCGCCGCTGGCTGTACGTTGCGGGCGTCCTGCTTGCCTTTCAGGCTGTCTCCGTTCTCCATGCCTTTCCTGCCTATGTTTCCTACGCGAATGAGGCTTTTGGTGGGCCGGCTAACGTCCATGAATACCTTAGTGATTCCAGCTCCGACTGGGGTCAACAGTTGAAGGACGTAAAGCGTTACCTCGATAGGCATGAGATAAAGAATTGCTGGTTTGCCTACTTTGGGGAAGGCGTAGCCGACTACGGCTACTACGGCATTCCGTGTAAGCCGCTCATCACGGCCGACTCACTTTATTTCGATGCACCGCACGATATTCCACCCGCAATCGATGGCCCTGTACTGATGAGCGCGGGCGTTCTTTCCGGTTTCGAGTTCGGTCCTCGCGCTCTAAATCCGTATGAGCAGTTCAAGCGCCTGAAGCCGGTTGCCGTAATCGATTACGGGGTTTTCGTGTACGACGGCCACTTCAACCTGCCGCTGGCGGCTGCCTTAAGCCATGTCCAGAAATCCGGGGTGCTTCTAGGGCGTAAAGACGTGCCTGCAGCCCTCTCCGAGGCGCTGCAGGCAGAGGCGCTGGCCTCAGACTCGGCAACCGTGAACGCGGCTATGGGCAAGGCTCTCGACGCGAGTGGCCGATCCCTCGAAGCGACACCCTACTACCGACGTGCGCTTCTTCTCGCGAAGACAACCGAGCCGCAGTTCCAGAGTGCCTCCATCGCGGATTTGGAAGGCAGGGTACGCCTCGCCAAGCCGCAATAGACTCGGCACACGCTCCTTCGACTCGGTGTATGTCCGGCATCCTTGCGCCTTAAAAGATCTTCTTAAGTCCTTTACCCGTACCTTTAATGATCTTCCCGGTCCCTTTGCCGGTACCCACAGCCACGTTTTTGCCCGCAGAGGCTGCACCCTTCCCCACGTCGCCGGCGGCGTTTACAGGATGAAGTGTCACCAGGTCGAGGGCTCCTTTACCGGTGCCCTTGGCCAGATTGCCTGCACCTTTCCCCGCACCCTTGCCGATATCGCCGCTGCCGCTGCCAATATCCCCACCCGCACTTCGTGCCCTCTGCGGTGCAGCCGGCTGGCTCGGCGACGCTCCGTTGGAGGTCGAAGCCGGTTGATTCTGGCCATGGGCACTTAAACCAAATGCAAGGAGAGCGACAAACACAGTTCCTATGGTTTTCACGGGTTCACTCCTGAGTTTTGGATGCTCGGCAGACACCTCAGTCTGCCTGGGAACATCTATGCCCTGTCCCAGGTGCACGCGTTTCAGCGAAGCCGAGCACCCCAACTTACAGCACCAGCATGCAATCCCCATAGCTGAAAAACCGGTACCGCGCCTCTACCGCATGGGCATACGCCGCCAGCACCCGATCCTGCCCCGCAAAGGCGCTTACCAGCATCAGCAGCGTCGATTGCGGCAGATGAAAGTTCGTCACCAATCCACGAACCAGTTTGAAACGGTCATCCCCGTCCGGCCCCGGCGATAAAAACAGTCCCGTGCTTCCCGAATGGGCCTCCAAGCGCAGCGGATTTGCCACCGCCAAGGCTCCAGAATCCGCCTCAAACTGCCGCGCCAGGTGCTCCAGGGTTCGCGTCGTCGTCGTGCCTACTGCCACGATGCGCCGGTCATCCTTCCACGCCCGGTTCAGCGCCTCTGCGGTATCCGCCGAAAGCGTATAGGGCTCGGCATGCAAACGGATCTCCTCTGTCCGCTCCACCCGCACCGGCTGAAACGTTCCCAATCCCACATGCAGGGTCACCCGCGCGATCTCCACCCCTCGGCTTCGCAGTCGATCGAGAATCTCCGGCGTAAAGTGCAGCCCCGCCGTGGGCGCAGCCGCCGACCCTACCGTGGGTGCCGCCGCCGAGCCTGCTGCAGGCGCAGCCGCCGACCCTCCTGTAGGTGCAGCCGCTATCGCGTCGTCTTGGCTGTTGCCTTTCTTTTTGTCATTCCCGCAGGGAATCTGCGCCATCCCAGCCCCAGAACTTTCCTCTCGGCCGTAGCGTAGCGCAGTGGAGAGACCCCCATATCCGCTCTCCCCTACCCCAAACGGCCGCGAATACACCGTCTGATACCGCTCCCGATCCTCGGCCGTATTCGGCTCCCCCTTCGCTCGCCGAATGTACGGCGGCAGCGGCAGATGCCCGATCCGCTCCAAAATCGCGTGGAGTCCCTCGATAGGTTCAAACCGCAGCGTCCGCTCGCCAAACTCCCCCGCTGCCACCACCTCGGCCCGCAACAGCGGAGCCTCGCCGGCCGATACCGCAAACAGCAACATCTCCCCGATCGGCACCTTCTTCGCCGGCTTCACCAAAGCCCGCCACACGTTGCACTCGGCCTCGACGATCTGCTCGGTCAACAGCACCTCGACAGCACCCTCCGGTGCCGGCGACCCTGCCTGCGTCCGCAACCCCGCCCGGGTCGCAAACAACCGCGCCGGCAACACCCGCGAATCATTCAAAACCAGCAGGTCGCCCGGAGCCAGCAACTCCGGCAGCTCCGAAAACAATCGATCCTCCACTGCCCCTGTCGTCCGGTCCAGCCGCAGCATCCGGCTCGCCCCGCGCACCGTCGGCGGCTCCTGCGCAATCAACTCCTCGGGCAGGCCATAATCGAAAGCCGAAACCAACATAAGTTCATTCTAGGCAAGAGCGTTTCCTCATCGCTCGAAACCTCGCCGCTCATCGCTGAACAAAGACCCCTGCACATATTCGAGCTTGACTCCGTACAAGGAGTCCATCGGATCGGCCGTGCCACACGAGCCAGAGATAAAACCGAAGTGGAAACGAGCCCAGACTCGCCTTCGTACATAACTTGAGTCCGAAGTTAAGTCCAACATTGGAAGTACTTTACCCTGAAGTACAGGGGGGAGAGGTCCAGTCCAGCGTCAATCCACATCGCGCCCAGCCAGCGCGACCGCCTCCGCCATCCCCGCCTGCACCGCGTCGAGCTCCACAGGCCGCACGTGCGCCGGCCAGCCGAAGCGCACCGTCGTGAACGGCTTTGGAATCGCAAACCGGTCCCATGACCGGAGCCGCCACGCCCGTTCCGGCTCCGGATGAAAGCACCCGACCCAACCGGCACCGGCCAGCTCGGCCAGCTGCACCGCCCCAGCCTTGGCGACACGCCGCGGCCCCTTCGGGCCATCAGCCGTGAACGCACAGATCCGCCCGGCCGCATACGCCTCCGCCATGCCCCGCAACCCCGCTGCCCCACCCCGGGAGCTTGA
>CAXTUW010000054.1:0-9397 GCA_964247595.1 uncultured Acidobacteriaceae bacterium | reverse complement strand
GCCCCCGACCCCGCCACGGCCACCGCCGCCAGCCATTGGCTCGCCCCCGCATCGAGCGCCGCATCGAGCGCCGTCCCCGGCGTCAGCACCCGCGTCACCTCGCGTTTGACGACGCCCTTGGCGAGCTTCGGATCCTCCATCTGCTCGCACAGCGCGACCTTGTACCCCCGCCGCAGCAGCTTCTGTAGATACCCCGCCCCGGCGTGGTACGGCACCCCGCACATGGGCGTCCGCTTGCCCTTGTCGCGCGAGGTCAGCGTCAGCCCGAGCTCGCGCGCGGCAACGATCGCGTCCTCAAAAAACAACTCATAAAAGTCGCCCATGCGAAAAAAGAGCAGGGCATCGGGGTGCGCCTGCTTGGCCGCGGCATACTGCCGCATCGCCGGCGTCAGCGTGGCCGCGTCGGGCAAGGCGATCAAGTCTAAGGGTGCGGAGTCGGAGTTGTGCGGTGCGCTCATCGTGAAAGCTCAGAATTGCTTAGGACGCTCAGAATACCGCGCGCCTCGCCGTGAAGAACGTGGGTGTCCCAAAACACGTCGGCTCACACTCCATCGTTCCTGCTACCGTGACACAGGCGTTCGTCATCGGAGAATTCTGCGCATGGGAGACCAATACCGCAATCGTGCACCGCGTCTGGATCTCAGTTTCCCGCTCGAGTTCACAACCGACGAGGGCCTCATCAACGGGCACTGCCTCAACTTGAGTGAGTCCGGCCTCCTGGCCAACTTCGACCGGCAGCTCGACCTCTGGACGGTCGGCGACCTCGTTCTCCACTACGGCGATCAGCAGTGCACCCTGGTCGCCCGGGTGGCCCGCGCGGACGGCAAGGAAGCCGGGCTTGCCTTCTCCTATAAAAGCGACGGGGAGCGGCAGGCGATCGGCAAGATGCTCACGTTTGCGACCGCGCAAACCATGCTGGTCGGCCCGCCTCCGTTCTGAGCCGAAGCGTGGGCGTACACTCCCAAAATGATCGAACTCCCCATGAACGACGCCCAGTTTGCCACGGCCACGGAGCGCCTCCGGCAGAACGGCATCGTGCTCACCGGCCCCTCCGGCACGCTCTCCAAGGACGGCATCACGGCCAGCTACGAGCACACCGCCGGCACCCTGCGCATCCACATCCTCGAAAAGCCGTTTCTGCTGCCCGAAAGCCTCATCGAAGGCCGCCTCAAGGCCTACCTCGAACAAAGTCTTGCGGCGAGTTAAGAAAGGGTCTGATCTAATGGCCCTTATGGAAGGGCGGGACTTCAGTCCCGCCGAAACCTCGGTCTTCGCCATGTGGCTTTAGCCACAGAGGGAACGTTCGAAGAGTCAATTGGATTCTCCCTCGGGGGGAGAGCGGGCGACCGGTTAACGGCGTACCTTCGCGTCCCGCGCCCGGTAACCGACATCTATACTGAAGCTTGCCGCCGATCCACCCCGGCCGGCCCGTGCGTCCCCGTATGTCCCTCCTCTGGCTCCGAGTCGCGGTTCTGCTCTACGCCATCGCCGCGCTCGCGGTGCTGCCGGCCGCGCTGTATAACCGCCCGCGCTGGCGCTACATCGCTTTGCCCACCGCGCTTGCTGGCGTGTTCTTCCATTTCGTGGCGCTGACCGAGACGCTCATCGCCGCCCATCACGCCTTGACGCTCAATGAACCTTTAGCCACGCATGAGATGCTGTCCCTGCTCGGCCTCCTGCTGGCTGCGGCCTTTTTGGGGCTAGCCCTGCGCTACAAGACCGTCGCCTTCGGCATCTTCCTCCTACCCGTGGCCATGCTCGTCACGCTGACCCCCGCCTTCCGGCCCGGCACCGAGCGCACCGCCTTCCCCGACCTGCCCATGGGCTGGCTCTTCCTCCATGTGGCCTTGCTGCTGGCCGCCTACGCCGCGTTGCTCGTCTCGCTGGTGGCGAGTCTGCTCTACCTCATCGGGGAGCGTGGCCTCAAGCAAAAGCGCATCGGCTCCACCGGCGGTGTCAAGAGCTGGCTGCCCCCGCTCGAAACCACCGACCAAATCGCGCTCAAATCTTTACTTTTCGGCCTTCCCTGCATGACCGCCGGCCTGCTCATCGGCTCCGTCGTCGCCCTCCAAACCGTCGGGCCCACCTTCTTCGCCGACCCCAAGGTGCTGCTCTCGGTCGCCATGTGGCTGGCCTACATGCTGATGATCTTTATCCGCCGCCACTCCGGCCTGCGCGGCCGGCGGGCGGTGTACCTCTCCAGCTTTGCCTTCCTCTTCGTGCTCGCTGTCTGGGCCGCCAACCAGCTCTCCGCCGTGCACCGGTTCCGCACCCCATGAGCCCCGTCCTGCATGCAAGTTCCAAACTCGGCAGCGCCCTTCTCCTCGTGGGCGTCAATCACACCACCGCGCCCATCGCCGTGCGCGAGCGCCTCGCCATCCCCTCCGAACGCCTCGCCGAGGCCACCCGCACCCTCGCCGGCGAGCCCGGCGTCCGCGAGGCGATGATCCTCTCCACCTGCAACCGCGTCGAGCTCCTCACGGTATGCGACCCTGCCGCCGCTCCGCCGCTTATCACCCCCGTCCGCTTTCTCCATCGTTTCCTCGACCTCTCCTCCGCCGAGGTCGAACCCCACCTCTACCAGTTCCGTGAATCCGACGCCGTCCGCCACCTCTTCCGCGTCGCCAGTTCGCTTGACTCCATGATCGTCGGCGAACCGCAGATCCTCGGCCAGGTGAAACAGTCCTTCGCCGTGGCTCGCGAGGTCGGTGCCATTAAGTCCACGGGTGCCTTCAGCTCGACCCTCGACCCATTGCTGCAGCGTGCGTTCTCGGTCGCCAAACGCGTCCGCACCGAAACCCAGATTGGTGCCAATACGGTCTCCGTGGCCTCCGTAGCCGCCGACCTCGCCCGCAAGATCTTCGGCAGCCTGAGCCAGAAAACCGTGCTGCTCGTCGGGGCAGGGAAGATGAGCGACCTCACCGCCCGCCACCTCATCCAGCAGGGCGCAACCACGCTGCTCGTCTCCAATCGCACCGAAGCCCGCGCCGAGCGCATCGCCGACACCCTGCGCACCCCCGCCATCACCACCGGTATCATCCCCTTCGCGCAACTGCACGAGCAGTCCCACCGCGCCGACATCATCATCACTTCGACAGGCGCTGCGGCCTACGGAAAAGACGGTCAGGTTTTCCGTCCCGAGCATGCCCGCACCCTGCTCAGCCGCCGCCGCAACCGGCCCGTCTTCTTCATCGACATCGCCGTGCCCCGCGACGTCGCGCCCGAGGTCAACGCCCTCGAAGGCTGCTTCGTCTACGACATCGACGACCTGCAGCAGGTCGCACAGGAAAACCGTGCCGGACGCACCCGCGAGGCCGAGGCCGCTGAACGCATCGTCTCGCTCGAGGTCGCCCGCTACCGCGACCGCCTCGAAGCCACGCCTTCCACCGAGGCCATCAAGCAGCTGCTCGCCGGGGCCGAACAAACCCGCGAGGCCGAACTCGTTCGCTCGCTCGCCCGCCTCGGCCCGCTCACCCCCGAGCAGCAGGCGGCCGTCGAAGCCCTCACCCGCTCTCTCACCGCCAAGCTGCTCCACCCGCAGATCGCCGCGCTCCGCACACCCCGCGAGACCGACGAGGCCTGACCCTCACACCTCGATACCTCGCCCCTCAAACCTGAACAAAATCCGTCCTGTCACGCCGAACCCGCGCGTTTCCAAGCTGCTCCACACCACAAGCTCACACTTGAACACGGAGACAAAACTCCCCGTGTCCCACCACGCACAAAAAAGAGTGCAAAGACGGACAGCGCCCCGCCCTCATTCGCCATCCCAAGCGAGAAGAGTTCTCACTCATCCCACAACGCAAGGTCGGCACACGATGGCACTCGCAAAAACAACCAAAGATCACGATGAGATTCGCCAGTGGGCCGAAGCCCGCGGCGGCAAACCTGCGGTCGTGGCCGCGACCGAAACCGATGAGGCCACCGGCATCATCCGCCTCATGTTTCCGAACGCCCCCAACCACAACGACGACGCCCTCGAAGAGATCAGCTGGGACGAATTTTTTGAGAAGTTCGACGCCAGCGGTCTCGAGCTCACTTATCAGGAGAAGACCGCCGGCGGCCAAATCTCCGACTTCAATAAGCTGATCTACCCCGACCCTGACACACCCGAGGGCAAATCGCTTTTGCGCAAGTCCGCAGGCAAGAAGAGTGCAGCGAAGAAAACGGCTGCCAAGAAGTCCGCCGGGGTGAAAGCGGCAGGCAAAACCGCCGCTAAGAAGACTCCTGCCAAAAAGACTCCTGCCAAGAACACCCCAGCCAAAGCCCCGGCGAAGGCGGCAGCCAAGAAGACAGCAACTCAAAAAGTTGCCGCCAAGAAAACACCTGCAAAGAAGACTGCCACCAAGAAGTCGGCCACCAAATCCGCCTCCAAGAAGTCTTCCCCGAGCACCCCAGCCCGCAACTATCCCAGGCCCGAACCGGGCACCCCCACGCAGGTCTTCTGAGCTTGGGGGAAAGCTAAGCCGCTACAAGCCTCGCCAGCCTTGGCGAGGCTTTCCTTTTGCGTTCTGGCACCAGAACAGTCTGTGATACAGCAGTCTGCGCTCTGGATCTTCAAGTGTGAGAGACCGGCCTATGAGTCTTATCGGCAAGCAGCCAGAGTGCCAGCTTAAAAGATCTTCAGATCTTAAAGACAGCTCACCCGCCAGGCTGCCCCGTGGCCACGGCACTCTCGCGATAGCTCTGGGGCGCTGACTTCGGCAGGGTCCTGCCTCCTTACCTTGCCGGCTCGCCCTGCGCTGCATTCGAGACCGCCTCCCAAGCCTCCCAGCTGGCTAGACGGTCCGCATAGGCAGCACGTGCCGCAGGCAGGTTCTTGTTGCCTAGAATCAATCGCAGGGGTGGTGCCTCTGCATCCACCAACTTGAGAACGGCATCGGCTGTCGCCTGAGGATCGCCGCGTTCCTGGGTCGCTAGACCCCCGAAAACCCGCTGCCGAAGAGGTCCGTATACCTCCATTCCCTCTGACTGCTTCAAGGATGCAGGGCTGCCAAATTCAGTCGCGTAGGCACCTGGCTCAAGCAGGGTGACCTTGATCCCAAACGCCCTCACCTCGTTCGAAAGGCTATCGTGCAGTGCCTCCACTGCCCATTTGGTGGCGCAGTAAAAGCCGATCAGCGGCATAGCGATGATGCCCAGCGTGCTGGAGACGCCAATAACGTGCCCGCTGCCCTGCTGCCGCAACAGGGGCAGCGCCGCCTGGATGACGTGCAACATGCCGAAGTAGTTGGTGTCGAACAATGCGCGGACATCTTTCTCGCTCGCCTCCTCCACTGTGCCGACCAGGGTGTAACCGGCATTGTTGAGTACGATATCCAGACGGCCGAAGTGTGCATGCGCCTCCTGCACGGCTCGCCGCGCCTGCTCGGCGTCCGTTACGTCGAGCGCCAACGGAAAGACGGCGTCGCCGAAACGTTCTTTCAGTGCAGAAATGTCGTCGAGCTTACGGGCGGTTGCAGCAACGTTGTCTCCGCGGGTAAGCGCGGCTTCAGCCCAGATGCGGCCGAAGCCACGCGAAGCGCCAGTGATAAACCAGGTCTTTTTCATGTCAGCGTCCTATACTTGGGGGTCTATGGCATCGCTCTCGTTCGCAGAGACCGACGCGCATATGAACACTGTATAGATAAATCTGAACAGTGTCTAGAAGCAGGTGGGAGCCATGCCGCAAAAGCGATCGACTTACCATCACGGGGATCTGCGCGCCGCTCTCATCAAGGCTGCCGACGAGATCATCAGCAAGGGGGGCATCGAGGCGTTCTCGCTTCGCGCAGCCGCTCAGCGGGCGGGCGTCTCTCCAGGCGCTCCGGCGCACCACTTCGGAAGTGCGAAAGGTCTGCTCACCGAAGTGGCTCTTCTCGCCTTTGCGCGTTTTGACCAATACATTCAGGACGTCGGACACTCAGGCAATGTGGTGGAAGATGTGCGCGCCCTGAGTCTCGCATTCATCACGTTTGCATTGAAACACCCCGGTCATTTCCGTCTTATGTTTCGGAACGATCTCGTGGACCGGAGCGATCCTCGCTACCCTGAAATCAGCGGAAAACCAGGAATGCGGCTTGGCCGTGCGATTCTCGCTTATCGCGGTCGTTCCGAGGTTGACCTGAATCGTTTTGAGGATGCCGCCGACATGCTGTCTGGGCTGTCGACCTTACATGGGCTCGCTCACCTGGTGCTGGAAGACAAAGCCGCACACTTATTTCAAAACGCAACCTGCCGAACCTTCGTTAAGAACGAACTGCCCAAGGTACTTGAGCGGTTATACCCGGATCACAGAATCACCGACCCCAGTAAGCTCCCTAGTGAGCTTCAGAGCTGATAGGTGCTCATCAACACGCTGGTGGCGATCGAAGTGCACTAACCGTTCTCTCGTGCACCGATACTCGATTCGAAACCGAGATCTATCGACTGCGTTGTCACCTGCTTCGGGGCGTATTCTAAACACCGATGAGCACCCCACCCATCCGCATCGGTACCCGCGGCTCGCAACTCGCATTGTGGCAGGCCAATCACATCGCCGACGAACTCCGCCGCCGCGGTCACACGGTAAACGTTGAGGCGATCCGCACCACCGGCGACCGCATGCAGGACCCCAACTTTGTGCCTCCGGCAAACTTCGACGACGGCACCCCAGGCGGCGCTTCGCTCGATGCCAAAGGTATCTTCATCAAGGAGATTGAAGACGCCCTGCTTGATGGCCGCATCGATGTCGCCGTGCATTCCTTGAAAGACCTGCCCACGGCGCTTGATCCGCGTTTTACCTTGGCCGCGATTCCGGCCCGTGCCGACGCCCGCGATGCCTTTGTCTGCGAGGAATACTGGGGTCTGCACATGCTCCCCCTGGGCTCGCGCGTGGCCACCACCAGCCCCCGGCGTCAGGCCATGCTGCTCGCGCTGCGCCCCGATCTGCAGTTTGTCCCCATGCGCGGCAACATCGACACCCGCCTGCGCAAGTGGGCCGCCGGCGACGCCGACGCGCTTGTGCTCGCCTCTGCGGGGCTCGACCGCCTCGGCCGTACCGAGCACGTCCATCAGCGTTTCTCCGTGGACGAGATATGTCCCGCTCCCGGCCAGGGTGCCCTGGCGCTGGAGGTCTTGCACGGCCCCATCAGGGACGCTGCCCATGCCGATGCGGTGGGCATCCCTCGTCAGGCATTGCTGAACGCGCTCCGTGAGCTGAACGATGCGGACGCAGCCTTCGCCACGGGCGCCGAACGCACCGTCCTGAACGCGCTGGGGGGCGGCTGCAATCTCCCGCTGGGAGCCTATTGCCACGCCTTCGACAACGTGTGGCACCTGCACGCGATGGTCGCCGCTCCGGATGGTGAAGCCGTCGTACACGTCCTACACAATGCCCCGCGCGGGGCGTCCGCTCAGGAGTTGGGCGAGGCCGCAGCCGAAGCTCTGCGCGCCGGGGGAGCACAGCATCTACTCTCCGGCAGCCTCGATCAACACCTCGAAACCCGCGTCCTCGCCTAGCCCAGGTCGTTCCTGCTTCACCTCCCAAGGGGCCTTCGAGCACGCGTCCGTACTCACTCCGGAGCCACAACCTCCATCACTCCCCGTAGGGCACCCAGATGTTCTTCACCTGCGTCGCGTGCCGCAAATACCAACGGCCCTCGCCCTGCGCGGGATCAAACCAGTCCACGCCCCGGCTCTCGCCCCCGCACCAGGTCTGCTTTAAGTTGCCGATCGAAGCCGCCCTCACCATCGTAGCCGCGGCTCCGTCACGAAAGCTCCACATCGCGTCGACATCATCGTGTTCTGCGAGTGTTTTGCCCAACTCCATCGCGTTACCCGCGACCAGATTTACGACCCCGCCCGGCAGGTCGCTGGTGTCGAATACCTGGTACAAATCCCCCATCAGTGTGGCCGCGCGCTGGCTTGGCACCGCCACAGTGGCATTCCCCATCGCGATCGCCGGCAGCACCAGCGACATCAGCCCCAGCAGCGGCGCTTCATCGCTGGCCAGCATACCCACCACGCCCACAGCCTCATGCATCGCCATGGCCACCATGCGAAACGGTGGATTGTGCACCGAGCCCTCAAACTTGTCGCACCACGCGGCGTAGCTGAAGGTCCGCTCCACAGCCATCCCGAACTCCACTTCTGCCTGTGCCTCACCGACAAACATCGCCAGCTTGCGCACGATCTCCTCACGCCGCTGTTCCAGGTTTTCGGCGACAAAATACAGCACCTGCGCCCGCCCATGCGCGGTCTGCCTGGCCCACTTCGCACCCATCGCCCGCGCGGCCTCCACGGCATTGCGCACATCCTTGCGCGAGCCCAGCGGCACCTGCCCCACCAACCGCCCATCCGCGCCATGAACCGGGAAGCTATACCCCGAGTCCGGCCTCACCTGCTTGCCGCCGATGTACTGCTTCACCGTCCGGTCAATCCCTACTGAAACCGCCGAAGCGGGTGCCGAGATGGGTGCCCCATCCTTTCCGGCTCCATCGGAAAGGGTGGGGTCCAAAGCGCCACCGCTGCCATCGCCGCCATTCTTGTTGTCATTCCCGAAGGATACCTGCTGTCCGTCCACACCCACCGCTGACGTACGACCACCCCCAAACTCCAACCCCGGTAACGATGTAGCCGCCCCAGCCTCCCTCAACCAAGCCGGCTCCAGATACGCAAACATTCCTTCTTTCCCGCCCTCACGCCCAAACCCCGACTCCCGATATCCCCCGAACCCACACGCCGCGTCGAACAGATTCGTCGCATTCACCCACACCACACCGGCCTTCATCTGGGCCGCGACATCGAGCGCCACATTGACGTTTTCGCTCCAGATCGAAGCCGCCAGCCCATACACCGTATTGTTGGCCAGCTCCACAGCCTCCGCCGGCGTACGAAACGTCATTCCCACCAGCACCGGCCCAAAGATCTCCTCCTGCGCCACCGTGGAACTCGGCGCAACCCCCGTCAGCAGCGTCGGCTGGGCAAAAAACCCGGTCTTCGGCAACGGCAGATCCGGCTGCCAACACGTCGCCCCGTCCCTTACCCCCGCGGCCACATACCGCGCAATCCGCTCATACTGACTCTTATCGGCAATTGCGCCCAAATCTATAGCCTTGTCGAGCGGATTTCCCACCCGCAGCGTCGCCATGCGCGCCCGGATCTTCGCATACAGCCGCTCCGCCACGCGCTCCCCCACCAGCAGCCGCGACCCCGCGCAACACACCTGCCCACCGTTGAACCAAATCCCATCCACCAGCCCCTCGACCGCCGAATCCAGATCCGCATCGTCGAACACGAGGTACGGCGACTTGCCCCCCAGCTCCAGGCTCAGCTTCTTCGTCGTCCCGGCCGTTGCCTGGCGTATGGACCGCCCCACCTCCGTTGAGCCCGTAAACGCAATCTTGTCCACCCCCGGGTGCTCGACCAGCATCTGCCC
>CAXTUW010000053.1:0-10516 GCA_964247595.1 uncultured Acidobacteriaceae bacterium | reverse complement strand
CGGCTGATCCCGAAGCCGCGGTCGATTTTGATTTCTTTCTCTTGCTTCTTCTCTTCGACCTGCTCTTGCTTGGGCTCCGGTTTCGTCTCTGGAACGACAGCCGGCGCACGCTCCCGCTGGTACGCCTCGTAGCGTTCCCGGAACAACTGTCGCCCACGCTCGATCTGGTCTTCCGCAACCAGCTCCGGCCCGGCTCGCTGCTGCGCCTTCTCTGCCTGCTCTTGGGCTGGGGAACGCGGTTGCGTGTCTAGCTTTTGGTCCGCATTCTCGGTCCGGTTCTCCCGCCAGCGCTCGAAGCGATCGCGCAACTGCTCCACCCGTTCGGAGACGTTCTGAGCGACTTCAACTGTCTTCTCTTTGACCGCAGAGGCAAGCTCCCGGGCGGTGGCGATCAGCTTGTCCAGGCGAGAGAGTTCCTGAGCCTCACGCTCCCGCACCTGGGCGATCTGCCGCTCGGCCTGCTGTTCCCAATGGTCGATAACCTTGTCTGGACTCAAATGCGCAGCGGGCAGATCGGCCCGCTGCTCCCGCAACCCGTCCACATGCGCATGCAATGCCCGTGCCTCGGTTTCACTGCCGGCGAGCAATTTCGGCTCTACAAGCTCGGCGAGATCGGGCCTTCCCTGGTCGGCCCACGAACGATGATCGAGCCTCTGCTCATGGCCATGACGCTCCATGGCCGCGTTCATCATCTCGACCCATTTTTCGCGCACCTCCATGGGCTTCTCGCGGGCATTCCACTCGGGGTCTTTCTTCGCCCCATTGCGCTTAAAGAACTGCTCCTCGGACAGTTCGCGGGTGCGCTCGTTGATGGCGCGTTCCGAGAACATCAGGTGCATGTGTGGCTGCTCGATGTTGTCTTTGGCTAGAGGCGTATGTACGGCCATCGTGTAGGCGAAACGCTCGCCCATCAGCTCCCGCGCAGCTTCGCGGGCGAGCTCGGTACGCTGCTCCGGCGCAAGCTCCCGAGGAAGGGCAATCTGAAGCTCGGTATAGGCGCGGCCATTCTTGCGCTCGAAGGCGTCTGCCGCCTCCCAGAAGCTGTGCGGATCTTCGCGAGCGAACGCGGGCATGTTGCCCGACTCGACCAGCTCCAGGCCGCCGCGCTTCTCGTACTGGCCGTCGCGGGCGATGTAGTTCGCGTGCGCCGCTGCGGGCGGGGCTTGGCTGGACGATTTCATGACTACATGAACGATGGCCAAGCCGGAATGCCTTTGCTCTTGCTGTTGTCGCTGCAGTTGTTCTTGCGGTTGCGGTTGCGGCTGTTGTTGCTTTTGCTTCTAGCGATACGTTTGCGAAGCAAACTAGGTATCGCGCATTGGCTGTTTACGCCGTTTACGCTGCCTGAGGATTTGATCGTATGCTGGAACGCATGCCCAGGGCGAATCCGAAGAGTATCCAAGAGCTAGAGGCCCAGAAGAAAGCCATCCGCGATGCTGCCGCTGCTGAAGTCGCCGCCATCCGCAAAGCTACAGCCGCCAAGGTTGCGGCCCTCAAGTCGTCAGAGCGTCGTTTGCGAGCACTCGACATCCGCGAACAGAAGCGGCGCGACAACCACGCCAAGATCCTTGTCGGCGTGGCCATGATTCATCAATGCCAGAGTTCAGAGGCTTCGGCTGCCAAGTTCAAGGGGCTGCTCGAAGAGTTCTACGCCGACTCACCTGACCGCCTCAAGAATGCTCTCTATGGGCTGACTCTCATCGTTAAGAAGCCGAGCAGCGATCAAGAACAGGACTGATATGAGAGCGCTTCAAACGATGTGTGTGGCTGCGATCCTGTCTTGTCCGTTGATGCCCTCGGCACACGCACTGTGCATTTACCACGGTAAGATGTACGCGAAAACCACGGTTGCTCAAGAGTTTGCCGATTCGCAGTGGGTCGTACGCGTCAAAGTCGTTGCTGCTGACGATCACTGGTCAGATGAAGATGACTCTTGGACGATCTATCACCTGCAGGTTCTGACTGCTTACAAGGGCAAGCCTCCTGCCCGAATAGAGATGTTTACCTACCGAGACAGCGGAGGCTTCTACTTGGATAAGGGATTGGCGAATAACCTCGGAGGGGAATACCTGCTCTTTCTCGATCCGATTAGCCACGAGGACAGTGCTCCCGCCTCCGCCGAAAATGCAACAGAAGTGAACTACTCGTGCGGTCAGTCGAAAGCCTGGAATGCTCTAACCGGGTCCGAGCGGCAGGAGCTTCTGAGGCTTTCACATCGGCAGTAGGCCAACAAACACCTACAAGCCATGGAAAAGACGGCGGCCTACAGCCGCCTTGGACGCCGCTCCGCGCCACCCACTTTCCGCACAGCTCCGGCGACGACTCCAGCTAGGAACGGGAGGGAGAATGCTTCTGCGCTTCGACGTAGGCCCTGAGCACGGCATTCATGCGGGTCAGATGACCCTTCCCATTGGCCTTGAACCAGTCCACCACATCGCTGTCCAGGCGCAGATGTACGGAGGTTTTCCCGGCGGGCATAACGACGCGGGCGCTGCTCCAAAAGTCGGCTCCAAGGGATTCAGCTTCGGGAGCCTCGGGGCTGGTCTGATCCTCACCCCGTTCGCGCATGGCCTTAATCTGGCTAAGGGAGTGCCGCACGGTAGTAGATTTCTCGTTCATCCTTGCTCGCTTTCTGGGCGCTGATGATGCGGATGAGTTTGTCGCCCCGCCAGGTAAACACCACCCGGAAGACCTCTGCCTCTACCCTGCCGAGAGCAATCCAGCGAATCTCGCCATAGTCCTCCCGGTCGTCGATCCGCTCCAGGATTTCGTTGGCAAAGACCTCGGCAGCCGTCAGGAACGAAACACCGTGCTTGGCGAGATTGGTTGCGGCCTTGTCTTCATCCCACTCGAACTCCAGTTCCACGCTTGCCCACTCTCAAAGCCATGATACACAAATGTGTACACGCAGCTGTTTTCCTGATCTCCTCGCTCGTCGGCTTCATCCACTACAGGACATAAAGAACTACAGGAAAGAACTACAGGACCTTCCTTATAGCAATCGAAAAAGCGTCACCGTTTCACCGTAGTGGCGTCACCGTTTCACCGTAGGAAAGTCCAAAACCGGCCAATTCAAGCGTCACCGTTTCACCGTAGCGGTTTGCGAAAAATCAGCCCTTTTTGGCGATTGCGGGCCGGGACGGATGCACCACCAGGGCATCCTCGGTCGTTTCCACCTTCAGCGCCGGGTACACCGTCTGGATGCGCCGGAGTGCCGCCACCACCTTGGCGCGGAACTGCCTGAGCAGGGCGTATTCGGCCCCCATCTGCGTGTGCAGGCCTTCCCATGGAATCGACCTGGAGATCCCCTTCCGGCTCGCCGCGAACGCCGTGTGGGTCAACAGCGCGTAAAGGTCCAAGGCTAGGGGCGACCGCTTCAAACCGCGCAGGGCTCGCATATCGACCGGAACGGGGGCGGCGGTGATGGCGGCAAAGAAGTCCTCGCCCAGCTCCACCCAGCTCTCCCAGAGATTGTCCTGGTGCGCCCGAGACGGGTCCCACCAGAACTGACCGCGTGGGGCGACCTGCATGTCCACGTAGCTCTTGCCCCACTCGCGCCGGTCCTCAAACGTGATGGTGGATCGGAACAGCCGCTCCATCTGGTCGTGCAGGCGTTTGGCGTCTCCCCGCTTCCCTCCCCCGGTCCTTGGGTTCAGGCCGATCTCCCGCATGAATGCGTCCAGGCTGTTCCCGAGCTGGATGCGGCGGTTCTTCTTCTGCGTCGCCTCGGTAACGATCCAGAAGAGCAGCAGTCGGGGGATGGAGCCGTAGGGGTAAAGGGGCTTCCGTGTCCGTAGATCGACGTTGGGGCGAATGGCAAGGGTCAGGTGGCCGTTGGTCCGCACCCATACGGACTGGTCGCCGGGGTCGCTATGGGGCAGCGTGCACTGCACCAGCTGCCGTGCCATGTATGCCCGCTCTACGGCGTCGGGGTTTTGCTGGATCTCAATGGCCGCGTCTAGCAGCCGGTCCATGGGCGACGGCGCTGTGGGTCGTTTGCGGATTGCGGGGGCAGGCTGCAGCTCCACGGCATCAAGCCGTAGTTGTTCGTCTGCCTTCGATTTCTTGCGCGTGGCCACGATCTACCAACCCTTCAGATGCATGGGTACCTAGGTTCCTAGGAACCTAGGTACTTGGTCAAAAGGGTCTCGATAAGGCTGGAAAGATCGCGGCCACCCTCGTCCTCCCACTTCCGCTCTGCCTTACGTCGCTTCTCGGTATGCATAAACAGCTTTACGGGCTCGTAGGCGGGATTTCGGCTCTTGGCTAGGCCTTGGGGTGCCTGAGCCTGGACGGGAGCCTTATGGGACGCTTTACGCCCCGTTACGGGGGGCGCAGCTTTAGGCTGGGCCTGCGGCTGTTCCTTGCGGGCCTCCTGGATGCCTCCGAAGGCGGCGGCGAACTGGTTCATCAGAGAATCTCCTTGCCAGCGGCGGCATAGGCCTGCCACGCCCTGGCTGCGTTGCGGTCTGCGGTCTGGTTCACGATCTGGCCTGCCGAAGCCGCTTTCTTGAATGCCTTCAGCTCGGGCACCTCGGCTTGGAACATCGGGACGGAAAGCCCGGTCAGGAACTCGCGAAGCTCGGCGGCCTCTTTTTCGGGTGGGGGTGGGACCTTGGTGAGGAGCACCCGATAAGCTCCGGTCCCGATCTGCTGTAGGGCGCGGATGGTCTGCCCCAGCCCGTCCGTGTCCAAGCTGGCTGGCACTGCAGGGATGACTAGCAGGTCGCATCCGTCGGCGGCGGCCTTAAGGTCGTCCAGGCTGGGCCGCTGTCCGGTGTCGATCACGATGTGCTCGAAATCGCGGGCGAGCTTGGCCGCCTGGTCGATGCCGGCGACGCGGAAGGGAAAGCCCTTGCCGCGCTGACTCCAGGCCGTGGCGTTTTTGGTCTGGTCGCCGTCGAGCAGGAGCGTGGGGGCAAGCGTCTGTAGGTAGGCCGCCAGATGAACGGCTGAGGTCGTCTTGCCGACGCCCCCTTTATAACTGGTGATGGTGAGGATCATGGGTCGCCTAGGAACCTAGGTGCTCAGGTACCTAAAGCACTCAGGTACTTAGGAACCTAGGCGCTTAGGCCTATAAAGTCAACAAATTTTGCTATTTAGCGAACACCTTCAGTAAACGGTTTATGCACGAGGTCGACTCAAGAGCAATGTTCGGCTACGGAAGTTGGGTGTCCGGCACGCAGTCACCCGGCTTGTAGGTTTTCGCATCTTGTCCCGTAGTGAGCCACCATTGCTGCCAGCGTTGCCGGGCTAGGTCAACCCAGGACTCAGGTAAGGATTGCTGGACATAATGATGCGTGAGTTGCTGAAGCGCTGCATTCGCAGCAGCAGCGTCGTCCGAGGAGCCTTCTCCGTCGATGGGTGAGTTCTTCAACAAGCTGATGAGGAGTGGCACTGCTGCCCGACTACCTGTACTCCCGAGAGCTGATATCGCGTTGCTTCGAACACCTGGTTTGGTAGAGTTCAGCCGAGCAACAAATGCGGGAATAGCTGACTCGCCGCCGCTTTGGGCAGCATAGGAGAGGTACCAAGATCCGTCACGGTCAGCAGCCTCCAGGAGAGCTGGAAGCCATTTCGGATCGTGAGTCATGCCGAGGTATTCGGCTGCACTCATGGACTCATATGTGCCAGGTTCAGAGTGGGCGAGCATGTTTGCAAGAGCAGAAAGGCTTGCTTCGGTGGAAAGATTCGCAAGAGCTAAGGGGGCGAACTGCTTGAGGGTGTCATCTTTCGAGGCGGCGAAGCTAAGCAGCAGAGGCTCAAGTGCAGGCGGTGCGAGAGTGGCGAGAACACGTGCTGCATCTCTTCGGACCTGGTCCTCCTTAGAGGAAAGCTGTTGAACGAAGGGTGCATAGACGGAGGGAGAAACCTGGAGTGTTCCGTCAACATGAATATCGAATACCTGGTGAACTTCGGTGTGATTGGGCCTGTCGAACAGGTGCGAGTTCGGAATACGAGGCGCATAACCAATGGAACGTAGCGCGTCCACGGTATAGTCTCCCGGTAGTTTGACCGCAGGATTCAGATCCCCTTGGGAGTTGTTGGGGTAATTGAGAAGAATGCGCTCGGTGTGTGCTCCGTGGGGCGCCAGCGTGATGGCTCCTGACATGCAACTACCGCCATAGCTCTGAGAACAAGCGACGTGCGGAGATCCCTGACGAGAGATTTGAATCTGGTACCCGGAACAGAAGGAGTAGGGATCAGAGGTGATGACTTCTTCGGGTTCCGTTCCTTGATTCGAAAGCGTCAGGCTCAGAAAGACAGGCTCACCAGGAGCGAAGACGGACTTGTCTACTGAAAAGGTGCCGGTCACTTGCGCGGCGCACGTAGAGGAGACTAAGAGTGCCACGAAGGTCGATAGGCGCAGCATAAAGAGTTAGACACCGCAAACACAGAATCATCCCAACAGATTAGGTACAGCGTTTAAGCGCATCGCTTTCCGCACGGTTCCGGCATACCACTGCGATCCCTTGGGCGTCCGTAGCCCCAGCCCATTGAGCTGAGCGGCGATGGCCCGCAGGGTCATGCCCTCGGCCCGGTGCCGGCGCATCATCTCGACCAGATGCGGCGCGGGCGGGATGGGGTCTTTGATTTGCCGCGCCTGGGCGATGGACTCAGACCAGCGTGGATTGCCGAGCCGGGTGCCACGCTTGCGAGCAGCCTGGAGCGCTCCCTTGGTCCGCTGCGAGATGGCCTCGCGCTCATGCTCGGCAAAGGCGGCCAGGATATGGATGGTGAGCCGGTTGGCCTGGGGCATGTCGGCGGCGACGAACTCGACGCCAGTCTCCATCAGCCCGGAGATGAAGTGAACGTTGCGGGCCAGCCGATCCAGCTTGGCAATGACCAGCGTGGCCTTCTGTCGGCGGCTCAAATCGATGGCTCGCAGCAGCTCGGGCCGGTTGGTGTGGCGCTTGCCGGATTCGATCTCGGTGAACTCGGCCAGCAGGGAAGTGGAGCCCCGCCCGGAGCCAACGAATCGGCTGACCGCCTCCCGCTGCGCTTCGAGTCCAAGCCCGCTCTCGCCCTGGCGCTCGGTCGAAACGCGGTAGTAGGCGACAAATTGAGCGTCTTGGGAGGCCATTTCAGGCCAGTGTACTCGTCTGAAACGCCCGTTTCAGTGAGTACAAGGCTTAGATGGACGGAGAAAGTTCCTCAACGACATGGTATTTTGCGTCAATGATTTCATTTCGCTCTGTATTGGGGTTTTGGCTGTTGATCGCGTCTCTTCTGTCGTCTCCCCGCGCCCTAGCAGCGCGACAAGAGTCGCCTGAGGTCGCCACAAGTGCCTATGCCCAGCTGGATGATGCGAGCGCGCGCAAGCTAGTCAGAGGTTGTTCGCTGCCGCAAGAGGTCAGCGGACCTGGCGCGCCTGGCAGCCAAATTGTGGCACAGTTCACGGTATCTGCTGAAGGCAAGCTGCTGACTGTACATCACGTGCAAGGTCCACTGACACATCAACTTGGCGCCAGCCTCGTCGGTTGCCATTTCGCACCCTACAAAGTCAATGGAGTAAAAACAGCCTTCCAGGCGAACATCGTTTTCAACGTGAAGTAACAGGAGCGGATATAACTATCTCTTCGGCCTCCGGCCTCCCGGCAGTAATGGCGTTACCTGCACACGTCACCCACGACAACTCCGGTTATCAGGGCCGAAGCTCCAGCAGTCGCTCGCTATGCATTTCTTCTCCTTGAAAAAAGGCGAGCTTGCCGGGGATGCAGGACAGTATTGTCCCCATATCCCGACCAAGTACACGTGTGATCGCTTCTTCCAGGACTAGCTCGGTTCCGTCGATGGCGGGGTCCTCTGAGATGGCCCAGACTGTGCGACCGGCTCCCCTTTTCCGCAACAGCGAGGCTATCTCCTCAGGGGAGTGAGCGAGGCTGGACGGGATGGGCCGGGCAAACCGCTCGTCGAGCCATTTGAAATGGGCCAGCTCTTTGGTGAGGTCTTTCCGGCGCTTTGGGTTTGCTAGAAGAAGGCAACAGCGGTCCTGCTTGCTCTTTTGGACGAAAGCACGGATGGTCTGCTCTTCGATCTCTCTGGACATGCGAGCCGATCATAGCAAGCGGCGTCAGCGTGCTACTTTTTAGGAGTCGACCTTCGGGGGTCGGGGTGGGTTCGAATCCCACGGCTGCGCTAGTTCTGATCGCCGTTCTTACCGTCTTCCGCTTCTGCGGAGAACGAATCAAGGAGGCTTTTATGAACAACAAGCAGAAGTACTTAAAGACTTCGGCCTGTGCAGTAAAGCATTGCAGGACAGCTTTGGCATCGATCACTATCCATCTATGGGAAACCATCTGGGCGGTCGGGACTAGCGGGGCTGCGGCGATGGTTATCTCCACCTCCACCCATCATGCGGACGCCTAGGTATGCGTCCGCATACTGCAGCGGGAACGCCTGGTGCGGTAGCATCAGACACCGAGGCGTGGAATGAGTCAAATCCGCAAACCCGGAAAGCCGCTGGAGTTCGTCATTGACGGATTTCGCCCCGACACGCTTCCCATGGGCCGGCTCGCGGGATATATGACTGATTTGGCAAAGCTGCTGGGCAGTGAGCCTGGGGTGCACTTCGACAAGGTTAAGGAGGGTAGCGCCAAGCTGGTCCACTACGTGGATGAAGAGGTGCGCCCAGAAGTCGAACATCGCCTCCGCTTGGTGAAGCGTGGTGATGCAGACGCAGATGCCCAGGCTGCAGTCGCGGCCATCAATCAAAAGTTGGCTGAAGACGGAAAGACGGCATACCTGAAGCAAGGGCGTGGAAAGCTACTGACCTTCGACGGCCATGTCGCGCCTGCTCCTAAAAAACCTGTCTATGGGCCGATCACACAGCCTGGAACACTCGAAGGAAAGCTCATAAGGCTTGGCGGGCGAGATGACACCAAACCCGTTCATCTTCAGGATGGGGATGAGGTTCACATCTGCAACGCCAATAGTGCTGTGGCCAAAAGATTGGCCCAGTATTACGAGCAGCAGATTAGGGTGACCGGAAATGGGCGCTGGAGCCGCAACGAAGATGGCAGCTGGGCGCTCGAGTACTTCAACATCACTGATGTCGAGGAACTCAAGGACGAATCCCTGTCCGTCGTCATAGAGCGCCTTCGCCAGATTCCTGGGAACGGGTGGCTGAAACTTGCTGATCCCCTGGAAGAGCTAGAACGCATTCGCGAGGGAGCCCCGATCAATTAATGGTCGCGTTCGATACTTCAGTCGCCTTAGCAATCTGGCTCCCCAAATCGAAGTTCTCAATCCCCGACGCACCAGCGCGAATGAACGCGCTTGTAGAAAAGCTGAACGAAGAGAAAACACGCATCCTCATCCCTACGCCGGTCCTCAGTGAGCTGCTAGTGCGGGCCGAGGATGCAGGGCCAGGCATTCTGCAGGAGTTGACCCAATCCTCTCGCTTTAGGATTAGCCCATTCGATATCCGGGCTGCCATTGAAGCTGCGGACACGATTGGAGCCGCGCTGTCACAGTCCAGCAAGCGAGCCAGAAAGCGCACGAAAAGTACGGACACCTGGGCAAAGACGAAATTCGATCACCAGATTGTGGCCATTGCTCGCGTTGAAGGCGTCAAGACGATCTATTCGGATGATGCCGGCTTGCTGGAACTCGCTAAAGCGCGTGGAGTGACGGCCATTCCGTTGAAAGACGTTCCGCTGCCTCCCAGCAAGACGCCTCTCCTGGATGGCTTGCAAGACGATCTAACCGACGCATAGAGGTGTCTTCGTCGCCGAGGCTGTGGGTTTTGTGGGACGCGATACGCGTTCCAAGCTCGCCTGCGGCGAGCGTCAAATCTATAGCCTTGCCTGGGGTGCCGAGGCTGCCGGCTGGCTATTTCTTTCCTTTATGAGTCGGGGCATGGGACGGCTCGGGCGTGACAGGGGCCGCTTGCTGTTGCTGCTGGGTGGCCAGGTACTGTTCGATCCGGTCTTCCTGCTCCTGAAGATGATTCAGGCTGCTCCGAAAGGGTAGCCAGCCAAGAGCCAGCCCGATCACAATCCCGGCAGCCAGGATGAGGCTGCGCACCAGCCAACTGATCTCCGAGATGTTCTGGCGCACCTGGGCGGCAGCCTGCCCGATGTCATGCAACGGGGTGGCCAAAGCCTGCGTCGTGTGTCGCTCGATCTCAGCGGTCTGATTGCGCACGGCGTTCTGGATGGCCTGAACGGCATTGCGCTCCAAGCCTGTCCGGCTCGCTTGGAGCTGCGCCCGCTCCGCTTCCAGATTCTTGATCGCGCTCGCAGCCTGCTTCTGCAGCTCCACGGCGGCGTTCACGGCCCACTCCTGTACCTGGCCGAGATGCTCGATCTGCTCGGCCAGATCCTGCTGGGTGGCCAGCGCGGACTTGCCGATCCGGTCGGCCTGTTCGATCAGGCCGAAGACCATCATCTCGCCCGCACTACCTGGTCCCTGCTGCTCTGCCATGGCCCTGTACCCCTCTGCGAAGCCGGTTGCTATCGGCTGATCCCGAAGCCGCGGTCGATTTTGATTTCTTTCTCTTGCTTCTTCTCTT
>CAXTUW010000052.1:0-11001 GCA_964247595.1 uncultured Acidobacteriaceae bacterium | reverse complement strand
GGGCAGTTACAGTTCGGCCACCAACTATGCGAATGGTGATGTGGTGACCTTCGCAGGCTCAACCTACATTTCGCAGATAGGTTTTAATCACGGCAATACGCCTGGATTCGGAAGCGGTTGGGGCCTGCTCGCGGCCGTAGGCGCAACGGGAGCCGCCGGTCCCGTAGGCGCCACCGGCGCGACAGGGCAGCAGGGGCCTGCCGGCTTCGGGATTCAGGGGGCGACCGGAGCTACAGGGGCAGCCGGGGCAACCGGTGCGACAGGAACGCCGGGTTTGGTGTATCGCGGGGCCTACGATTCGGTGACCAACTACAACCTTGGCGACGTGGTGATCTGGAAGGGATCGAGCTTTGCCTCGTTGACCACCTTCAATCACGGGAACACGCCGGACCTTGTAGCGGGGGCGTGGGGCGCGCTGACGGCGCAGGGTCCGGCAGGCACTCCAGGCATGACCGGGGCCACCGGTATCGCGGGCCCCGTGGGGGCGCTTGGCCCGGTGGGGCCGCCTGGAGAGAGGGGCGACCAAGGGACGCAGGGCATCGCGGGACAGGCGGGTGCGCAGGGCCTTCCAGGCGCTCCCGGCATGACGGGGTTGCAGGGACCGATGGGGCCGATCGGCCCGGCCGGTCCGGTTGGACTCAGCTTCCAGGGGGTGTATTCGTCTGCGACCAATTACAGCCTGGGGCAGGGCGTGCTGTGGCAGGGGGCGGGCTGGGTCTCGCTGGCGAATAACAACCACGGCAATGCGCCCGATGCGAACCCCTCCTCTTGGGCAATGTTTGCGGCGCAGGGCGGGACGGGCGCGACCGGAGCCACGGGTGTGGGGCTGCAGGGCGCAACCGGTGCCACGGGCACGGCCGGTGTCGCGGGCATGGCGGGCGCTACCGGAGCCACGGGTGCAACGGGCGCGGCAGGCTTGAACTTCAAGGGCGATTACAGTTCGACGACCTCCTACAACGCAGGCGATGCGGTCAGCTATGCAGGGTCGAGTTATGTCTCACTCGTGGGCAACAATCACGGCCAGGCTCCAGGTTCGTCGGCTAATTGGGCAGTGCTTGCGGCGCAGGGTGCGCAAGGCATGCAGGGCATGGTGGGCACCACGGGGGTTATGGGGGCGCAGGGAGTGGCGGGCGCGACCGGCGCAACCGGGTCGCAGGGGCCACCCATTACCTTTACCGGGCCGTGGTCGATCGCGAACACCTACAGCATAGGTGCCGTGGCCAGCTATGCGGGTTCAAGCTATATCGCCCTCTCGGCCAACGCGGGCCGAGAACCGGACCATAGCCCTCTCTACTGGGGATTGCTGGTCGCTGCCGGTTCGTCCGGGGTACCCGGAGCGACGGGAGCCACCGGCCTGCAGGGATCGATGGGCTACCCGGGGGCGACCGGAGCGCAGGGAGTGGCCGGAGTTCAGGGGACGCAGGGCGTTGCCGGTGCCACGGGAGCAACGGGGCCCGCTGGCCCAGCTGGTCCAGCCGGGCCCACCGGTGCCACAGGAGCTGCCGGACTCACGTTTCTAGGGACTTACAACGCGGGGACGAACTATGGAGTTGGGGCCGCGGTCAGCTACGGTGGTTCGAGCTATATCTCGATTTCAGGGAGCAACCAGGGGCAGACGCCCGGCACCGCCCCAGGCTACTGGCAGCTGCTGGCCGCGGCCGGGGCAAGTGGAATGTCCGGTGCAGTAGGGGGAACCGGACCGCAGGGGCCAGTTGGTGCGCAGGGCACCACGGGTGCAATAGGTGCCACAGGCGCAACCGGAGCCGCTGGCGCTGCGGGGATCAACTACCGTGGTGGGTGGTCGTCGGGCGCCAACTACGCGGTCAACGATGCAACAAGTTTCGCCGGCTCGAGTTACCTCGCGCTGGCCTCCAATCGTAATCAGGAGCCGGATCTCGCGCCTGAGACGTGGGCCGTGCTGGCCCAGTCCGGTGGTGCCGGACCCTCAGGATCGGCAGGGGCTACCGGGGCTGCGGCTAGCGTCACCATTGGGGCCGTAACGACACTGGCTGCGGGATCTCCGGCGACCGTCTCCAACTCGGGCACAACATCGGCGGCGGTTCTGAACTTCGGCATTCCGCAGGGTGCGGCAGGGACGGGAGGCGGTACGGGCGGCACCGGCACGGGAAGCACCGGCAATCCGATGACCTCTGCGGTGTACCATTCCGTCAATTTCACGACCAGCTACTACTCTGTCAACACCCCGAACGCGAGCGCCACCGAGGCTGCCTCCGTACTCTCGTGGGTACCCCGGCACTGCACCGCCGCCAGGCTGGATGTGTACTCGCAGCAATCTTCGCTGATCACCGTCACCCTGCGCGCTGGCACCCCGGGCAGCATGACGGGAACGACTCTCAGCTGTGCGGCCTCAGCGGGGGGCAGCTGCTCGGCTACAGGATCGGCGACCATCGCAGCCGGCGAATTTCTTGACTTGCAGATCACCGGTGCATCCGGCACGGCGGCTGGCGTATGGACCGCGGTGGAGTGCGACCTTCTGCCTTGAGTCCAGGCTGAATACCTTCAGGGGCATCGAGGCGAATCAGGGTAAGCAAATCCCTTCACGGCGCACGGGATGACACGGTTGTGGTGGGCAACGCAGATTCCCTTCGGGAATGACAACAAAGAAACACTGGTGCTTTACATGCGCGAACATTCGCGCTAGCGGCGGCCGTAGGTGTTGGTGATCGTCGGCAAGATTTGTACCTGTACGAGTTCCGGTTGGCCGACGTGGGTGGGGCCTAACACAGCCATTGTGGGTAGCGGCCCTTTGACCATCGCGACCTCGTCGCAGGCGTAGAGGCGTGGACAGGTTTGGCAGTCCTTATAGATCTTGTCGGGTAGGGCGTTGCGTTCGGCGATGCGAAAGCCGAAGTGCTCGAAGAAGTCGGGCAGGCGCGTAAAGAGACAGGTGGAGAGCACTTCGTGCTCTTCGGACTCGTGCAGCAACGCGCGTAGCAGCGCCCCGCCTGCGCCGTGGCCCTTGGCATGGGGGTGGACGACGATGGAACGAACCTCGGCGAGGTGCGGGCCGTAGAGGTGGAGCGCGCCGCAGCCGAGGAACTCGCCGTCCGGGCGCTCCGCTACGGTGAAGTCGCGGACGTTTTCGCAAATTTCCGCGTAGCTGCGGCGCAGCAGCGTACCGTCGCCGGAGAGTGAGTTGACGAGGTCGAAGATGTTGCGTGCGTCTTGCAGGCGGGCCTTGTGGACGATGAGGGCCTGCGTGGATGGCGAGGAGCTTCGCGTGGCGGCGGACTCGTCTTCGGAGGCCTTGACCAGCTCGGATAGCGATTCAAACATCGGCGTTGGCCTCCTCTCCGAGTGGGCATGGGGACCAGCGGGAACGGGCGTCCCGCAAGGCTTGTCCGACGCGATGCGTTGCGGTGCCGCCGAGGACATCGTGGCAGTCCAGCGTGGCCTGCAGCGAGATGGCGGCGAAGAAATCTTCGTCGAAGGCTGGGCTGAAGGTGCGCAGGTCTTCAAGTGTGAGGGCGTTCAACTCGAGGCCGCGATCCAGGCCGGCACGCACGGCGTTGCCGACGATCTCGTGAGCGAGACGGAAGGCGATGCCCTTGCCGGTGAGGTAGGTGGCGGCGGCCATGGCGTTGAGGTAGCCGTGGGTGGCGGCCGAGCGCATGCGGTCGTGGCGGAAGCGCAGGGAGCGGGTGAAGCCGGGGAGCAGTGCGAGCAAGGGGAGGAGTGTGTCGGCGACGTCGAAGACCTGCTCCTGGCCTTCCTGCAGGTCCTTGTTGTAGGCGAGGGGCAGGCCTTTGAGGAGGGTGCTGAGGGCGGTCGATGCGCCGAGCAGGCGAGCGGATTTGCCGCGGGCGAGTTCGGTGAGGTCGGGATTTTTCTTCTGCGGCATGGCGCTAGAGCCGGTGGAGTAGGCCTCGGGCAGGTCGAGGAAGCCGAACTCAGCGGTGGCGTACAACGTCAACTCTTCGGCGAAGCGCGAGACGTGCAGACCGAGCGTGCTGGCCGCCTGGGCGAAGTCGAGCATGAAGTCGCGGTCGGAGGTGGCGTCTATCGAGTTCGGGGTTGGGGCGGTGAAGTCGAGGGCTTGTGCGGCGAGGTTGCGGTCGAGGGCGAGGGTGGCACCGGCGACGGCACCGGAGCCGAGGGGGCAGAAGTTCAGGCGGATGCGGGCGGCGGCCAAGCGGTCGTGGTCGCGCTCGAGCATGGCGACGTAGGCGAGCAGCCAGTGCGCGAGGAGGACGGGCTCGGCGCGCTGCAGGTGTGTGTAGCTGGGCATGACCGCGGCTGGGTTGGCTTCGGCAAGGTCTAAAAGAGCTACGAGCCATGAGCGAAGGCCGAGCAGGGAGCCGTCGATGGCGTCGCGCACGTAGAGGCGCATGTCGGTGGCGATCTGCTCATTGCGGCTGCGGCCGGTGTGGAGTTTTAGGGCGAGAGGACCGATCTCGCGGGTGAGTTCGAGTTCGACGAAGTGGTGGATGTCTTCGGCCTGTGGGGCGGAGGCGACGATGGCTGCGCCTATCTGGGCGTTTGAGGTTTCGTAGTCGATTTGGCCTGACGTTGCAGAGATGCGGTGGGCCCAGTTTTCGGTTCGTTGGGCGACGCGGTCGAGGCCTTCGAGAGTTTGCCGGAGCTCGGCTTCCGTGAGGATGTTGGCGGCGGCTATGGTGCGGGCGTGGGCTTTGCTGGCGGCGACCTCGTGGGGGAGGAGGCGCCAGTCGAAGGGGAAGCTGCGCTGCCATTGCTCGAAGGCGCGGTTGAGGGGCTCGCGAAAGCGACCGGACCACATTTTGTTGGGTTTAGAGGTTGGATTTGTATCGTTCTGCATTGGACATGCACCTTATTGAGGTGAGGAGTTTTGTCAGGCACAAGTCAAGGACAGGCGGACAGAGACTGGTCCGCGGGTTCCATTGCGGCTAGTGCTGGCGGTTGATCTTTAGGGTGCAATACCTTGCTGTCGCTCAGCTCTTTGGTAGCGATCTCACAGGTGACTTGCTCCAAATGTCCCCTGTCGAATTCGATCTGGATGACACCTTTCGATGAAGATTGTGCGCGAAAGAAATAGTGTTTACCTGACTCTATTCGTACCGAAAGAAAGTCTTTCTCGGCTGCGCCTTTAGAGTAGCTGGCCGCTAGGGTGTGCTCTCCCGCAGGAACATTCAGTGTGAGCCGGCGATCATTCTTTGCGAGGTATCCTTCGCGAAAGGCAAATAGCAATTTCCGATCGAAAAAAACGCCTCCGGAGAAGACGCCATGTTTACTACCAGGCAAACCAGTGGTCAACGTCGAACCGTGCGTGTAGAAGGTAACTGTTGCTTGCTGCGCAGGGCTAAAATTTGGAAGCCAAAATGAGAAGATTGAGGTAAAGACGAGAGCCCGAGCGGTCTTGCTAGCACCGACTCCGTGAAGGAGAAGGAGCCACGCTACACGGAAGCTGCGCTGCCATTGCTCGAAGGCGCGGTTGAGGGGCTCGCGGAAGCGGCCAGACCACATTTGGGTTGTTCTTGGGGCATGTAATTGCTTTCGGGACACGGTCGTGACGCCTCCTGGGAAGATATGTCTCGATCAAAGCTTGGTTCAGTGTTCGATTCGATGGGGTGTTCCTTACCTAAGCTGCACTCCCTGTTACTCGAGGCTGCAGGAAGGCGCCTGAGAGGAGATCACGTGCATGCTGGGAATGCCGTCTCTGCGATTAAAGCGGGATCTCCGTTCGTTTTCACATTCGAGGCATCGAGTGGCTTATCGTGCTCGTGTTCCTCGTGGGCCTGCTTGCACGTAATCTCTTTAATCCCGAACCCTTTCGTAACGGGCCAGCTCTGCTTGGTTCTCACTTCAACAAAATAATGCTTGCCTGCAACAAGGTTCAGCTTCAAGTGAGCTCCGCCCGTGGGGCCAGCAGCCATCCAGGTCTGAGCGGTAAATTCTACTTCGACCGGTTCGAGGGCGAATGTGATGAAGTGCCCTGGCTGCATCGTCGCCATGACTTGATCTTCGAGAAAGAGCTTGCCTCGGAACGATTGTGACTTCTGCCCAGGTAAACCACCAGCGAGTGACATTCCGTTGTCAACAAAGGTGACCAGCGCTGTCGGTGATTTCGACGTAGAACCTTCGGAGGTGTTGGATTGACCAGGAAGTGACTGCGCTGATATGGAAACTACGAGAACTATCGCCATTTTGCGTATGAAGTTGGAAGCCTCTTGCAGTTTGAACATGATATGTTGGCTCCTTTGTCGAGCACTTTGTGCTTGATATTCCACCCTTTGTTGCGGAAAGAATGGGGCACCCCTTAGTTCGCTACTCCTTGTTGCCGTTATTGAGCTGGGGCATTTCCGTACCGTGGCTTAGGGTGAGGAGGCCGGTGTGGGCGTAGGTTTGGAGTTTGGCGCGCGTGTCGGTGATGTCGAGGTTGCGCAGGGTGAGTTGGCCGATGCGGTCGCGGGGGCTGAAGGTGGATTCGGTCTTTTCCATCGAGAGGCGTTCGGGGGCGAAGGTGAGGTTGGGGCTGTCGGTGTTCAGGATCGTGTAGTCGTTGCCGCGGCGGAGTTCTACCGTGACTTCGCCGGTGACGGGTTTGGCGACCCAGCGCCCGGCGGCTTCGCGGAGCATGAGGGCTTGGGGGTCGAACCAGCGGCCTTGATAGAGGAGGCGGCCTAATTTGCGGCCATTGTCGCGATATTGTTCGAGGGTGTCCTCGTTGTGGATGCCGGTGAGTAGGCGCTCGTAGGCGAGGAAGAGCAGGGCCAGGCCAGGGGCCTCGTAGACCCCGCGGGACTTGGCCTCGATGATGCGGTTTTCGATCTGGTCGCTCATGCCGAGGCCGTGGCGGCCGCCGATCGTGTTGGCTTCGAGCAGAAGGGCGACGAGGTCAGGGAATGTCTGGCCGTTGAGCGAGACAGGGACGCCCTCTTCGAAGCGGACCGTGACGGCTTCTGGCGCGATGGCGATGTCATCGCGCCAGAAGGCGACGCCCATGATGGGAGCGACGATCTGCATGCTGGTGGAGAGGTGTTCGAGGTCTTTGGCCTCGTGGGTGGCGCCGAGGAGATTGGAGTCCGTGGAGTAGGCCTTCTCGGACGACATCTTGTAGTCGAAGCCGGAGCGTTGGAGGAAGGCGGACATCTCGGCGCGGCCGCCGAGCTCGTCGATGAAGGTTTGGTCGAGCCAGGGCTTGTAGACCTGGAGGTTGGGGTTGGCGAGCAGGCCGTAGCGATAGAAGCGCTCGATGTCGTTGCCCTTATACGTGGAGCCGTCGCCCCAGATGTCGACGCCGTCTTCCTTCATGGCCGTAACGAGCATGGTCCCGGTGACGGCGCGGCCTATGGGCGTGGTGTTGAAGTACGTGACGCCGGCGGTGGTGATGTGGAAGGCGCCGGCTTGCAGGGCGGCGATGCCTTCGCGGGCGAGTGCGGCGCGGCAGTCGATGAGGCGGGCTTGCTCGGCACCGTACTCGAGAGCTTTGCGCGGGATGGCGTCGTAGTCAGTCTCGTCGGGTTGGCCGAGGTTGGCGGTGTAGGCGTAGGGGATCGCGCCTTTTTGCTTCATCCAGTGCAGGGCGGCGGAGGTGTCGAGGCCGCCGGAGAAGGCTATGCCTACGCGTTGGTCGAGGGGGAGGGATTCGAGGATGGTGGACATGAGTTTGCAAACCTCAAGGCAAAACGCAGATTCCCTTCGGGAATGACAACAAAAAACAGCTAGCGGCGGGTGCGGTTGCCGAGGTTGTTGCGGCTGCGGGCGTTGGGGATGCGTTTGGCTCCGCCTAGCAGCATGAGGACGATTGCCTTTTGGGCGTGGAGGCGGTTTTCGGCCTGGTCGAAGACGATGGACTGGGGGCCGTCGAGGACGGCGTCCGTGACCTCGGCGCCGCGATGGGCGGGCAGGCAGTGCATGAAGACGGCGGACTCCTGCGCGCGGGCCATGAGGGCATCGTTGACTTGGAAGGGCTTGAAGATGGGAGCGCGCCGGGCGGCTTCGTGCTCCTGGCCCATGCTGGTGCAGACGTCGGTGTAGATCGCATCGGCCTCTTCGGCGGCCTTGGCTGGGTCGTGGGTGAGGGTGAGGGAGCCGCCCGTGCCTTCGGCGATTTCGATAGCTTTATGGATGATTTCGAGCTTGGGCTCGAAGCCCTTGGGTGTGGCCACGGTGGTATTGACGCCCAGCAGCGCGCCGGCGAGCAGGAGCGAGTTGCACACGTTATTGCCGTCGCCGACGTAGGCGAAGCGCAGGCCTTCGAGTGCGCCGAAGCGCTCTTCGAGGGTCATGAAGTCGGCGATGGCCTGGCAGGGATGTTCGAGGTCGGAGAGCGCGTTGATGACGGGCACGCTCGCGTTGGCGGCCATCTCGGTGACAGTCTCATGTGCGTAGGTGCGCAGGACGATGACCTGCATCCAGCGGTCGAGATTGCGGGCCACGTCGGGGATGGACTCGCGTTCGCCGAGCGGCTCCTTGGTCTGGTCGACGAAGACGGCGTTGCCGCCGACGGTGTTCATGGCGGCCTCAAAGGTGAGGCGGGTGCGCAGCGAGGCCTTCTCAAAGAACAGGACCATCTGCTTGGCGTCGAGGGCGTGGCGGAAGTCGTCCGGTTGTGCCTTCACGGCATGAGCGAGTTCCAGGATGGCGGCGATCTCGGAGGGCGAGAGATCGGCGATCGAGCAGAGGTCGCGGCCCATGAGACCTTTGGCGGTTTCGGTAAAAGCGGTGTCGGATTGAATGCCGAGCGAGGCGCTGCGGCCGCCGCCGGGGCGTGGAGTCATGACGATGGTTTTGCTATCCATGGACGGCTTCTCCGGCCAAGGCGGGGGCGTTGGCGGTGGTGTGCTCGGCGAGTAAATCGCCGAGAGCTTCGATCGCGTGATCGACGTGCTCGGTGGTGATGAGGTAGGGCGGCAGGAAGCGCAGCACGGTTTCGTGGGTGCGGTTGAGCAGGATGCGGCGTCCCATCATGCCGTCGAGGAGAGCTTTGGCGAGCTCGGGTGAGCTCATGTCGACGCCAATCATGAGGCCCAGGCCGCGGACCTCACGGATGTCGGGGTACCTGGTCCGCAGATCGCGCAATCTGCCGAGGAAGTAGTTGCCGACCTCCGTGACGTGGGCCAGGAGCTTGTCATCGCGAAGGGTGTCGATGACGGCAATGGCCACGGCGCAGGCCAGTGGGTTGCCGCCGAAGGTGGTGCCGTGCATGCCGGGCGTAAAAGCGCGAGCGGCATCGTCGGTGCAGAGCATGGCCCCCATGGGTATGCCATTGGCTATCGGCTTGGCGAGTGTGGTGACATCCGGGCGCACGTCGAAATGCTGGTATGCGCACCATTTGCCGGTGCGGCCCATGCCGCTTTGGATCTCGTCGAGGATGAGCAACGCGCCGGTGGAGTCGCAGAGGGCTCTGGCTTCGCTGAGGAACCCGGGGCTGATGAGATTGATGCCGCCTTCGCCTTGCAGCACCTCAAAGGCGATGGCGCAGACGGCGGCCGGATCGCGATTAAAGTTTTCGCGCAAACTGCCGATATCGTTGAAAGCGACAAATTCCACGCCGGGCATGAGCGGGGCAAAGGGCTCGCGGTAGCGGAGCTTGTGGGTGGTGGCGACGGAGCCGATGGTACGGCCATGGAAGCTGTGTTCGAGGGCAAGGATTTTGGTGCCCATCGCCTTGCCTTCCGAGCGGAGCAACTCGCTGTAGGCACGGGCTAGTTTGAGCGCGGCTTCCCAGGCCTCGGTGCCGGAGTTGCAGAGGAAGGCGCGGTCCATGCCGGTGATCTCGGTGAGGCGCAGGGCGAGCTCGGCGGTGTGGGGGTGGAAGAAGAGGTTGGAGGTGTGGAGAAGCGCGCGGCTTTGGGTGGCGATGGCTGCGGTGACCGCGGGGTGGTTGTAGCCGAGGGCGCAGACGCCGATGCCGCTGAGCAGGTCGAGGTATTCGTTTTCGTGCTCGTCGTAGAGGTGGACGCCTTCGCCGCGCACGAAGAGGATCGGGTTGCGGTCGTAGGTGTGGAGGAGGAGTTTGGACTCGGCAGCTTGGAGTTGGGCGAGGTTAGGCATGGTTTCCTCCGAAATTTGATGGCGTGGGCAAAGCGCGGACTCCCTTCGGGAATGACACCAAGAAGGGCGTGGGCCGTATGCGCCTTTGCGGAGTGTGTGTGGGCGTCCCTAGCAAAATACAGAGGTCCTTCGCTGCGCTCAGGAGGACGGCGGTTGGGGGTATGTGCTCCGCGGTTGAGGGTGTGCTGTGCGCTTGTGGGCTGTGCGGTGGTGCTCATGCGACCATGACCTCCGTTCCTTCGTCGATGCGGGAGCTGCATAGGTCGGGTAAGAGGCTGGCGGCGCTGGCGGGGAGGATGCGGACGCGTTGCACGCCGTTAAGCAGGGCTTCCTTGCATGCGTTGAGCTTGGGGAGCATGCCGCCGGAGACGATGGCCTGGCGTTCGAGAGCGGGGATGTTGGCTAGCGAGAGCCAACGCATGACGGTGCCGTCGGGGCCTTTAACGCCGGGGACGTCGGTGAGGAAGACGAGGGCGTCGGCGTGGGTGGCGACGGCGCAGGCGGCGGCCATCTCGTCGGCGTTGATGTTGTAGTACTCGCCGTCGAAGCCGAGGGCAATGGAGGAGATGACAGGCACGGCGTGCATGGCCCAGATGGCGTCGAGCCACTTGGGGTCGGAGGCGGCGATCTCGCCGACGAAGCCCAGATCTGGTTCGGTGCGCTTTTTGCGGGCGCGGAAGACATGGCCGTCGCCGCCGGTGAGCCCCATCGCGGCCTGGCCGATACCGTCGAGCGCGGAGACGAGGGCTTTGTTGACGCGGCCGCCGAGGACCATGAGCGCGGCGTCGCGGGTTTCGGCGTCAGTAATGCGCAGGCCTCCGACGAACTCGCTGGTCTTGCCCATCTGTTTTAACAAGCGGGTGAGTTGCACGCCGCCGCCGTGGACGACGGCGACCTTGTGGCCGTCGCGGGCGAGGTCGGCGATGGCACGGGCGCACGCCGTGAGGAGAGATGGGTCTTCGAGGGCGGCTCCGCCGAGTTTGACGACAAACTTCATGGACGGAC
>CAXTUW010000051.1:0-11020 GCA_964247595.1 uncultured Acidobacteriaceae bacterium | reverse complement strand
CTCCCGCACCAGCACGCGCTCCAGCCGCCGCCGCGCCGCCCCAACGGCCGCCGCCGTGGCCCCGGCTCGCTCGTATAGATCACCCATGTTCACCGCAAACTCCACCGGTGACGATCGCGGCACCGTCACCGGCAGCCGCACCGGCCCGCGCCGCCGGCTGAACGAAAACACCAGCAGCCCAAACACCAGCCCCGCCTGGCCCAACAGCCACCACAGCGGCAGCCCTTGCGCCGCCGTCCACTTCGAACGCACCGCCTGTTCCAGCGACTCATCGAAGATGACCGTCCGCCCCTCGCCCACGCTGGCCAGAAACAGCCGCAGATCGCCATCCTTCTTCAGCTCGGCATTGGTCAGCGGCGCGGGCGAGCTCCACCACACCGCCTCGCCCCGGCCCACCGGCACCCGCACCGCTACCGCATCCGGCCCGCAGCGCTGCTCCACCCGCACCGCCGAGCCTTCATCGCCCCAGCGCACCGGATCGTAGGTCTCGACGCTCCCCGCCGCCGCCAACGGTCCAGGCCCCTCGGGCTGCGTGTAGCAAAGCGCGCCAAACCGCCGTCCGCTCTTCGTCGACCCACCCGGGATCAGCAGCGCCCCCTCCGCTCCCGTGGCCAGCACCCGGCCCCCACGCTCGAGAAAACTCTTCACCGCCGCCGCTAACCGGTCTTTTTCGAGCGCCGAATAACGCGGCTCCAGCAGCAACAGCGTGCTGCGTGCCGCGTCCACGCCGTCGAGATCCTCCAGGGGCTGTTCCCAGCGCGATACCGGCCTATGCAATGCCTCCAGCAGCAAAAAAGCCGCCTTTGCCCCACCCGGAGCTGTGTTGTAGCTCGACGGCCGTGGATCGTCGCTCGCCGTCGCGGGCGCAAGCAGGCTCACCGCCGCGATCAGCAGGAATACCGCTCCACCCAGCCAGAGCAGCAGGTTCCGGTCGCGATTTCGCTCGCTGCCGCCAAGCCTCAAGCCGCCCCCACCGGAGCCGGATCGGCCCGGCGGTCCAGATCGATTGGCGGCCTGCGCTGTAAATCCGCCGCCGCCAGACTCGTGATTTCCGCAAACGCGGCCTGGGCGGCCCGAAACTCCGCCTCCACCGCCTCCGCCTGCCCATACCAGATCTGTTCGAAATGGTGGGTAAGCCCCCCCAAGGCATCCCTTGCCGCCGATCCCCGGGCCAGCAGCCGCACGTACTCCCGAGGCGTGCGCGTGGGATTGGGCCTCCACGCCCGCCGGCTCTCAAGCGACACAATCGCCGCCCAGTACAAGCAGTGAATGCCCTCGCGCCAATCCCGCGCGACTCCCCGTTCCTCGGCCAGTCGTGCCCAATCCGTCGCGTCCCGTCCTGAGAAGTGTGCCGCCGTCGCATCCTCCGCCAAGGCAATCCGCAGCGCCCCTCTGGCCAGGCTGCGCCGGATGAAAAACATGAGCCCACCTGCGGCGAGCAGAAAACAACCCCACTCGACCAGTGGTGCCACCCATGGATTGTGGGCTCCCAGCCGGTCCATCCCCAGCAGCAGCCGGACGATCCAGTCCTGTATCCGGGCCAGCTGGCGGTCGAGCCAGGTCGGCCCGGCGTTGGCCCGAAACTCGCCGCGGGCCAGCACCTCCGTCGCCGCTCGCTGCGCCTTTCCGAAGGCGGCCGATGCCCCGGCCTGCCCTAGTGCGTCAGCTTGCGCTTCCAACTCCCCTTGCGTCTTCCATTCCTGGAGGTGCGCTTCAGCCTCCTGCATACGCCGCACGCGGTTCTCGGCTGATGCGCCCTTCGCCGCCCCAACCGCCTCCCGCAGCCATAACCAACTCGCGCGAAACATGGTTCCGCGATTCCCGCGCACATCCGCATCACGCGGCAGGGCAGCCGGATCGCAAGCCGCCGCAGCCCCGTCACACGCTTCGGCCAGGTGCCGCGCTGCGGCGATCTGGCTGGAAAATTCCCCCAGCCCGATCGCAGCCGGCGCACCACACGCACTACGCGCGCCAACACAGCCCATGGCCACGGCGATGACCAAGAGCCACGCCTTGAGAACACAACCTCGTCCCCGCCCGGGGTTACGCCACAAGAAGGTCAATGACTTGAAGACCCTTCCGCGGGCAAAATACCCGCCGCTGCTGGGTCGGCCTTCGCCCCCCGGCTCTCCTCTAGAAGCAATTCGAGGTCCAACGCCTCCTTGCGTACTCGTTGATCGAAGTACACCAACGTCAGCCCGATCAGTGCCACGGGCGCAACGACGGTTCGTCCCAGAAATGAAGTCAGAAGCGTGAACACCTCGGCCAGGTAGTGCTGCTGCTTTGGCGCGAGCAGGATGAGCAGGCTCGCCGGTGACTCCAGCACGCCCACCACCGAGAGCAAACAGCCGGCGATCAGCAGCACCACGAAGATCCGGCCTTTGGTCCCCGCGGCCAGCACCTTGCTCCGCCGCATCGCCGGCCGAATGGTTAGCCTTTCCACCACGGCTGCGGGCACCGCCAGGGCATTGCGCAGGTATAGTACAAGCCCACCGGCAAAGCCCCCAAGCATTGCCGCAATCACCAGAAACGCTCCAAAGCCCACCAGCACCCGGTTTGCTGAACGCGTTCCATAGGTGACCAGCAAGAATCCAGGCACGACCCCCGCCAACGGCAGCCACAAGAAGCTGCCAGCCTGCCAAAGCGCGATTCCGATCCACCGGTACCACCGTCGCAGTGCCATCTGCAGTGAGGTCTTGGCGCTCGCCGATGCCCCTAGATACACCTCACTCATCGCCAAGGATGTAGCGGCCTGCGTTACCGCAGCCACTAGAAAATAAACCAGCACGGCGGCATAAGCCGGAGCCTGGGCCTGCAGAAACCCGCCCAGCGCCCTCGGACCCGGGGGCGCACCCGGCCCGTTCAGCGCAACTTGGCGCATCAGCGTGTGCGCCACCGTCAGCGAGATTGCTTGCACGGCTACCTGCACGCTGGCCGAAACCGCCGAAATGCTCGCAAACAGCCAAAACCGTGAGCGGTATAGCGCAAAGGTCCGGTCCAGCACCTCGCCGAGCGAAAGCGGCCGCAAACCAAACCTGGTCTGTGTCGCCTCCGTCCTTCGCGGCGATTCGGCAATCCGCTCCGGCGGCAACCACTCCCGCTCTGCCCCTTCCGCCATCTGGCCCTCCTTCCGGTCCGCTCTATCTTTCCGCTGCTCTCTAAATATCGCTCTTTAAAGTGCTGCTCTCCTGCATAGGAGCGCACGAGTTCCCCTGAAGCGCTCCGGCGAGCCGTTCTGCGGCAAATACTAGCACCCCCGCCCACTGCTCTTACGCCCAAGGAGCAGAAAGGCTCGGCATAGCCACTCGCTCCTACGTAGAACTGTTCCAGTTCGGGACAATAGGACGAGATTGGAACCACAGCAGACACACATCCCCACACGTGCTGATCCACAACGCCCCTTCCCCGCATCTCAACAAGTGCGATGGATAGAAGCAGTCTCCATCCGAGCCTCGGGCAAGGTGAGGCCGCTCGGACCGAATCACGCTTGCGCCTATTGGTTGCGACTGGCCTTTTGCTCGCTTCCGAAAACAGCCTCGACGTGATCGCACAAGCCACACTCGACGTGGGGCTAAAGCTCGCTGGTGCTCTCACAGGAACCTTCTTCTACAACCCGCTCGGCTACAGCCCGCCCGATCAGAAATATGCCGAGTTCCAGCTCTATAGGCTCTCCGGCACTGCCGCGTCCGCGCACCCGAACACTCCTGCGTCAAGCTCCAAACTTGCCTTTTCTCCGCCCTTCCGCGACGAGACGCTGTGTTCCGACGACATCACCGCGGACTCACGCTACCCCGGGCATTTATGGTTTGCCGGGCTGCCCGCAGGTCTGCCTGTACGCAGCTATCTGTCCGTACCCGTCCGCAGCCGGAATGGCAAATTGCTGGGAGCGCTCGTATATGGGCATCCAGAACCGGGCGTCTTCGACCTCGAAAGCCAATCCCTGGTGGAGACCGTTGCGGAGCAGTCTGCCCTGGCCATCGAACACGCTCTGCTTCAGCACTCCCTCAGTCGCGAGATCGCTCTAGCCGATGCCGCGCGGGCCGATTTACGATCGGCCAGCGGGCGCCTGATGCAAGCCTTGGAAGCCGCCCAACTCGGCACCTGGAGTTGGGACGCCGCCACCGGCCTGATTGATTTTGATGAACGGGGGGCGGCTCTGTTCGGGGTCGCCCCCAATCTCGCCATGCCGCGCGACGATCTGCGTACCCGCCTCGTCCATGGCGACGACCTCGGCCGTTCTCCCGTTGACCTGCAGTCGGTTCTCGACTCCGGCGGTCACTATACCGCCGAATACCGGATCAAGACCGGCGACGGTGCCGAGCGTTGGATCGCTGCCACAGGCAGCCCCACGCATGCTGCCGCTCACAGCGGTGCCACCGGCATGATCGGCACGCTCCAGGACATTACCCCACGCAAATTTCAGGAAGAGTCGCTTCGCACCAGTGAGAAGCTGGCGGCCACGGGACGCTTGGCGGCCACCATTGCCCACGAGATCAACAATCCACTTGAAGCGGTTACCAATCTCATTTATCTGGCGAAAACTGATCCAATCACGCCACCGGCTATCAATCGCCTGCTCGAGACCGCCGACAGCGAACTCGCCCGCGTCTCCCAGATCGCCCAGCAGACTCTGGGTTTCTATCGTGACACGACCCGGCCGGTGTCCGTCGATCTCAACGATCTCCTCCAGGCCGTGGTCGACCTGTTCGACCGCAAGCTCAACGGCAAGCGCCTTCACTGCACGCTGGATCTGGAACCCGGCCTTTCCGTCGTGGGCCTGCAGGGAGAGATCCGGCAGGTGGTCTCCAACCTTCTCGTCAATGCGATCGATGCGTCCGGATCCTCCGGCGGCCAGATTCGCATCCGTGCCCGTCACCGGCGTCGCGATGGCGACCGCGGCGTCTCCGTGCTGGTTTCGGATCAGGGCAGCGGCATCCCGCACCATGTGCGGCATCGGCTCTTCACCCCGTTCACGACCACCAAGCAGTCGCTGGGTACAGGCCTGGGGCTATGGGTGACCCAGGGAATGGTCGAAAAGCACGGCGGCTCCGTTCGTTTCCGCAGCCGCACCGAGTCCCCTTCCGGGACGGTGTTTCGCGTCTACTTCCCCGAATCGGGAAGCCCCCAACTTTTTAGCCACCAAAGCTCTCCTATAATCCAGTAGACTTGCGATGGCGAAGCCGCCACGCTTCTCCGTATTTCACCCAGAGATGTTTGTGGCGCGATTCACCGGGCGTCCCTGCATGACCCTCTGCAGCTCCGGTTCGTCGATCCGCATCAGGTCAAAACCATTTCCGTGATGAATCCCATACTGCTCTTCAGCGATCCGCTCAAAGCTCTGCCTATCTCCGAAGCGCGCACCGGCAACGACGCCGATCATCAAGCGCCCTCGCCCCGCATCCTCGTGGTCGACGACGAAGTCATCATTGCCGACACCATCGTGCAGATCCTGAACCGTAACGGCTTTATCGCCGAAGCGGCTTATTCAGGTGTCCAAGCCATCGAACTCGCGACGATGCATTGCCCGGAACTGGTACTCTCCGACGTAATGATGCCCCATGTCGACGGCGTCGAGGCCGCGATCGCCATCCGCCATCACTGCCCGGACACCCGCATCGTCCTCTTCTCCGGCCAAGCAGCCACCGTCGAGATCCTCGAGCGCGCCCGCGAACGCGGCCACAACTTCGAACTCCTCCCCAAACCCATTCACCCGACCCAGCTGATTAAGCATCTGCGGCAATAGAAAACAGGAAATAGCGAGTAGGAAATAGGAACTAGCTGCTAAAGACAGGTTCTGAGACTTCAGTTCAAGTTTTGAGAGAAAGATGACGGACGGCTTTCGCGATCTTGTTGTATGGCAGCGCGCTATCCAGATGACGACAGCGCTCTACCGGCTGACAAATGAGTTCCACGCGAAGAAGTCTACGGCCTTACCAGCCAACTCCGCAGAGCCGGCGTCTCCGTCGCAAGCAACATCGCCGAAGGCTGGGGGCGGCAGACTAGCGGAGAGTACAAACATTTCCTCGGTATGGCTCGTGGTTCCAATGCCGAAGTTCAAACTCAGCTCGTGATTGCAGGAGAACTCGGCTTCGGTACCGATGCTAACCCTAAAACTGCAGAGTCGCTTTCTTTGGAGGTAGCTCGCATGCTGGTCGCGCTTATGCGAAGCATCTAACTACCCTCTTCAGTTCTACTCCTATCCATTTTCTACTTCCTACTTCCTACTTCCTAAAAATCATGCCCACTACCCTTCCCATCGCCATCTACTACGAGCAGCCGCACTGGTTCAAGCCCCTCTTCGCCGAACTGGACAAGCGCGGCACCCCCTACGTCAAGCTCTTCGCCCCCGACCACTTCTACGACCCAGCCGACCACCCCGAAGAAAAATACTCGCTCGTCTTCAACCGCATGAGCCCTTCTGCCTGGAACCGCGATCACGGCGATGGGATCTTCTATACCCTCGGCTTTCTCGAGCACCTCCAGTCGCGCGGCGTCAAGGTCATCAACGGCATGAAGGCCTTTGCCTCCGAGCTCTCCAAGGCAGGGCAACTCGTGCTTATGGATTCGCTCGGCCTCCCCTACCCGAAGGCGCGCGTCATCCACCGGCCCTCGCAGGCCCTCGCTGCCGCTGAAGGTCTTCGCTGGCCGATCGTTGTTAAACCTAATATCGGCGGATCCGGCGCGGGCGTGAAGCGTTTTGATGGATTTTCTCAACTTCATCACGCCTTAGAGGCCCAAAATGGAACGCCCGACGCCCTCCAGTTCGGCCTCGACTCCACCGCCCTCGTTCAGGAGTTCATCCCGGCACAGGAAAGCCATATCGTCCGGGTCGAGGTCCTCGACGGCAAGTTCCTCTACGCCATCAAGGTCCACATTACTGGCGAGACCTTCGATCTCTGCCCCGCCGACATCTGCCGCACCACTGCCGGCACCGACCTCAACCGCGCTGCCTGTGCCGTCGACGCCCCTAAATCCGGCATCACCGTCGAAGCCTTCACCCCACCCGCCGACGCCATCGCAGATGTTGAGGAGATCATGAAGCACTCCGGCATCGACATCGGCGGCGTTGAGTACATCACCGATAGCCGCGACGGCCAGCGCTACTATTACGACACCAACGCCCTCTCGAACTTCGTCGCCGACGGCCCCAACGTCCTCGGCTTCGATCCCTTCGTCAAGCTCGTCGACTGGCTCGAAGCCGCCGCCGGCCTCGAACAATCCGTCTTCACCGGCAAATCTCCCGCCGAACAACAGTCCCTCGAAGCCGAACTCGCTCGCTAACCATCAAGCCCGAATACGCCTTCGCCGTTTTTGTTGTCATCCCGAAGGGAATCCGCGTTTCACTACGTAGAGCACCACCCCCGAGTGCCCCATCTTCACCGATAGCCTCAACGTCGGTTAGGGTGGGGTTCTTCACTTTCCACGAAATACTCTCCTCGCTCACCGTCTCAGAACCCTAAGCGTCCAACCAAGAAACCATCACCCCGGAGTCCTCGCATGCGAATCCTCCTCAGCCTTTCGAGCCTCCTCCTCGCCACCACCTCCCTCGCGGCCCAGTCCGGCAGCACCGCCGCCAACTTGCTGCTTCAGGCCCCTCCGGGAAGCCGGAACTGTCCCGTAAGCCTCACCGCTAATCATCTCCCGAATACCGGCGTGGCGGAGATCAGCAAAGGGCCGCACCCCAAAGGGCAGCCACTCTACCTAGCCTTCCGCCCCGGCAGCAATCAAGGCATCACCGCCGCAGATCTCGTGCTTCACGGTATGGCCGGCAGCCGTCTCCTCCATGCGGGTGCCACTTCGGGTGCGGACGTCACGGAATCCTTTACCGTCACACCCTCTGCCGCCCTCGATCACCTCTACAATTCCGTCGTCTACGCGCGCAAACTCACCGGGGTCAGCTACGTCGAGCTCCGCAGCCTCACCTTCGCCGACGGCACGGTATGGCACGCCTCCGCCGCCTCCACCTGCCGTGTCGCCCCAAATGGCTTCCAACTCTTCGCGAGCGGCAGATAGAAAGCCGTTACCCTAACGGTATGCGCTACGGTTTCTGGCTACCCGTCTTCGGCGGCTGGCTCCGCAACATCGACGACGAACGAATGCCCGCCACCTGGGACTACGTCCGTACCCTCTGCCAGGATGCCGAGGCTCTCGGCTACGATCTCACCCTCATCGCCGAGCTCAACCTCAACGACATCAAGGGCCCAGCCGCCGATTCGCTCGACGCCTGGACCACCGCCGCCGCGCTCGCTGCCGTCACGCGCAAGCTCGAGTTGATGGTCGCCGTCCGCCCCACCTTCCACAACCCCGCGCTGCTCGCCAAACAGGCCGCCAACATCGACCGCATCAGCCAGCGGGACGGCGGCGGCCGCCTCTCACTAAATGTCGTCAGCTCCTGGTGGAAGGACGAGGCCCTTAAATATGGCATCGCCTTCGACGAACATGACGACCGCTACGCCCGCACCGCCGAGTGGCTCGACGTACTCGACGACTGCTGGCGCACACAAAACACCACCCACGAAGGCCGCTTCTACAATATCCAGGACAACCTCCTCAGTCCCAAACCCCTCCCCACCCGCACCTTCTCCGGCACCCTGCAATCGGGTGCGAACGAACCGGGTGCCCCATCTTCGGCGGCAGTCTCATCGTCGCCTAAGGTGGGCTCCAACTACCCCGCCGGCCGCCCCACCCTATACGCCGGCGGCGAATCCGAAACCGCCAAAGATCTTATCGCTTCAAAATGCGATGCCTACCTTATGCACGGCGACGATCCCGCCACCATCGCCGCCAAAATCAAAGACATGACGATACGCCGCGCCCAGCACCCGCACCTCGCGCCCATGATCTTCGGTGTTACAGGCTACTGCATCGTCCGCGATTCCGAAGCCGAGGCGAGTCGTGAGGTCGAGCGCATCACCGCCCAACCCCATCCCGCGCAATCTCCCGCCGGCTTCGCGAACTTCCAGCAATGGACAACGGGGTCCAACCTTGAGAAAAAACTCAGTTTGCGCGACTACTCCGTCTCCAATCGCGGCCTCCATTCCGGCCTGATCGGTACACCCGAGACCGTTGCCCAACGGCTCGCTGACTTCGAAGGCGCGGGCTGCTCGCTTGTGCTGCTCCAAAGCTCGCCACAGCACGAAGAAATGGCCCGCTTTGCCCGGCAGGTTATGCAGCCCAGGTTCGAGAAACCGGCTTCCAAGGCCTAAAGTTTCCCCCCGTTTTGCCGATAAGCCCTTCATGGAAGGGCAGGCAGCGAACGCAAGCAGCGACTCAGGAAGGTCCGCCTCTCGCGTTATCCTCCCGTGCCAATCTGAGCTTGCCGATAGCGGCCGCTTCCGGCCTCCTTTGGGTCCTGGGTGGGACCGCCTCGTTTTCCTCGCAGATGACGAGAGCGGCCAAACCCTTGTGGTGGCCGCGCTCTGCATGGCCATCCTGATCGGCATGCTCGGCTTGGTCGTCGATGCCGGTGTCCTCAGCTACGAAAAAGCCCAGCTTCAGAACGCCGCCGATGCTGCCGCGCTGGCTGGTGCCCTGGAGCTTTCCACCTGTGGGTCGACAGCCAATTGTGCCGTTCTCCAAACCGCGGCACAGGACGCACTTGTCGAAAATGGACTCTCAGGCAGCACTCTGTACACCGGTTGCGCCACAACGGCTGGAACCGGATTGAAGCTCATGGTCAACAATCCTCCTTGCACCGTTGCAAGCGACCCTAATCGCGGCAAAACCACGGTCGTTGAAACTGTCGTATCGAAATCTTTTCCCACCACGTTTGTTGGCATCTTCGGCCTGAAGACGGTTCCAGTGTCGGTCCGTGCGGAAGCGGCTCTGCGCACGCAGGCCGGGCAGCCCTGCGTGTATGCGTTGGATCCCTCGGCTAACGGTGCACTTCAGATTGCTAACTCCAGCTCCGTCGTAGCCAGTTGCGGCATCTCGGTTGAATCCAGTTCTTCGAGCGCCCTTCTATGTAACTCGTCGAGCTTCAATGTCAGCGGTATCTCGGTTGTGGGCAATATCTCGCAAAGCGGATGTACGTTCAACGCTCAGCCAAAGGTCAATGCGAATCTCCCCCACCCCGCTGACCCGCTCTCGTCTTTGCCAACGCCCGCCATTCCCACTTGCGGTACCTCTACAAGCTCGCCTTACCATGGCGCGAGCAATACCGTAGATATCACAGGTTCAGCCACGCTTTACCCGGATTTTGCGTACTGCGGCGGAATTACCATCTCCAGCACGGCCAACATCACACTTATGCCGGGCACCTACGTCCTCATTACCAGCGGAAATCAGCAATGGGGACTGCACCTCTGCGTGCAAGCCACGATGAGGGGTACTGGAGTGACCTTCTATAATAAAGGGGTTGGACAGATCAATCTCTATAACATCTCCACTGGAACAGGCGGTGTTGCCCTAACCGCCCCAACCAGCGGAACCTACGCCGGCATTCTCTTCTTTCAGGATTCCCATAACAATGCACCCTCTAACATCATCGGCACACCGCAATGGAACACCGTTCTTGAAGGTGCTTACTACTTCCCCTCCGCCGCGGTCACCTTCGACTACAACGGTGTCGTGAAGTATAACTTCCTGGTAGCCAAAGATATCCAATTCGCTAACCTGAATTCCACGAGCTCAGGGCAAAGCACGTTCACAAGTGATTACTCGACCTTGCCGAACGGCTCTCCACTGGGTGGAGGCAATGCGGCAATCGTGCAGTAACTTACTGCCTGTTTCCACATAAATTGGACCGCCAAAGTGCCTGCTGCTTCCAACAGCCTCCCTGAAACGCGGCACGCCCTCGTGACAGTCGCAACCGGAAAGGCTTAGGCTGAAACTCCCATGACTTTGCATGATCGCCGTCGTTTCCTCAAATCCGCTGCTGCTACAGCCGCCCTCGCGGCTCCCCCGCTACGCTCCTGGGCACAATCTGCGAATGTACCCACCGCCACCCTGACCCTGCACCTCGACCGCCCCGGCCCCACGATCCCGCCCAACTTCATCGGCCTCAGCTACGAGATTGAGC
>CAXTUW010000050.1:0-12606 GCA_964247595.1 uncultured Acidobacteriaceae bacterium | reverse complement strand
GGGGCGGTATGACGGCGGCGGTGGCGGGTTCGGCGGTGGTAGCGACGGTGGGTTTGGTGGCGACAGTGGCGGCGGCAACGATGATGGCGGGTTCAGTGGGGGCTTCGGCGGCGGCTCGGAGGGCGGCGGCGCGAGCGGAGGATGGTAGAAGAAACCTTCGCGCGTAGAAGTTGATTGCGCGAAACTGATGCTGACAACGTAAGCTTTCCGTGAAGGCTTAGGCAGAAAGGTTTGGGGAAATGAAGGGTTCGCTGGTAGCAATTGTTGCCCTGGTGGTGCTGCTTGTGGTGGCGCTGCTGGGCTTTGGCAGTTATGTATCCACCAAAAATCATTTGGTTGAGTTGAATCAGGATGTGGAGCAGGCCACCTCCGTGGTGGACGTCGCGCAGCAGCGGCGGCTGGACCTGATTCCGAACCTGGTCGCGAGCGTAAAGGGATACGTAAAAGAAGAAGAGACCGTGCTGACCAACATCGCCAACGCGCGTGCGGCGGTAATTGCGGCAACAGGCAACCAGGCAAGCACGATCACAGCGAACCGGAACCTCGACGTGGCCCTAAGCCCGTTGATGCGTTTGCAGGAGACCTATCCAAACCTGAAGGGCAATGAGCAGTTTGTGCGGCTGGAGGATGAGCTGGCAGGTACGGAGAACCGCATCGCTGTGGCCCGCAACCGGTATAACCTCGCGTTGCGTTCATACAACGTGTATGTTGAGCAGTTCCCGAACAGCCTGTGGGCGGGTATGGCGGGGTATCACGCCAAGGAAGACCAGTACTACAAGGGCAATCCGGCCAACGCGACGGCACCGACGGTGGATTTCACGAAGTAAATGGCACACGCAAGCTTCTAGCTAGTAGCTTTCAGCTAAAAGCTACTAGCTAAAGGCTTTGAAGCTAGAAGCTCCAACAGGCGAGACATGCACACGACTGGATCGAACGCGACGAGCGCCTCGGCGCTGATGGGGACGCCTGTGCTGGATGCGCAGGGCCGATCGTGTGGTCGTGTGCTGGAGCTGGCGGTCGATGTTTCGCAGGATGCCACGCGGATCTCGTCCCTGATTGTGAAGGGCCGCCACGGGCGGGCTTCAGTGCCGGTGCATGGGCTGGATCTGCCGCGGCGCGTCGGCGGTCCTCTGCGAACACCTGTGGCACCGGAGCCCCTGGACGGGTTGGACGATGCGTTGCTGCTGGAGCGCGATCTGCTGGATCAGCAGATCATCGACGTGGATGGCCGCAAGGTGGTGCGCGTCAATGATGTGAACCTCCTGTGGGAGCTGGCGGCAGATGGATCGCACGCTGCCGGGCTGCGCATCGAGGAGGTTGAGGTCGGGCTGCGCGGCGCGGCACGGCGGCTGCTGCATGGGCTGCCTGTGGGTGCGGTACTGGGAGTCTCCGAGCGGCTGATGGGCAACACCATTCCGTGGAGCTGCGTGGATTTGATCGAGCGCGATCCGGGCCGGCGGGTGCGGTTGAAGATCGGGCAGGAGCGGCTTTCGAAACTCCACCCCTCCGATATCGCCGAGATCCTTGAAGAGCTTGCCCCGGCCGAGCGGGAGGCCGTGTTCATCAGTCTGCCCGAGGAGACCGCGGCGGAGACGCTGGAGGAGATCGAGCCACGGCTGCAGAAGGAACTGCTCGAAGGCATCGGCTCGGAGCGGGCCGCCGACATTCTGGAGGAGATGGATCCGGGTGCCGCGGCCGACGCCCTCGCGGAGCTCTCCGATGAGCACTCCGAGGCCATCCTGAAGGAGATGGATCCGGAGGATCGGCACGATGTGGAAGGTCTGCTGGAGTTTTCGGAAAATTCGGCCGCCGGCCGGATGACCACAGACTACTTCTGCCTGCGAGCGCGGGCAACGGTGGCCGATGCAGTCCGCGAGTTGCGCGAGTTTACCGGTGATCCGGACAATGTGACCGAGGTCTACCTGCTCGATGGGCAGGATCATCTGGCCGGTGTTGTGCCGATGTCGCGGCTGCTGCTGGCGGAGGCCGCAAAGCCGGTGCTGTCCTTGGCCCCAGAAGGCCGGCACGTAACCTGCGGGCTCGATGCGGATGAGGATGAGGTAGCGGAGTTATTCGACAAGTACAACCTGAAATCCCTACCCGTGCTGGACCAATTCGGGCGTGTGGCGGGCGTGATTCATGCCGAACAGGTAATCGCCGCGTTGCGGGAAGGGTAGGGTCCTGTGTGGTGAGACTGTTTTGGGAAGGGCACGGCTTTAGCCGTGCCGCAAGCATCTCCCGCGCACCGGCTTTAGCCGCTGGGGTGACCGGAGCGCCACCAAACATACCTCAGGGGCTGAAGCCCGCGTGTATTGCTGTGCTTACGGCACGGCTGAAGCCGTGCCCTTCCCGAACGGTGGGTCGCCTCAGACGGATCTATGACAGCCGTTAGGCAGAGGACAGGATCGTTGCAAAGACCGCCGTTGAAAATCTTGTATGCGTCGGGGCTTTCCGAAAACGATTCGTCGCTGTACCGGCTGTGGGCGTTGGAGCGGCTGGGGCACACAGTCGTTCCGCTGAATGCCTACGCGTACGAGCCGCGGCAGGCGATCGTGCGTAAGGTGCTGCACCGGCTGCAGGTGGGGCCATGGGTCGAGCGGCTGAACCGCGATGTGCTCGCGGCGGCGGAGCGGGAAAGGCCCGACGTGTTTTGGGCCGATAAGCTGCTCTCCTTAAAGCCAAGCACGTTGGACCGGTTGCGCGCGATGGGCGTGGCCACGGTCAGTTACATGATCGACAACGCGTTTGGGCCGCGACGGGATCCGGGCTGGCGGCTCTATATGCAGTGCATCCCGCACTTCGATCTCCATGCCACGCAGCGGGACAGAAACGTCGAGGACTATGAAGCGCATGGGGCGCGGGACGTGATCAAGATCCAGACCGCATATGAGCCCACGCTGCACTTTCCGCCGCCGCCTGAATGGAGTGACGCGGACCGTGATCGCGGCGTGTCGTTCATCGGTACACCTTACGATCAGCGGGCTCAGTTCTTGACCCGGATTTGGAAGGAGTACGAGGCTCCTGTGGTGATCTCGGGAGCGGCTTCGATGTGGCGGGCGCAGTTGTCGGACGAGGTCACGAAGGCGATCTATACAGGCACGGAACTACATGGTGCAGCGTACCGCGAGGGGATCTGGCGATCCAAGATCAATCTGAGTTTCCTCACCCACTCCAATCAGGATGAGTTCGTACACAAGAGCTTCGAGATTGCGGGATGCGGGGCATTTCTGCTGGCCGAGCGCTCGGCCGGGCACCTGCAACGCTTTGTGGAGGATGAGGAGGCTGTGTTCTTCTCCGATATCGAAGAGTGTGCGGCTAAAATCCGGCGGTATCTGCCGGATGAGGCGGCGCGGGCAAAGATAGCGGCGGCGGGGCATCGGCGGGCGGTACGCGATGGGTACTCCAACGATGCGCAGGTGGGGCGCATCTTGGAACGTTTACGGCCATGGCTCCAAAGGGCAAACGCGGATTCCGTCCGGGAATGACAAAAGAGAAACGAAGATGAGAAGCAGGTTCCCTGCTGAAATGACAGTACGCGGCAGGTTAGTCTAGGGGAAGGGCGCGACCTCACAAGCGTTTTGCCACGGCCTCAAACGCGCTGTGTTGCCCCGAATCATGAGCGCGGTGGCGATGTATGCAGTGGAGGCGGTGGCGGAACAGCATCATCCTGGTGTTTGCGGTGTTGGGCCCAGGATTTATCACGGCCAACGTCGACAACGATGCCGGCGGCATTTACACCTATGCCACGGCGGGCGCGCAGTTCGGCTACGGCCTGCTGTGGACCATGATCCCGATGACGATCATGCTCACGTTCGCGCAGGAGATCTCCGCGCGCATGGGCGTAACAACCGGCAAGGGCCTCAGCGAGCTCATCCGCGAGGAGTTCGGGCTGCGCACTACGGCCATCCTGATGATGGGGCTGGTGCTTTGCAATCTGGGCGATGTGACGGCGGAGTTTTCAGGCATCGCCAGCAGCACGCAACTGTTCGGGTTAAGCAAGTACATCACCGTGCCATTAGCGGCTGTGCTGGTGTGGAGTCTCGTAGTCTTCGGCGATTACAAGAAGCTTGAGAAGATCTTTGTCTTCCTGTCGTTTTTGTATGTCGCGTACATCATCACGGCGGCGCTGGCGCACCCGAACTGGAGCTTCGCGGTGCGGGAGACGCTGCACCTGCCGCGTTTGCAGGACCTGAAGACGCCGAGTTACCTGGTGTTCTCGGTGGGTATGATCGGCGCGACGGTGGCACCGTGGCAGCAGTTCTATCTGCAGGCTTCGGTGGTCGATAAGGGCGCGGGTAAGGGCGAGCTGCGGTATGCGCAGGCCGATGCGATTGTGGGCTCCGTGTTTTCTGTGGTGGTGGCGGCATTCATCGTGATCGCGTGCGCGGCGACGCTGTTCGCCAGCGGCCATCACACGATCGACAGCGCAGCAGATGCGGCGGCTTCGTTACGGCCACTGGGTGGCGATTACGCCTATCTGCTGTTTGCGTTTGGGCTTCTGAATGCTTCGTTGTTTGCGGCTTCGATCCTACCGTTGTCGACCGCCTATACCGTTTGCGAGGCGTTAGGGTTCGAGTCGGGGTTGAGCAAGCGATTCCGTGAGGCGCCCGTCTTTTATTGGCTCTACACGTCGCTGATTGTGATCGGTGCGGCCATCATCCTGATGCCGCGGATGCCCTTGGTCAAACTGGCGATCCTGTCGCAGGTGCTCAACGGGGTGCTGCTGCCGTTTGTGCTGGTGTTCATGTTGGTGCTGGTGAATCGCAAAAGCCTGATGGGACCGCTGGTCAATGGCCGGACTTACAACATCGTGGCCTGGACTTTAACGGTACTGACGATTCTATTGACCGTGGTGATGTTGGGTGGGCAGTTGGTGGGTGTGGGGGGGTGATTTCCTTTATTTTCTTTCTGTTATTTCCGCAGGGAGAGGCAAGAGCTAGCAGGTCCTTCGCTCCACTCAAGATGACAAACTTCTTGGAACCCTTACAGCAGCTTGCCTTCGGCTAAATCGCGGATCAGCGTGAGATCGGCGGCCAGGAAGTCGAAGTCGGGCAGGCGGCTTAGCGAGGTCCACTGCATGTCGAGGAAGATGCGATTCTCTAGCTCGCTCTTGAAGTCGTCAACCACGAAAAACTGAATTTCGATCGTGGACCCATTGCGATAGCTATGGCGTACTGTGGTGAGCCGGCGGCCGATGCTGGCCGTGATGCCCAATTCCTCGTTCAGTTCGCGGGCCAGGGCGGCTTCGGCGGTCTCGCCGGACTCTACCTTGCCGCCAGGAAACTCCCACTTTGAGCCCATGGGCTGGTCGGGGCGGCGCTGGCATACCAGTACCTCGCGCGCCTCGCCTTCACCGCGCAGGATCAGCCCTGCGACTACGTGGCGTATCGGCCTGTTCGCTGTCCCACGCGTGCCATCGTTCAATTTGCGAATGGGCCGTATCACCTCATGCCCAGTGTATGACGGCGCTCGATGCTTATGGGTGAGTCTCTGAGAGAACAGTGCCTACAGCGAGGGGAGTACGGACGCAGGCCAATAGACCGGCCAGCCTTCCGTACCACTGCGTTCGAGCAGCGCAGGTGTAGGGTTTACGGGAAAGGCGCGGCGGGCGATGGCGAGCATCGCGGCATCGTGCACGGAGTTGCCGAAGACCGCATCCGGTGCGGTGACTCCCACCTTGCGCAGAGCGGTGACTTTACCCTCATCGGTGGGTACATCGAGAAGCCGGTCGGTGACCATGCCGTTCGCTTCGGCGACACGCGCGGCGAGGACGCGATCGGCGGGGATGTTGAAGTGGCGGACACCCTCTTCAATAACCCAGTCGTTGGTCGAGCTGACGGCCCAAATCTCCGTACCGTGATCCTGTAGCTTGGCGATGAGTTCGTGCAGCTCAGGGAAGATGTGCTCCGCGATCCGCTCGCGAAAGAAGGTGGCGGCGACCTCGCGCATGTGGGCGGCAGCGATGCCGGCATACACCTGCGTCATCTCACCGCAGATGCCGCGTTCAGAGACCTCGCCGCGTCTGTAGCCGTCATAGCGGTCTCCGAGCCAGGCGATCTTTTCGGGGGAGAGGACCTTGTTTTCCATAGTCCACCACATGAACGAGGAGCCCGCGTCACCGGACCAGAGCGTGCCGTCGCAGTCGAATACGGCGACCCGCGGCGCGAGCTCGTGCACGGCGTTGAAGAGCTCGGCTGTCGAGAGAATCTGGGCGGGTAGGGCGAGGCTGGGATAGGTGTTGGCGGGGGAGGACAAGTGTGGCTCCGGGATGATGGGATCAGGTTTGAGTAGAACAGCTTCGAGAGGCGGGCTCAAGGACGAGTGAGGTTGTTCGCTGAGGGAAATGGGGCGGGGGCGAAAGCAGGTCCTTCGACTTCGCTCAGGATGACAAGCAAAGAGGGTCGGGGTGACAGTATTTGATGGTGCCGGGCGCGTATGCTGTGGAGAAGTTTAAACGCGCGATGAGTTCCCTGTTTGCCCATGGATCGACGACGACGGAGATGAGTGCCGCCGAGCTGCGTGCCGGTTTGCATGAGGCGCTCACGAAACTCGGGCCGCGGCGCAAGGTGCTGGCGATCCCGCCTGACTTCACGCGCTTTCACTCGCGTGCCGGGCAGTTGACGGAACTGGCGTGGGAGTTCTATGGCGAACGGCTCACCGACGTGCTGCCGGCGCTTGGTACACATAAGCCGATGAGCGATGCCGAGATCACCGGTATGTTCGGGCGCACGCCGCGCGCGCTGTTCCGTGTGCACAACTGGCGTGAGGATGTGGTGGCGCTGGGCGAGGTGCCGGGGGCGTTTCTCCATGAGGTATCAGAGGGCAAGCTGAGGTATCCCTGGCCGGCGCAGGTGAACCGGCTCTTGCGCGACGGCGGCCATGACCTGATCCTGAGCCTCGGGCAGGTGGTGCCGCATGAGGTTGTGGGCATGGCCAATGGGGTAAAAAACATCCTAATCGGCACAGGCGGGCCGCTGGGCATTCACCGCTCGCACTTCCTCGGCGCGGTGTACGGCATGGAGCGCATGATGGGGCGTGTCGATACGCCGGTGCGGCGCGTGCTGCGCTACGCGAGCCAACACTTCGCAAGGGGCATGCCGATCGTGTATGTGCAAACGGTGGTGGCAAAGAATGAGATTGGCCAGCTGGTGGTGCGCGGCCTGTTCATCAGCGACGAGGATGAGGCCTTCGAGCAGGCTGCCGCATTGAGCCTGCAGTGCAACTTCCAGCGTCTGCCGCGCGAGATAAAAAAAGCGGTTGTGTATCTGGATCCGGATGAGTTCCGGTCAACCTGGCTGGGCAACAAGAGTGTGTACCGCACGCGCATGGCGTTGGCGGGCGGTGCAGAGTTGATTGTGCTGGCACCCGGAGTGCGTGAGTTTGGCGAGGACAGCGCAATCGATACACTGATTCGGCGGTACGGCTATTGTGGCACCCCGGCCGCTCTGGTCGCGGCGGAGAGGGATCCGGAGCTGGCGGCCAACCTGAGTGCGGCGGCCCATCTGATTCACGGCTCCAGCGAGGGGCGCTTCACGATTCGCTATTGCCCGGGGCACCTCTCCCGCAAAGAGATCGAAGGCGTGCACTATGCCTATGGCAATCTCGAGGAGTATGCCGCGCAGTACGATCCAACGACGTTGCGCGATGGCTGGAACGACGTCGAGGGCGAGGAGATCTTTTTTGTGTCGAATCCTGGGTTAGGGCTTTGGGCGTATGAGGGGCGTATCGGTGGTTGAGAGCAGCGAAAGAGCGGTACCGAATGCGATTGTGCTGATGGGCGTGACAGGCTCGGGCAAGACGACGATCGGCGTGCAACTGGCGAAGGATATGGGCGAGATCTTCGCGGACGCGGATGACATCCACACTGCCGCCAACAAGGCCAAGATGGCCGCAGGCATCCCGCTCACGGATGAGGATCGGGCCCCTTGGCTCGCTGCGCTGAACGAATTGATGCGGAGTTGGGTAGCGAAAGGCGAGCATGGCGTCCTTGCCTGCTCGGCCCTGAAGGCAAATTATCGCGAAACGCTGGCGAAGGGCATCGAGCCGGGGGCGATTGTGTTCGTCTGGCTCGATCTTTCACGGGAGATGCTGGAGAAGCGCTTAGCGGCGCGGCAGCATTCGTTTATGAACCCTGCGCTGCTGGGCAGTCAGCTGTCGACGCTGGAAGAGCCGGACGATGCGATTCGAGTGATGAACGATCGTGCGCCGGAGGTGGTGGCAGCAGAGGTTCGGCAGAGGGTGATGGCGACAGCTGGTGAACCAACCAAGCCAATCGCCAAGAATCTAGTGTTGTGAATCGTTAATAGATTTCACAAACTTGTCATCCACTTCACAAACTTGTCATCTACTTCACTAATTGTCATCCACTTGAAACATTTGTCGTCCACTTGAAACAATTGTCATCCACTTCACAAATTGTCATCCTGAGCGCAGCGAAGAACCTGCTTTTATTTGATCTATGGCGACGTTCTCTGTAGCAATATGTCACGAACGAGTCCTTCACCACAGGAGTACCTGTTATGACCTTGGAATCTCATGAAAGCTGTTCATAAGTTTGTGGGAAGGGCCGGACTCTAAACCGCGTCCGCAAGCGCCGGCACGACATCGCCTTCGCCCGGTGCCAGAAAGAGATTCCGCTCTAACCCATGCTGGCGGTCATACAATTCGCGATACCTTCCCTCGAGCGCGTACAACTGCTCATGCGTCCCGCGCTCGAGAATGCTCCCAGCCTCGATCACCAGAATCCGCTCCGCACGCCGGATAGTCGACAACCGATGCGCGATGACAAACGTCGTGCGCCCCTGCATCAGGAAGCTCAGCCCATGCTGGATCATGGCCTCGCTCTCGGAGTCGAGTGAGCTCGTGGCCTCATCAAGAATCAAGATTCGCGGGTCCGCCAGGATCGCACGTGCAATCGACAATCGCTGCCGTTGACCGCCTGAGAGCTTTACCCCCCGCTCACCCACAATCGTTTCGTACCCTTCCGCGAATCGCTCGGCGAACTCATCCACGCGTGCAATGCGGCAAGCATCCTCGAACTGTTCCGATGTGGCATTTGGCCGCGAGAACAGGACGTTTTCACGGATTGTGCCGTCGAACAAGAATGTCTCCTGCAGCACCACGCCCAGTTGCTCGCGGTACGCCCCCAGTTGCACTGTCGCCAAGTCGATGCCATCCACCAACACCCGCCCGCTGTTCGCTGTATGGAACGCGCAGATAAGGCTGATGATGGTTGACTTGCCCGATCCACTCGAACCCACCAGCGCGGTCACGGTGCCTGGCTTCGACTCAAAGCTGATGCCGTGCAGCACGGGCTTTTCCGCAACATAGGCGAAGTTCACATCCTCGAAGCGCACCTCGCCCACAATCGGCGGCAGTGCCGCGCTCCGTGCCGGCTCCGCATCCTCTTCACGCTCGGCGAGCACCTCACGCGTGCGGTCCAGCCCCGCGAGCGCCTCCGTAAGCTGCGTGCCGATTGACACCAGCTGCACAATCGGCGCAGTCATGAAGGCCAGCAACATGACATAGCTGAAGTACTGTCCCGTGGTGAGCTTATCGGCAGTATGCAGATGCGCGCCCATGTACATCACCACGGCTCCCACGACACCCAAAATCACCGTAGACGATAACGTCATGAGCGACTGCGCGGTCAAGGAGCTGATCACGTTGTTCAACAGCCGCTCGACACCCGCGCCAAACACCCGCGCCTCATTGGCCTCCGCGCGATAGCCTTTCACCACGCGCACCCCGCCCAGCGATTCGGTGAGCCTTCCCGTGACCTCAGCATTGATCTTCGACCGCTCGCGAAAAATGGGCCGAATCACCTTGAACGCTCGCTGCACCACCGACGCGAACGCAATCATGATGAAAAAAGTCACCAGCGTCATGCGCGCGCTTGAGTGCACCAGATAGGCAAAGGCAAAGACGGCCGTCAACACGCCGCCAACGAAGTCCACCACGCCCGTGCCGATGATATTGCGCACGCCTTCAACATCGCTCATAATGCGCGAAACCAGCGCCCCGGTGCGGTTCTCATCGTAATAACTCACGGGGAGGCGGCCTACATGGCCCTGCACCCGCACACGCAGTTCTGCGATCAGCTTCTGGCCCGCCTTGCTCAGTGTTTGTGTCAGGGCGTAAGAGGTCAGCCCTTGCAGAATGGTCGCGCCCAGCACCGCGCCCACAATGGGCAATAGCAGATCCATGCGCTTGTGATTGAACACCTGGTCGATCAGGGGCCGGAATGAGATTGGCAGCACCAGTGACGAGGCCCGATTGACGATCATCAACAGGAACGCCAATGCCAGCAGCGCCTTGCGTGGCCGCACCAGTTCTTTGATCTCCGGCCAGACATCGCTGAACTTGGGCTTCGGTTTCTTCGCATCCGGTGCAGCCGCACCCCGTGTTCCGCGTACCGGGCCGTCCACAGCTCTCATACGCGGCGCACCCGCGCCCATACTGGAGTGACCATAACTACTCATAGATCCTGAGTGTACGCCGCGCGCAGCCGTACCTCTTAGCCCTTATGCCAGTCGTGCTCTGCGATTTGCGATAAAGTTGCGCACACAAACTGCCGTAAACAGGCCACATACAACCGCCATCACCAGCGATTCTATCGCCGCCGTCTGCTTGCCCGGTGTCAGCGTCGTTGACCCAAGCAGCGCCCGCAACGCACGAAAGCCGGGAAACAGAAAGCCGATTAAACCAACCGTCACCGCGATGTGCATCCACAGCATTACCCGCTTCGGGTCAGGGCTATTGGCCAGCGCTCCGCACAGCAACAACACAATTCCAAAGAACGCCGGAATCAGCGCCGTAGGGTGCGATGCTCCTGTAATAAAGAAATAAACGCCTCCCAGCACGATCAACACAATTCCGGTAACACGGGTCACTCTAGGCATGTCTGTCTTCTCCGATTCTTGCGCGACCTACGCCGCGGCGGCTGCGCGCATCACTTTCAGGGCCTCATCCACGGTCCAGTCCTTGTTAGGGTAAAACGCCAACACCTTGCCATCCTTGCCGAAGATCACGGTCGTCAGCGAGTGCTGCAAGCCTTGCGTGGCGTCGCCGGATGTCACACCCACATCGAACCACTGCTCCATGGTCGGCAGCTCGGCAACACTTGGTGCCGCAAAGTCCCAATGTGTAAATGTTTCCTGGGAGTAGTGCCCGGTATAGGCCCCACCGTAACTCCGCAACACCTTAGGCGTGTCATAGCTCGGATCGAAACTTACCGTCAGCAGATGCGTGTTTGCGTATAGCTTCGGATCCGTCGCCAGTGCCTGGTCTATCTGCGCGAAGTTACGGCTCATCCGCGGGCAGTAGTCGGCCAGTGGACAACGCGTGTAGATAAACGTCATCGCCACCACCTTTCCGCGGAACTGCTTCAAATCAATGCTGTGGTCCGCCTGATTCAGCAGCCTGAAATCAGGCACCGCATCCCCCGTTACGGGCACATGGTATTGCACCGCGGGCCTGTAGTCCGGCCTTGCCTGCGCGATCACCACAAGCTCCGTCAGGCGCAAATTCGTAGGCCCATTCGGGCCTTTGTCGGCCAGCATGGTCGCCGTAATCCGGTCGCCTGGGTGCAGCTCCGCGAGCTCCGTCGGGTTCGCGAGCTTGTAGTCCATGGTCATCGCGGGCATCAGTCCCGGCACAGCCTCATGATTCAGGGCAATCGTTCCCCTTTTCACGTCGAGGCCTTCGATGTTTCCCCGCACAAAGTAACCCGGTGCAGCCGTTATGATCGGAGTCTCAGCCTTGTCTGCGCCACTGCGGCAGCCGGGGATGCCAGTGGCAAAGGTCGCGCCCAGCAGCACAATCAACAGACAACCCCCGGTGCTCCACCCAGACTGTAGCTTCGCTCTCACATCTCCCATGATAGCGAGAGCACGCATGGCAGACGTACGCGCCGGACGGTTCCTTTGCGCGTGGTAGCATCGCGAGGCGCACACGCCATGAGCTCATCGACCCAATCGTCCGCGAGCCCCCTCCACAACAATCGTCTGGACACACGCCCCGCCGCTGCCCGCGATCTCGAAAGACGGGATGTGGGCCCACCCGCGCCCCTTCTCAGTGCCAGCTTCTTTCTCGCGGGCCTGGGCACGGTGCTGCTCGGTCCTCTGCTCCCGCAACTCCTCCACGAGTGGTCCCTGAGCGATGGGCGGGGTGGCCTTCTGCTGCTCGCCAAGTTCACCGGAGCTTTTCTGGGCGGCATCGCCGTCCCACCCCGCCTGCGCTTCGGCATCCTCGCCGGCCATCTGCTTGCTGCCTTCGGCTTCACCGCGTTCGCCTTTGCGCACGGCCTTCGCTTCGCTCTCCCGGCCCTGCTCCTGGCGGGCTTCGGGCTAGGCGAAATCATCGCGGGCACCAACATCCTCGCCGGTCGCCGCTACCCCGCGCATACCGGATCAGCCCTGGCCCTGATTAATCTCTTCTGGAGCCTCGGTGCCGTTTCCACCGGTCTGCTCGTCGCTGCGCTGCTGCCGCGCTTCGGCTGGCGCAAGCCCACACTCGCGATGGCCGGTCTGCTGCTCCTGGTTGGCCTCAGCGGCCTGCTCTTCCGGAGCAAACCCCCTCCGGCAGCCCGCACCCCCTCCGCAGGAG
>CAXTUW010000049.1:0-14331 GCA_964247595.1 uncultured Acidobacteriaceae bacterium | reverse complement strand
GAGCAGCTCCTCGATGGGTACGAGGCGCTGCATGTGCACGAGCTTCAGGAGGCCGAGTTCGAGGTGTAGGCGTTGCTCCTGACGATAGCCGAGGTCGTCGAAGGTGCGTAGCAGGATGGAGAGGAAACGTGAGAGCTCTTCCTCCGAGAAGTTGGCGGCGGCGCGAGCGGCGCGGCGGCGTTCCTCGGTGGAGATCTGCAGTAGCTCCGCGGCGATGCCGGTGGCGTCGGCTTCGAGAGCGAGATTCGTGATCTTGGCAACGACGCAGTTGCGCAGAAAGCGAACGAACTGGCGGGCAATCTGTTGCGCGCCATTCCCGGCATCGAGCAGGCTGCCGAGGGTATGGAGAACGGCGGCGGAGTCGTTCGCATGGACGGCGGCGAGGATCTCCTCAAACACCACGTTTGAGACCGCGCCCATGAGCGAGCGCACCTCGGCGAGCTCGACGTGCGGACGCCCACCCTCGATCAAAGGGGCGGAGGCGATGGCCTGGTCCATGATCGAGAGTGCGTCGCGCATGGAGCCGTCGCCGGCCTCGGCCAGCAGGCCCAGCGTGGCGTCGTCCACATCGATGGCTTCATTGGCGGAGATGAGGCGCAGCTGTCCGACGATGTCGTCGAGCTTAACGGCGTGGAAGCTGAAGTGCTGGCAACGCGAGCGGATGGTTTGCGGGATGTCCTCGGGCTGCGTGGTGGCCATCATGAAGACGATGTGCTCGGGTGGTTCTTCGAGGGTCTTCAGCAGGGCATTGAAGGCGGCATCGGTGATCTGGTGCGCCTCGTCGAGCAGGATGATCTTGAAGCGGTCGCGGGCGGGGCGGTAGCGGGCGGCATCGCGCAGCTCGCGGATCTCGTCGATGCCACGATTGGTGGCGGCATCGATTTCGAGCATGTCGACGGCGTTGCCGGCTCGAATTTCCGTGCAGGAATTGCAGACCAGGCAGGGTTCCGGGGAAGGGCGAGCTTCGCTGCCGATCGGGTTCTGGCAGTTGAGGGCGCTGGCCAGAATGCGCGCGATGGTGGTTTTACCGATGCCGCGGTGGCCAGAGAAGATGTAGCCGTGCGCTATGCGGTCTTGCGCGAGCGCGTTAAGCAGCGTGCGCGTAACGTGGTCCTGGCCGACGACGTCGGCGAAGCGCAGCGGGCGGTACTTGCGGGCTAGAACCTGGTAGACCATCGGGCAGGTCTGATTCTACCGCTAATGGAACCGGCTTTGATCAGCCCCGCTTACTGACCAAGTTCTAAAACTATTCAACAGGTTTAATCTACATCAGACCGTCGGACATACGACTAAATGTAGTTAAGTCGTTGTGCGCATAGAGGAACTAGGTATGCTCTACTGCGCTCGATATTCAAGAAGCTGCTTTTTGTCGTTGGTGTTGAAACTGACATAATGATCGCTTATTTTGCAGGCCAGCGCCCCAATAGAAGGATCGGAGAATTTCAGCTCTCGAATCAGGCTGCCGTCCAAAGCAGATAACTCGTAATACACGCCGCGGTCTGTGATGGAGTGGTTTGGATCCTGTTCCGACTTCGAGGCGACTGCGTGAACGATCCATGGGTCTTTACTGCCGGAAGAGAGCATGTCCGATATCACAGCGCCTTTCGGGAGAGTCAACCGCACCTCACGAACTGCTGGTCCAGGGCCAATCTCCAAGACGGGGTCGTTTGATTCGACCCGCCACGCGAGTACTTGGTCCCCGTGAGAGACAAACTGAGTTGCAGCAGCGGCTAAAACACTGCTGAACCCGCCGCTGCGCGCAGCAGCTGGCAGAGGCTGATCTATTGCACGCTCGATCTTTCCGTCCGAACTAAGTATAAGGAGGCGCGGAGTCTGGTTGGTGATACCAAGCCCAGCTACGATTAGATCTCCCGCATTCAGGATACCGATACTGGAGAAGGACATATTAGCTGGTAATGCAGTAAGTTGTTTAAATTTGCCAGAACGATCAAAAATTGCAGCGAAGCTTGATTGAGGACGCTGGGGAGTGTCCGCGCGAGGCTGAGTATCAGCTGTCTCTTTTAAAGGTGTACCGCGCACTAGAAAAGCTATTTCGGTTTCAGAAGGAAAGAAGTTCTCGATAACAACGTCACGCAATTCGGGAATCTTATCACCCGCAGCTACGGAGGCCTGCTTGCCTCGAATGGCATAAATCTCAGTACGGGCTGAGGGAGGTACGAGCATCGCTAAAAAAGCCGTTCCGTCTGCGGTACAGGGTATAGGCAGTAGCATTGCAGGGTATGCCTCAACGGCCTCGACCTGGACAGGCGTTCCAAATTGGAGCTGACGCACAGGAAGATTTTCGACAATAGGATGATTGCCCTCCTTCTTACTCGTGTGGGTTGTGGCAGTTTGATCCGTCGTGGAGGAAGCTTGGCCTCCTCCTGACAGACTCAGCAGTAAAACCAACAAGCATAATCTCGTCATGCGTTCGCCTCTCATATTGAGTTAGAGAGTTAGGGCTATTTTTGCAGTTGTGTCGTCAAGATCAATCTGGCTTGGAGCTACCATCGATCTGAGTGGGGCTCGAAGCATCTCGTAGGCACCATTACATTTTGCGACGAATACAAGATGTGATTGAGCTAGCTGGATTAGCTTTTGATGCAGCGCGGGATCGCGCAAGCTGGCGGTTTGACAAGACATTACACTCGCTGCTTGGATATTGTAAGTTACGCCACAACAATCAAACTGTGTGTGTATCTGACTATATCCAGAGTAGCCCGTAGGTCCGACCAAAAATTGTTGTCCATCGGAGCAGCCATTAGAATGACATGTAATCTGCTGGGTATGACTCGGCACAATACATTGAGCTCGAGTTCGCTGACCGGCGAGTGTGAAGAGAAGGACGAAAAGAACGGAACGAATGATTTTATACATGCGTACAGCCTTTCTAGGTAAGAAGCTCGACAGAAGGCGACCGCAGACTAAGCGAAGAATGCTCCTCCGTGTGGGAGTTGTCAAGAAGTATCTATAATATTGCTGTACTCCGTTACGGGCGACGGTGAAGCTGTTGTGAGAATGGGGCACCTGGGTTTGTGTCGAATCAAAAATGGATGCCGCTTATGGCAGATCAACGCGGAATAGCGCTCCTGCTGAGCTTTGTTTCAGGCCCTTTGTTCGTATGAGCAGCTTGGCCCTGCGGGCCAACTCCGCTTCGGAGTACATGGTGCTGCGGCAGTCTTTTGCGCCGCAGTGGCAGGGGGCCTCGTCGTCCAGGTCGGAGTCGTAGAGGTGGTAGTCGTAGACGAGCTCCTCGCCGGGGGCGATGGCGCGGAGGGCGCGGATGAAGATGCGCTCGTCCTGCTCCTCGGTCTCGCAGTTGGCGGCGCAGGAGTGATTGATGAACATGGCGGTGGAGAAGCCGTCGATGACGTAATCCTCTTCGCCGAAGCCGAAGAGGTAGGTGACGGGGCGGCCGCCGTAGCGCTCGTCGGCGACGGTTTTGGGGATGCGCGGACCGTCGTACTCGGCGATGATGTCGCCTTCGGCAATGGGATCGAGCGAGATGCAGCCGGCGGCGTGGATGGCGGAGGAGCGGACGACGAGGCGGGGCGGAGTGCGGGTCTTGTTGAGGCGCGAGGTTCGAGGTGTCGAGCGATGAGGGGATTTGGGTGTGCGCGGCATGGGCGGGAGTATAGCAAAGGGTGGTCGGCGGGGGAGTGAGCGGCAGACGAACGCAAAGGAAGGCGCGTGTAGCGGCGGGGTACTCTCTCGAGTGTTTGCAAGAAGGTGAGTTTGCCGTCTAATGGTCTGTATGGATCATTTGCGGCGAGGGGTGTGGCTGGCGGTGTTGGTGGGTGGATCGTTGCGTGCGGTGCAGGCGCAGGCACCCGCTTCGCCCTCGTCCTCTGAGGATCTTTGTCAGCTGGTGAAGGACGCATACGGGAACCTGACCATGGACCCGCGCTGTCCCAATCCTCCACATGCTCCAGGATCGAAGGAAACGGCGGTGCCTGTCTCCCCCAATGCGCCGGCAGCGGCCAGTACAGGAGCTCCGGCTGCGAAGCGGTTTCCCTATCCGGGTGAGACGGATTCGGGTTCACCGGACGGTACACCGGCACCGGCAGCCAAGCGGCCTGCGCCGGGGCAGCCCCCCTTAAACGATGCGGGGAGCTCGGGGGAGTCGAGCAGTTCTTCGTCCAGCTCGAGTTCGAGCAGCGATGACAAGGCCGGTGCATCGTCGAGTCACGATCAGCCGCCGGGCGACACTGCGGGTGGGGATCCGGATGCCGCGCCCCCGCCGCATCGCACGCGGCGCAAACTGCCGCCTGTAGCCCGGCAGAGCCCGTCGGAGCGGGAGGAAGAGGATGTGCAGGTTGCGGGGTTTTACCTCAACGATGGCAACTTCAAAGGGGCTTACGATCGCGCCAAGGATGCGGTGACTTTGGATAAAACCGATGCCGCGGCGCATCTGGCGCTGGCGGAGTCGGCACGCAAGCTGGGAAAACTGGATGAGGCGGAGTCGGAGTACAAGCAGTGCCTGGGGCTCGATCCGGTATCGAAGGATCGCAAGGTGGCGGAGAAGGCTTTGCGGGAGATGACGGGCGGGGCGTAAGGCAAGTTGGTTACCGTGACAGCCTCAAGTTGGTTATCGTGACAGCCTGTGGCTATGAGCGGACGCAAGTTCCCTTCGGGAATGACAGAAAGCAAAAGCGCGGGCGTGCGGAAGCGATGAGACGCAAATTCCCTTCGGGATGACAGCAAAAAGCAAGGGCTGCAGTTATGCGGCGGCCGATGCTGTTTAGATGGTGCGCACCGAGCCGGGGTAGGGACGTTTCAGGAAGGCGGGTGACTCGGTGGGAAGGGGCCTGACTTTGGGGGCTTCTTTGCCGGCTGTCTGCGACGACAAGGGCTGCGCGGGATTCGGAGTTTCGGCTCCGTTCCGGTGGGTGCGTTTTTTGTGTTTCGCCGAAGGCTTGGTTGCCGCTTCCATTTCGGGGTCGAGTTGCTCCTCGATGTGCATGTACTTGCGCAGGTAGCGGAGCGGTTCTTCGGCGAGCGCCATGTGCTGCAGGTGGTAGCGCCAGACATCGCGGCGGGCGGAGCGGCGGATGAAGGATTTGCGCTGCACGGTGCGCACGGTGCCGTCGGGCATGGGGCGTTGAAAGCTGCCGGCGGGGATCTCGAAGCTGATTTCGCTGCCGGGCTTCCAGAAGGTCGAGGCGAACTCGTGCGAGAAGAGCAGAGCGTAGTAGCGGCGCTGGGTATCGAGCAGAACCAGGGCGGCGTCGGCGCTGATCCAAGGCAAGCCAAGCCGGGAGACATACCAGCGGCGCAGGTCGAGACCGTTGGAGCGGGCGCGGGCGACGACGAGTTGGAGGAGCTCGAGGCGCGTCATGGCGACAGTGCGCCCATTCTACGACTGCACGAGGCTGTGCGGATTAAGGTTCGAAGGTAGTTTCGCGACGGATACGGTCGCGCATGCCGTCGGTGTGGGCGGCGGGAAAGTTGGGCAGGCCGGCGGTTCCGGAGAGGGCAGCCTGCAGGTGCTTTCCCTTCCAGAGGCGCATGAAGTAGAAAACAGCGGCGATCCCCAGGGCCAGGACGGCGAAGGGCATGATCCAGGCGACGAGGTCGAAACCGCCGCGGATGGGGGCGGCCAGGACGATGGGACCGTACTTGGCGGCAAACCAGTCCAGGATGCCGCGATTCTGCCCGCCGCCGGCGATCTGGTTGTGGAGCTCGGTGATCATGGGGGCGGAGACGGGGCAGCCGACGTGGTTGCACTCGAGCAGGATCTCGCCGCAGCCGCAGGTGCACATAAGCTGATGGCCGAGGCGATCAAAGCGGGTGGAGGGGTCGGAGGCACCGAGCATGGTCACAGCGATGAAGCAGACCAAGATCGCTTGGAGGGCCGTTCGAAGACGGTTTGAACGAGGTTTGAGGTTTGAGGCGTTGAGGTTTGAGGGGGTTTCGTTGAGTCTTGAGTTTGGAGTGGGAGAGTTTTGAGTGTTAGGCATGGCCGGCCTCGGTGCGGGTGCGGGCTACGGCGACTGCGGGTCTCTCCGCTGCGGCGCTTCGCGCCTTCGGTCGAGATGACAGTTCCGTGGAGGGAACGGTCAAGCGTTGCGCGCCGGGTTGGAGCGAAGGTACAAGCGCGATGACGGTACCGAAGATGACGATGCCCACGCCGATCCAGATCCAGTTGACCAGCGGGTTGAGGAAGATCTTGATGATGGGCTTGTCAGTCTGCTGATCTCGACCTTCAAAGACGGCGTAGACGTCGAGCGCGAGGGTGGAGTGGATGGCGACGACGGTGGAGGCCTGCTGGTGGTCGGTGCCAGGAAAGTAGACGCGGCGCTCGGGGGTGAGCTGGGTAATCTTTTTGTCACCGTGATAAAGGTCGAGCAGAGCGTAGTCGGTGTCGTAGTTGCCGTTTGAGTCCTGGGAGTCGCTTTGGCTGACGACCCGCCAGGCACCGCGCTGGATGGTGTCGCCGGCACTCATCGAGCGCTCTTCGTTGGTGTTGAAGGCGGAGCCGGCGAGGCCGATGAACATGACGACGATGCCGAAGTGGATGAGGTAGCCGCCGTAGCGGCGGGTGTTGCGGCGGGTGAGCAGGATGGCGGAGCTGAAGAGGTTGCGGCCGGTCTGGACGCGAAGCACATTGGCACCGCGGAGGAATTCCGAGGAGATAGCGACGATGACGCCGGCGGAGAGGGAGAGGCAGACGAGCGCGTAAAGGGAGGAGGTGGGGTCATCCTCGGCCCAGGGATGGAGACCGGTGGCTATCAGCACGGCGGCAGTAAGAAGTACGGTGGCGCAGGGCAGCACGAAGTTGCGGCGCAGCGCGCGGAGCGAGGTGGAGCGCCAGGCGAGCAGCGGGCCGACGCCGGTGAGGACGATGAGGCCGAGTCCGATGGGCACCATAACGCGGTTGTAGAATGGCGGCCCGACGGTGGCCTTGGAGCCCTGAACATATTCACTGAGGATGGGAAAGAAGGTGCCCCAGAGGACGGTGAAGCAGGAGACGAGCAGGATGAGGTTGTTGAAGAGGAAGCTGGACTCGCGGGAGACGAGGGATTCGAGGTGGTTCTCGGAGCGGAGGTGGTCTTTCTGCCGGAAGAAGGTGAACAGGCAGACGCAGAAGATGAGCACGAGAAAGGCGGCGAACCAGGCGCCGATGGCGCTTTCGGCGAAGGCGTGCACGGACTGCACCAGGCCGGAGCGGGTGAGCCAGGTGCCGACCACGGTGAGGATAAAGGTGGTGAAGATGAGCCAGACGTTCCAAATCTTCATCATGCCGCGCTTCTCCTGCATCATGACGGAATGCAGAAAAGCGGTGGCAGCGAGCCAGGGAAGCAGGCTGGCGTTCTCAACCGGATCCCAACCCCAGTAGCCGCCCCAGCCGAGCACGGCATAGGCCCAGTGCATGCCCAGGCAGATGCCGCAGGTGAGGAAAAGCCAGGTGACCATGGTCCAACGGCGTGTAATGTGGATCCACTTTTCGCCGGGGTAGCGCATCATCAAGGCACCGAGCGCGAAGGCGAAGGGTACGGAAAAGCCGACGTAGCCGAGGTAGAGCATCGGCGGATGAATGACCATCTCCGGGTACTGGAGGAGCGGGTTGAGACCGAAGCCGTCCGCCGGGCTTACGCCGCCAGCGACGATGGCAAAGGGCGGCGCGGCAAAGACGAGCAGCATGACGAAGAAGATCTGGATGCCCGCGAGGATCGTAGACGCGTAGGCCGAGAGGGTGATGTCCACCTTGTGGCGAAGGCGCAGGACGAAGCCATAGGCGCTCAGCAGCCAGGCCCACAGCAGCAGTGAGCCCTCCTGCCCGGACCAGAGCGCGGAAAATTTATAGACCGGGTTCAGCGCGCGATTGGTGTGGTGCAGGATGTAGTCGACGGAGAAGTCGTTGGTGTAGGCGGCCCAGATGAGAGCGAAGGCGGCGCAGGAGAGCGCGATGAAGCTGGCCAGGCCGGCGCGGCGGGAGGTTTCGCGGAGGTTCTCGGGCGCAACGGCGAGTTGGCGGCCGTGCGCGATGGCCCACAGACTAACGCCGCCGGAGAAGAGACAGTAGGCACTGAGAGCAAGAGCCAGCAGCAGGGCAAAGCTGCCGAACGAAGGCATAGGATGAGGCATGCGCGGAGGCTTCCTTCCACCCACTATTCTCGCAGGTTTAGGGGCCGGGCGCTAAGCCGGGTGAGGCATCCGGCTCGTTTACCGGACCGTGCTGTAAGCCGCTATTCAGCGGGTGCGACGGCAGACTTCTCAGCCACGAGGCGATGAACACTGGCGAGCAGATGCTCGGGCAGCAGCGGCTTGAGGCGGAAGTGCACACCCAGATCGACGTACTCGTCTTCGGCTTCGGCAAGACCGCTGATGACGAGTACAGGGACCTCGGGATCGAAGCTGCGGACCTCGCGCACAAAGACAGCACCGGTCATACCAGGCATGATGTGGTCCGTGATGATGAGGTCGATGGGCGCGGGGAACTCGCCGTTACGGTACTGCTCCAGGGCGCGCTCAGGGCTCAGTACCGCGATCACAAAGAACCCGGCACGCTTGAGGATGGTTTGCCGTGTAGCGGCCTGCACCGCGTTGTCGTCGATCAAAAGGATTGTTGCTGTCATGCAGTTCGTTTGGTCCCTGGTATCCGGTTATGGCAGGAGTGAAGCAATGATCGTAGTTGATGTTCTGTGATGCCAGGTGTATCTGAAACGCTGCCTTGGTGCCGCGACTGAGAGGTGAGGAAATCAGATTGCCAATACGGAGAGGATTTGAGGGTAGATTCGTTTTTTGGTTGACAGGAGCTGATGAGGTGGTCAGGAGGGTTATGTCGGATGAAGCAGGTGAAATTGAGGGGTCTCTGCGCAGCGCAGAGAACAGGGGCGGTCTGCTCCGGTCGAGATAACGGGTAGGGATGAGCGTAGCCGTTGGAGTCTGTAGGCGGCCTAGGCTGCTTTTACAGAGATCACACAACCTGGGCTGAGATAATGCCAGCTATGAAGCGTCGCGTGATTCGCCACTACGAGTTCATCCGCAAGATCGGCTCGGGTGGCAGTGGCGTTGTGTTTCTGGCCAACGACACGTTGCTGCAAAGGCCGGTGGTGCTGAAGCTGCTCAAACGCGGATCGCAGACGCCGGAGCAGATGCGTGCGACCCAGCTGCGTGAGGCTAGGCTGGCTTCGGCGATCGATCACCCCAATGTTTGCGCGATCTATGAGGTAGGCGAGGAAGACGATGAGGCCTACATCGTCATGCAATACATTCCGGGTAAGAGCCTGGACAAGGTGATCGCCGAGGGCCCGGCGAGCGTGCAGCTGGTGCTTTCAAGCGGTATGCAGATCGCTGACGGTCTACAGGCGGCGCACAATCTAGGCATCTTTCATCGCGACCTGAAGCCGGCCAATGTGATGCTGACCGATGGCGGTCTGATTAAGATTCTTGACTTTGGCCTGGCAAGGCAGCTGACGCGGGAGCAGGTCGAGTTCGATCCGTCCAGCCCCACGGAGGCGATCCAGCCGGCGTTGCCGGATGCGACCTACACGGCACGCGGGGGAACGATCGCCTACATGGCCCCGGAACAGTTTGTAACCGGGCAGAGCAGTGTGCGCAGCGATATCTTTGCGCTGGGTCTGCTGCTGTATGAGCTGGTAACGGGCCGGCATCCGTTTCACCGGCCGGATGCGCCGGACCTGCAAAGCGTTCGTGCGATCCAGTTCGCGTCACCACCCCGCATGCGGGAGATCGTGCCGGATATTCCAGTGGAGTTGGAGAGCGTGATCATGCGCTGCCTGGAGAAGCAACCCTCGGAACGCTACGCGAGTGCGGCGGATGTGCGAGAGGGTTTGCGGACGATCCTGAAGTCGTTGCGGCTGGATGTGGCTGTGATGCCGGGCGAGGGCGCGACGTTTATGGCCGCACAGCAGCGGCTGGATCTCAACACGCCGGAGGAGGAGAAGCGGACGACAGGCATTCTATCGATGCTGGCGGAGCGCTTTCGTGATGCAAGCCCGAGTGAGACGGACCGGCGCACCACCATTGTGGTGCTGCCGTTCCGAAGCCTGGGGCAGACGGATGCGACGCCCTTCTACGGCTCGGCCCTGGCCGATGCGTTGGGGGCGCGATTGGCGAAGGTGCCGTCGCTGGTGGTGCGGCCTTCTAGCTCGCTGATGAACCTGGGCAGCAAGGGGATGGATCCACTGAGCCTGGGCCGCAAGCTGCTGGTGGACTTTGTGCTGGCAGGCAGTTTCCTGCGTTCGGAGAAGGGATTTGATCTGAACTGGCAGCTGCTGGATGTAAAGGGTGAGAGCGTGCGCACGGGCGGGTCGATCAGCGTGGCCAGCTTCGATCTGATCTCCGTGCAGACGGAGATCTGCGATGAGGTGTTTGCGGAGCTGCGCGGGGTGGGGGCGCTGCAGGGCAACCTGAAGAATGATGGGGTGCGGCTGGCGAAGCTTGGCAATGCGGCCTCAGAGGATTACCTCCGAGCACGGGCGTTGTTGTCGTCGTTTATGACGCGCACCGGCAGCCGGGATGAGTTGGACCGGGCGCGGCAGCTGTTTGAAGAGGTAACGGCACGCGATCCGGACTATGCGCCGGGGTGGACGGGGCTGGGCATCACGCAGCTGCAGTATGCGCGCCATGGGCTGGGCGGGCAGATGCATGTGCTGGAGGCGCGGCGGGCGTTTGATAAGGCACTGGAGCGGGATCCGGCTTCAGTGGAGGCGAACCTATACCGGGTGTACATGTTGCTCTCGCGCGGGGAGAAAGAGAGCGCGCGGCATGGGATTGAACATCTGCTGCAGGATGCGGGTAATGACTGGAATGTGCACCTGGTGGCGGGAATCACCCTGCGGCTAGATGGCTTATATCCGGATGCGCTGGATCAATTCGGCATCTCGCTGCGATTAAATCCGAGTAATGCGGCTTTGATTTACAACCATCGCGCCCGGGTGTACCAGTACCAGAATCAGCTGGAGTTAGCCGCGGATGAGATCGAGAAAGGACTGACGCTGGAACCGCGTCAGCCTTTGTTACGCATTTCCAACGGCTATCAGCAGATGCGGCTGGGCCAGTTATCCAAGGCGATCGATACGCTGGAAGGCGTGATTCGCGATGACGCTTCGATGCGGATCGTGTTTCCGACCATTGCGATGTGCTATGTGCAGTTAGGGGATCGTAAGCGGGCTGCGGATTTTATTCTGGAGGATGTGCTGGGCGCGGCGGAGGCCGATAGTGAGATGGCCTATCGGCTCGCGACTTACTTCGCTGTGGAAGGCGATGCGAGTGAGGCGCTGCACTGGCTGCGGCGGGCTATCTATCTCGGCAATGAGAATTATCCCTGGTTCAGCATCAATCCTGCCTGGCGTGGGATGACGGAGAATCATGACTTCCAAAGGGCGCTGGAGGACCTGAAAAAGAGTTATCGGCGAAATCAGAAAAACTGGAAGCGTTTGTTAGCGCAGGTGATGCGATAGTTTGGGTCCATGCTGCGGTGGAGCAGCTTGAGCCGACTTCCTAAACTTTGCCGTCATCCTGAACGTAATGAAGGATCCCTTGTATGTAGGCAGATGAGGAGCTCCGAGCGGAATAGGGAGGTCCTTCGCTGCGCTCAGGATGCCGGCTCGTTGAGCTTGTAACTTAACGCGGATTCACCGTTAGGGGTTCGTCGAGCGAGATAAGCAGGCCGGTGCCGGAGGGCAGCGTCTCCTGGTGGTCGCGGTTGAGCCACAGGTAGGTACCGACGCCGGCACCGATGCCCGCACCGACGGCAGCGCCCACACCTCCGCCGACCACGGCTCCGGTGACGGCAGCCGCGCCGGTGGTGAGGCCCAGGGCAGCGGCATCGATTTCGGGATGGGTTTTGGCGACGATGGTGCCCTCTCCGGTGACCTTGGAGTCGGTATAACCTTCGAGGCCGGAGACCGTAGCGGCCAGACGATAGCTGGTGCCATCAGGCAGGTTGACGGTTTCGGGCTGCAGCCGCAGGGTGGCGGCACCGGTGATGCGCTTGCCGCCATGGACCTTGGTGACCCGGCCGAGGACCGTGGAGCCGGCAGGCAGCATCACCTCTCCCGAGTGGCCGGCCGGGGCCAGCAACTGCGCGGAAAAGCGAGCGCCCACATGGGTCTCCTCGGTGGAGATGGTCTGGTCGAGGCGAACCTTCAGGATGGTGCCGGTGCGGAGTTCGTGCGGGTAGTCGGGCACGGTGAGCACAATGCCTTCGTCTTCGCCGAGCTCACGGTGTTCGGACCGCACGCCTGCGGTCTGAACGCAGCTTGCCGGGGCCGCGTTGGCGGCGGCATAAGGCAGGGGGCGGCGCTCGATGAGGGCGGGCGCGGGTTGGACAGCAGGCGGAGCTGCAGCGACGGGCACGGGTCCCGTGGCGGGATAACTGGCGTCTGTTGCCGGGTAGCTGCGCGGTTCCGTCACCGTCGTCTGCGTTTGCACCTCGACAACGGGCGTAGTGGATCGCGCCGCACTGGCATGTGAGGGCTTGACGTAGTGATCGGTTTGGGACTGTGTGACAACCGCTGTTTCGTCATCGGTGGCGGGGTGGGCGACGCCGGTGGTCTGGCCGAGAGCGGAAGCCGTCAGCAGCGGCAGCGCGAGAAACGGGAGCACCGGTCGCAAAATTCTGGTCTTCATAGATACACGTTCTCCCCGAGGCGCTGCGGCGCTTGTGGATGAGGATAGGCTTTTCGGGGGTGGAATGCTTGCTTGTCGTGGTCGTGGAACATTGAGGGGCATTGCTGGGTTTGGTTCCAGGGGCGGAGAGACGCAGATTCTCTTCGGGAATGACAACAAACAGAACAAGTGCCCAGTTGTAGAAGTGGATTACCCGATGATCTGCTCGTAGAACGCTTCATAGAGCGGGATGATGCGGGTGGCGCAGAAGTTTTGTTGGGCGGTGGCGCGGGCGGCGTCGGCCATGGCTGCGAGTTTCGTGTCGTCGCGCAGCAGGGTTGTGGCGGCAGTGGCCATCGCTTCGACATCGCCGACGGGAAAGAGCAGGCCGTTTACGCCGTCGTCGATGAGTTCTGGTACGCCGCCCACGCGCGTGGCGACAGCGGGCACGTGGCAGGCCATGGCCTCCAGCGCGGCCAGGCCGAAGCTCTCCATCTCGCTGGGCATGAGCATCAGGTCGGCGAGCGGTAGCAGCTCATTGACGCCTTCCTGCTTGCCGACGAAGTGACAGCGGTCGAGCACGCCGTGGTGCTTGGCGAGGTACTCGGCTGCGGAGCGGTCGGGGCCGTCACCGACCATCAGCAGGCGGGCGGGAAGCTGTTTCGCGATGCGGGCAAAGACCTCGACCACATCGAGGACGCGCTTGACAGGGCGGAAGTTGGAGAGGTGGACGAGGAGGCGTTCATCAGGCGCGGCGTACTGGGGGCGCTGCTGCGCTACGAGCTCGGGGCGGCGCACGTAGACATCGCAGTTCACGAAGTTGCGGATGACCTCGATAGGGCGGGTGATGCCGAACGCGGCTTCGGTGCGCTCGCGGAGATGCGCGGAGATGGCCGTGACGCCGTCGGAGCGCTCGATGCCGTAGCGGGTGATGGGCAGGTAGGAGCGGTCGAGGCCGACGAGGGTAATGTCGGTGCCATGCAGGGTAGTGATGAAGGGCAGGCGGATGCCACGGGCGGCGAGCATGTCGTGGGCAAGGAGCGCCGAGACCGAGTGTGGGATGGCGTAGTGGACGTGCAGGAGGTCGAGGGCGTAGATCTCGGCGACCTCGGCCATGCGGGTGGCGAGGGCGAGGTCGTAGGGCGGGTACTCGAAGAGCGGGTAGTTCGAGACCGGGACCTCGTGGTAGAAGATGTTGCCCTCGCGGCCGGTGAGGCGGAAGGGCTGCGAGTAGGTGATGAAGTGGACCTGATGGCCGCGGGCGGCAAGCTCGATGCCGAGCTCGGTGGCGACAACGCCGGAGCCGCCGTAGGTGGGGTAGCAGGTGATGCCGATCTTCATCGTTGAGGTCTCGGGTGAAGCGGTTGTGGGTTGTTGGTTGTTCGTGAGAAACGGATTTTCAGAGGCTGCCGTAATGGATGAGTTCTACAGGCGGACGGTGCGGAGAGTTGTTTTGTGAGGCGTGCTCGAGACTGTTCGGGGTGTTATTGAGGTGCGAGGTTTGAGGTGATGAGGTTTGAGGGAGAAGTACAGCTAGGAGAACGCGGCGTTCAATCTCGCGGGTTGCGCGAAGGCGGGTGGTGGTAGCGGCGAGGGCGGGGTCGTTGTAGCCGGGATGACAGAGTAGCTCCCAAGTGCCTTCTGGGAGAGTTGTGAGGATGCGTTGTAGTGCGACGTCGTTGAGGTGGCCGGTGGCGGCGATACCGACGGTGCCATCTGTTGTGCGTAGGCTGCCGTTTTTTAGTTGGGGGA
>CAXTUW010000048.1:0-15029 GCA_964247595.1 uncultured Acidobacteriaceae bacterium | reverse complement strand
GCTGAAAACCGATCCCTTCCCCGCCCCCTTGCCCGTCCGGAGGCGTTTCGCTTCGCCGCGCAGCTCTTCCTCTATGGTGGCCTGGAAACCTGCCTTACCGCCTGGCTCACCACCTTTACCCTGCGCTTCGCCGGGGGCGTTACAGGCGCGAGCCTGATCGGCGGTCAATCCGGCTTTGTCATCCTCTGGTCTGCCCTCACCGTCGGCCGCGCTCTCGCCTCGCTCGCGATGCGCCGCTACCCGGAGCGAGCCGTCCAGCAAGCCAGCCTGCTGCTCTGCCTCCTGCTCATCGGTTCGCTCGCAGTCTCTGGTAGCGCGGCTTCGCTCTCGTTCACCTGCATCCTGCTCGGACTTGCACTGGCACCGATCTTTCCCTCGACCTTTGCCCTGCTGCTCCGGCTGCAGCCACCCGCACGAACCGCCGGCACCATCCTTGCCGTCTCCGGTCTCGGCGCGGCACTCTTTCCCTGGTTGATGGGCTTGGTATCCACGCGCACCGGATCCCTCCGGCTCGCAATGCTCGTCCCCGCGTTGCTGATCCCTTGTATGGGGCTGCTAACCATCAGACGTGACTCGTTTCCGGGTGGGAATCCTTCGCAGCCATCCACCTCCACTTGACTTTGTTCTTTGCCCCCACCCATAACAGTCTGGCGGCCGCCTTTCTGCCGACCGCCCCGAACGGCGGCCACACGTCTCACCGCAGGGAGGAACACAACCATGGCCTTGCTCCACGACGACCGCCTCTTTCCCGCCGACCCGGACACCCGCGCCATCGCGCGCCGCCTTTACAACACCGTGCGTCACGCGCCCATCCTCAGCCCGCACGGGCACACCCAGGCCGGATGGTTCGCTACAGACGATCCCTTCCCTGACCCCGCCAAGCTCTTCGTTCAACCCGACCATTACGTCTTCCGCATGCTCTACAGCCAGGGCGTTCGCCTCGAGGATCTGGAGATCGGTGCCGAGCAGATCCGCAACCCACGCCGCGTCTGGCGCATCTTCGCCGCGCACTACACCCTTTTTCGCGGGACGCCCACACGGCTCTGGCTCGACTACGCCTTTCAGGAGCTCTTCGGCCTGAACGAGCGGCTCACCGCCTATACGGCCGACCTCTACTTCGATACCATCGCCGAAAAGCTCGCCACGCCCGAATTCCGCCCCCGCGCCCTATTCGACCGCTTCCGGATCGAGGTCCTCGCCACCACAGACTCCGCATCAGACACACTCGCGGCCCATGCCGCCGTGCGTAACTCCGGCTGGGGCGGCCGTATCCTGCCCACCTTCCGCCCCGATGCCGTTGTCGATCCAGACTTCGAGGGTTTCGGAGCCAATCTCGCCCAACTCGGCACTCAAACCGGCGAAGACACCTCCACCTGGACCGGCTACCTCCAGGCTCTCCGCAGAAGCCGCGAGCGCTTCCGCGGCCTCGGCTGCACCGCTACCGACCACGGCCACCCGACCGCCCGCACCGCCGACCTCTCCGAATCCGAATGCGCTGCCCTCTTCGACAAGATCCTTGCAGGCAAAGGTTCTCCCGGAGATCATGAACTCTTCCGCGCCCAGATGCTCACAGAGATGGCTCGCATGAGTCTTGAGGACGGCCTCGTCATGCAACTTCATCCCGGCAGCGTCCGCAACCACAACGGGCCGCTGTTCCGGGAGTTTGGCCGCGACATGGGTGCCGACATCCCGGCAGCCATCGACTACGTGCACGCCCTGCGGCCACTGCTAAACCGTTTTGGCAACGAACCCGGCTTTACCCTCATTCTCTTCACCCTCGACGAGTCCACCTATTCCCGCGAACTCGCGCCGCTCGCCGGCCATTACCCTTGCCTGCGCCTTGGGCCGCCCTGGTGGTTCAGCGATAGCCCCGAGGGCATGATGCGCTTCCGCGAGCTCACCACAGAGACTGCCGGTTTTGCCAACACCGCCGGTTTCAACGACGATACGCGTGCCTTTCTCTCCATTCCCGCACGCCACGACGTCGCGCGCCGGGTCGACTCCTCCTTTCTTGCCCGGCTTGTCGCCGAGCATCGTCTTGATGAAGACGAGGCCTTGGAAACACTCCAAGACCTCACCACCAATCTCGCGCGCCGCGCCTATAGGCTGTAACGTTCCCGAATTGGGCATTCTGAGTCACCTTTTCCACGGTTTGCAATCTCGAAAAAGCGAAGATTCGGTGAAGTTCACGGTATAACGGAGGTGTGGCTGAAGCCCTTTATACCGCCGGTTTGCTCGCCCTGCTACACGCCGGCGAAACGGTACTTCTACCCAATCCCCGGGCTGCTGGGGAGCTTCGGGCGTACTTCAATCGCGAACAGCGTCATCGCGGCCTGCGTGCCTGGGAGTCTCCACCCGTACACACCTGGAGCGAGTGGAGCGAATCGCTTTGGAGCCGCCTTCAACTCGAAGGCCGGGAGGAGCGCATCCTCCTCAACCGTCTGCAGGAAGGTCTCCTTTGGGAGACGATCATCGAAGCCTCTCCGGAAGGGAATCGGCTCCCGCGAGCTTCGCTGCGGCAACTCGCCGGAATGGCCAGCTCCGCCTTTGCACTCGCATGCGCCCAGGAAGGCCTCCTGCACCTGGAACGCACCGCTGACAGTCCGGATGCTCACGCGTTTGCCGCTTGGCAGGAGAAATTTGTGCAGGAATGCGCACGGGAGGGGCTGCTTTCGCGATCGTTGCTCGCGTCAGCGCTCGTCCTCCATGTGCGTGCAAAGAACATCCCAGCGATCCACGTTGTTCATCTTGCGGGGTTTGAACATCTGGTTCCTGCGCAGCTCTCGCTTCTGGAAGTGCTGCGCCGCGCAGGGGCACGCGTCGAACTCCACTCGTTGCAGGCGAATCCAGTTCTTGACCCCTTGCGTGTCTCCGTACATCTCTCTGACCCCCACGAGGAATTACGCTGGGCGGCCCGCTGGATCCGACAGTACTTCGATACGTGTAACGGAGCCGCGCCCCGCGTTGCCCTGATCCTGCCCAATCCGGCCATCGAGCGTGCGGCGCTCGAACCTTTGCTCCGGGAGGTGCTCGCCCCCGAACTGGAACCTGTAGATGTCGACCTCTCCTCGACACCCTGGCACTTCGCCGCCGGTTCCGCCCTCAACACGCTGCCCATCATCCGCGATGCCCTTTTCTTGTTGCGTTGGCTGCACGGGGAGATCTCGCCGGACCAAATAGGCAGCCTTCTCCTCTCGCCCTTCTTCGACCACAGCGAACCCTTTGAAGAGCGCGCTCGGTTCGAGAAAAATATCCTTCGGCGTGGCTCACGCTTACGACCAGAACTCTCCCTCTCATCGTTTTTGCAGCTCGCCCGGGTTGGCGGCCTGGATTTCCCGGAACTGGGGGCAGTCGAGCGACTCGTCGGCGACTCCGGGCACGTAAACGGCACCGGCTCGCATGCGGACTGGACCGAATTTATCCGTAAGCTGTTACGGTCTGTCGGTTGGCCTAGCATCCGGACGCTCTCCTCGGCGGAGTTTCGCGCCACCGAAGCCTGGGACGGCCTGCTTGACCTGCTCGCTACCCTCGATTTTCGTGGCGGGCGCACCACCTTCCCCGAGCTCCTGGGCCTGCTTGCATCCGAAGCCGAAACTACGCCGGCTCCCAGCGCCATCGCGGGTGCGGCGATCGAAATCCTGACATTGCCGGAGACGGAGGGCTGCAGCTTCGACGCCGCCCTCGTGCTGCGCGCCACCGATGAATCTCTTCCGTTATCCGAACGCCCACATCCACTTCTGGGTTGGGAATTCCAACGTTTCTTCGACCTGCCCGGCACCGATCCCGTTCGTACCCATACCCGCAGCCGTGACCGGCTTTCGGGCTTGGGCGAGCGCTGCAGTAATCTCCTGCTTCTCCACGCCGAAGCGGACGAGAACGGTCCCCAGCGACTGACGCCGCTTGCGGAGGAACTCGCGTTCAGGCCCGTTCCTCCCCTTGATCTGCTTGCTTCCATAACCGAACCAGCGCCTCTCGTCTTGCAGAGCGTGGAAGAAGACACTCTGCTGCCGCTCCCCTCGCTCCAGACCAGCGGCGGCGCACGACTGCTGGAGTTGCAGGCAGCGTGTGGTTTTCGGGCCTTCGCCACCCTGCGTTTGGCCGCTTCGCTTCCAGAGGACACAACGCTCGGGCTGGATGCCCGGCAGCGCGGCAGTCTGCTGCACAAAGCACTGGAACTCTTCTGGACGGAGGTGGGCAGCCAGGCAAACTTACGGGCGCAGACGCAAGAGGCTCGCCAAGGTGCAATAGAACGCGCCGTGCATGCGGCCTTTGGTCGTCTGGGGCCTGGGTCCCGTCCCGCCTGGGAGACTGCTTACCTCGAGATCTGCGAACGTCGGCTCCGCAATCTGATCGACAATTGGCTGGAACATGAGTTGGAGCGAAGCGACTTCACGGTCCTGCCACCGGAGCAGGAGCAGCTGGTTCAGGTTGGCCCCTTGGAACTGAAGGTCCGTCCCGATCGTATCGATCGCGTCGACGGAGGTTTTGTCTTCATTGATTACAAATCCTCCGCCGACCTCAGCACAGAGCATTGGTTAGGGGAACGGCCGCAGGCCCCGCAACTACCCCTCTATACGCTGCTGGGCGAAGCCGAGGAGGTTCGCGGTCTTGCCTTTGCCCGCATCCGCCCAGGCCACGACATGAGGTGGATCGGCTTGCAACAGGAAGAGGGTGACCTGCGGCACAAGCGCGGGATCAAACTTCACAATCTCGAATTGCAGGTCGCTGCATGGCGCGAGGAGCTCGATCGTCTCGCCTTCGCCTTCGCGCAGGGAGTCACCAGCGTGGATCCGAAGGCGTATCCCAAGACCTGCAAATACTGTGAACAACGGCTGCTCTGCCGTCTCGACACAGCAACGCTGCTGACAGCTGACGCAGAAGACGAGTGGACGGAGGAGACGGATGGCTGAAGTGCTTCAATTTCCAGCACCGGTTCTTCCTTACGATCCCGTAGTTGAGGCTGGCCCCGCATCGACCCGAGATACCTTGACACTCACGGACGCGCAGGCCCGGGAAGCGGCCCTGGATATCCAGCGGTCCTGGATCATCGAGGCACCTGCGGGTTCGGGCAAAACCGGCTTACTTATTCAGCGGTATTTGAAGCTCCTCGCCCACGGCGAGGTCGTGAGCCCGCGCGAGGTCCTCGCACTTACATTTACGCGTAAGGCTGTTGCCGAGCTGCGCAACCGTGTGCTTGAGCAGCTTGCCGCAGCGGCCGAAAATAAGCCCTTGCCTTCCGACAGCGAAGATTTTGCACGCCTCACCCGCCAACTCGCTACGGAGGTCCTGGCTCGCGACCGCGCCCTCGGCTGGCATCTGCTTTCGTCGCCACAAAGCCTTAATATCCGCACCATCGACGCGCTCTGCGGTGAACTCGCCGGCAGCCTTCCTCTGCTCTCGGGAGGTGTCGGCCGCCATCGGCCTGTGGACGATGCGTCTCTGCTCTACGAAGAGGCCGCCGGACGCACCCTCCGTGAGCTTGGTTCGGACAAAGACCCACGACTCCATGACGCCCTGCGCACCGTGCTCTTCCATCGCGACGCCCAAATCGGGGATGCCGTCCGGCTTATGGCCGGTATGCTCGCCGAACGGGAGCAGTGGGGCGAACTGGTTCCACTGCACGGAGGGGAGCTCTCCGAGGAAATGCTGGATGGCACCATCCGGCGGCATCTGGAACGAACCCTGGAAAAGGCAATCTGTGCCGGGCTGTCGCGGGCTGCACGTACACTCAGCCCGGGTCTGCTCGAGGAGCTTACCCATTTCGCCTCACGTTTGAGCAAAGCGCCCGGGTACAACAACGGCATCTCTCCGCTGGCCGTCTGCTCCGGGCAAACGCAAGCTCCGGGAGATTCCGCCCACCACCTGTCTCATTGGCTGGCCTTGATTGGCTTGGTGCTCACGAAAGAGGGAACATGGCGAAAAGGCGTGGCGAAAAACACGCTTGGCTTTGAGATCTCAAAATCAGAAAAATCCTCGCTGGAAGATTTGATTGCGCAACTTCGCGCAGAGGACGACCGTAGCCCGGGCCTGCGTGAAGCCTTGGGCAAAGTTCGCTGTCTTCCGCCGGCCCGATATCCCGAAGACCAATGGCGAGTCGTCAAAGCGCTATTTCGCGTGTTGCGTCACGCCCTCACCGAGTTAAGCGTCCTATTCGCCGAGCGCGGCCTCTGCGATTTTACGGAGATCGCTCTGACCGCAAGAAGCCTGCTGCGCTCCGCGCCTGACCTGCTCCAACTTCCCGGCGCCCGGATCGCTCATTTGCTGGTGGATGAAATGCAGGATACCTCTGTCGGCCAGTACGAGTTGCTCGAACTGCTCACGCGAAACTGGGACGGAACCACGCAAACCCTGTTTTTAGTCGGCGACCCGAAGCAGTCCATCTATCTCTTCCGCCAGGCACGCGTGGCCCGGTTTCTTCGGACGCAGGCAACGGGACGGCTCGGCGACATGCGGCTCCGCGCACTTCGGCTCACGGCAAACTTCCGCTCCCAGGCACAGCTGGTTACCGACTTCAATGACATGTTCAGCCTGGTCCTCGCGCGCCCCGGAAGTGCCTCGCAAGGCATGGGTGACGAGGCAGAAGTGCCCTTTGTAGCAGCCGAGCCCACACGCTCACGCGGCACAACACCCGCCCTGCACTGGCACGCACAACTCTCTCCGGGTCGCGGGTCATCGGAGGCCGACATGGGCGTGGAGGCCGACGCGACCTCGCCCGCCTCCGACGCGAACGCCGCTGACCAGGCTCAATCCATCCGGCAGCACCTGGAGGACTTTGAGCGCCGATGGTCTGCGCGGCCAACACCGCCGGGTGCAGGGTCCCGGCCACCAAAGATGGCGGTGCTCGCCCGGAGCCGCGCGCACTTTGCCCCGATACTTGCCGAATTCAAGCGTAACCGCGGCTCCGGGCCACTACCCTTTCGCGCGGTGGATGTCGAGCTTCTTCATGAACGCCGCGAGATTCTTGACCTGCTCGCGCTCACACGCGCTCTCTTGCATCCCGGCGATCGCGTGGCTTGGCTTGCCGTCCTTCGCTCACCGGTATGTGGAATAACGCTTGCCGATCTGCTTGCCCTTTGTGGAGAGGGTTCCAACGCCGAATCCGAGGCCACCCTTGCGCATCTTGTCGCCACACGTGCGCACCTGCTCAGCGCCGAGGGGCAGGAGCTGCTCGGCCGAGCGTGGGCCGTGCTTTCGGCCGCCCAGGCCCTACGCGGCCATACCGCGTTCAGCACGCAGGTGGAACGCACGTGGCGTTCGCTGGGGGCAGATGCCCCGCTAGACCCCGCTGAACGCATAAACGCGCGACAGTTCTTTCAGCTTCTCCGGGAACTTGAAGCACGTCCCGAATCATTGAGCCTCTTCTCCCTCCAGCGCGCCCTCCGCAAGCTGTATGCTGCGCCACAGCCGGCCCCTCACGCGGTGGAGCTCATGACGATCCACAAGGCCAAGGGCCTTGAGTGGGATCTGGTGCTCGTGCCGGCCTTGGAAACAAACACAGCCGGCAATCAGCACAAGCTTCTCAAGTGGCTCGAACTGGATGGTGAGCACGACGGGGAAGCCGAACTAATTTTGTCGCCGATTGCCGGCAGAGGGGAAGACGCCTCCAAGCTTTCGGATTGGCTCAGTGGCCTTGAGACCGCGCGCGAGGCCGCGGAAGCGAAACGGCTTCTCTATGTCGCTTGCACCCGGGCTCGCGAGGAACTACACCTGTTCGCGACGTGCATACGAACAGCTAGCGGCAGCCTTGCCCTTCCGCCGGCGAAGAGCCTGCTGCGCGCTGGCTGGGCAGCGGCCGAACCGGCGCTGACTTCCCTGCTCTCCACAGCGAAGACCACTCCCCAAGCCGTATCACTTGAATTGCCGGCTGCTCCCTACCTTTTCGATATACCGAGCGAATCTCTCGCTCTCGCCGCTTCTGAGGACCCGGATCTCCTGGGATCGCAATCGGTACAGCAAGGATCCCAATCCCATACAGAGGCTCGATCTACAATCAGCCGCTTGCCGGCGAACTTCGATCCACTCGCCCGGTTTCGCGCAGCGGCCGGAGTTCCCCTTCCATATGTCTCCGCAAATGACCTCCGCCACGCCGCTTCATTCCAGCGGCCAGAAGGGTCGTTTCGCGCGCGTGCGTTTGGGAATGCCATGCACCGCTTTCTAGATCTTCTCGCGCAAAGACTGGCCGCAGGCGATTCCTTCGAATCGCTGCAAAACGAACTGCCCGGATGGCACCGGCGTTTGCAGACCACCTTTCGCGGCGAGGGAATTGCACCATCTCTCTCTGTTCGTGAGGCCGATCGCGCGCTGCAGGCCTTGGCAGCCACATTGCAGGATGCGGAGGGGCGCTGGGTGCTCTTCCCCCACGCGGGTGCATGCAGTGAGCAAAGTTTACAGATCAATGAGGCGCATGTGGGTGAGTTTGGAGGGCATACCTTGCGCGCCGATCGCACTTTTCTTAGCGGGGCGGATTCCCTTTCCAAGGGCACGGAAACCCATCTGTGGATCGTGGATTACAAGACCACCGAACCTGGTGGACGTGCCCTATCCGGCTTCCTCGCCGCAGAAAAAGAGAAGTATCAGCCCCAGCTGCAGGCCTATGCGGAGGCACTCACTCCGGACGAGGAGAGCCGGCGGCCAATCGTTCTGGCCCTTTACTATCCGCTTCTACCCCAATTGTTGTACTGGCCCTATGAGCCGAAAATCGCATCGGAGTAAGTGTAGTCCCGGCACCAGCAGAGCCTTCCGAGGTACGGGCGCGCGTTTGCTGCAATGGTATGCTCGGGGCAGCAAGCCGCATACGGAGAGGAGTTCGGCATGCCAGGTCCAGGTCATCTGGTGCTCTGTGTTGACGACGAACATGTCGGTTTGCAGGTGCGGCGATTGCTGCTGGAGCGCTCAGGCTATAAGGTCATTACTGCTTCAGACGGAGCTTCCGGCCTGAATATCTTTCGGGAAGAGCCCATCGAAGCTGTCGTACTTGATTACGCCATGCCAGGCATGCACGGCGGCGAAGTCGCTGTGCGCATGCGGGCCGAAAAGCCTCAGGTGCCCATCGTTTTACTTTCTGCGTACGTCGGCCTCCCCGCTGAGGTTACAGGAGTGGTGGACATCTACATGACAAAGGGCGAGGGGGCTCCGGCCTTGCTGGACAAGCTGAACAGTCTTTTCGATTCATAGCCGCTCGCCCTGTGAACCTGAATCAGCTCAATCGCGTTCTCCTGCAGACCCTGCTGGTGCCGGTGGTGGCCATCGGATTGGTCGCCGGTGCGCTTGCCTGGCAGGTTCTTGACGCGCAAAGAGCGGTGCAGCGCATCCAGGTGGCCGATGAAAATATCGCAACCGCCACTCTTCTTACCGCACTCGTCGTAGATGAAGAAACAGGTCTGAGGGCATACCAGACTACTAATAACGAGATCTTCCTACAGCCTTACGAGTTCGCCCGCAAGCCCTTGATGGGCAGTGTCGATCGTCTGCGCGCAGGCCTGGGAAGCCAGGGTGCGGACCTCGCGCCGTTGAACGCATTCCGCGCTGCCCACTCCCAATGGATCCGTACTACCGCCGAACCCATCGTCGCCACCATTGAGGCCGGCCAGGATACGCGCGATCCCGGCCTGAACCTGCGTGCCAAGGCACAGATGGATGGTATGCGCCAAATGCTTAAAAGCATTGTTGCGGATCAGCAAGTCCGTCGTGTCTACGCGGTGCAGCATTGGGAGGCCGAACTGCGGCACACCGTGGAGGCTCTCCTCGGCTCCGCACTAATCGTGGGTCTGCTGATCGGCATCTTTGCGCGAGATCGGTTGCGGCTGGTCAGTGAGGCTTTTCAGGCGACACTCACAGCTCTGCGCCGGCACGCACAAGCTACCTATGAGTCCGAGCAGCGCCTGCGAGCCATTCTGGTTTCGCTCGGCGAGGCGGTCGTCGTCTGCAATCTCCAGGGCACCATCGAGCTGATGAACCCGGCCGCGGAACAACTCAGTGAGTGGAGCCAAGCCGAAGCTGTGGGCGCGGCCTTCGATACCGTATTTCCGTTGCAGAACGCGGAAGCACGCTCGCCAGCGGAATCTCCCATAGGCCTGATTCGTCGGCAACTTCGCCCCACCACAGGCAATGAAGCCTTGGTCCTGACGCGCCGTGACGGCTCCGAGGTCACGGTCGATCAAAGTGGTGCGCCTGTGCACGAACGCAGCGGTGAACTCTCGGGTGTTGTCCTCGTGCTTCGTGACGTCACGCAGCAGCGTCGCACCCAGGCCGCGTTGATCGCTTCGGAGAAGCTGGCCGTCACCGGACGTCTTGCCGCCACCATCGCCCATGAGATTCACAACCCTTTGGACTCGGTCGCGAACCTTCTCTACCTCATGAAGACCGGTGCCACAGCCGAGGAGAACGAGGTTTTCCTGGACACAGCGCGTGCCGAGCTTGACCGTGCCACGCAGATCAGCCGTTCGTTGCTGGGCATGTACCGTGAATCCCGCACGCCAGTGGCGCTTGACGTTTCCAGCCTGTTGGAAAGTGTACTGCTGCTCCTGCAGCACCGATTTGCGCAAACCAGCCTCCATGTCGCGACGCACCTGCTCTCCCCGGCCATGGTCACAGGTTTTCCCGTAGAACTCCGCCAGGTCTTCACCAATCTGCTGGCCAACGCCGCCGAGGCTTCCCCAAAGGGCGGCAAAATCACGGTTACCGTCGTCTCCAGCACTGAGCCGCAGGACGGTACCTCCGGCATTGAGCGCCCGGGAGTGCTTGTAACCATTGAAGACCAGGGTGCCGGCATCTCGGAAGAGATCCGCGACCAGCTGTTTCAGCCCTTCTTCAGCACCAAAGGCGAGGCCGGCACGGGGTTAGGTCTCTGGGTCAGCAAAGGGATTGTGCAGAAACATGATGGTGCGATCGCGCTCGTCTCCCACACCGACCCGCAGAACCACGGTACCGCGATCAGTGTCTTCCTGCCCTACGGCGCTCCCTCCCCCGCAGAGGTGGGTTTGCCTATGGCAGAGACCGCAGAGGAGCATCAAAACGATGCAGCGCGGGTGTGGACCCAGGTCGTTTAAAAGGTCGGACACCTGCGCACGGCAGTCCCCTCTACGCCGGCACGCGCTCGAGCATTTCCGTGAGTTGATGAGCGGCTCGTTCGCAGTCTTGCCGGTTTACGTCATAGTGGGTCACCAGGCGAATCGCATGGGGGCCAACGGCGCTCACCAGGACCCCCGCCTGCTTGAGCGCATGCACAAGGGCGGCCGCGTCGCCCCCATCCCGCAAGTGGAAGATCACGATATTGGTTTCGACGCCGGAAACGTCGATCTCCACGCCCTCGCATCCGGCAACGGCCTCGGCCAGCAGGCGCGCATTGGCGTGATCCTCCCATAATCGCTTCGGCATCTCTTCCAGCGCAATCAGCCCCGCCGCTGCTAAAACACCGGCCTGCCGCATGCCTCCACCTAATGCTTTGCGCACGGACCGAGCCTCGGCAATCAGCTCCCGCGAGCCGACCAGCATAGACCCCACTGGCGCCCCAAGCCCCTTGCTCAAGCAAAACATCACCGTATCAAATCCGCGCGTGAGCTCGGCAACCGGAACCCCGACGGCTGCTGCCGCGTTAAACACCCGCGCACCATCAAGATGCACGGGCAGACCGGCCCTTTGCGCACCCTCCCAGATATCGATCAGCACCGGTAAGGGCGTCACGGTGCCGCCAGCCATGTTGTGCGAGTTCTCGACCCAGACCAGCCCCGTCTGGGCGCGGTAATACATCTTCGGCGCGATGGATTTTTGAATATCTTCCCAGTGCAGAATCCCACGCTCCCCGGCTACCGTGCGCGGCACGCAGCCTGAGAAAGCCGCCACCATGGCCATCTCCCAGTCGAGCAGATGGGACCGCGACTCACAAATCACCTCTTGCCCATGCCGCGTGTGCAACCGCACCGCGATCTGGTTGCCCATCGTCCCGGTCGGCACGAAGATTGCTGCCTCGCGTGCGAACACCTCCGCCGCGCGCTGCTCCAGACGGTTGACGGTGGGGTCCTCACCGTACACATCGTCGCCGACCTCAGCCTCAGCCATCGCCCGCCGCATCGCCGCCGTCGGCCGCGTCACCGTATCGCTCCGCAGATCGATCATCCGCTCACTCGCCATGCCCATCTCCTCAGATATGCCTCAATCCTGCAACGATGCAGCAAACACCTCACGGCTAAAAACCTAAAGCCTCGGTGCTGAACAAACCCGTTCCGACCTTACACCGGCACCCCCGCCAGCAACTCCCCAAATACCTCACTCGAAACCATCCTGCCACGCTGGGTTAGGGAAAGCTGCCCGCCCACATCCCGGAGCAGCCCCTCGCGCTCCAACATGGCGGCAGCCTCGCCCAGTTCCTCCAACCAACTGACGGGGTAGCCACCTAAGGCGCTCCATGCCATGCCGTCACTCAATCTCAATCCCAGAAACACCGACTCTTCAAAAGCCTCACGCGAAGTTGCCGTTGCAGCCCTCTCGATTTGCGGCAAGCCGTCGTACTTGTCCAAACTGTCAGGATTTGCCCACCGTAGCACCCCACCCTCAAGCGTCGTCAGCATGGAATGCGCATCCAGCCCAAAACCAAGGTATGGACGTCTCAACCAATACTTCAGGTTATGCTGCGATCTTCTTCCCTCAACCGCAAAATTTGAGATCTCATACTGCGCAAAGCCTGCCGCCGGTAAGCGGTCGCACGCCCGCTCATACAGTGCCGCCGTAAGATCATCCGAAGGCACCGCAGGCGCGTGCAAACGCGCCCCGCCCCCCAACACCTCACGCCCCAGCCTCGACTCCTCATCGACTTCGAGCATGTACACGCTTACATGCTCTAAATCGCTCTCGACGGCTACATTAAGTGTGTGCTCCCAACTCGACTCCGTCTGGTACGGCAGTCCGGCGATCAGGTCCGCCCCAAGATTTGCGACCCCTGCCCGCCGCAAGCGCGCGAACTCCGCCCGGCAACTCGCCTCCGAATGCGACCGCCCGACTGCTTGCGCCTCCCGGTCGGTAAAACTCTGCACCCCCAGGCTGACGCGATTGATCCCACACGTCAGCGCTGCTTCCAGAACCTCGGCACCGATCTGCCCCGGAGCGGCCTCCATCGTGATCTCTGACTCTGCGGCGAAGGCAAACTCGGCGCGTATCGCACGCATGATCCGCCGTAACTGCGCCGGCTTCAGCAGACTCGGCGTTCCGCCGCCAAAATAGACCGAGTCCACCTGCTGGGGCAGGGCTACGCCGGCGGCCTGCGCTGCTCTCCGCGCGTCCTGGATCTCGCCACAAAGGAGCGCAACGTATCCTTCCACTGCCTCGACCGATCCGACGCCCGAGGCAAAGTTACAGAACGAGCACTTCGCGCGGCAAAACGGTACGGAGAGGTACAAACCCAAGGTATTGGCTGCATCCTGCATCTCTTCCCATTCTTTCACGCAAGCTGCCGTGTCATGCCTCGTACATGGCTTTCGGCAACGCACCCTCTACAATCAGAGGATGGCGGAAAACGGAACCTCGCAGCCACGGAACTCGAACGGAAGACCCGGCCTGAGCCCAACAGGAGCTCCGGAAGCGGCTCCAGACCGGACTCCAGACCGGAGCTCCGTTCCCGCCACAAACGGCGCTACCGCCAAGCCCGAGACCCCCGCGCGGCTGGATGACGTCCAGTCCGACCCTATCGCCGCCAAGCCCGCCACCGACACCCAACCCGTCCGTCCGGGCATCGATGACGACGTTGTCGGCAAGGCCTATGACAGCCGCCTCATGCGCCGCCTCCTCGGCTATCTCTCCCCTTACAAGCTCCAGGCTGCTGTCTCCGCCGTGGCCATCATCATCAAATCCGGCTCCGACATCGCCGGCCCCTACCTCGTCAAGGTCGCCGTCGACACCTATCTTGCTCCCACGGCCGGCAAACACTCCTGGCTCTCCGGCCACCTCAGCCCCAATCCCATCCAAGGCGTCGACCAGCTCGCCGCCCTCTACCTCGGTGCCCTCGTCCTCAGCTTTCTCCTCGAGTTCGTCCAGACCTATCTCATGCAGTGGACCGGCCAGAAGATCATGTTCGATCTCCGCTCCGAGATCTTCCGCCATCTCCAGCGCATGCACGTCGGCTTCTTCGACCGCAATCCGGTCGGCCGCCTCGTCACCCGCGTCACCTCCGACGTCGACGCGCTCAACGAGATGTTCACCTCCGGCGTCCTTGCCATCTTTGAGGACGTCTTCGCTCTCGCCTACATCATCGCCATCATGCTCTCCATGAGCTGGCCGCTCGCCCTGCTCACCCTCTCCGTCCTGCCGCTCATCGTCTACGCCACCCAGCTCTTCCGCGTGCACGTCCGCGACAGCTACCGCCGCCAGCGCGCGGCCACCGCCCGCATCAACGCCTTCACCCAGGAGTACGTCTCCGGGATGTCTGTCGTCCAGCTCTTCAACCGCGAACGTCGCGCCTACACCGACTTCCACGCCATCAACGACGAAAATAAGCTCGCCTGGACCGACGCGATCTTCGCTTACGCCCTCTACTACCCTGTCGTCGAGCTCCTCAGCTCCGTCGCCATCGCCCTCGTCCTATGGTTTGGCGGTAAGGCCGTCCTCGCCTCTGAGCGCTTTCACTGGATCTCGGCCCACCACTGGGTCCCCTTCGGCCCCGTGCCCATCGCGGGCGATTTCCACCCCCACTTCAGCCTCTTCGGCACGGTTACTATCGGCGTGCTCATCGCCTTCATCCAGTACGCCCAGCGTTTCTTCCGCCCCATCCAGGACCTCTCCGACAAATACAACATCCTCCAGGCCGCCATGGCCGCCGCCGAGCGCGTCTTCAAGCTCGTCGACACCCAACCAGAACTCCAACAACCGGCCCTTCCCACCCCCGGCGAGCAGAACACCCGCAACACCGGCCGCATCGAGTTCCGCGACGTCTGGTTCACCTACGCCCAACTCACCCCTGAACAGACCGCCGCCCTCGCCCAGCTCGACCTCCCAAAAAACTTGTCATCTCGACCGGAGCGCAGCGCAGTGGAGAGCCCTGC
>CAXTUW010000047.1:0-18108 GCA_964247595.1 uncultured Acidobacteriaceae bacterium | reverse complement strand
CTCTGGGGCTGACGGGCACGCAGACGCATGGAGGGCCCGGCGTCCAACCCCCTCGTACCCGCCTCGGGGTGACTCGCGACTTCCGTTGCCGCCCCAGCCGTGCCCGCGGCCATGCCTCCAGCCGCGCCCGCAGCGACGGAACGCACACCGTTCGGCACCAGGGGCTGCCTGTTCGCAGCCGTAGGGCTCACGGCCGACGGGACCGCCGTCCCATAAGCAGCCGAGGCCCCGTTGCTGGAAAACGTCGGCGGATGGAGGATGCTCTCCAGCTGCGCGAGGCTCAACGTCCCTTCCACGGCCCCAGGCACAACCCGGTTGAAAGGCTCGGCAAGCTTCAACCCCGGCGTGAGCTCCCGCTCCAACGTGAGGCACCGTAGCAACAGCGTGCCGAAGTCGTGTACATCGCGCACCCGCAGCTCCTGGCAGGCCTCCTCGGAGGTGAACTCGCCATCGGCAACGCACTCACGCACGCAATCGCTGCGCAGCTTCACCACATCGCCCACCGCCAGCACGTTCACCGGCTCAATGTGCTCGTGTACAAGACCGCTCGCGTGCAGGGTCTTCACCGCCGCCAACACACTCTTTGCTACCTCGATGGCCTCCGCCGTGGTCAGCGGGCGCTCCTTCAGCACATCTTCGAGGTTGGCGTCATTGCGCTCCATCAGGGCATAGGTCAACGCCACATCATCGAGCTTTGTCTGACCGACGCGCTCGATCTCGATCAGGTTGGCTTGGCGAAGCTCCGCCACCTGGCGCCATCGCTTCAATACCTCTTCTTCATCGAAATGGGATTCCGTCAGGCGAATGACGGCCGAGTTACCCGTGCTGTTCGAAGTTGCAAAAAAGCCGTTACGGCCTTCCGAGCGCAGCAGTTTTCCAAGCGTGTACGACCCGGCAATCGTTCTGCCTTCGTATTCGGTCCAAAGGTGCATGTGGGTGACTCCGATCTTTATCAGTGGGGAGGGATACGCCTGAGAGGCCTGGAGGGAGAGGAGGACCACGGTGGCAGGCTCCGGGGAAGCTCCGGGAGCCCTGAAGTTTAGAGCCTTCAGGGCGTGTTCTCTCGCAGGCATACGCCTGCTTCTATTTTGAACCCAAGCCGCACGTTATGTCGGCATCCGATAGGTACATCAAAGGAGAAAATCTGAGGGAATCAGCGCAGCTAACCCTCCAGTGCCGTTTGAAGCGGGCCCTCAAGAGCTACGGTCCAGGCTGATGCTGAAGGCTCTACCCCGCCTTGCGTTCCGCCAACACCTCATCGAGCATGCCCGCCAGCGATCCCGTGCGTGTACGTACATTCGATTGCGCCTGGTTCAGGCTGCCGTGGAGAGAATCAAACCGCGCCCGCAACGACATCAGCTCATCGGCGATATTCAAGGCCGCCAGCACGGCCACACGCAGCGAATCCACCGTCGCCCCATGCGCCGAAACCGCACGCATCTTGGCATCGACCACCGCCGCCAGTCGCTGGATGTGCTCCGCATCGGTGCCGCGCAGCTGGTAAATCTGATCGTAGATCTCCACCACAACGGCTCCGGCCTCGGGGGGGGGCCCCGCCCGCCCCCCCCCCCCCCCCCCCCCCCCCCCCACAACTCCGCCGCACTCTTCAATCCTTTTTCGTTCTCTGCCAAAACAACTCCTTACAAGTAAAGCAGGAAGTAGGGAGTAGGAAATAGTCACGCGACGCTTGAAGTCTTACAGCGCTACGAACTGAGATTGGGTGCTTCTCTTGGCTATTTCCTACTTCCTATTTCTTTTTCTACAAAAGTTCATCCATCTGAGCCAACATCCGCTCCACGCGGCCGCGGACCGCTTCGCGTTCGCGATGGTAGCCTTCAAGCTCCGTACGGGCCGTGCTGTTGGCCTCTTCCAGCGAGGCCAGCCGTTCTTTCAGTGCCGAAACTTCCGCCTGCGCCTCAGTCTTTTCCGCTTCAACTGCCGCCCGCGCGTCGCGCTCCCGGCGAATCATTTCGACGGCTTGCAGCACCTTGCCTTCCAGTGCCTGGAATTCATCTGCGCTGATCGTTCCGCCGCCGTTGGTCCCCGCGCCTTCCATCCAGCCTCCCGCGTATCGTCAACGCGCTTCGGATCTGCCAATCCGGTTGCAGTATAGCCATTCCGTGCGTTGATATCGTGTACCGAATTGGGGGAGGAATCTTTATTGAATCCCCCTCCCACGCGGTTCCGGTGACTCCTCCGACCGCACCGCCAAGATCCTGTCCCGCCTGCCGTCTGTCTGTTGTCATCCCACAGCGCAAATTTGTCATCCCGCAGCGCAGCGGAGGGATCTGCTTTCGTCCGGCCCCGCGACTACGACAAAATGAGTACACAGCAGATTCCTTCCCCCCACGACAAGCTCACGTACGGGATGACCCTCCTGCGCTTCAACGCAACGTATTCAAGCCCGCTGCGTTCCTCCCAAAGCCGTCAGCGCCGCCGTGATGCGCTCCGACCATCCGCTAAGCTCCTCCTCAGTCAACGTGCGATTGGGCGATTGGAAGACCGCCCGCGTCAGCAGCGAATAGCTGCCCGCAGCTACGGCCTCCCCCTTGGGATCGCGGAAGATCTCGGTCGGCTCCAGCCTCTGCAAGGCTTCGATCCCGAGCGCGTGGAGACTCCCCTCGATCGCCCCCCAGGGCACCGAATCCTCGAAGATGAAGGAGAAGTCGCGCTCGGCGGCCTGAAACCGCGAGAGCTCCCGCAGCGCGGGCTGGCGAAGCGGCGTGTGAAACAGCAGCTCCGCACTCACTGCGGCAAAGACAGCCATCTCCCGCAGCTTGCGCGTCTCTCGGTCCGCGGCGCGCAGTTCACCCACGACAGCCACGGGTTCTCCGTTGAGGGTCGCCCGCGCCCCGCGGCCGGGCTCCACCCATCGGGGCAGCGGCTGTTCCGCGCTACCGGGCTCGAAGCGCAGCTCGCCCGCAAATCGCGACAACAGCGCTTCGAGGGCTCCCTTTACCTCGAACAGGAGAGCCTCGGCGGAACGGTGCAGCGGACTGCCCTTGGCATCGCCCATCGCGCCCAGGGCCAAGGCCGGCTGCTCGAAGACCTCCTCCGGCGAACCCGTAAACACGGTACCGAGCTCGAACAAACGAACCGCGGTCACACCCCGAGCGTAGTTGCGTGCCAGCATGCCGGCCATGCCCGGCACCAGCGAGGGCCGCAGCACACCGGCCTCTTCGCTGAGCGGATTGCCCAGGGTCACCGCACCGCCGGCATGGCCCGGTAGAAAGAAGGCCGCCTCGGCCTCGGAAACAAACGTGGAAGAGATCGCCTCGCTGTACCCGAGCGCGCGCAGACTCGAGCGAACCGCGGCCTCCTGGCGCTTGTGCGGCTGATCGTGCACCTCTCCGGCCCATCCCGGCAGGGTATCGGCGAAGCGGTTGTAGCCGTATACGCGCGCAACCTCCTCAATAAGGTCGATCTCGCGTTCGAGATCCAACCGCCAGCTTGGCAGCGTCACGCCGTACTCGCCCGGTACGTTGTTCGTTGGCTCGAGCGCGCATCCGAGTGCCGTCAGGTATTGGGACACCAGTTCGTTCGTTAGAGCGGATGTGCGCTCACCGCTCGCCAACACAGCGTCGTCGAGCGTCGTGCCTAGATGCCGCCGCACCTCGTTCACGCGTAAGGGGATGGGATCGCGCTTGGCCGTCTTTGCCGCAACGGCCGGGACCACGACGTCCACCAGCGGACCTTGGACGTCACCGCCGGCCTGTTCCATCACCAACCGCGTCACAAGATTGTTTGCCAGCGGCGCGGCATTGAAATCGGCACCGCGCTCAAAGCGATGCGAGGCGTCCGTATGCAGCCCATGCCGCCGCGAACTTGCACGAATGGCCGCAGGATCGAACCAGGCTGCCTCCACCAGGATGTTCTTCGTCGCCTCCGTGACGCGCGAATCCCAGCCACCCATCACCCCCGCAAGCCCCAGCGCCTTGCGCTCATCCGCGACCACCAGATCGTCCGCCGTCAACCTGCGTTCCGTGCCGTCGAGCAGTTGCAGCCGCTCCCCCGCATGCGCCCGCCGCACGACGATGCCGCCTTCGATCGTGTCGAGGTCGAACACATGCGTCGGCTGCCCCATGGCGAGCCAGCCGAAGTTGGTCGCATCCACCGGGCCGGAGATCGGCTTCTGCCCCAGCGCCGCGAAATATTCGGCGATGAGACCCGAGGCAGGCTTAACCGTAACCCCGCGAAGCACACGCGCGGTAAAGCGTCCGCAAAGGTCCTCGGCCTCAATGCGGACAGGAAAGGCTGCGCGCTCTGCCGTTGCCGTCAGAGGGGCACCCAGGCCGTCTTCGAGCTTGGCCAAAGGCAGGTCATAGATCGTCGCCGCCTCACGCGCCACGCCATAATGGTTCATTGCGTCGACGCGATTGGTGGTGATGTCCATCTCAAAACGCGAGCCGCCGCAGGCCGCCGGAAACACGCCCTCCACCGCAATGCCGCGCAGGGTCAGATCTTCAGCCAGCTGCGCATCACTTACCGGCAGCTCGGGCAGATAGCTGCGCAACCACTTGGTTAAAATCTCCAAAACTCAAACCTCATCCGTCCGTAAACTCTCATCGGTCCCGCGAAAGATAGACCCCAGCCACGTGGCAACCGCGTTGTACTCGCCTCGCCGAAATGCCCGGTGCGCGGGCATCACAAACTCCTGCCCGATGGCCGCAGAGCTGAAATGCACACACCGGCGGGAGTTCGGACAGCCAACGCCATCCACCTGATTGTATGTAAGTCCAGTGCGCCGCACGAAGCCAGGCAGGCACCATTCGCGCCGCGTGACCGCCGCCCCGCAGCGCTGCGTCAGCGTAAGCCCCGGATGCCAGCGAAACACCCCCGCGCCGGGCAGCCCAGGCGCAAAGCTCAACCACTCCCGCGCGCGATACAAGCGGTTGTTCCGGTCGTAGCGATCCCAGTGCGCGACATGGGGATGATGCGCCGCCCAGGGCAGCTTCGCCGCTGTCGCGGCCTCCGTGACCGCATGCGTCTCGTCAATCTGCAGCCAGCCCCACACGCAATGCTCGTCTGATCCCACACGCTTCCATGTCTCGCCATGCTGCTCGGCCTCGCGAAACCAGCCGAAGAACAGAAACAGGTCGCCGGGGCCCACCTCCTGGTTACGCAAGTGCCGCTCCGCCGCGCCTTCCTGCCCGAAAAGCCGCTCATGCCGGCTCGTGTCCGTGTGAGGATGTGCGGGCCGCAGCTCCGGCCTGAGATCGGGATCGAGGTGCACATAGCGCGCTGGATCCATGCGTTGCAGATGGTCATGCAACGCGCCGGCACATGGATGCGAGGGCAGATCGCAATAGCGCACACCCAACCCAGTCTGCTCGGCAGCCGCAGCCCGTGACGGGCTCTCCGGAATGGGCAGGCTGATCAATTCCGTGCCCACGCGCAAGCTGGGCCGCCCACCCCACGCCGCATCCGAGCCCTTACGGCTCAACACAATGCGGCGCGGCAGATGTTCAGGATCGATAGCGATGTTCACGTGAATCCGACAGCGTTAGCCTACATGGCCGCTGCGTGTCTGGATTGAGCAAGTACCTCAAACCTCGAAGCCTCACTGCTCGGAACTGAACAGAAACCGTCCTGACTCACACGGCCTATTGCGCCTTCGCAAAGGCACTGCCGGGCAGAATGCGCGGGCGCTGCGGGTCATCCGCCATTGCCTCTGTCAGCCGATAGAAGAAGCCATCGAACTTCGCCGCCGCCTCAAAGTCAATCGGCTGCGTAAGATCATCCTGCGGCCGGTGATACTGCGTTTGATACCACTGCCGATAGCGCTTCTCTGCATCGGTGCCGGAATCGAACCCAAACACGAAGCCGATCGCCGGCACACCCGCCTGCAGAAATGGGTAGTGATCCGCACGGCGCAGTAATCCACGTTCCGGCTCACGATCTTCGCGCAACTCGATACCCTCCACCGCACCCACCTTCGTCGCCGTCGCGCCTAGGCTTGTATCGTGTATGGCCAACGCGGTCAGAATGCGCAATGGAAACAAAGGCCGCAGCTGATCGAGGTTGATGTCCGCCGCCATGCCCGCGATGGGCACCGTGGGATGGTGCACGAACCACGTCGAGCCCAGCAAACCTTTCTCTTCACCGGTGAACGCACAGAAGAGAATGGACCGCTTGGGTGTCGGCAGCACGATCCTGTGCCCTTGCCTGAACTCGATAGCATCGCTCGACGCCATGCCCTTACCCGCGTGCAGATCGTCCGCCATCTGGATCAGCAGCGCTACATACGCCGCATCGTCCAGCGCTCCGTTGTACAACCTGTCGCCACCCACCGGCGTGCCAAAGCCGTAGCCGTCCAAATGCGCGGCAACCACTACATACTGCTCCCGCAACGCAGGATCCGTCCCGGGCAGCACCGCCAGCACATTGGGCGAGCTGATCTCCTTCTCCGTCGTGTGCAGTTGCACTGTAAGCTCCGCAGGCATATCAAAGCTCGTCAGCGGTTGTTGCGCTCCACCCGTTTTCAGAATCGCCGCGGCATCCTGCCCCGTGCCCTCAAGCAGTTTTGTAAAGGCCTCTGCGCTGAGACGCATCGGTGGCAGCATGTTGCCGGCCTTCGCATTCGCTTCTGCCGCCCCGAACTCCTTCAACGTCACGCTTCGCGCATACGCATACGGCCAGCGCGGCGGCTCAATCGAGAAATAAGGATCATCAACGCTGACGATACCCAGCACACCGCCCTTTCGCGCATTCGCGACACGCTCCGCGGCTGAGGGCAGACCACGCCGCTGCGTCCCGAAGCACAGCACGATCTTGCCTGCCACATCGTTCATGGCGTCCCCGCCGCAATAGCCGCGAAAGGTCATTACACCGGAGCCTGCCAGCAAGGCCTCCAGGGACGGCGTTGTGGTGATCTCATAGAGAAATCGCAAGGGAAGACTCGCACCGCTGTTCCGCGTCACGAGAAAGCTCGTCCCCTCCGGCGTGAGGTCGATCTCATGCATCGGCACGGCTTGAAAATAGTTGCCATGCTCACCCACAGGCTTCAACCCGGCCGCCGCAAACCGCTTTGCCACATAGTCTGCTGCGCGGCCGTACGCCGCCGTGCCTGTGTCGCGGCCTTCCATGCCGTCGTTCGCAAGTGCCTCGGTCGTGTGCCACCAGGCCAGCGTGTCGGGATCGTGAATCTCGGCATCACGGGTGTGCTGCTGCGAGAGCAAGGACGCACTCATTGCCAATCCCAGAAGCGCTGAGGCGAGAAGGCTGGTCTTCACTCATTTCTCCAATCGTCCTGCGGCATAATCCGTTTCATGAACTCGTCAAACAGGGGCACGGTGAACGCTGTATCGCCATGGGCCGGCGACCAGATCATGCCCTTATTGATCAGGGTCTGGCGCAGCGGTGCCACTGCTCCTACGGGCTTGTTCAAAGTGGCCGCGATATCCCCCGAGCGGTGCGGTCCCGGCCCCAGGTCGGCCATCGCGCGCAGATAACGTTTCTCCTTGGGCGTCGTGCGGTCAAAGCGCATGCGGAAGAAGCTCTCATCCAAAGCCGCGACGGCCTCGATCGAGGCACGTTTCACATCGGCCCTCGTCACGGGGCTGCGCGCGGCTACATCCCAGGCATGCTTGCCCCACTCCTGTAGAAAATACGGATATCCCTGGGTTAAACGCAGAATATCCTTTACGGCTCCGGGATCAAACGAAACACCCTCCTGCGACGCGGGTTTCTCAAGCGCGAGGCGCGCCTCCTTTTCCGCCAGTTCGCCGATAAACGGGAAGTCAAAAAGCCGCTCCGCATACGACTTCGCGTTGCCCGCCAGGGCCAGCAACTGCGGCAGCCCCGCGCCCACCATCGTGATCGGCAAGCGCTGTTGCGCACAGCGGTGCAGCGCTGCAATCAGCGCCCCAAATTGATCTTCAGGGAGGTACTGCAGCTCGTCGATGAACATCACCGCGGCTGTGGACACCCGCTTGGCAGCCAGGCCTACCTGCTCCAGCACGGTCCCAAGGTCCCCTTCCAGGTCGCCGTTATCGGCAAGCCCCGCCTCTGCCTGTAAATCGATCCCAACCTCGATGTCGGCATACTTGAACTTCAATGATTTCGCGAGCCCCGCCAGGGCCTGGAGTCCGCGTTCCGCCAGCGCCTTGGCCTGCCGTTGCCGGCTGAGCCGCAGCAACACGAGACGCAGTTGCGGTGCCAGCAACGCGGGGAGCGACCGGCTCTCCGGCGTCTCCGCGCGCACGGTGTATATCCCCGCAGCCTCCGCATCCGTTCGCAGGCGGTCCAGCAACACCGTCTTGCCCACGCCGCGAAGGCCGACAAGCATCACGCTCTTGGCCACGCGACCCGCGCGTATGCGCGCAATCGCGATCCGCACATCCTCCCGCAGGCGCTCCCGCCCCGCCAACTCCGGCGGCTGCGTTCCAGCCCCTGGGGCATACGGGTTCATAATGGGGTCCATCGCTCCCTTATATAGCAATATTACGAGGCTTAGGGAAAAAAGATAACTTTCCTAATTTCCCTATATCTCTCACCCTTCAAGGCGCTGAGTGCCCCGCTCAACTGGCACCGGAGATACCTTTACGGCTCGGCTCAGCCTCCGAGCCCAATCCATTTGGCATAGTCGGATCCACGCACTTCAGTCCCTCCCTCAGCAATCTATAAACAAATTAGCAAAGTTATGCTCTCTACATAACTTTACTAATTTACATATACATGGCGCAGGCCCGGCCGAAAAGAACTCAGGCAAATTGCTCCAGGAACCGCACATCGCCCCCATACAGCAGGCCAATGTCCGAGATCCCGTAGCGCATCATCGCGATCCGGTCGACCCCCATGCCGAACGCAAAGCCCGAGATGCGGCCCGCGTCGTAGAGCGGCTCGCGGCCAAGCTCGATACGCCGCTGATTTACGGCCTTAAAGACGTGGGGGTCAACCATGCCGCAGCCCAGCAGCTCGATCCAGCCCGAGTGTTTGCACTTGCGGCATCCCTTTCCGCCGCAGAACGGGCAGGAGATCTGCACGTCCGCGCTGGGCTCGGTAAAGGGGAAGAACGAGGGGAAAAACCGTGTTTTCACCGCCGAGCCAAACAAGGCTTTCATCGCGTGATCGAGCGTGCCTTTGAGGTCCGAGAACGTGATGTTGGTGTCGACGCACAGGCCTTCCACCTGATGGAACACGGGCGAGTGCGTGGCATCGGCGGCATCGTTACGATGCACCTTGCCGGGGATCACGAGACGAATCGGCGGTGCTTTTTCAAGCATCGACCGCACCTGCACCGGCGACGTGTGCGTACGCATCAGCAGTCGCTCACGCAGCGGCTTTGTCTCCTGATCGGCAACGACCAGCGTATCTTGCGTGTCGCGGGCCGGGTGGTTCGGGGGAAAGTTCAGACTTTCGAAGTTATAGAAATCCGATTCCACCTCTGGTCCCAAAGCCACCGAATAGCCGAGCCGCTCGAAAACCGCCACAATCTCGTTCATGGTGCTGATCAGCGGATGTTCCGCGCCGATACGATGCGTCGTACCCGGTAGCGTGAAATCAAGCTGGGCTTCGGTAAGCACGCGAGCGTTGCCGGCGGCTGCCGCGCTCGCGACCAGTGCCTCAACCTGCTCCTTGAGTGCATTGAAACGCTGTCCGATCAGGCGCTTGGCTTCGGGCGGCGCAGCCTTCAGCCAGGCATCGGAGATGGCCTTCAGCCGGCCTTGCTTGCGGCCAAGCCACTCCAGCCGAAATTGCTCGGCGTCGAAGTGGGGAGCGCTGACAGCCGCCTGAGCATCCTGGTGAACAGAGGCGAAGGCCGCATCAAGAATGGCTTCGGAAAAGTCTGTGAGTTGCGGAATATCCAACGTCGATCCTTGGGGTCCTTGCAGAGGCTCGTGGCGCTACCATGTAGTATCGCCCAAACCCAAGCTAGAGCGCCCACCACACCACAAAGGCCATCAGTAGCCCCATCAGCAGACTGCGCTTGGAGGTGCAGGCCCACACCACCGGATCGTCGTGCATTTCCCCGCGGCTGGCGAGCATCCACACCTGGCTCAACCACAACAGCAACACCGGCACCACCAGCCACAGCCGCGTCGTGTGCAGATAAAGCCGTGTCGTCTCAGGATTGCTGATGTAAAGCGTCATCACCACAACGGCGGCGTATGCGGCACCGGTGCCAAGCGCCCGCAGCTGCTCCAGGTCGCCCACCCAGTACCCGCGGCCGCTCGAGACCGAGCCGCCCCGCTCGCGCAGACTTTCAAGCTCGCTGAACCGTTTCACAAAGGCCAGCGACAGAAAAAAGAACACGCTGAAACCCGCCAGCCACGTGGAGACAGGCACGCCGGTCGCAGCGCTGCCGGCCAGAATGCGCACCGTGTACAAGCCGCTGAGCACAAAGACATCCAGCAGCAGCTTGCGCTTCAGATAAAACGAGTAGGTCAGCGTCGTCGCGGTATAAAGCGCCAACCACTCGATGAAGCGGAACGGTTTGTCGAGCGGGTATCCGCCCGGGCTCGCGGCAAAGAGGTGCGGCACGAATAGGGCCAGAACCACCGACGCCGCCATCATCAGCACCACCGCCGCCACGCCTGCAAAGGCCGAAATGTCACCTGCGGCGAACGGACGGCGGCGCTTGCGCGGGTGCTTGCGATCGGCTTCAATGTCCAGCAGATCGTTGATAATGTAGGTCGCCGAGGCACATAGCCCGAAGCTCAGAAAGGCCAGCGCCGCCGCCGCGATCGCCGCCATGTTCCAGGCATGGGCCAGCAGCAGCGGCACAAAGATCAGGGTATTTTTTGCCCACTGGTGCAGGCGCACAGCTCGGAGCCAGCTCCTCACAGCCGGCGTGCGATCGTCGAAGGTACACACGGGGGCAACCCCGGCACGCCGTAACGCCGCGCTCAGCGACCGCTGCGGATTCGCCACCATCGGCGACTCGCACACCTTCAGCAGCTCCACGTCCGGGCTGGCGTTGCCGATGTAGCAGAAGGTGTCGCCGAACTGCGCGCGAAAGGCGGCCAGCTTATTGCCCCCAGCCAGATTCGTCGCGCCATCGGAGGCCAGCACACCGGCAAAGATGCCCAGGTGCGCGGCAACCCGCTCGGCCAGCCGCCGGTCCGCCGCGGTGGCCAGGTAAATCGCACGCCCCGCCGCATGCTCCGCCAGCAGCCACTCCAGCAGAGGTTGGTTATACGGCAGGTGCTCCACATCGAGCTCCACGGCCGAAGTCACATGCTGTTTGAAGGACGCCTTGCCCTGACCGATCCAGCCGGGAATTTTCACCAGCAGCGCGGGGTGTTGGCGGGCGATGGCCAACACCGAGTCCACCAACGTGTCCGACTTCACCAGTGTGCCATCGAGATCGACGCAGAGCGGCACGCCGGGTCGCAAACTCGGCAATACGGTCGGTTCTGACCCGAATTTTTGCTCCAGGGTCGCGGCGGGCGAGGCCATGGGCTCCTCTTGGGCGGCGGTGGGTGTGGTTGCGCGCCTGCCGTCACTATACCGTTTCACGGTTCGCCCAAACATCACACGAGGCGCATAGCCGTCAGGAAACGCTTTGCACTGCAGCAGAATCGGACACTCGCATGGCTTGCTGCAATCGATAGGACGCACGAAACGTCACCGAAGGCTGCCGCGTCTAATCACTCGTTGCATCGTCGTCGAACAAGTTTGCATGATCGCCGAACCGCATGACCGCCGAACAACACACGATCGTCAAACCAAAGGATTCATGAGCAATCGCCGGCACCCCTCCATGTTCGTTCGTCCCCTGTTATCGCGTGCCGTACTGCTTGCTGCTGCCGGCGTCGCAGCACAGGCGCAGATGCACCATGTGGACGCCCCGGAGCACGTCACCCGCGCCGTTGGGGTGTACGAGTGGACCGGCGAGCTCACCAAGCCCACCGCCGCGCGTTTTGTGCCGGTTTCGCTCTTCATCAATGGCCGGTTCGAGGATGCCGGCCTCTACCTCGCCCGCCCTGTGCCCTTTGCCCTCCAACCCGGCGATGTGTACGCGCTTGAGCATGCCGGCGAGCCGACGGGTGTGCTGGATCTCGACCTCGCCCACCGGGTCGTCACCGGCAAGGCCCTGGCTGACGACAACCCCGTAGGCGCATGGTACGGCTTTGGTAAGTTCACTCCCCGCAGCGAACCGAAGGTGGCCGCGCTGCACCCCTCAAGCCACATCGCCAAGATTGAGTCCAGCCCCGGCCCAAACACACCGGCAGGCGCGAAGCTGCCCGCAGCCGAGCCCGATCGTCCGCACATGAATCGCCGCGATGCCGGCACGGGAAGCTCGACCGATGCCTCCCCGGCCTCCAGCACCGGGACCAGCACTAACGACACCGGCACCACGACTTCCCCTTCTCCTTCTTCGAATTCCCCGAAGTCCGGCGGGGGTTCGGACGATGACACCGACCGCCCCACCCTGCGCCGCCGCGACCCCGCCCAGGACGCCGCCCGCCGCAAGGAGGCCAACGCCAAGAGCAAGACCGCCAGCGTGACCGCAGCCGGCCCGGCGCTGGGCGACGACCCCGATCGTCCCCTCCTCGGCCATAACGCCGCCGACATGGCGGCGACCCCGGAGCTGACCGGCCTTCCCGCCGACCTCCACCAGGCGGTCGCAGTCTCCGATGCCGGCCACATCGACGCGCATCCCTTCGCGCGGCAGTGGGAGTCGCCGGAAGAGCGTGCGGAGATCCTCCACGCCATGGCAACGCTGGCCAGGACGCGCGTCGCGGACTATCTCGCGGCCAACCGGCTAACGGCCTCAAATGTGCCCTTGGCCGCCTCCGGTGCCTTGTCTTCGCCGGGCACCCAGGCCAGCTCACCAGCTTCCCCAGCACCGGCCACGGACACTGGAACGGACGCTGCCACGGACACCGCGGCTCCCCCACCGCCCAAGCTGCGGCGTGGCGTTCCGCAGGGGTACGGAGGAGCCGCGCCGGCGTCCGCGCCAGCTCCCGGCCCGGAAGACTCGTCCACCGCCAATCCAGTCGCAGCTAAACAAGCTGCTGCCAAACCAGCCGCGACCAAACCAGCTGCGACCAAACCGGCCGTTGCCGCAGCCCCCACCGCGGCCGCTCCGAGATCCACCGCAGCCGCTCGCCGCCGTGCCGGCACAACGCGTACGGCCGCTACCCGCCCAGCCACCCTGACGCTCCGCGGAGAGGAGGTTGCCGGTTTCACGCTGAGCTACGGCGGCCTGCCTACCTTCGTCTACACAGCCGCAGCCGCCGTCGTGGCATCCGGAGTCTCGGGAGGCTCTACAGCCGCGCAACCCACGGCCGCATACGTGACCCTGGTGGCGCAGAGGCTACCCTCCGGCGAGTTGCAGGTCGCGCTTGGGGCTGTCACCGACAACGCCCACCTCGACCGCACGCCGCTCCTGCGCCTTGTCGATGCCGTGGACCCGGATGATTCGCACCGCGCCAGCCTCCTGTTCGAGCTTCGCGGAGGCACAAGCCGTCAGTTCGCCCTCTACCGGCTGACCTCGGCACGCGCCGAACAAACCTTTACCACCGCCTCCATCGAATAGGCTTAGGCACCTGCCGTGTCTTCATACCGGCGCGGCTCGGTACACTACGTCTGGCTTCTTCTGGTTGGGCTCGCTGCCCGCCCAGCCGAGCCGGAACAGGAAAACAAGAAGCCGATGCCCGAAGAGACCGTCACCCCGCCCGCTGCCGACCTCCAGCCCGCCTCCCCGTCTGAGCGCCGGCTCGCCCTGCTCTTCCCCGGGCAGGGATCACAGGCCGTGGGCATGGGTCGAGCATTTTTCGACGCGCAGCCCCCTGCCCGCGCGGTCTTTGAGGAGGCCGACGAGGCGCTGGGCTTCTCGCTTTCGAAGCTGGTATTCGACGGACCTGAAGACGACCTGAAACTGACTGAAAATACGCAGCCCGCGATCCTCACCGTATCGGTAGCGATCTGGCGTGTGCTCGAACCCGAGCTGAAAGCCCGCAACCTCTCCGTGTGCTTCGCCGCCGGCCACTCACTCGGCGAGTACAGCGCGCATGTGGCCGCGGGAACCTTTGCCTTCACCGACGCCGTACGCACGGTGCGTACGCGCGGACAGCTGATGCAGGCAGCCGTTCCGTTCGGCCAGGGCGCGATGGCGGCCATCCTGGGCTTGAGCTATGAGAAGGTGAACGACCTGTGCGCGCGCATCTCCGACGAGCTCACCGCACCGCCCCCGGAGGACCCCTCCGACCCTACCGCGCAGTCGGCCGCGGCCCGCGATGCCCTAAGCGATCCCTTCAACTCCGCAAGCACGCCGGCCGAAGCCGCCTCACGCGTCTCCGCCGTCGTCTCCCCCGCCAACATCAACTCGCCCGAGCAGATCGTCATCTCCGGCGAGGCCCAAGCGGTCGCCCGCGCGGCGGATCTGTGCAAGGAAGCCGGCGCCAAGCGCACCGTCATGCTGCCCGTCAGCGCTCCGTTTCATTGCGCGCTCATGCAACCGGCGCAGGAGGGCCTCGCCACGCAGCTCGAGTCTGTGCCCTTCGAAGATCCCTGTTTTCCGATCCTCTGCAACGTCGACGCCCGCCCCATCAAGCGTGGAGCGGATGCCCGCGATGCGCTGATCCGTCAGGTCACCGGTCCCGTGCGTTGGGTCGAGTGTATCGAAGGGCTCCAGACGTTGGGGGCGACGCACTTTCTGGAGGTCGGCCCCGGCAAGGTGCTCACCGGCCTGAACCGCCAAATCGACCGCTCACTGCGGACAGCCAACATCGACGATCCGGCCAGCCTCGAAAAAGCACTGGCAAGCTTTAACTAAGATGTACCGGCATGTAGACCGGATCGCCTATAAAGTGTCCTCTCGACCGAAGGCATAGCCGCAGTGGAGACTTGTAGTTCTCCAGCCGCAAAAACGCAGAGTCCCTTCGGAAATGACAAACAGAAGCGCAGAGCGCTGCGTTTCAACTGGAAGTAATTCGCCAACAAGGAAAAGCAGGTCCTTCGCTTTGCTCAGGATGACAAACATTTGCTCAGGGTGACAAACCACATTCTCAGGCGAGCAAGCACTATGTACACCTGTCCTAGCCACGCCGCTCGAGCTGCTCCACCCGCTCCCCCAACACGCGCAATTGCTCCTCCAACGAAGTGATCCGCTGGAGCAGCGCCTCCTCATCGTGGCGAGCACCGCCACGGCGCCCAGCCTCGGCCGCTGACACGGGAGCCGCACTCTCCACAGGCTCGCCACACAGCAAATGACTCCAGCGCGCCTCACGCGCACCCGGTTGCCGCGCCAGCACGCGCGTCATCGGCTCGTCGCGCCCGGCCAACCGCTCCAGCGTCGACTGCACCGCACCCGTATCGTCGAAGCTGTACAGCCGGTCCGCCCGGGCGCGCAGCTCCGCCGGTGTCTGCGGCCCGCGCAGCAAAAGCAGGCAAAGCACGGCAGTCTCATCGCGGCGCAGATGGGGCCCACCCAGTCCATCGCGCATCCGGTGCTCGAACTTCGGCACCCGCGCATCGGCCAGTACACGCACCAGGCCCATATCTTCCAGATCCGTCAACGCCCCGCGCACATCGCGTTCACTCAACTCCATCACGGGTTCGCGGCTGCTCTTCTGATTGCAGGCATTCACCAGCGCATGCAACGAAAGCGGATAGTACTCCGGCGTGGTGGTCTCTTTTTCCATCAGACAGCCCGCCACCCGCGCCTGCATTGCACTAAGGACGATCATGGCTTCCATGCTATCGAACCGATGAACTTGGAAGCGAGCATCAGGCCTGCTCCTCGATCGCCCGGGCCTCTTCACCCTCCATCACCCGCTTTGCCTGGGGAACCAGACCGCGCAGCAGCGTCAAGAGCCGGGCCGGATCGAAGGATTCCAACACATGGTCGGCCCCTTCGCAAAGGGCTCGCAGCGGGGTATTGATCAGCACGATTGGAATCGCCGGTTGAAGCTGCTTCAGCGCGCGAATCAACTCCGGGCAAGGCATATCGTGCATGCCGGCATCCATCACAATGCCGTCCACCGCGGGAAAGCGTGCAAGTGTCTCCAAAGCTTCCTGGGCGTTATAGGCCGTGATCACATTCAGCTTGGCCGTCTCAATGACCAGCTTGCGGGTCGAAATATTACCGGCGTGCTCTTGATCGATCACAAGAAAACAGGGTCGCACCATGAGCTCTATCTCAACGCACTTGATCTCTCCTGTCTAGAGCCTGTCCAGGTCTTCAAAAACGAGGCACCCCCTCGTAGAATGGAACAGGTATGGCCTTTTCTGAAAACTTCGATGTGCTGGTCGTCGGCGCGGGACACGCCGGCTGTGAAGCCGCCGCGGCCGCCGCGCGCATGGGCCTGCGCACCGCCCTGTTCACGCTGGACCTCGACCTTATCGCCCAGATGAGCTGCAACCCCGCCATCGGCGGCGTCGCCAAGGGGCATCTCGTCCGCGAGGTCGACGCCCTCGGCGGCATCATGGGCGAGGTCGCCGACAGCTGCGGCATCCAGTTCCGCCTGCTCAACACCTCCCGCGGCCCTGCCGTGTGGTCGCCCCGCGCCCAATGCGACAAGGCCCTCTACCGCATCCGCATGCGCGAAAAACTCGAGTCCATCCCCAATCTCTTCCTCAAGCAGGCCGAGGTAGTCGACGTGGTGTTGGAGGAAGGGGGAAATAGCGAGCAGGAGGTAGGGAGTAGCAGGCGGCACACAGCAAACAGCTCTTCCCTGCCGCCTTCGCTACTTCCTACTCCCTACTCCCTACTTCCTGGCGCTCCAAAAGCCCGCATCACCGGCCTCCTCCTCCGCGACGGCCGCACGATCGGCGGCCGTGCCACCGTCATCACCACCGGCACCTTTTTGAACGGCCTTATCCATTGCGGCGAACAGCAGTACACCGCCGGCCGCACCGGTGAGCCCGCCAGCGTGCTCCTCGGCGAATCCCTCAAGCGGCTCGGCCTGCGCGGCACCCGCCTCAAAACCGGCACCCCGCCCCGCCTCGACGGCCGCACCATCGATTGGTCCCGCTTCGAAGAGCAGCCCGGCGACCTCGACCCAACCCCCTTCAGCTTCCGCAGCCTGCAAACCCTGACGAATCTGTCAGTAGATTCAGAATTGTCATCCCGCAGCGAAGCGGAGAGGCCTGCTTCACCCGAAGCGCCCCAGAACCATACCTGGACCCCACCCCTGCCTCAGATCTCCTGCCACATCGCTTACACCACCCCCGAGACGATGCAGCTCATCCGCGACAATGTCCACCGCTCGCCCATGTACACCGGGCAAATCGAAGGCATCGGCCCGCGCTACTGCCCCTCCATCGAAGACAAAATCGTCCGCTTCCCCGATAAAGCGCAGCACCAGTTCTTCCTCGAACCCGAAGGCCTCGACACCGACGAGGTCTACATCAACGGCATGTCCACCTCGCTGCCAAGGGATGTCCAAGCCGCCATGGTCCACTCCATCCCCGGCCTTGAAAACGCCGAGATGCTGCGCCCCGGCTACGCCATCGAGTACGACGCCATCGACCCCACCGAGCTCGACCGCACGCTGAAGGTCAAGGCCTACGAGGGCCTCTTCCTCGCCGGCCAAATCAACGGCACCTCCGGCTATGAGGAAGCCGCCTGCCAGGGCCTCATGGCCGGCATCAACGCCGCCCTCTCCGCAAGGCAGGAGGTAGGAAGTAGCGAGGGGGAAGTAGGGAACAGGGAACAGGAAACAGGAAACACCTCTTCCACCGGGCTGCATTCTCTACTTCCTACTCCCTACTCCCTACTGCCTGCCTCCTTCACCCTCGACCGCACCGAAGCCTACACCGGCATCCTCATCGACGACCTCATCTCCAAAGGCACCGACGAGCCCTACCGAATGTTCACCTCGCGTGCCGAGTTCCGCCTCCACCTCCGCATCGATAACGCCGACACCCGCCTCACCCCCCACGGCCGCCGCCTCGGCCTCATCGACGACGCAGCCTGGGCCGCCTTCGAGCACAAGCAAACCCGCGCCCGCGCCCTCACCCACCTGATCGAGCGCGCCAAGCTCACCGAAGCCGACGTCACCGCCCTAGACCCCTCACACCTCGTAACCTCGCCGCTCGCAACCTCAACATCACCCGCCACCACTCCCATCGCCACACCATCGGAGGGTGCCCCGTTCTTTGCGACCGTATCGCAAAGCCGGGGTCCCCGCCAGCTTGCTGACGGGGGGGAAAGGG
>CAXTUW010000046.1:0-18516 GCA_964247595.1 uncultured Acidobacteriaceae bacterium | reverse complement strand
GGGGTGAAGGTGGGGGACGGGTGAAAGACCTCGACGGCACGGGAGAACGCGAGCTTGGGATTGCGGACGCGAATCGTCGGGATATCCAACGGAGTGAAGCCGGGTTCGACGATGAGAGCAGCGGCGCGTGTGCTGCGGGCCAGGGCGGCGTATTTCGGATTGGCGACGAAGGCCACCTCGGCCGGACCGGCGGTTTCAATGCCCGCCACCCCGGTAAGGGCAAGCTCGGCGACCCCGAGCGAGGTTCCGGACCCGGCCCTCAGTTCGCCTCCCAGCCGCACGGCTAACTCGCCCAAGGTCATGCCGGGATTGTAGCGGACGAAGGGGGCAGGGGTGTCGAGCATAGCGAGGCAGGTAGTGAGGACAAACCGCCTGGTAGTGGCCGTCGCAGAAATTGTGCAATTTCGCTGAAGCGCAGGGAGGGACATCGTGTAAAATCAGGTGTCAGCCTGACTTGCCGGGTTCATGTAAACGTTAGAGCAGCAGACGTTTAGCGGGGGCAGGGAAACACAGGGCACCGTTGTTCTTTTCCATGGCCGATTATATCTACCTCCTTCAGAACCGGTTGACACAAGCCCAACGGCGCGCCCTTGAGGCCATTCGCGAGGCCGCGCGTGCGCATACCATGCCAGTGTTCCTGGTCGGGGGAGCGGCGCGTGACCTCACCAGCGGAACACCGGTGCGCGATCTTGATTTCGCGATTCAGGGCGACGTCGCAACCATCGTGCGAGAGTTAGGGACAGCTGGAGCAACGATCACCGGCGAGAACCCCGTTCTTGGATCGACCTACCTCTTATTTCCCGGCGGGGTGCGTGCGGAGTTGGCTCCGACGGTAACGGTGGCCTACCCCAAGCCCGGCGAGGCTGTAACGCAGCCGGCCACGATCCTCGACGATCTGCGGCGGCGTGACTTCACCGCCAATGCCATGGCGATCTCGCTCAATGAGGGCTCCTACGGCTTGCTGCTAGACCCGCTGAATGGGGTTGCCGACATTGAGAACCGGGAGCTGCGGCTGGTTTCAAATTACGGATTCATCGAGCAGCCGGCGCTGGCGCTGCGCATCGCGCGACTGTCCGAGCGTCTCGGCTGGATCATGGAAGAGCGCACGGAGACGCGCTATAACACCGCCAAGGAAGAAAACTACATCACGGCGCTCTCCGATCGTGACCGCGGGTATGAATTTGAGGAGATCTTCTATGAGGAGGATCCTCTCGCGAGTTTGGAGCACCTCCTCGCGGAAGGGTGGGGTGCGGCGCTCAATTCCGCTTGGACGGCGGCTAAAGCGGATCGCGATGCCCTGGAACGTGTTCGCGATCTGATGGGCCAATTGGAACAGATGGGCATTTCCATCGATCCGGCACCGGTGTACTTCCCGCTGCTCACGGCCAAGATGTCGCCCGAAGAGGTCGCCGCTCTCAAGCGCACCTTTGTACGGCCGGGATTTGTATCCCAAATCGAAGGCCTGGATGCCAGGAGCAAGGAGCTCGGGGCACAGATCACAGGCAAGCATGCGGCAGCCCCATCGGAAACCTGGAAATTACTATTCTCGGCGGAGCCCGAAGCTGTTTTGTGGCTCGCCTACAGTTCGCGAAGCGGTGCGGTCCAGGCCAAGTTCAAGGCATTCCTGAATGAGTGGCCGCAGATGCGCCAGCGCGTTCCATACGCCCTGATGCAGGAGATGCGGATCACGCCGGATCTGCCCGGCTACGAGCAGCTGCTTGACGATCTCTTCTTCGCCCTGCTTGACGGTAAGCTGGACACGCCGGAGGCCACACGAGCCTTTCTTGAGCCCTATTCCCCCCCCGCCCCGGTGGTCGCCGTAAGCCCCCGGCGCCGGCCCGCCAAAGCCACGCGCAGCCGCTCGCGCAAAGCGGCGGTGGAGATCGCTGCGACCGAAGAGGATTCGGTTGAAGAGGACGTACCTGCCATTGCCGTATCGACCGAGGAACAGCCGGAAGCAGAGACGGCTGGCGATACCCCCGAGCCGCAACGGCCTGAACCATCCCGCCAGCCCAGCAAGATCACAAAGAAAGCTGCTTCGGCCAAGACTCCCGTTCAAACCCCTCCTCCTGTGGTGGTGGTGGCGGCCAAAAAAACCGCGTCTCCGGCTCCTGCGGCTCCAGCAAAGCCGAAGCCCGCCCCCGTGGTGACGGCTGGGGCAAAGAAGCCAGAATCGGGGAAGGTGGTCGTGGTTCCTTCTGCCAAAGCCGGCGCGGCCGTCTCACCAGCGAAAAAGGGAACGCCCCCCCCAGCTAAGCCTGCGTCCAAAACAGCAGCTAAGAAGGTTGTCGCCAAGCCGGCTACCCCTATCGCGCAAGGTGGTGCGCGTACGGCCTCGGCCGCCAAGAAAGAAGTTGCGAAGAAAGACGCTTCGCCGAAGAAAGCGGCCAGAGCGGCTCAAGCCCCGGCGAAAGGCAAGGCGGTATCCAAGCAGATTTCAGCGCAGGTTTCTGTAAAGGCCACCAAACAGGTGTCCAAGGCAGCGGCTTCAGCACGTACGGGTGGCCAGAAGGTGCCGGCGAAGAAGCCGGCACTGAAACCCCGTCCTACGGCCGGCGCGACCAAGACCGCCTCCGCAAAAAAGAAGCCTGCCAAGACCGCAGCCAAAAGCGGCCGGTAGTCCAATCCCGCTCGCAGATCTGCACCTGAGATACGTAGGCCATCTCTTCGGTTCAGGACAGGATTTGCGAGGACTCACTCCTTGTGGCGTCGCTTGACCTCGACACTGAGCCGCTTGATCTTTTGGTTCAGGGTGGAGAGCGGAATGCGAAAGTACTCCGCTGCTTCGGTCTGGTTCCAGTTGCATCGCTCCAGACGATCGGCGATGATGCGCCGCTCAATCTCCTCCATCACGTCGAACAGCGATGCGCTCGCGTTCTCTTCGAGCAGCGCAGTCGAGTAGCTTTGCCCGCGAAGCTGGGTCGGCAGGAGGTCCGGGGTGACCTGGGCCCCGCGCGATAGCACCACGGCCCGCTCCATGGCATTTTCCAGCTCACGCACGTTGCCGGGCCAGCCATAGTCCAGCATGATGCGGAGGGCCTCCGGCGAGAGCTCACGCAGGGGCATGCCGTTTTCCAGGGAAAAGTGGCGCAGGTAGTGAGCGGCCAGCAAGGGCACATCCACCTTGCGTTGCCGGAGCGGCGGCAACTCCAGGGCGATCACGTTCAGACGATAGAACAGGTCTTCGCGAAATCGCCCCTCCTTCACAGCCTGCTGCAGGTTCACATTGGTGGCGGCGATGATGCGCACGTCCACCTGAATCTCCTGGGTACCGCCGACATGCATAAAGCGTCGGTCCTGTAGAACACGCAGCACCTTGGCTTGCATGTCCATGCCCATCGTGCCGATCTCGTCGAGAAACAGCGTACCGCCGTCGGCGACCTCAAAGAGTCCTTTTTTGGCTGCGATCGCCGAGGTGAACGCCCCGCGCTCGTGGCCGAACAGGGTCGATTCCAGCAGTTCTGAAGGTACAGCGCCGGTGTTTACCGGAATAAACGGCTTGTCGCGTCGTGGCGAGGCGGCGTGCAGGGCCTTCGCGATCAGCTCTTTGCCCGTGCCGCTCTCACCCTGGATCAGGACGGTGGAGCGGCTCGGCGCTACCTGCTCCACCAGGCCGAAGAGTTGGAGCATGGGTTCACTCTTACCGACAATGTTCTCAAACGAAGAGCGCTGCTTCAGCGTGCGCTTGAGTTGAAGCACCTCCTGCTCGGCGCGGTGGCGGCCGATGGCAGAGCGGATATCCGCCAGAAGCTTTTCATTATCCCAGGGCTTCTGGACAAAGTTGGAGGCCCCCGCCTGCATGGCATCCACGACGTTGCCGACCGTGCCATAGGCGGTGATCATGATGACCGGCAGGGTAGGATTCTGCATTTTTATGCGAGGCAGAAGATCTATGCCGCTTTCGCCCGGCAAGGCGAGATCCAGCAGCAGCAGGTCATAGCTGGAGCGGGTGAGCATGTCGAGGCCGCTCCCGCCATCGACGGCGAGATCGACGTGAAAGCCCTCCAAGGTCAGCAGGGTCTCGAGTGAGTCGCGGATTCCCGCCTCGTCATCGATGATCAGGATGCGTGCCCCGCCGGACGACATTGGGGCGGAGGAGTCATGGGAGGAGGTCGCGCGCTCGGCGGAGAGTACTTCAGGCATGGACAACCGTACCTCGTTGTGATCCTTGGGTTAGTGTCTCTGCGGGCCCAGCGTCGGTGCTTCCATTGCCGTTCCGAGGCGCTTCCGGCAACAGGGGCTGCACCCGCACAGCCCCAAGCGCAGGGAAATCAAGGCGGAAGGTTGTACCCACGCCGACCTGGCTCTCGGCTTCGATGGTGCCATTGTGCTCCTGCATGATGCCATAGGTAACCGCAAGACCGAGGCCGGTACCCTTTCGCTGGCCTTCGCGAGGCTGCGCTTTCGTCGTGAAGAATGGATCGTAGATCTTGCGCAAGACCTCCGGCGGCATACCCGCGCCATTGTCGGCTACCTGCAACTCAATGTTCTGGCTGTCCTGACGCGTACGGAGCGTGACTGCGGGCTGTGGGCACCCGCCCAAGGCGTCGCGGGCGTTCAGAATCAGGTTGACCAGAACCTGCTGCAGCTTGCCCCGATTTCCAGAGATCTCCGGGAGGTTGGCCGCCAGCTCTGTGTGAACGGTAACACCCGACGAGCGCATCTGGTGTTCCAGCAGCAGAACGGTCTCGCGAACCACCTGGTTCAGGTCGATGCGCGCCAAGTCAACCGTGCTCATCCGCGAGAAGTTCAGCAGGCCATTGACGATTTCGGAGGCCCGAAAGGTCTGTTGAGTAATTTTTTCGATCACAGGACCAAGCCGCGCCTGGGCGTTCTCATCCATGCGCAGTTGCTTGCCGAGCATCTGCGTGTAGCTGGAGATCACAGCGAGCGGTGTGTTCACCTCGTGCGCGACCCCGGCAGCCAACAGGCCAATTGAGGAGAGCTTCTCGGCTTGGGTCAGTTGCGCTTCCATGCTGACGCGGTCGGAGATGTCATCGATAAGGACGATGCGGCCGACTGCCTCGAGTTCGCGATTGAGCAGGGGAGCGACCGTGATATTGGCCGTGCGCAGATCTCCACCCGGCAGCGGCAGGCGAAACTTGTACAGCGTATGCACGCCATGCTCCTGACGCAAGCGGTCGAGCTCATCGGCGAACTCCGGGGCAAAGATCGCGCGCGCCGGCCTGCGCATTACCTCGCTCCGTGGCGTCCCGTGCATGGACTCCATCTGCGCATTCCAGCTTTCAATGCAATCGTCCGGATCCAGAGCAAAGACCCCGACATTGATTGATTCCACAATGTTTTCGTTGAAGTCGCGCAGCCGTTCGAAGTCTAGAATTTTCTGCTCCAGGCGGCGGTACAACTGCGCGCTCTGGATGGCGATCCCGATATAACCCGCCAGGGATTCGAGTAGCTCCATATCCTCGCTGGAGAGGAAGTCACCGGCATCAGTGCGCCCCAGCCCAATTACAGCCACGGTGCTTTGTCCGCCGCTCTCATGGCGAGCGGCGCGGCAGGGAACGAAGTAGTTCAGGTCCAGAGCGGCCGCCGTGGCGCGCTGCGCATCGGGCAGACGCAGTACCGACCGTGGTGTTTCAAAAAAGAGGTGCGTTGAATCGTTCCCGGGCGTGAAGTTCAGGAAGCCAAGGTCGAGGGAAGAAGTGTCGAGCCCGGCGGACAAGCCGTGCGAGGCAACCAGGGTATAGCGCGGCCGGCGAACGGAATATCCCTCGTCGGCCAAAAACACCGCAACACGCGTGACTAGCAGGGTGCCTTGCAGGCGATCGACTACCGAGCCAACCAAGGCGTTCAGGTCGGTTTGCGCATTGAGGCGCCGGCCGAACTCGATCAGCGTCTCGCGGTAGTCCACCCGCTTTTGGTCAAAAAGTCGATCGACCCGCGTTTGGATAGCCTTCTTGAGTGGCTCGAAGATGATGCCGGTGACCACGACTGCAATCATCAGACCCCAGATACGCAGACTCGCAAAGCGCTTGTGAACCAGCTCCGCCGAGACCGCGATAACGCCAAAGTAGACCCCGACCAGGGCCGCCGTGGCCAACGTATAGGCCACGCCGCGTTTGAAGATGAGATCGACATCCATCAGGCGGTAACGGACAATCGCCCAGCTGAAGGTAAGGGGCAGCATGAGCAGCGAGAGCAGCGCCAGCTTGCTCAGTACCGCCGGCGTACTCAGGTCCGCCAGGAACGGAATGACGTAGAGAGCCGTGAAGGGGAGTACGGTCAACAGGGTTCCGCGCGAAAGCCACTTCAGTTGTTGCCGCTCCAGGGTCTCCGATTCATTGCGGTACCGGATCCAAAAGACCCCGGCGGCCAAGATGTAGAAGATCGCCAGATAAGCAAGGTCGATCTGGTCGAGCCGATGCTGCATCAGGCCGGTGACAGACCACTCCGCCAAGGAGAGGTAGCGAAGGTAGGCCAGTACGGCACCGGGGATGTAGAGCAGGACGTACATCGCCCGGCGCAGCCATGAGGCATTTGCCTGGCCCGAGAAGCTCAGGGCAAAGTGTAAAAACAGGGCCGGTTGCAACGCCCGGGCGATAACATTGCCGATCAGGATGGTCTTGTCCAGGCCATCGAGCACCCCGGTATACCGAAAGGCGTACAGGATGAACGAGGTCAGGCAGAACACAAAGAAATGCGTGGACTGCGGTGCTGTCCAGCGTCGAAACAGCACATACAGCCCGATGGCGAGATAGATCAGCGCAATGAGGCGGCCGACTTGGTAGTCCGTCCGGTCCGCCGGTTCGAGGATGACGCCAATCTCCAACTGAGCGAAATGACCGCTGACCCCCGTCGCACGGGTCAGGGCATAGTTGGCGTGCGACCAGACCCCGCTTTCATTGATGGCACGCTCCTCGTCGGCTAGCCGGCGCGTGGCGCGATCATTGATGGCGGTAAGAAGATCATCGACGCGGATACCGGCGCGCGCGGCCGGGCTGTCGTTCGGCACGATGTTGGCGCGCAGGCCGCCGCCGTTGCTGCTCTCGGTCCATACGACGCCGTCGGTGGGCACGGCATAGCCGTTCTCCTGAACCAGGTTGCCGATGGCCAGTCCCACGGCCGCCAGGGTCAGCACCGCCAGGAGCACTGCCACGAGGCGGATTTGCGAGGAGGTCTTCATTGATAATTGCAGCCGGCTGCTTAGCCTGAACTAAGGTCAGCAACTCAAGGGCCAAACGGGCGGTACGCGCTTACAGGGATCCTACCGGATATGGCCCCTAACCCTGTACGAAACCATAAACCTATCCCATTTTGCGTAAGGATCTGATGAACCTAACCAAAGCTGGTTCCCATCCCCCGAAGGTGTCTTGACCTGCGGCCCACACTGCTGTGAACTGGCGAAGTGGACACCTCTTTCCAGCAAGACCCCGAAGCGCTGGCGCTTCTGCACCGCGATGCGGAAGTCATGCTGCCCGTCTATGCCCGTTTTCCCGTGGTCATGGAGCGCGGCGAAGGGGTTTACCTGTTCGACACGGCGGGGAAACGCTATCTGGACATGATGGCCGGGCTGGGCGTCAATGCTCTCGGCCATGCTCATCCGCGTATGGTTGCGGTGATGGCGGAGCAGGCAGCCCGCTTGATCCATCTTTCGCCACAGTACGCCAATCGTTACCCCATCGAGCTCGCCGAGCGGCTCTGCGCTCTCTCCGGGATGAAGGGTGTCTTCTTTTCGACGGGTGGGTCGGAAGCGGTGGAAGGCGCGCTGAAGCTGGCACGGACGCACGCACGGCAGAACTATGGCGAAAACAAGCGCGAAATTGTTGCCCTGAAGCAGTCCTACCATGGACGAACCTATGGTGCGCTCTCTGTCACTGGGCAGGATAAGTACCGTATGGACTTCGGTCCGGGTATTCCAGACGTTCGCTTCGTGGAGCGCAACCAGCTCGCGCCATTGCGTTCCGCAGTCGGTCCGCATACTGCCGCGATCTTGCTCGAGCCGATCCTGGGTGAGGGCGGTGTGCACGAACTCACGGACGAATTCCTCGCGGAGGCTCGCCGGGTCGCGAATGAGGTGGGAGCGCTCCTCATCTTTGATGAAATCCAATCCGGCTTGGGCCGGACAGGCGATTGGTTCGCCTACAGCCTGTCCGGGGTTCAGCCCGACATGCTGTTATTGGGTAAGCCCCTCGGCGGCGGTCTGCCGCTCAGCGCCCTGCTGGTCAACGACGACCTGTTCCACTCCTTTGGGCTGGCAAAGCATGGAAGCACCCTGGGTGGGAGCCCCTTGACGGCTCGGCTTGGACTTGAGTTCCTTCGCGTCGTCCAAGAGGACGAACTGCTTTCCCATGTCAAAGATATGGGACTTTACCTCAAGCACCGCCTGCAGCCGTTCCTCTCGCCGGAAAGGACCGGACAGGCGGTTCGGGGTCGCGGTTTCATCCTGGGGCTTGAGCTCTCCCATCTCGCGCGACCGGTGGCGGAGGCGGCCCTGCAGCATGGGGTCATGCTGAACGTGATTCAGGGGAACGTGCTGCGTTTTCTGCCACCGTTTCTTGTCGAGCGTGAACATGTGAACCATGCCGTGGATCTTTTAGGTACGCTGCTGCCGTACGCGGCCCCCTTACGGGCACCCGACCCGGAGCCGCGTGTGGCCGCTGTAGCATAGAAGGCTATGCTGACTCGGAGGACGCTGCACCTGCGGCAGGGACGCGTGTCCTACCTGGAGCAGGGCACACCCGACCTCGGGGTGCCGACCTTTGTCCTGATCCATGGACTGATGGCTACGGCGACAACATACGTCCCGCTGGTGGAAGCATTACCGCCGGATCGCCACGTTATTGCGGTGGATCTGCCCGGCGCGGGTGGGTCGGATCGGGATCCGCGTATTAACTCGCACCTTTGGTCGATCTCAAAGTGCGTGCGTGACATTCTGGACGCCCTCAAGCTCGAGAGACCGATGCTGGTGGGCCACTCGCATGGCGGCGCGGTGGCGTTGCATCTAGCCGCGTCGGAGCCGGCCCGTGTGAGTGCGCCGGTGCTTCTGGCACCGGCCCACCCGTACTTCCACGATGCTGACCAGCTCATTGCGTTTTACCTCTCTCCGCTCGGGCGGGCATTCGCGCACACCATGCCGTGGTACCCGGCGTGGGTGCAGATGGCGGGCCTGCGCCATATGGCCGGACCCCAAAGCTGGGAGAGCCGCGAACGGCTAACACCGTATCGCGAAAACTTGCGCACCCAGGGTACCGTGCCTTTTCTCCTGCGGCTCTTACGCACATGGCACAGTGACATGCACGAGCTGAGTCATTTGCTGGAGGCTCCGTTTCGATTGCCCACATTGCTGCTGTGGGGAGATCACGACCGGGCTATACCTGCGGGTACGGCTGGCAATCTGATGAAGCGGCTGCGAGCGGCGGAGTTGAAGGTTCTAAGTGGTGTCGGGCATCGTCCGGCCGAGGAGTGTCCGGCGGTCTGCGCTCGCCTTATCGAGGACTGGTGGGCGCGCGGTGCAGCCCTGCGCAAGACTCCGATCAGCGCGGCAAATCGAATGTAGTTCCCAGCCACGACCGCAACTCGGTCGAGAAGGCCACGAGCTTGGAGCCGGGCGACGCTGCCGTCCCGGCAAAGAAGTGATCCGCGCCGGCGATCCAAATCAGGCTTTTGGGCTCCAAGGCACCGACGAGAAAACTTTCGAGCACGCCCTTGGGGCTGAACTCATCCGTGTCCCCGGAGATGAAGAGCTTAGGGACTGTCCCGCAGTGGGACAAAAAGTTATAACGATAATCACGTCCGGCGGCGCGCACCGGCAAACCGATGCCGATAAGCCCCTTGATTCGCTCATCCCCACAGCAGGCGCGCAGGCCGACGTTGGAGCCGAAGCTGAAACCGGCAAACAGCAAAGGGAGACCGGGGTAACGGGCTGCGAGCCAGTCTAGGGCAGCCCGCACGTCCTGAACCTCGCCCCGGCCCTCATCGTGCGCGCCCTCGCTCAGGCCCGTGCCGCGGAAATTAAATCGCAGGACCGGCAGACCGAAATGTGAGAACGCTTTGGCCGTGTGATACACGACCTTGTTGTGCATAGTGCCGCCGCTCGGCGGATGCGGATGGGCCACAAGGGCGGCGTAGGGCGCATGGGAAGTGCCGGTATTCAGCAATGCCTCCAGCCTGCCTGCCGGGCCGCGCAGGTCTTCTACGGTTTGCACCTGTGACTGAAAGGGAACTGTTTCCAACATTTCCGCAGTGTACCGAGGCCCCGCGGATATCGCTCGCGGCAAATGGGATTTCCCCAGAAAAGGGGCTCCGGTATGCTGGGCAGGCATGTCCATCGATCCCATCGGCCTGACGAAGCAACTGGTTGCCATCGATTCCACGACGTACCACGAGGCGGCCTGTGGTGAGTTTCTCGCCGGCTATTTGGCCGAGCGCGGCTGGTCGGTTGAGCGCATGGCCGTGCCCCAGCCGGACCCCGCCAGAACGCCCGGCGGCGGTACCGGACCGCGTTTCAATGTGTATGCCACGCTGCCGGGCAAGGCGAGCGGTGTGGCGCTTTCGACCCATATGGACACAGTGCCGCCATTTCTTGGACCCTGCCGTGAGGACGAAAAATACCTTTACGGCCGCGGGGTATGCGACGCCAAAGGCATCATCGCCGCCCAGATCGCCGCCGCCGAGCAGTTGCGAAACGACGGCATCAACGTAGGACTCCTTTTTCTTGTGGGCGAGGAGCGTGACTCTGCTGGTGCCAAAGTGGCTAATGAACAGGGGCGCGGTTCACGTTACCTGATTAACGGCGAACCGACGGACAATCGGCTCGCCCTGGCCTCGAAGGGCTGTTTGCGGGTTGAGCTATATGCCAAGGGTACGATGGCGCACTCGGCCTACCCGGAGCTGGGCGAGTCCGCGATCGATAAGTTACTGGCCGCCCTGCATGCCATTCAAGCGCTGGAGCTGCCCGTGATCGAAGGCATCGGGGATACGACGCTGAACGTGGGGCTGATCTCCGGCGGCCGCGCACCCAATGTCATCGCCGATGCCGCCGAGGCACACCTCCTGGTTCGCCTCGTCGGGCCATCCGATGGGATCCGGTCGTCTATTCAGGCCGCTGTCGCAGGCCGCTGCGAGGTCAACTTCTCGCTTGAACTGCCGTTTGTGCAAATGCGGGCCGTGGAAGGCTTCGACACCATGGTCGCCAAATTCACCACCGATATACCCAGCCTGATGAAATGGGGCGAACCGTTTCTGCTTGGACCGGGCAGCATCCATGTGGCGCACACGCCGGACGAGAGGATTGCCAAGGCGGAGTTGCTGGAGGCAGTGGATCTGTATACGCGGCTGGTAGGCGAACTGTGCGCCCATGCCTGATCCTGCCCTCGCTGACGCAGCGAGCACCGCCCATATCCAGAACCAGACCCGGAAGCCGTGGGTACGTTTCGGACCTGCCGCCTTTGCCGTCCTGGTAGCCGCCGTCGCGGTCGTGATCTCCGCCTATCTCACCGTGCCGAAGCGCAATAATGCCGATGACCAGGTGGACTGCCTGCTTGTGCTCGGCTCGCCGACAGGAATTGATGGGGCTCCCACCCAAGCGCAGCGCTGGCGCGTGGACGAAGCGATTCGGGAATACAGGGCCGGCCGTGCGCCGCGCATGCTGATGACCGGCGGCATGACCTCCCTGCATTTCATCGAGGCTGACACCATGGCCGCGTACGCGTTGGCGCAAGGTATTCCCCCCTCGGCCATTCTCAAGGAACGCCGCGCCCGCACCACACTCGAAAACATACGTGACAGCCAGGCGATTCTCGATGCGTATGGCTGGCACCGCGTCGAGGTGATCAGCTCTCCGGAGCACCTGCCGCGCGCGGCCCTGCTGCTGGAGCACTCCGACCTTGCCTGGCGTACCCACGCTGCCCCGACACCGGGCCGCAGCCGTGTGCAAGAGATGGGTGCCTACACCGAAGAGGCGGTCGGGACGACGATCCTCCGATTGTTCGGCCCCAGGATCGAGCCGGTGCTCCACGGCGTCGCCACCGTGCAGTACGCCGTTGCCTTTGCCGCGCGTTGGCTGGTTTATAAAGCGGAGGGCTGGGCACGCCGCGCCTGAGCGCCTGTCCCAGCCCTCTGCAAGAGACCTCTACTCGTGCGACATAGCTTTGTTCAAGCCCTCGAACACCTGTTCATAATTGCCGTTTTTTTCCGCGAACCGTAGCGGCAGAACGCGTCCGACCAGGATCTCTCCCGAAGCAGGTGGATTGGTCAGCAGCGACATCGTTTCGGTGATGAACTCCGCGAGCGGCATGGCGTTCGGGTCTGTGGCTTGGTGTGAGCCCAGCAACTCCGTTTGCACGTAGGGCGGAGCGAGTTCGAGCACCTCGACGGTTGTGCCGCGCAGTTGATAGCGGAGTGACTGTGTCCAGGAATGGATGGCGGCCTTGGTGGCGCAGTAGGTGGGTGTGCCCGCCAAGGGGACGAAGGCGAGCCCGGAGCTTACAGTCATGACCGTGCTCTTCGGCTGGGACTGCAGCACGGGCAACAAGGCAGCCGTGAGACGCAACGGACCTAGGAGATTCGTGGTGATGATCGATTCAGCAACGGCGAGTCCATCTGTCCCATCCTGAAACTTCTCCACCTTCATAATGCCGGCGTTGTTGATCAGGACATTCAGCTTGGGGAACTCGGCTTTTACCTCGGCGACAAACCTCTTGAAGTCGTCCGGATCTTCGATATCGAGGGTAAGCGAGTGCATCCCCGGGTTGGCCTTCGTGGTCTCATCGAGAGCGGACTTGCGGCGGCCGGCAATGATGACCTGGTTGCCGACCTTGTGAAACGATTCGGCGAGTGCACGTCCGATCCCGGATCCTCCGCCCGTGATTAGGATGGTGTTGTTCGTGGTTTGCATGTAGGCCTCCTAGAACCACGGTATGCTGATCGCTTTCTTTTGGAAAGTAGGCACTATAAAGTACGATACTTACCCAGAGGAGAGTGTCATGTCCACACTACCGATCATCGACAAACCTTCCACGCCGGGCATTGCCGGACCGGCAGCCAAGTACCCGGAGACGACACCCGAGGTCGAGGCCATGGTGCGAGAGCTCATCGGACGGGTGGCTGATACATGGACCATGCTGGTGCTTGAGGTTTTGGAGGAGCATGGCCGCGTTCGCTTCACGCGCCTGGGCGAGCTGGTCGGCGGCGTGAGCCAGAAGATGCTCACCAAGACGCTGCGGCAGATGGAGTTCGACGGACTGGTCAAGCGGACGATCTACCCGGTGATCCCGCCGCGGGTGGAGTATGAGTTGACGGAGCTCGGCCATGGATTGGGCGCGGCATTTTGTGGCGTTTGGATATGGGTTGAGCAGAACCGTGAGGAGATCCTCAGAGCTCGACGCGCATTCAGTGAACAGCAGGGCAGGGTGTGAGTTGTCCGGTTTTCCTCAGGGAATCATCGGTTCGCTGGGGGGTATTGCCGCAGTAAACTATGTTTATGGCCGCTGAATTTACTCATCTGCATTTGCACACCGACTACTCTCTCCTCGATGGCGCGTGCGACGTGGATAAGCTGGCCAAACACCTCGACAAGATCGGGCAGAGGTCCGCCGCGATCACCGACCACGGCAACATCTACGGCGCGGTGCACTTCTTCGATGCAATGAAGAAGAAGAACCTGCACCCGATTCTGGGTTGCGAGCTCTACATCTGCAAGGAAGACGACCACAGGGGCAAGCCTGATCCGGAATCGAAGTACAACCACTTCCTTGTACTCGCGGAGAATGAGGCCGGATATCGCAATCTGGTGCAGCTTACAAGCGAAGCGGCCCTTCATGGTTTCTATCGCAAGCCACGCATTTCCAAAAAGTTCCTAGCCGAGCACAGCGAAGGGCTAATCGGTTTTTCGGGCTGCTTGGCGGGGGAGCTATCGCAAAATCTGATGGCTGGCGATTACGCCGCCGCCAAGCGCGTCGGCGGTCAGTACGAGGAGATCTTCGGTAAGGGGAACTTCTTTCTCGAGATCCAGGACCATGGCCTGGAACCGGATAAGGCCGTCACCGAAGCGATGTTTAAGCTCGAACGCGAGCTCGGTATCCCGCTGGTCGCGACCAACGACTCGCACTATGTGGCCAGTGATGACGCTCGCTCGCACGAGGTGCTGCTGTGTGTGCAGACCGCCGATTCGATCAACAATCCCAAGCGGTTCCGGTTTGATACGCAGGAGTTCTACATCAAGTCGGCCGATGAAATGCACCGGCTGTTCGCGCAGAACTCAGAGGTCTGCACGCGCACCATGCAATTTCCGGAGCGCTGCAAGCTGGAGCTGACCAAGGTCAAGAATCCGTTTCCAAAGTTTCCGCTGCCAGAGGGCGAAACCATCGACACCTACTTCGAGCAGGTGTGCCGGGCGGGCTGGCGCAAACGCCGGGATACGGCTATCAAGCATCTCGAAGATCGCGGCATCCTGCGCAGCACCATCGCGGAGTATGAGGAGCGGCTGACCCGCGAGATCGAGTGCATCAAGAGCATGAAGTTTCCCGGCTACTTCATGATCGTGTGGGACTTTATCCGCTACGCGCGTGAGCAGAATATTCCGGTCGGTCCGGGCCGTGGATCGGCAGCCGGATCGCTCGTCGCCTATGTGATGGAGATCACGGACATCGATCCGCTCCAGAATAATCTGCTGTTCGAGCGCTTTCTGAACCCTGAACGCGTTTCCATGCCCGACGTCGATATCGACTTCTGCATGAACCGGCGCGGAGAGGTGATTGAGTATGTGCGCGGGAAGTATGGTGTCGACCAGGTCGCGCAGATCATCACCTTCAACACCATGGCGGCCAAGGCAGCGATTAAGGACGTCGGCCGCGCGATGGATATGCCCTACGGCGAGGTCGATCGCATCGCCAAACTCGTACCGACGACCATTGGCATCACGCTGGAGCAGGCACTGAAAGACTCGCCGCCGCTGGCTGCCGCCTGCGAGGCCGACCCCAAGATTCGCGAGCTGATCGAGACCGCCCAGCGGCTTGAGGGCCTGGTGCGTGGGGCGGGCGTTCATGCGGCGGGGGTGGTGATTGCACCTCAACCATTGACTGAGCTTGTACCGGTAACGCGGACAAAAGACGAGGCTATCGTCACCAGCTACGACATGAAGGCCGTCGAGAAGATGGGCCTGCTCAAGATGGATTTTCTTGGACTGACGACGCTGACCGTTATCGACGATTGCCTGAAGCTGATCCAACTGAACCGCGGCGAGACGGTCGATATGGCCACCATCGCCCTTGACGATCAGAAGACCTACGAGCAGGTCTTCCACAAAGCACTCACCAGCGGCGTCTTCCAGTTTGAATCCGGTGGTATGCGCGACGTGCTGCGGCGCTATAAGCCGACCTCGGTCGAGGACCTCACGGCGCTCAACGCGCTTTATCGCCCAGGCCCGATCCAGGGCGGCATGATCGACGATTTCATTGAGCGCAAGTGGGGACGGCGGCCGGTCGAGTACATGTTCGTGGAGATCGAAACAATTCTTAAGGAGACGCTCGGCGTCATTGTCTACCAGGAGCAGGTCATGCAGATCTCCTCGGCGATCGCGGGCTACTCGCTTGGAGGTGCGGACCTGCTGCGCCGCGCGATGGGCAAAAAAGATCCCGCCGAGATGGCCAAGCAGCGCGACATCTTCATGGCCGGCGCGCTCGAACGCAAGCATCCTAAGGACACTGCCGGCAAGCTCTTCGACCTCATGGAGCAGTTCGCCGGCTACGGCTTCAATAAGTCGCATTCGGCTGCGTATGCGCTGCTGGCGTATCACACGGCTTGGCTGAAGACGCACTATCCGGTCGAGTTCATGGCCGCGCTGCTGACCTCGGAGACTTCAAAACCGGAGAACGTGGTCAAGTACATCAGTGAGTGTCGCGAGATCGAGATCGCCGTCGTACCGCCGGACGTACAGATTTCGGACGCGAACTTCACCCCGGCCGGGGACGCGATCCGGTTCGGCCTGGCCGCGATTAAGAATGTAGGGCACAATGCGATCGAGTCAATTCAGAAAGCAAGGGTTGAACTCGGGGCAGCGGGCAAGGCCGGCTTCGGCTCTTTTTGGGAGTTTTGCGAGAAGGTTGATCTGCGCCTGATGAACAAGCGTGTGCTCGAATCGCTTTGCAAGGCCGGTGCCCTGGACGCCTTTGGTAAGCGGGCGGCGGTGATGGCTGCCGTGGACAAAGCCATGGAGCGGGCCCAAAAGTCGCAGCGGGATGCGGCCTCCGGCCAGCATGGGCTTTTCGGGATGTTCGACGACGGTCCAGCGACGGTTCAGGCCAGTGAGGACGCCCTGCCCACAGTGCCCGATTGGGACGAATACACGCGGCTGGCCAATGAGAAGGAGGTGCTCGGCTTCTTTGTCTCCGGCCACCCGCTGGACAAGTATCGCGAGAAGCTGCGCAACCTGAAGGGCGTTATCGACACCCAGACCGCCTGCGAGATGAAGCCCGAACCGGTTGTCTTTCGGCGCGGTCAGGGAGAAGGGGGGAGCGAGATCGCGGTTGCCGGCGTGATTACCGGGCTGAAGGTGGCGAAGTCCAAGCGCTCCGGTGAGATGTACGCCCAGGCCTGCCTGGAAGATGCTGTCGGTAAGATCGAGCTGATCGCCTTCCCGCAGAGCTACGAAAAGTTGGCAGAAAAGCTGAAGATGGACGTGCCGGTACTGATTCGCGGTGCACTGCGCGGCGAAGAGGATTCCGCTCCGAAGATTGCGATCTCGTCGATCCAGGCACTCGAAGACGTTACGGTGAAGCTGCCGGAGGCGCTGCGCATCAAGGTACCGCTGCACTCGCCGGATGCCGCGCTGATGCAAAAGCTGGAGGCAATCTTTAAAGGCCGACCCGGCAAAGGGAAGGTGCTGCTGAACCTTGAGGAGCCCGGTGAGTTCTGCGCCGTGCTGGAGCCTAAAGGTTACAGCGTTTCTGCCGATATACAGTTCATCGAGAGTGTGGAGGGGCTGGTAGGTAGGGGCGCTGTGCAGGTGATCGCGTGAGGTATGCGAGGTCGTAAGTGTTTGTGCTGGAATGGGATCAGAGTAACTTGCAGCACATTGCAGAGTACGGCGTTACGTCCGAAGAGATAATTATTCCGGTTCTCGACTGAAGCTGAGGAAGCGGAGTGGTGGTACGAGCATCGAAACGAGATTGCCGAGGATTTCGTTGCGGCGTCGCGGGAAGGTCGGCTCGGGTCTGGAACACGTAGCCGTCGACTCGAAGCCATAAAGCGTGCTCAAGAAACGGCTCAAAAACTGTCCACTCAGGGTATGAGTTCCTAATTCTGATTATAGAGACATAGACCGCTGGTCGATGGTTCCGTGGATGGATGCACGTAATAACCAACAAGGGTGCGTGTCTCTTCCTCGGACCTTGATCGGACCGCAGGAGATGCAAATCCCCTAACCTGCGGCCGAACATATTGACAGATGGATGTGAGTACTCGCGTACGGTTCCGCTTAGCGAATATCTAATCCGTCCTTGAAAGTTCCCTTTGATGACTGAACCACGTTGTAACGACCGAGATTGCGGCGGGACCAAAGTCCCGCCCCTTTCGAGCAACTGATCAGAGTTTCCTAAACCTTTCTTCTGCCCCAATCGTGTGTATCTGCTATCAGTACGCCTTGAAGATTGAGGTGAACTGGTAGGGGTTTTGGGTGATGCTGCTGCAGCTGGGCGAGGCCCAGGTTTGGCCGGCGCAGCCCCCGTTATCGCGGGCGAGCGACCACATAGCCAGGCGCGACACATAGGAATTCGAGCTGGCAAAGCTGAGCACCGTCTGCGCATCGCTGAGGGAGAATACTTCCCCTTGCGAATCGTTCTGCCCGATCATCGGCGTCACGCCCACAGTGGCCGAGGTCAGCCCCGCATTGGTGATTTGGGTATGGGTGGCCTGGGCCGCACTGATGGCATCGCTGCCCATACCGCCGGCACTCACCGCGCCGCCATAGTCCATTGCCATGATGTTGACGACGTCAAGCGACAGTCCCGCCTTGACCGCACTTTGAACCGCGCCCAAACCGTTGCTATCCAGACCGCTGGGCAGGACCGGCAGCGTGTAGGAGATCACCAGGCCAGGGTTGGCGGCCTTAAGTGCCTTGAGCGTCTGCGCCCGTAGCGCGTTGGCGGTGCTGTTTGCCTCCTCCGAACCCTCGATGTCAAAGTCCAGCATGGTGACTTTATAGCGATCAATCACCGACTGATAGATGGCCTGCAAGGGAGCGACTGCGGTGCAGCCGACCGCCGGCTCGCTACCGCTGGCCCCGCCAAAGCTGACGATCACCTGCACACCCGCGCTTTGGAGGCTCTGCACAATGCTCTGCACCGTGGTGCCGTTCGGCTCATTGTCGGTGGGCAGCGTTCCGCCAAGCCCGCCCCAACCGGCTGTGCAGCCGTTGGCCTGCACGATAAAGGCGAGGGTGACGGCTTTGAAGCCGGCTTGCCCCTGCATGGAGACCAGATTTTCACCGGCGGTCAAGCTCATATCGACATACGGCGCAAAGAGACCCGTGACGGGACCTGATGGCGGAGGCGGTGGGGG
>CAXTUW010000045.1:0-22670 GCA_964247595.1 uncultured Acidobacteriaceae bacterium | reverse complement strand
GGGCCATCCGGGGTGGGAGCTTCCTGGGCGCGAAGCGTGGGTACGGCGCACAATAGAAGGCCGACCACCGGGGCGGCGGCCCGGACAACAAAACGGCAAAGACCGGCAGAACGCATACCTGATTAGACGCGCCGACGTTTAGTTTTGTCGTGGTGTTCTATTGCAAAGGGTGGCTTGGGACCGCTCGGTGCTTTAGGACCAAATACAAGGGTCTCTCCACTACGCGAGACGGTAAAGCTGGCACACCCCGGTCGAGGTTAAACGGGTTAAGGAACAAATGGGAATATCAGAACCCCTGCGTGGCGCTATACGGAAGTGTCGACAGCACGATGAAGGAGCCAAGAAGGAAGCACAACGAAGGCGGGGTACAAAGCGTCTGATAAGGGAGCGCTCCCGGCCTGACCTGCTGGTACTCTGGGACGGACTGCGCCAGGTGGGACCTGCCGCTCAGGTAGGAGACAGGAAACAGCATGCGTTTGACGGCAAAGGCGATTGGGTCAGGACTTCTGAGTCTAGGGATAGGGTTGAACGGAGCGATGCTCCCTGCCCAGAACAGTGTTCCCGATGCCCCCCGGCCGCAGACGTTGCCGCAGCTGAACACGATTACGCCCGCAGGGCCCGCGCTCCCGAACGCCCCTGCGGTCAACGGAGCGACGCCGAACGCGCCGGCTCCGCCGGTTGATCCCGGAGCCGCGGCGAATGGTGGGTATGTGCCGGGATCCACCCTTCCTGCGGCTACGTCCTCCGCCACCCCCGCGCCCGGCAGCGACGGGGCAGATACCGCCCCCACAACGCAGACCGGAACAGGCGGTGCCTCGCCGGTGCGGCACCGGTCGGATATCGTGGTGCAGACGAACTTTGTGGAAGTCCCGTTCACGGTGAAAGACTCCAAAGGCAGCCTGGTACCGGGGCTGACCTACCGGGATGTACGGGTATATGAGAACGGCCAGCAGCAGAATGTTCGCCTGTTTACGGTGGATCCCATCCCCCTCTCGGCGGCGATCGTGATCGACCAGAGCGTCACGTTCGACACGATGCAGAAGATCAATGCCTCCCTGGAGGCGTTACAGAGCTCTTTTGCGGCATTTGATGAGGTGTCCATTTACACCTACAACAACGGCGTGAAGGAGCAAACCGGTTTCAGCGGCGCGCAAAGCGCGCGCGTGACTTATGCGTTACAACGCTCCAAAAGTGAAGGCCGCGATCCAATGATGTATATGGGAGGCCCACTGAGCCAGACAACGGTGAAGAACAACCTGCCGGTGGATCCGAATACCAACCGCGGGCCGGCGGGGGTGTTGACCCAGAACGTGCCGCGCGAATACCACACGCTGAACGATGCCATCCTGACGGCCGCGATTCAGGTGGCCAAGGCCGGCAAGGGCCGCCGCCGCGTGATCTACGTGATCTCGGACGGCAAGGAGTACGGTTCCGAGGCCAAGGAAAAGCAGGTCATCCAGTTCCTGCAAACCAATCAGATCTCGGTGTATTCCACGCTCGTGGGCGATACCTCCATTCCCGGTGTGGCCTTCCTGGACAAGTACCACCTGCCGTTTGAGATGAAGGATAATGTTCTGCCCCGCTATTCCACAGCGACCGGAGGGGATTACAACGGAGCCTTTCGACCGCGCGCGATCGAGAACAGCTTTGCCAAGCTGAGTGAAGAGGTCCGCACCCAGTATGTCGCCGGCTATTACAGCCATGAGCCGTTCATCGACGGGAAATATCGTCCGGTGGAGGTTCGTGTGATGAAGCCGAACCTGGACGTCATCGCGAAAAAGGGCTACTACCCCACAGCCAGCGACGCCGTGCAGGGTCGCCAGGTTCCGGCGAGTCGCACAGGCGCTGATCCTGCAACCCCGGCTACCCCCCCGGCCGGTATCCCGAACGCGCCAACCCTGCCGTAATTGCCCATGGTGACGGGCTCGCCGGCGATGGCAAGCGCCGGCTTGGCTTTGCTGTCCGCAGTCGCGTGGGGCGGCGGCGACTTTGCGGGCGGCATGGGCGTGAAGGCGACAAGCGGCTCGACCCTTGGGGCATTGCGGTTGGTCGCGGCAGCCCATGCAGTCAGTCTCGCCGCTCTGCTGGTATGCCTCTGGGTATGGCACGCAGGGTGGCCTGGCGGCGCGCCCTTGGTGTGGGGGCTGGTGGCCGGGGTGGCGGCCGGGCTTTCGCTGACTGCCTTCTACATCGCACTGGCCCGGGGAGCCATGGGAGCCTCGGCTGCCGTGAGTGGGTTGCTGGCGGCGGCAATCCCAGCGGCGGTGTCGCTATGGCTGGAAGGCGCGCCCACCCCCTTGCGCCTGCTGGGCTTTGCGCTGGCCGGGGCGGCGATCTGGATGATCGCGGCTGGGCCTGCAACGACGGGGCCCGCAACAGCTGGGCGTGACGTGATGGGGCCTGTAACAGCTGAGTCTGGCGTGCTAGGGGAGAGTGCGTCTCCGGCGAAGAGCGGGACGATGCCGCTGGCGATCGGCGGCGGTGTCGGCTTTGGCGTCTATTTCGTCGCGCTGCGGTTTGCGAACTCGCTGGGGGTACTGGAGCCCATGGCACTCGCCCGGGTAGGCAGCCTGGCAACCTGCCTGTTGCTCCTGGCGCTGGTGCGGGGCAGGTCGTCCCAGGGCCCAAAGGAACGGCCACGCTTCTGGCTGACAGGCCGGGCGTGGGCGTGGGCGCTGGGCGTAGCCGTCATGGATACCGGAGGCAATCTGCTGTTTATTGCAGCGACCCGGGCCGGGAGGCTGGACGTGGCCGCTGTGCTGGCCTCTTTGTATCCGGCTTCTACGATTCTGCTGGCGGCGGCCGTGCTGGAAGAAAAGCCGGGGCGACAGCAGATGCTGGGTATGGCAGTTGCGGTCGCAGCGGTGGTGCTGATTACGGTCTGACTACGGTGGGGTTAGGTCTGATTTGCTCTCCAATGTCCCGGGCGATACAGAGATCCTTCGCTGTGCTCCAGGATGATGAGTTGGAAGTTTGTACCCGTGGCGGGGTTCTTTCGCTCTATTTGGAGAGTTTCACTTTGGCACGACCGTCCCCGTCATCGTCGGATTTGGCGCGCCGGGCGACCTTCTTTGCGATGGTTTTCGCGTCTTCCTGGTTCAGATCCAGACCTGCGGGATCAAACGTCGCGGCGGGATACTTCAGCCTCATGCCTTCAAGCGCGTCCACCAGAATCGCGGAGATGGCGACGTTGCGGTACCACTTGTGGTCGGAGGGAATGACGAACCACGGCGCATGCTTTGTGCTGGTGGCCTCAAAGATGGCCTCGTAAGCCTTTACGTAGTCGGGCCAGAAGCGGCGCTCGGCAAAATCTGAGGCGGAGAGCTTCCAGCGCTTGTCCGGTGTGTCGATGCGGGCTTGCAGGCGGCGGGTCTGCTCGTCGTGGGAGATATGCAGGAAAAACTTGAGGATGACCGTGTCGTTGTCGGTGAGGGTCTGCTCCCAGGCGTTGATGTCGTCGAGATGGCAATCGGTCTCCTTGGAGGAGAGTTTGCCATGCACGCGGGGCGAGAGTACATCCTCGTAGTGCGAGCGGTTGAAGATGCCGATCATGCCGCGGGGTGGTGCTTCCAGCTGGCAGCGCCACAGGAAATCGTGGCGGGCCTCCAGCGGTGTCGGCACCTTGAATGAAGCGACATCGCAACCCTGGGGGTTGATGCCCGAGAAGATATGGCGGATCGTGCCGTCTTTGCCGGCGGTATCCATACCCTGCAGGACGATCAGCAGGGCCTTGGACTGCGCGGCATAGAACACCTCCTGCAGCTCATCGAGCTTACCCCGATGCCTTTCAAGGGTGGGCTCGGTGGACTGGCTGTCTTCAAAGCGGCCCGTGGCGTCCGTTGGAAGACGGGCGAGCCTTACCTTGGTTCCGGGCTTCACGAGGTAGGGGGATTTCAGCTTCATAAAGGGCGGATCGTGCCTATAGCTTTCAGCGCTTAGCTAGAGACTTTCAGCTGAGAGCTTTGGCTGGAAGCTTCTAAGCTATCGGGGTCTTGGGTGTCTCGTCGACGGCTTTGGGCGTGACGATGTGGGCGGTTTCACCGGGCTTGGTGGAGGCGTTCGGCTCGTCCGAGATGCCCTTCATGCCTTCCTTAAAGCCGCGCAGGCCTTCGCCAAGACCTTTGCCGAGCTCAGGCAGCTTCTTACCGCCAAACAGAACGATCGCCACAACTGCCAGCACGATCATGTGGGTCGGTGTAAATAGTTCACCCATGATGTCATTCTCCCCTGCCCAGATCAGATGCAGGTCCGGGGCAGCACTCTGTATTTTCGCACGGCGACCCGATCTCGCGGGAGGCGGTTCGCCGCGCGAAGCCGTTCTTTGCGGTTCCGTATGAAATCGGGGCAGTGCGGCGACCGCGGCGGAGGTACGAAGGGCAGCCGAGCATATATCCTGAACGGGTTGCCCGTCGTACGGCGGGCACGCGGGCTCCCTGATCGAGCGGGAGCCCCCATGAGGAAGATGTTGCAAACGAACCGCTTCACGTTACGCCTCCCCACACCTAGCGCCATTGCCTTCCGTACCTTCGCCCTGGGCGCCCTCAGCCTGTTTGCCGCTGCGGGTCTGGCGCAAAGCTCCAGCTCGGGCCAGACCGGCACCACAGCCGCCCCGGGTACCGCGCCCATGCAGTCCCGGACGACGGCCCTGCAGATCGCGCCGGTGCGTGTGGCGACCTACACGGAAAAGTACGAGATCTTTGGCGGCCTGAGCTTTATGAATGGCCAGGCCGGGCAGAACCTACCCAAGCGCTACAACATGGGCGGCGGCGAGGTGATGGCAACCTACTGGCTGGGCGGCGGGAGCAAGCTGAAAAACGTCGGTGTGGCCGCCGACTATCGGCTGGAGGCCGGCACCACGCCACTGTTGCCGGTGAGCACGCAATTCGGCCTCAACCGTGTTCTGGTATACCAGAACATCTTCTCCGGCGGCCTGCAATACCGCGTGGCCAAGGGCCGCTACGCCGCAGTGAACCTCCACGCGCTGGCCGGTGGATCGCGCGGCACGTTTGATAGCGCGATCACGGGCTACCCGAAAAACTCATCGCCCCAGCCCACCGCTGCCTTCGTCGGCTTGTATAACAACGGGACGACGCCGTGGGGCGCGGCCGGTGGTTCGATTGAATTCAACCAGAGCCCGCACCTGGCGATCCGGATCTCCCCGGACATCCTCTTCGAGCATTTCGGCACGGAGACGCGGGAGTTTGTTTCGGTGGGCGGCGGGGTGGTGTATCGGTTTGGGAAGCGGAAGTAAAAAGCAGCAAACAGCGAACAGGAAGTAGCAACTAAAGCATACGGCGATCGGTCTCACCATTGCTGCGGACAAATACAAGTTCTTTGCTCTTCCTGTTTGCCGTCTGTTTACTGTTTGCTAATTTTCGCTTGCTAATACTAAAAATTCTGTGCCAAGAACTCCGGTGACACTGGATTCTCGTATACCGAGTAATCCCGCGTAACCACAATTAGGCCGCTGGGGGAGACGAAGTAGTGTTTGCGGTCCTCGGCGGGGTCGTAGCCGATCACCGTGCCGTCGGGGATGTTGACGTTGCGGTCGATAATCGAGTGGCGTATGCGGCAGTGACGCCCCACGTTGACATGCGAGAAGACGACGCTGGAGTCCACGTCGGCATAGCTGTTCACACGCACATCGTGCGAGAGCACGGAGTTGCGGACCACCGAGCCGGAGACGATGCAGCCGCCCGAGACGATGGAGTTGATAGCCGTGCCGGTGCGGCCGGGCTCGCCGAAGACGAACTTCGCGGGCGGGTACTGGTAGGGCCGCGTGCGCATCGGCCAACTCTTGTCGTAGAGGTTGAAGGTCGGGACAAAGCCAGCGACGTCCATGTTGGCCTCATAGTAGGCGTCGAGTGTGCCCACGTCTCGCCAGTAGAGCGCATGCTGCTTGTTCTCGTCGACGAAGTTATAGGCGTGCATGCGGTAGCGGCCAAGCAATTTGGGCAGAATGTCGTGGCCGAAGTCGTGCTTGGAGTCGGGGTCTTCGGCGTCGCGCATGAGCTCGGGCAGCAGGACGTCGGTGTTGAAGAGGTAAATGCCCATGGAGACGTCTACCATGGCCGGATTGAAGGGCGAACGGAGGTCGGTCTCTTTGGGCTTTTCGACGAAGCCGGTAACCTCACCATTTTTGGCAACCTCGACCACACCAAAGGCGGAGACCTCGCTGGGCTGCACCGGCAGTGTGGCGATGGTAACGTCCGCGCCGGATTCGCAGTGCTGCGACATCATTAGCGCATAGTTCATCTTGTAGATGTGGTCGCCGGAGAGGATGAGGCAGTATTTGGGCTCTTCAGCACCGATGGAGTAGATGTTCTGAAAGACGGCGTCGGCGGTGCCCTGGTACCAGCTCTTGGAGACGCGCTGCATGGGCGGCAGAATCTCGATGAACTCGCCGAGCTCACTGGCGACCACCGATCCCCAGCCCTCGCGGATGTGGCGATTGAGGCTCAGGGCCTTGTACTGGGTGAGGATGTAGACCTTGCGCAGGTCGGAGTTGATGCAGTTCGATAGGGTGATGTCGATGATGCGGTACTGGCCGGCGAAGGGCACGGCGGGCTTGGCACGGTCGCGCGTGAGCGGAAAAAGTCGTTCGCCGGCACCACCGGCCAGCAGGATACCCAGCGTGTCTCTCATGGAAGCAAGGCCTCGAAACCCACCTTCCTCTGACGCCAAAGTGGAATGGGGGGACGCCCGAGTCTAGCTTGCGGGGAAGTAATTTTCCAGTGGCGACGCTCTTGAGGCACAGCCTCAGCTCAAAATGCGTTTACAAAGCAAAGCCTATAAAGCCCCATGTGAGGACAAAAAGATCCTGGGGCTCCTTCGAGCCTTCCTGAACGGTTAAAGCCAGATGCCGATAAGGAAGTTACAGCGGGACTGAAGTCCCGCCCTTGCACGAAGGCAACTTTCATCAGGTATGCCCTGGAGCCCAACGGCAGAGCGAGCTAATCCTCGACGATCTTTCCGTCGAGACCGCGCTCCTCCGTCGTAATGCGCAGGCTACGCAGAAAGCTGAGGTCGTTATGCGTGAAAGGGCCTTCGACGACCTCTTCGGCAGACTCATCACTTTCTTCCTCGTCTTCCACCTGATTGAGGCCGATCGTGGCTTCCAGCATGAGAAGCACATCGAAGCCCTGCTCGCGGATCTCGCGCACAACTTCGGCAATGTCTTCCGACTCGCTGACCGACTCGTGGATGGCCTCGCCCAGCTTTTGGATCAGCTTTTTCACCTGTTGATTTTGTTGATGCAACGCCACCTCCGGCTGCGAACGTCAATGCGCTGCCCACGCATTGGGTCTTCCCCGGGCATGTGTTGGGCAGCCTGGGGAACGGCAGCGGCGGGTCCGACCTCCTTATAAGGGTACGCCCTCCGCCCCGCTGTGCCAAATGGCGAAAACGTGGGGTAATCACGAGGCGGGGTGTCCCAGAATGCAACTAAACCTGCGTGTGATGGTCGGCCCAAGCCGCTTCAAGGCGATGCGCCAGATCCTCTACCGGTTGCGCCTGCTGTTTGCGGCTAAGGACCAAGAAACCGGCCGCCGCCGCGCATAGTCCACCCATCGTCCAAATTACCTTCTTCATTTCGATTCCCTCACGTCGAAGCCCTTTATCGAGCTGTCGCGTACCGGCTCGTACGGCCGCTTGCTGCCGTTGGATGCAGGGTGAGGCTATCGCGTCAGGCGCAAGACTGGAGGTACTACGCGAGGTGCAGGCTGGGTACACTACTGGTATGGACAGGGTTCGGCTGGGACGGGCGCTCGGCTATGGCACTCGCCAAGCCGCGAAGACGGTAGCGGCAGTCGTCGAGGCGGCGAGTGCGCCGGCTGCGGCTCGTTCGGCAGGCATCGCTCCGGGCATCCGATCCGAGCCAGGCACCCGATCCGAGCCGGCACAGAAGCGTGCTTCGCCCTTGGACGCGGCTTCGACGTCCAGGTATTCGGTTCCCCGGCGATCGGTCCGCGCCGAAGACGTCGGCCATGGATTCAAGCACCTGAAACGGTCGGTGTGGCAGCCGCTGGCAGTCTTCTCCGGGGCGCTCTGGCTGCGGGTGACGGGACTATTTTTCGGCCTGATTGCCTTCACCGTGGGGGCGGGGGCGTGGCGTCTGCACGGCGGCTGGCAAAAGGGCCTTTTTGCTCCCGAGACGACGCGCTTTTGGCTGTTTGTGGGTGTAACGGCGCTGTTTGCGTACTTTGCCGCGAGCAGCTTTGTGCGAGCCAATCTGAAGGAGCGCCGCGCCCGTTCCAATCGTTCCGTTCGTCTCTAATACCGCGCTGCTACATGCCTGAACCGGACCCTTCCTGAAACCTGCGTCGTACGCCCGGCCGAAGCCGAGCGGCTTTTGCTACCCTGACCGAGAACGCATACGGCCCAGTCGGCCACTCGGCACAGCCCCGTCCGTATGCACGGAGACACCCTCGATGGACAACATTGCACAGCTCGCGGCGCTTCGCCGCACCGCACTGCACGCCACGCACCACAGCCACAAGGCCCGCATGGTCGACTTCGGCGGCTGGGATATGCCGGTGCAATATCGTGGGCTGATTGAAGAGCACACCGCTGTGCGCACCGGCGTGGGGGTCTTCGACGTCAGCCACATGGGGGACATCCAGCTGCGCGGGCCGAACTCACTGGCGGCGGTGCAAAGGCTGCTGATGAACGACGCCAGCAAGCTGCAGACCGGCCAGGCGCACTACTCGGCGATGCTGTACCCCAATGGGACGTTTGTGGACGACGTGGTACTGCACAAACTGGGCGAGAACGATTACCTGATCGTGATCAACGCCGGGACGCGCGAGAAGGATGTGCAATGGGTCAGGCAGGTGATCGGCGGCATGGGCGGCGTGCACATCATGGATGTATCGGACTACTACACACAGCTGGCAATTCAGGGGCCTAAGGCGCAAGCCACGTTGCAGAAGCTGACGGGGACGGATCTTGCGCCGATCAAGAATTACTGGTTCACCTGGGGGCAGGTGGCAGGGTGCCACAATGTGCTGATCGCGCGCACGGGCTACACGGGCGAGGACGGATTTGAGATCTATATACCGGCCGACGAGCCGACGAGCGCGCGGGTGTGGGGCGAGGTCTTAGCGGCAGGGGCAGAGTTCGGGATTCAGCCCTGCGGGTTAGGGTCGCGCAACACACTGCGGCTGGAGTCTGCGATGGCGTTGTATGGCCATGAGATTTCGGACGAGCTGAATGTGTTTGAGGCCAACCTGGGTCGATATTGCAAGCTGGATAAGGGCATGGATTTCGTGGGTCGTGAGGCGCTACAGGCGATTGTCGAGGCCGGAGGGCCGGCTAGGCGACTGGTCGGGTTGGAGATGGTCGAGCGTGGGATCGGGCGGGATGGCTACCCGGTGCTTTCAGTTGCCGGCGAAAGGATTGGGTACGTCACTTCGGGATCCCCGGGACCATTTGTGAAAAAGAATATTGCCCTGGCGTATGTCCCGGTAGGGTTCGCGGAGCCCGGCACAGAGGTTGCGGTGGAGATCCGCGGCTTGCCGGTGCGGGCGCAGGTGGTAGCTACGCCGTTTTACCGGCGACCTAGGATTGTGGCTCCGGTGATTACGGCACCGTTGTCGACATAAGGCTCGGAACGAAAGCAGAACGCAAAGGACGCAAAGGAGGACACGCAGAGTTCGCAGACGAGAAATGCACAAGTCGCAGAGAGAGCCGGCCAAGGGTCTGGGTCTGCACCCGGTACCCAGTACTATCTGCGCCCAGCCCCACGGTACCGTTTGTGGCGCGTCCTTATGCTTCCTCTAACCGTTCCGCTCTTCTTGGTGTCCTTTGCGGTCCGCTGTCCTTGGCGTCCTTGGCGTTCCCGCTTTTACGGGATACAAACGTACCGGTTCCGTTCGTGGTTCGATCCTCTACAATCGCAATGGAGATTTCACACGCATGGCTTACCCCGAAAACTACCGCTACGCGAAGTCGCACGAGTGGCTACAGCTGGATGGCGAGGCCGGCACGGTCGGCATCACGGATTATGCGCAGCACTCGCTGGGCGACATCGTATTCGTGGAGCTGCCAAAGGTGGGGCAGGCTATCGAGGCTGGGTCGACGTTTGGGTCGGTGGAGAGCGTGAAGGCGGTCAGCGATCTGTATGCGCCGATCTCCGGTACCGTGACCGAGATCAATGAGGCGTTGACCGGCGCGCCTGAGACATTGAATGCCGACGCGAACGGGACTTGGATCTTGAAGCTCTCGGTGACCAATACCGATGAGAACGATGCCCTGCTTTCGGCTGCGGATTACGACAAGTTTGTGCAGGAAGAGACCGGCCACTAAGGCCGCGTCAGCAAAGGATACGTATGGATCGCGCACAGCTCACGATCGCCATTCTTACGGCTCTGACACCCACGGTGGCCGTCTTTTTGGCCACTTTGATCCAGAGACAGGGTGTGCGTGATCTGCGAGCCGAGCTCGCCGGTCTTTGTACTCAAATTCAGAGCGAAATGATCAGCCTTCGCCATCAAGTGCATGCTGACATGCTGATGATTCACGAACGTGTAGCCAAGATCGAAGCCAAGCAAGGATGAGCATGCGTTATCTGCCAAAATCCCCCCAAGACCGTACGGAGATGCTTGCCGCCATCGGTGTCTCCTCCATCGAGGAGCTGTTTGAGACTGTCCCGGAAGAATTTCGCCTCACCCGCGACCTCGACATTCCGCGCCAACACGCGGAAAGTGAGGTGCTGGAGCGCTTTAAGGCGTATGCGGCGAACCTGGCCTCGGGTGACGCGAACGAGTTGGCCAAGCTGCCGAGTTCTCAGAAGTTTGCAAGCTTTCTAGGGGCAGGCGCGTACCGGCACTACCGCCCGGTGATCATCGATTCGCTCGTGCAGCGTGGCGAGTTTTTGACCAGTTACACGCCGTACCAGCCGGAGATCGCCCAGGGCACGCTGATGGCGATGTTTGAGTTCCAGACGATGATCTGCGAGCTCACAGGAATGGAGATCGCCAACGCATCGATGTACGACGGCTCTACAGGAGCGGCGGAAAGCGTGTTGATGGCCTGCCGCGTCACGGGTAGAAGCGGCTGCGCCGTAGCGCGAACCGTGCATCCGGAGTATCGCGAGGTGATGAAGACCTCCACGCAACACCAGGGCATCGACATCACGGAGTTTGGCTACGACGCAAAGACCGGACGCGTCGACATGGCCGCGCTCGAGGCAACGATCACGTCCGATACTGCTGCTGTGCTGATTCAGTCACCGAATTTTTTCGGGACGATTGAAGAAATCGCACAGATTGCCGATATAGCTCATAGCAAGGGTGCGCTGCTCATCGTGTCCATTGCGGAGGCGGTGAGCCTGGGCATTGTGAGGCCGCCGCAGGAGGCCGATATCGTTTCGCTTGAAGCGCAGAGCTTCGGCGTGCCCGTCGGGTTTGGCGGACCGTACTGCGGCGTGATCGCGTGCAAGGAGAAGTTCCTGCGGCAGATGCCCGGACGGCTGGTGGGAGAGACCAAGGACGTCAACGGCAAGCGTGGCTTCGTACTCACGCTGAGCACACGCGAGCAGCACATTCGCCGCGAGAAGGCGACCTCAAATATCTGCACCAACCAGGCACTGGTTGCGTTGATGGTGACGATTTTTATGACGGTATACGGCAAGCAGGGCATGCGGGAGTTGGCGGAACAGAATCTCGCCAAAGCCGACTTCCTGCGCAAGAGCTTGCTCAACAGTGGGGCCAAAACGATGTTCGATGGTGCGCCGCGCTTTCATGAATTTGTGCTGGATGCCGGTGCCCCGGCAACTGAGATCAATGCGGAGCTGCTGGAAAACGGCATCATCGGCGGACTCCCTCTATCGAAGTGGTATCCGGAGCTCGGTGAACATGCAGCGCTGTGGTGTGCGACGGAGTTGACGACGCGGGCGCAGATGGATGCAGCGGCAGCGGTGTTGGCACAGGTCGAGCAAGGGGAGTTGGTCAGCGCGGATTGATCGCCTGTTTGAGTACCTGGATGTTGTTCAGGTTTGAGGGTGCAAGGTTTGAGGTAGTTGCAGAAAAGGAGCTAGTGATGAACGATCTTCATGAGTACGCGGTAACCGTTACCTGGACCGGCAATAAGGGCACAGGCACCACCGGCTATAGAGACTACAGCCGCGCGTTTGAACTGGAGGCCGAGGGCAAGCATGCGATTGCGGGCTCATCCGATCCGGCATTTCGTGGCGACGACGGGCGCTGGAACCCAGAGCAACTGCTGGTCGGTTCGCTGAGCGCCTGCCATAAGCTTTGGTTCCTGCACCTCGCCGCGGTCGCAGGCGTGGTTGTGACTGAGTATGTCGATCATGCCGAAGGCACCATGCGGACAACGCCGGGTGCCGAAACCGGGCGCTTTGAGTCTGTAATCTTGCGCCCGCATGTCACGCTAACGGCAGCGTCCGATACGCAAAAGATTGCTGCCCTGCACGAAGACGCTCACCGCCGTTGCTTCATCGCGAATTCTGTGAACTTTCCCGTACGCTGCGAGCCGGTGACCCAGCATGAAACCGAGACCGAGATGGAATTGGCGGCCCCGGCGTCCGGAAAGCTCGATGGACGTTAGCGCACTCGAAGGGCAAGAGCTAAGCGCCGTCGAGTTTGTGGCGGATTACCTGCGCTTGCGCTTCGACGGCCCCCTGCTGACGCTTTATGCCTGGCCGCATGTGCTGCTCGCAGATTTCTCGATTGCGTTTGGGGAGCCGGAGTACCGGAATGCGCTGTGTGCGCAGATCGGCGAAATGGTCGCCACGGTCTCACTGGAAGAACTGGATGCACTCACGATCGAGTTTGAGTCCGGCACGGTGATTGCCTTGAGCCTGCGCGAAGAGGATCTGGAAGGGCCGGAGTCGGGGAGCTACTCGGCCGATGGCAGCGGGCAGGATGAGGAGGAGTTTTGATTGTCTCCTCAGCGCCTGGACACGTATCTTCACCGCGCCCAAGACTTTTCGCGCGGCATGAAGCTACTTCGTGAACATCATTCCCATACGCAGTCCGCCGCGCTGCTTGCCATTCACACCGTGATCGCATACGCAGACGCGCTGCGAACTGGGCTCGGAGATGAAAGCTTAGCCTCAGAAGATCATCAAGCTGCAGCAAATGCCCTGCGCAGTCGATTACGAAAAGGTGACGATCTCAGCGGTATGAGTCGATATCAGAAGCTACTTGGAGAAAAGAGCTCCGTAGCTTATGGGCCCAAGAGGTACGATGTGCAGAAACTACAGCTGCTATGCATCGATGCAGAGCGATTGCGGTGTGGGCTAATAGGATAGGCAATGCAAGAGTCGCTGGATGGAGGAATGAGCATGACTGACCAACAACAGTTAGCCAGGGGAAAGAACGTTATGCTCTCACTCCTGGAAAAGCGCCTGTCCGTTCCGCGTATTTATTTCGATGTGAATTGGCAGGGGGAAGACGTCGACCTTCTCGCGATCGACAGAGATGGAAGCGGCGATGTTCACGCGGTAATGGCTTACGTTCGCCCACTTCTCGATGGGCAACTGCCCGACACCATCGCTGACAAGAAGAGTATTACTGAGAAGATCGAGCAGCTTTCGAAGGTAAGAACGCAGTACAAGTATGCGCTGGGAGTAGGGACTACAACAGACTGGCGTGCCTTTGGCGATCATCCCGCACCGGAGTTGATTGATGAGAGCTTTTCTCCGGATGGACTCGGACGGGTTGGAGTCGCTTTTGCCGGGCCGGATCAGACAGGAATGATGATTGTGAACCTCTCCATCTTTCCTGAGAGGTTCCGCGCGTTCGTAAGCCAAGCAGCGGATGATTTTGTGAAGACTCACTCGGCCGACTGGGAAGTTCGCGCCTGAAGGACATTTATGACATACACGAAGTATATCGGCACGCCTAAGAAGGCGACCACGCACGTCAATCAGAACGAAGACTTGATCTTTGAGAAGTCTTCTCCGGGCAAGAAGGCGTACCGGCTGGCTGAATTGGATGTGCCGGCGATCAATGCCGCTGCCCTGCTCGGCGACGTAGCGCGTACCGACGACCTCGGCGCGATGCCGGAGCTGAGCGAGATCGAGATTATTCGTCATTTCACGCGGCTTTCGACGTGGAACTACGCCATCGATCTGGGGATGTATCCGCTGGGTTCGTGCACAATGAAGTACAACTCCCGCATCAACGAGGCTGTGGCTCGCCTTGAGGGGCTGGCGGAGGCTCATCCGTATCAGCCGGAGGCGCTGTCGCAGGGTGCGTTGGGCATCATGAGGCTGCTGAGCGAGTGCCTGATCGAAATTACCGGTATGGATGCGATCACGCTGCAGCCGGCGGCGGGCGCTCAGGGCGAGTTCACGGGTATTCTACTGGCGCGGGCGTACCACCAATCGAAAGGCAATCCGCGCAAGAAAATCATCGTGCCGGATTCGGCGCACGGTACCAATCCGGCAACGGCCGCAATCTGCGGCTACCAGGTCTCGAACCTGAAGTCGAATGAGCTGGGCATGGTCGATCTGGCCGCTCTTGAAAAGCTTGTGGATGAGGACACCGCGGCGTTGATGCTGACCAATCCCTCGACAATCGGCGTGTTTGAGTCCGACATTCACAAGATTGCCGACATCCTCCACGCGAAGGGCGCGCTGCTCTATATGGACGGGGCGAACATGAATGCGCTGGTGGCCAAAACGCGACCCGGCGACTTCGGCGTAGATGTAATGCACCTGAATCTGCACAAGACGTTCTCCACCCCGCACGGTGGCGGCGGCCCGGGGTCGGGTCCGGTGGCCTGCAAGCGAATCCTAGAGCCGTTCCTGCCCACGCCCGTGGTGAAGACCAACGCCGACGGCTCGCTGGGCCTCGAGTACAACCGCCTCCAGACCGTTGGCCGGGTGCGGGCGTGGTACGGCAACTTCGGGATGTTTATCCGCGCGCTGGCGTACATTCTCGCGAACGGCCCCGACGGTCTGCGTCAGACCACCGAGGATGCAGTGCTGAATGCGAACTATCTCCGGGCCAAGCTTGAGGGCACCTTTGAGCTGCCCTACAAGACACGGTCGATGCACGAGGTGGTGTTCTCGGACAAGCTGCAGGCCCAGAGAAAAGACGGCCGGCCTGGTGTGAAGACCGGCGATATGGGCAAGCGGCTGATCGATTACGGCTTCCATGCGTATACAACGAGTTTTCCGCTGGTGGTGCAAGGCGCGATGATGATCGAGCCGACTGAGTCCGAGTCGAAGGAGGAGTTGGACCTCCTGGTCGACGCGCTGCAGCAGATTGCGCGCGAGGCGGAGGAGAATCCGGAGCTCGTGACGACGGCTCCGCACAACACGCGGCTGCAACGGCTGGACGAAACGGCAGCTGCCCGCAAGCCTGTGTTGCGCTGGAAGGCCCCGCCCGCGGCCACGCCAGTGCAGCCGGACACGGCTGCTAAGGAGTGGTAACAACTGGGTGGCTATCGAAAAGCTCAATGCGTTGTCGCGGGAGACGCTGGGGGCGGCCTTTCGCGTTCACAGTGAACTTGGCCCCGGGCTCCTGGAAAGGTGCATACCGAGCCTGTTTGGCATACGAGCTCGAGAAGCTCGGACTGGCTGTGTGGCGCGAAGTGTCCGTCCCCTTGATATACGACAAGGTCAAGCTGGTGGACGTTGGCTACCGGATTGATCTGCTGGTGGCAGAGGAGCTGATTGTTGAGGTAAAAGCGATAGAGACAATGCACCGGTGCACACGGCGCAACCGGTCTCCTATCTGAAGCTCGCTCGAAAAACGATTAGGGATTCTATTGAACTTCAACGTGGCGCGGCCACAGGATGGGATCTAGCGGCGCGTGAATGGTTTTTAGGTAACCTAGTGGAACGCAAGGACGCAGAGGTAATTGCAAAGTACGCCGAGAGATGCGGCCGGGTTGAGAGTTTTGGTTTCAGGTTGATTGATCGTGGCGAAATTTCAGCGACAGATCTGAGCCTCGACTGCAGATCAAAACTTCGCGTCCTCCGCGATACCTTTGCGCCCTCTGCGTTCCTCGCTTACTTCGCCGCCTTCATCTCAACCCATTCGTCGATCGTTTCCCATTTGACGTGCAGTTGCGTGGAGTTCCCGGTCGTCTTCTCAAAGGCGATGCTCATCACCTCTTGCGGGGTGGAGAGCTTCTCCGCGTGCATCGGGGTGCGGCCGAGGTCCTGGGCTTCGCTGTACTCCGTGCCCCACTGCCCTGTCTGTTTATTGACGATCAGCATCCAGGGCGTGCCCGGCGCAGCCGGCAGGGTGTAGAGCGTGTACTTGCCGGCCGGAACGTGCAGCGTACCGATCGTGAGGTCCGTCTCGCTGGTGAAGCTGGTGGCTGGGTTTGCGCCGGTACGCCAGACCTTGCCGTAAGGAACCACGTTGCCCATGACCGCGCGGCCGCGGACGGAAGGTGCGTTGTAATGAATGATGATGCTCTTACCATGCAGCTTGACTTCGGCCATGGCGGCAGGCGAGGCCAAGGGTTTGCCGTTTACAGACTGCCCGTGATCCATCATCTGCGCCGATACAGATGGGAGGGTTGCCGGTGCGGCGTGCGTTGATGCGAGCGCACCGACGGAGAAGGCGACGAGAGGAAGGGCGAGGGCGAAACGCGAGCGGTTCATAGCCCTCCCATGCTACGCTAATTGGGTATCTTAGTTGTTTTTAGGCGCCCGTAGCTCAGCTGGATAGAGCAACAGCCTCCGAAGCTGTAGGTCAGACGTTCGAATCGTCTCGGGCGCACCACTCCGCCGCACATCCCATTCTCGAAACTGCATTTAGCCCCAAGCCTCCACCGTGACCACGCTGTGGTGCATTGCGTGTGCCTCCAAGAGCAGCATTTCGGTGGCCCGAACGGTGTCAGTGCGGTCGTAGCCCATCTGTTGATCGAAGCCGTCATGCAGCAGAACATTGGCACCACGACCTCGGCGTCGGGCACGCAGGAGGCCGCGCTCTATGTGTTGCAGGATGCCGCTTACCCCGATGGGTTCCCAATCGTTGCCCTGCACATTCCATTGCACGGGGGTAAGGCCAAGCTCGCGTGCGCAGCGCAGTACCGCCGGCCTGCGCGCGCCGAAGGGGGCGCGGAAGTAGCGAACGGGGGCGCCGAGAAGATCTTCGATCAGTTCGTTGCAGCCGCGCAGCTCCTCCTCGACGAAGGCTATGGGCTTGTTGGCGAGAAAGGGGTGTGTCATGGTGTGATTGCCGATGAGGTGTCCCTCGGCATGCACACGGCGCACGATGTCGGGCCGCTGGCGAACAAACTTGCCGACCATGAAAAAAGTCGCATGTGCCCCGAAACGGCTGAGCACATCGAGCAACTCGGGGGTGGAACGGTCGTTGGGACCGTCATCGTAGGTCAGCGCGATTTCGTTCGGGTCATGACCCGCGATCAGGGTCGAGCCGAACAGTCGAGACTCGGGCCGCATGCCGAGGCGGGCTACGGTGGCGACTGCACCCAACGCCGCTGCCGCGACTGCGCTATTGAGGAGCGCTTTGCGTGAGACTCGAGAGCTCGTGGTTTTCTCCGATTGAGATAGAGACTGCGGTTTAGGCAAGGCTTGTCAACTTCTCAACACTGTTCTATGGATAGAGCCGCGCGACGAGCGGAGCTGGAGTACGCCGGGCTGAGATCCTGCCTTTCCCATATAGCGATCGGTGACCCTAGCCCTTCTGCAAAAGCGCGAGCACCTCTTCGGCGTGCCCCTGCGGCTTGACGTTGGTGAAGGTGTGCAGCAACCGGCCGTCGGAGCCGATGACGTAGGTTGTGCGCTCCACACCCGTGACCGGCTTGCCGTACATGGTCTTCTGCTTTAGCAGATCGAAGCGCTTGATGACGTCCTGGTCGCTATCGGCCAGCAGCGTGTACGGCAGCTCGTACTTATCCTTGAATTTCTTCTGCGCTTTGGGAGTGTCGCGCGAGATGCCGAGCACGACGGCACCGGAGGTCTCGAGCTTCGCAAACTGATCGCGAAAGCCGCAGGCCTCGACGGTGCAACCGGGGGTGTCGGCTTTTGGAAAGAAGAAAAGGATGACGGGCTTGCCGAGGAAGTTGGACAGCGTGACAGGAAGACCGTCCTGATCGGGCAACGTGAAGTCTTCGACGGGTTCGCCGGGCTGCGGTGCGGGCATGAGTTCTCCTGAAAGCTGGGAATGGGGAGAGGGCCGGGGCTCCTCCGTGCTGCGTGCTCCCAGAGTTTAGACCAGCAAGCCTTCGGCGATCGACTCGTCCGCGATCTCCTGGTCTGTCGACGCGATCGAGCTGGCCAACGGGAAGTAGGCATTCGCGACGTACTGGCCGAGCATCCGGTGCGTGTTGAAGAAGGTGCCGTTCACGGCGATGCAGTGCTGGCGCAGACGAGCCCAGGCCTTTTTATCCGCGAAGAGCGGCGCGATGCTGCGCTCCAGCTTGGTGTAGAGCGCATCGGCTTCCTGGCCCTCGTCTTCGAAGTCCTCGACGGCCCAGCCGGTGATGTTCTCCGCGCAGCCCTCAATCCACCAGCCGTCGAGCACGCTGAGCGAGGGCACGCCGTTCAGCGCAGCCTTCATGCCGCTGGTGCCGGAGGCCTCATAGGGGCGCAGCGGCGTGTTGAGCCAGACATCCACACCGCCGGTGAGTTGCTCGCCGAGTTCCCAGTCGTAATTTTCGAGGTAGAGGATGCGGAGTTTGGAGTCATTCAAGCGCCCCGCCGCGGAGAAGACATCGCGGATGAGCGCCTTGCCGGCGTTGTCGGCGGGATGGGCCTTGCCGGCGTAGAGGATCTGCAGGCCGCCAAGTTTCTCGGCGATGGCGTGCAGTCTCTCCGGATCGTGAAAGAGCAGGCTGGCTCGCTTATAGGTGGCCACGCGGCGCGCGAAACCGAGGGTTAAGACGTCCGGGTTGAGCTCCACGCCGGTACGCTGCTTCACGGTTGCGAAGAGCCGTTGCTGACCGAGTCCGTGCGTCTCTTCGATGAGCGCAGGGCTGATACCGTAGGCGCTGCGCAGGTACTGGTTGTCGTGGCGCCACGACGGAATCTGCTGGTCAAAAATAGTTTGGAAGGCCGGCGAAACCCAAGTGCCCGCGTGGACTCCGTTGGTGATCGCGTGCACGTTATAGTCCGGGAACATGCCCTGGGACACGAAGCCGTGCTGCATGGCCACACCATTGACGTAACGCGAAAAGCGCAGCGCCAGGTAGGTCATATTCATCAGGCCGTTATGCAGGCAGCCGAAGCGCTCGATGCATGAGGCACGCTCATGGCCAAGCACACGATACATCTGGTCGAGGCCGAACTGATCGTGGCCGGCCGGCACGGGCGTATGTGTCGTAAAGACACAGCGCTCGCGAACGAACGCGGCGTCCGATTCCTTTGCATCACGAAGGGGAACACCGCGGAGGTGATCTTCAAGGAGGCCAATCGTGAGCAGGGCGGCATGGCCCTCGTTCATGTGGCAGACCTGCGGGCGCATGCCGAGCGCATGCAGCAGGTGAACACCACCGAGACCCAGCACGGCCTCCTGGCAGAGCCGATAGTAGGTGTCCCCGCCATACAGATGATCGGTCAGCTTGCGATCCCAAGGATCGTTGCCCTCGACGTCGGTGTCGAGTAGAAAAACAGGCAAGATGTGCCCCGTGACGCCGACCACATCGAAGCGCCAGGCGCGGATCGTGATGTCGCGGCCCTGCAGCATGATGGTAACGGTCGTCGCAGCCTCGGGCAGCCGGGTTTCGGGGTACCAGGGGACATCAGACTCGGTCTGCTGTCCGCGTTCATCGAGATGCTGACGAAAGTAGCCGCAGCGATGCGCGAGCGAAACGGCGATCATCGGAGCGCCCGTATCGGCGGCGGAACGCAGGGTGTCCCCGGCCAGCATGCCGAGCCCGCCGGAGTACGTCGGCAGCTCCTTGCTGAGAGCGATCTCCATCGAAAAATACGCGATGGTGCGTTCGGAAAGATCGATGTAGGGGGCCTGGGCGGTGCGAGCAACAAGACTCATGCGAACGTTTTTCCTTCATGCCGATACCCGACGTAGCGGGCCGAGCTTGAGATAAATCCTCGAACAAATCGCCAGAACTTCCCCGGCGTGTAAGGGCGATCGCTGAGACTCTAATTGCGTCTTCTGCGGATAGTTTACCAAATGGCAAACATCCCGTGCAGGGACGTGGCCCATCAACGACACAACCAAGACGCTAACGGCTGATTCCCGCGCTGTCTCTGTGCCTTCCGTGTTATGAAGTTTGGCACGGATCTGCCGATAAGGTCTAAGCCGTCTTCAAACCGAACTTCATCGCCAGGCCCAACGCCAGGGCAAGCGCAAAGGCCAAGGTTGTCAGGCCGCCGGGACCGCGCAGACGCTTGCGCGCCGCTTCAATCAGCAGAATAAGGAGGTACGCCAAAAGTGCAAGAAACAGGCCATTGAGCACGAAAAAGCGATGCGCTCCGGTCTGAACCTGCCACGTCGGCATCAGGCTGAAGACAGGCAGAAAGGACCCTATGCCATAGAGCAGAAGAAATAACAGCGTTTGCAGCACAACAAGTACCGCCTTCATCATGGTGAGGCTCCGGCGTTCGCTTCGTTTCCGGCAGTGTACCGCAGCCCCTGGGAGGAGAGCTTTCCCGCCCTAGCCGGGACATGCATCACTGTGCAGTAAGCCTGGGGTGGGCCGAGATTTTAGCCTCAAAGGCCGCGAAACGTCGCTCCAGCTCCCACTGCTGGCTTGCCCTTCGACTACTGTCGAGAAATGCATTGCATGCAGGCGCGGGTTTGCTGTCCGCAGAGGCGGGTGCGGTGCAGGACGACACGGTGCGGGTGAACTGGTCCGAGGCAGCCCAGAGACTTTCGCCGGGCAAAAAGCTGTGCTCCAGGGCAGATCGCGCGGAGCGCTTAAGGTCCACGTAGGTTAGGTTCTGTTCTTCGGCGGCCTTTACGTACTCGTGCGTGAGGTCAATGCGGCTCACGCCTTCGTCATCGGTGGCGAGCGCGATGGGCACGTGCGCGGCGCGGTATGCAGCCAGTGGATGGTCGGTGTGCGTCTGGCCGAGGATGACGTCGTTGGACGTGAGGTTGACCTCCACGGCGATGTGCTTGGAGACCATCTCGGCAAGCAGCTGATCGGGATGGGTCTCGTACAGGATGTCCATGCCGTGACCGATACGTTCGGCATGGCCGAGCTCGATGGCTTCGCGGATGTGGAAGCTGAGACCATCGGGCGGAACCATGCCGAAGGCGAGCTCGCCGGCGTGCAGCGAGATGTGCACCTTGGGATAGACGGAATGGAGATAGTCGAGCATGAGCATTTGCAGGTGGTAGTCCGCCATGGAAACGCGGCCGTCCTCGGGCATGACGAAGTTGATGCCGACCACGAGCGGGCCTTCCGGCTTGCCGCTGTTGAGTTCGGCTTGCGCGACCTCGAAGCCGAGCAGGGTTTGGGCGAAGACCTGTTGCGGTGGGAAGCCACGGAGGACCTGATAGAGGAAACGGATCTCGACGGCGCATGCGGGAGGGCGACTGTCCAATTGCCCAGGGACGATGCAGACGCGTGGACCGCAGCATCTGCCGCCGCATGGCCGCCCGTCCTTCGGCGCGGGCTGATGACCGTCGCAAGCAGGATCAGGGGATCCGACCTCCAGAGTTTTGCGAGTCATCATCGCATCGGTAAACTCCTTACGATCGGGTGCGACCTCCTCTTGCAAGCCCGCTACCAACAACTTCTCACGTAAGGTCGCAAGCTCTGATTTGTAGTTCCCTTCCGCCACGTGCGCCGGCCAACCGAGCTTATAACCGAGCGTCGCCGCATGCGTAAAGATGGGTGTCTGCATGATTTCCAGGTACTGTTCGTTTTGCGCAGCAGCGCGGGTGGCAACCTCGTCGAGCCACTCGCCGGCGTAGTCCTTCAGTCCACCGAAACGTTCGAAGGTAGCGAAGAACTGATCGTGGCCGTTGATGCCCTCGGTGGGCACAAAGGTGCGCATCGAAAAGCTGTCGATCAGGTTGTCATAGAGGGTCTGGCGCTTGAGCGCATCGGCTGCCGGTACCTCCCCAGCGGCGCATGTGCCAGGTTTCCCATCGGTAGGGGCAACAAGACGCACCGCCTCCTGCCCTTCAGGCACGCCAGGGCTGCCGTGGTCGACCGGTGCCACACAGAGGCCCTGTCTTGCGGCTTCGGCGATAAAGGTTTCGGCATAGATCGCACCGGAAAGGTGCATGTGCAGGTCGCCACCCTTGGGCATCGGCTTGAGGAAGGCATAGAGCTCAGGCTTGCCAAGCGCTTTCGCCGTATTGAAGGCCTTCGTCGCGCGAGCTTCACCGGTCGTGAGCGCCCCGGCATGGGCACTGGATCGATTGCCGGGAACCACCGTTTGGCCGGCAGCGAAGGGCAGCAGGCCTGCAAACGCAAGCACGGCGGGGAGAATGCAGAGACGAAACATGCGGTGATCTCGAGAGAGGAGGATGCCTCAGCATAAGACAAGTTCAGTGGCGGCTCTGCGAAAATTCAGTGGAGAACAGAGGGACGTTTTGCCGGGCGGGGCCGAGTTGCTATACTGGCGCAGTCGTTCTCGAAGGCCCGCGCAGTGAGTGCGCTATGCCTCTTGCCCTTCAACAGGCAGGTGAGTCGAAACGTAAGCCCGCTTTGTGCCACTCGGCACATACGGCTTCTTCCTTCACGGAAGGCCAGATAGCTCAGTGGTAGAGCGCGGCCCTGAAAAGGCCGGCGTCGGCGGT
>CAXTUW010000044.1:0-23729 GCA_964247595.1 uncultured Acidobacteriaceae bacterium | reverse complement strand
ACATCTTCATGGCAGAGGTGCCACGTGTACATGCGGCCCACACGCCACGCTTACGATTTATCCCCGGTACGGTGCGAATGGCAACTTCGAAGTCTGAACACGGGGAGGTTCTCGTGCAAACTACTTTGCCCAGCCGTATCGCTCACAGCTAGGGCTACTTCATCAGGTATTAGCCTTCGATCCGGATTTACCACAACTGTCTGTACCGCATTGCGTCAGGATGATCCTGATGACGCATATGAGACGGCACGACGACGATGTATACGCTAGAGCGGAACATTGGCCTACGCGTTACCGATCTGAAGCGATGATTGCTGTCAGCCCTCTGAAGGGCTTCAGCCAGAAATCATCATCGGTTTAAGAATTCTGGTGATGCTGGCCGCAGCCCGTTCCGCATCGAGTCGGTTCGCTGTTCGGACCCATTGCTTTGCGGATCCATAGATTGCGCCCGCCAGGGCAGCAGCGATCATTTCAGGAGCCAAGTCGGGACTTGGCGGATGATTCTTCAAACCGTCCGCAATCATACGACGCACTATGGCGACCATGGCCTGTTCCAAATGCTGTTCAATTTGCCGCTGCTCGGTGCAGAAGCTCAAGTCCGCCAGAAAGTCACAAACAGCCAGGGTGATTCCATACAGGGCCGATGGACAGGTTCCATCGAAGACGACGGCACGGCTAAAAAGAAGATCCTGAAAGCGGGTCGCCACCATACCCTCCAGCAGAGCGAACTTGTCCAAAAAGTGTGCATAGAATGTCGCTCGGTTCAAGGTTGCTGCATCGGCAATGTCGGCGACGGATATTTTGTCAAAAGGCTTCTGGCTAAGCAGGTCTTCCAAGGCGTGTTCAAGCATTTGTCGTGTTCGCCTGACACGTGGGTCAACATATTCGGAGCTGCTTGTGACCACCAACGACATACAGTAATTGTGCTCCAACATGTGTTGCTTTGTAAACATCTGTATGGTTTACTCAATCCAACATGTGTTGCAGAGTAATCCAACGTTCGTGGCCGGTAGTTGAACAGTACAGATCTCACTGTCTCTTTTCGTCCACTACCTGTTCCCAAGGCGTTACATAGTACCTGTACGCCATCGTTAGTTGGAGTTGCTGGTTGACCTCTCAGTGAGGGCAATCTACAGCGTTAACCGAGGTCCAAACCTCAATCGATTCTCAAACCACATTAATGAGGTATTCCATGCCCAATCTTCTTGTCATTGAATCCAGCCCGCGCGGCGACTACTCCATATCCCGCAATCTCACGAGTAAATTTATAGAAGAATGGAAGGCTGAACACACCGGCGGCGCCGTCACCGTTCGCGACTTGATGAAGACTACCCTGCCGTTTGTCGACCTGCCTTGGATCATGGGTGCCTACACGCCTCAAGAGCAACACTCTCCTGAGATCAAGCAAGCGCTTGCAATCTCGAACGAGCTGATTGCGGAGTTGATGGCAGCCGATCATCTCGTAATAGGAACTTCCATGTACAACTTTTCTATTCCCGCAGTGCTCAAGGCCTACATCGACCACATCGTGCGGATCAATGTGACCTTTACACCCAGCTACGAAGGGCTTGTGAAAGGTAAGAAGGCGACCATCATCTTGGCATCGGGCGGTGTGTACACGCCTGGGTCACAGGCGGAGTCGTACAACGTTGCCATCAGCTATCTCAAGCAGATCTTTGGCTTTATTGGAATTACGGATGTTTCCGCTCTGCTCGCGGGCGGTACGGCTGCTGTCGACATGGGAAAAGCGACGCTGCCCCAGTTGCTCAGCGAGTTCGTGCCGGCTGTTTCGCAAGCTGCGAAGGCATAACGTGTCGGGCCGGAGGAACTGCTGCTCCGGCCCGTCACCAATTCTCAAAACACCAAGATCTCCGGAACTAGAATGAAGAAGTAAGCTAAGGTTCGCGAGAACCTGCAACATGCAGTCGATCAAGACTTAGGCGATAAGGACTGGTCGGCCTCTAGCGAAGGCCACCCGGCGCAGGGCGGGGCTGGCGTAAGGTATAGCATGACGACGCTCTGTGTAACTTACGCCGGTGACGCAGCCACCTGCCTCGCCCGCGGATGCTACGTCCACACGCATATTCCATTAGTCATTGAGGCGTGGAGTGCGCATGGCCTTCTAAGTGCCGCGGCCTTTCCCGACGCACCCAGCGAAGGGACGATCGCGGGGTGCGTTTGCCAATTCCGAGAAGCGGATACCAACGCCTCGAATAATTTGAGCCGAAACCTAATCAATCCTAGAAACGGGCTCTCCGAAAGTTTGGATCAATTAAAAACTCCGTATTGCTGCTTCAAGCGCTCACGGTAGAGAAGTATAGCCTCGTCGTAGAGCGGGCGATTGGCAGGATTGGGAATCGCCGTTCTTGATGGATCCACTGCGCTGCACCGTTCTGCAATATCGACCAAGGCCTCTGGAGCATGCTGATGTTTTTTCCAAGCCCACATGGCTTGGATAGCAGAACCGACGCAACCCGCCTCGGCAGCTGTAGGTACCTGGATCAGACTACCGGTTGCGTCGGCGAGTAATTGACGCCAGCCTTCGCTCCTCGCGCCACCGCCGATGAGTAAAATATGGTCAGGGCTGCGATGCTCGAGAATAAGATTCAGACCGGCCAGCACCCCATAGGTGACACCCTCCACCGTAGCTCGCATCATGTTTGCCGATGTCACATTGTTTGCCGCAAGCCCAAACATACTGCCTTGCGCGGTGGGAAGATCGGGCGTGCGCTCACCATTGAGAAATGGGATAAAGGTCATGCCGTCGGCACCGGGACGGGTCGCTTCGAGCGCCTCAGAGATGTAGGAAACGTCACGCCCTACAAGATTGAGCATGCAGTTGGTGACATTGGTGGCGTTCATCGTGCAGACAAGAGGCAGCCAGCCGCCGCTTGAGGAGCAGAATGGCGCAATACGCCCAAGGCTGTCGCCAATTGGTTTTTCGCTAAAAGCATAGACGGTGGAGGAGGTCCCGAGACTGATGGTGACGACGCCCTCTTTTACGTTGCCGGTACCAATGGCACCCATCATGTTATCTCCTCCTCCGGCGGAGACCAGGCATCGGGTGGAAAGACCAAGAGCTACAGCCGCTTCCGTACGCAGCGGGCCCACAACTTCATCCGCGCCGACCAATGGAGGAAGCGCGTTACGAAGAAATCCCGTGCCGCCATCAATGGCCGCAAGTGGTTGTTCGGCCCAAATACGGCGGCGAACATCGAAGTAAGCTGTCCCCGACGCATCACCAAATTCGGCGGCCAGGGAACCGGTAAGCCAGTAATTCAGATACTCATGTGGCAATAGAATGTGGCGGATGCGAGCGAAGTTCTTGGGCTCCTCCTGCTGAAGCCACAAGAGTTTGGAAAGGGTGTATCCGGTCAGCGGAACAATCCCAAAGTTATCGAAAAAGGCGGAGGGCCCGCCGAGACGATTCACAATCTCTGTATTCTGCGGCGCTGTCTGCGTATCATTCCAGAGCTTGGCAGGGCGGATGCTTTGCATGCCGGCATCAAGAACAACCAGACCGTGCTGTTGTCCGGAGATCCCGATCGCTTTTACCGCTTCGGCATCGACGTTTGCTTCCGTCAACGCGGCCCTGACTGAGAGCACCATCGCGTCGACCCACCACGATGGTTGCTGTTCTCTCGCGCCATTCAGCTCCTCAATCAAATGGTGATGAGCGTGACCCTTGCCGTGGATCGTCCCTGCCTCATCCATGAGAATAGCTTTGGTGCCCTGAGTCCCGCAATCAACTCCCAGAAACATCCAAGCCCTCCCGTGCAGCAGAGGCTCCCGATAAATAGCCGGGAGCACTTCCACCTGCCTCGTTTACCAAAGGCGTATCCATGTGTGTCTGCCCCGCTTCAACTCTTAGTGTGAGCGTAATAAACGCCGCGAGCAAATACATGATCGCAAAGATCCACATCACTCCTGCGACACCCACCCGGGGTAGAAATATTCCTGCGAGAGCCGGACCAAGCCAGATGCTTATCCCGGAGCCCAGGTTAAAAATGGAGATCGCTGCGCCTCGTGAGTCTGGGGCGAGCATGGCCATAATGGCTCCGAGCGGGACAAATCCGGCAAGGGTAGCGCCATAAGCCATTGCCGCCAGCACCACCAGAAAATAATTGGCTCCAAAGATGTGCGGAATATAAAACAGCCCCAGCGATGTGACAGCGCAACCGCAGGCGCCTACGACGGTGACCACGATGCGCCACCCAATCCGGTCGCCCACATATCCCCAAATTAGATTGAAGATTACGTTGGTCGCAAACATGATGCTGAGGATCTGTAACCACTGTGGCAATGTGAAGCCGACAGTATGTACATAGTAGAGCGGCAGAAACAAGAGAAAACCAAACTCGGAGGTCGTTGTGACAACGGCGACAACTCCGCCCAAACCTACTCTGGGTCTTCTCCATACGATGGATAGTCCTGACAACAGAACGGAAAATGGATTGCCCCGCGCGTCTCTTGCTCCTAGCGATCCATGAGGCTCACGAACACCGAGGAGGGCGATAAGTCCTCCGACCGCAACAAAGATCGTTGACAACCACAAGGACGGGTAAGCACCGAAACGAGGAACCGCATAACTGGCGAAGAGCGATCCGAGGGTGGGCAATCCTCCGGTTCTGGCAAACCAGAACCAGCCCACTGCTGTTGCCATGTACCATTGCGGCGTCACCTTCGTAATCCACACCAGGAACCCAAAGGCAAAGAGTGGGTAGCCTAGGCCGCGCATCATGTAACAAACCAGGATGACGGGATAGTTAGCGTGAGCTACGCCTGCCAGCAAAAAAGGTATCTCAAATCCGAGCCAAACAAGCAGCCCCGCCCACATCACTCTCTTCGAACCGAAGAGATCCGACAAGGTTCCGCTGAGCCACGCGGCAAGAGCTGCAGTCGCTCCGTAGAGACTGAAGACGAGCGCGATCTGCGATTGCGTGAAATGCATGTCATACAACAGGGGAGAGAGATAACCGGATTCAACCCCGTCTCCAATCATGAAGAGCAGCAGCCCGAAGTAGCCGACCGCGAGCTGCGGGTGCATCCCTAACCTTTCGCTCCAGTGAGGCGATTGATTCACGGTGTCATCTTCCTTTCTGCGTCTTCTTTGTCACAATTACCTAGTGGGTTGCAAAGGTAACCGGCGGTTGAAGGGGGTCGAACTGTCTCCGGACAAAATCTATCAATCAACTCGGATAGGTTCAGCATGGAATGTGTACACTGACAAATTGCAGAGCCTCTACAGCGCACTCGCAACTGAGTATTTCCCTGTCCAGCAGCACACCATCGCAGTCGAAGATCACCAAGTTTGTGCGGGGCATCATTTAGTCTCTCCGGTCGCCCTGAGTGGATTGGAATTCGTTTAGATAGAGGCGCATGCTTGCCGTGGCACCCTGCGCATCCAGAATCTGTAACGCTCTTTCCACCTTGGAAGCAAAGCTGGGTATCGCGGGTAGCTTTTGGCCGAAGATCGATTGAAGAGAAAGCATTGGTCGAGGATCTGTTCCAATGGTTTTCGCTATGGTGGTCAATTCTCCGGCCCGAGCGTCGACAATGTCGAGGGTGCTACCCCGTTCATCAACTCCCTGCTTCAAATAGTGGATCCAACTGGCAACCACGACACTTAGAAGTTCAACAGAGCCACTCTTTTCTAGCAACTCCACGATGGAAGGCAGCACCCATTTTGGCATCTTCGCCGATCCTTCGGAGCAGATCCGTGTCACCTGATCCATGATGGTGGGGTTCGAGAATCGCTCGACGAGCACCTTCTTGTACTCAATGACGGAGACGCCCGAAATTTTTGGAACGACCGGGGTTACCTCCTCCATAAACGCCTCGATGAACTCCGTAAAAAGGGGGTCCTGCATCACTTCATGAACATAGGTGTATCCGGCAATTGCGCCCAGGTATCCCATGGCCAGATGGCTTCCATTCAGGAGACGCATCTTCATAAGCTCGTAAGGCGCCACATCGGAGACGAGCTGCGCTCCAACTCTCTCCCAAGCCGGCCTGCCATTGCAAAAGGTGTCCTCGATGACCCACTGTAGGAACGGCTCAGTCACCACCGGCCATGCATCGTCCAAGCCGAAGATCTCCTTTACCGAATTCCTATCCGCCTCAGTGGTGACTGGGGTGATGCGATCCACCATGCTGTTTGGAAAAGCGACATGCGTTGCGATCCAGCTTTCCAGCGCGCGATTCTGCAACCCTGCCAAACCCAGCAGGACTTGCTTTACAACATGGCCGTTTCCTTGCAGGTTATCGCAAGACATGACCGTAAATGGTGGTAAGCCACGCAGCCGACGCCGGTCCAGCGCGGCGACAAGATAGCCGATCGAAGTCGAGGGTTGGTCTCCGTGTCGCACATCATGCTGAATATCGGGATGCTCGGTTGTGAACTCGCCCGTCCCCTCATCGATAAAATAACCACCCTCGGTGATCGTAAGCGAAACGATCCTGGTATCCGGGGAGGCCAATTTTTCGATCGCCGTTTCACAGGATTCCGGCGCATAAACATAGTCCGCCATCGAACCGATCACACGAGCTTCCTGCTTTTCTGCGCTCCTCTGAACCACCGTGTAGAGATAATCCTGACCCTTCAGGGCGTCTCTCATGCGGCTATCGGATCGCAGTACTCCGAAACCACATTCTCCCCATCTCGCCGTATCAGGAAGACTCAGCAGATCGTCCAGGTACACCGCCTGGTGGGCACGATGGAACCCTCCCACACCGATGTGGACGGTATTTTGGACGATGGCGCTGCGGTCATAGGCCGGTACGCGTATACCAGCTCCCAGCGTCTGCAGATTGGCACCATTAAGCCTGATCTCGGATCCCGTCACACTCATTTCTTACAACCTTCCCTTGCCCGGTTTATAAGCTGTCGAAAAATGTTTGCGACCGCCGAGCATAAGCATACATACAGAACGAATCTGTCATACGCTGAAAAGCTTGCTGTCAATACACGTCTGATCCGCAGCGCAATACTGGCGCTGAATTACAGACAGCTCCACGATAGGCCGATCATCTTGGCTTCACGAGCCGCAAGGCAATTTGCTTGGTGCACCCCGAGTCTAAGTCTCCGTAATAATATTTTGGAAACTATTCCAAAACTCTCTCGCACTGAAAACTAGATAGATCGCTGAAGAGAAGACGACTTCACAGGTTTGCATTTACCTACAATTTTCCTAAACTTGCCTGAACCGTAGGTCTTGGAACTATGGTGCGTGCCGTGCGCCGAACAGATTGTGGAGGATGCCCGAAGACACGCAGAAAGGCGCGGCGCATCCGTTCCGCGTCCCCGAAGCCAACAGCCTCTGCGATATTTTCTACGCTTTCAGTGCCGGCTTCGATGTGACCCCGAGCCATATCGGCCCGGATACGTTCTACCGCGCGTGCGGGTGTTGTCCCGGTCTCCATGCGGAAGGCACGGCTGAATTGCCGCAAGCTAAAGCCAGCCGCCTCGGCCATCTGTTCTACCGTGAATTGCCCCCTGATGTGATCGCGCGCGTACCGCAAGGCCGCTGCGACCCGATCATTGGTCGGCACAGAATCCACCAACGCCGCAAACTGCGACTGCCCGCCAAGACGGCGATGGTGAACGACAAGCTCTTGTGCCACGCCCTGGGCGATCGCAAATCCATGGTCCTGCTCAATCAGCGCAAGAGTGAGATCGATACCTGCCGTGATACCCGCAGAAGTCCATACACGGCCATCTCGGCAGAAAATCCGGTCCGCTTCCACGCGAATCTTTGGATATTCCTTTTGCAGTTGAGGGGCAAAACGCCAGTGGGTCGTAGCCCGCCTGCCGTCCAGCAGGTGGGCTGCCGCAAGCGCGAAAGCACCGATACATACGCTCGTAATTCGTTGACAACGCGCCGCGGCTTGCACCAGGCCCGCAAGGGCCGATGCCGCCGGAGGTGGCCCGGGCAAGCCGCCGATGACTATCAACGTATCCACTGCGGTAGCAGTAAGCGGCTCCGTGTCACAAGCCATGCCAAGGCTGTTTCGCACTGCGCCACCGCGCTCGGAGACCGTGACGATGCGGTAGGCAGGAAAGCCGAGTTGCGCTTGTGCGTTCTCGAACGCCGCAGCGGGCCCGGCGAAATCGAGCAGCTGAAATCCTTCGGAGAGATGGAAACCGATTGTGTGCATGTCTCAAAACGAGGGAACTATGGCCTTTCCACCATAGCCGCGTTTGCGTATGGTTTGCAAATGAAGGCTGCTTGCCTTGAGGCAATCGAGCAATGACCAAAGCAATACCGAATTTCAGAGATGTTCTTGCTACAGGCCGGGCGTTAAATCTTCCACTATCGGATAGCCACACCGTTGAGGATGCCTACACTCGTGCCTGCGAAGCATCGGAGCCGTGGTTGTTCAACCACGTGGTGCGCTCATGGTTGTATAGCGTCGGGCTTGCGCAAGCAAGGTCTCTCTTGCCCGATGGGGAGCTCCTGGCAGTGGCGGTGCTGCTGCATGATCTTGGTCTAGCTCAGGACTCTGCAGCCGACCGGCGTTTCGAGGTGGTGGGCGCTGACCTCGGGCGCGACTTTGCCGTTCAACATGGCATGGGGGACCACCGTTCTTCGATCGTCTGGGATTCAATCGCCCTCCACACCACGCCCTCGATCGGCCACTTCAAAGGGGTGGATGTCGCCTGTTGCCAGTATGGCATCGCGTGTGACTATGGCGGCCTGGGTTATCAGGAACTGTCCGACAAGGAGAAGCAAGTTATCCTCGCCGCTTACCCCCGGTTGAGGATAAAGGATGAGTTGACGACGTGCCTCTGCGGGATTGCAAGGAACTATCCGGAGACCACAAGGGATAACTTTATCGCAGACTTCGGTGAGCGTTACGTGCCCAACTATAAGCGTGTCTCGCTCGTAGATTTCCTCCTGCATGCACCCTTTGCGGAGTAGCGGAGCTACTTCGCAAAAGCCTGCTTTCCAAAGACATCTTTTATGCTCTGTCGTGATGCAAGTGCTCAAGTGTTGTTAGAAGGAGAAAAGATTATGCAAAGCTTGCATGCCGTTTCCACCGTCGCCCGGCCTTTATCCCCTGAAGACGTTCCGGCCCATTTCGACGCCGCGTTCAACTCCGCCGATCTCGACGCCTTGCTCGAAGTGTTCGACGATTCCGCAACCATGCGAATGACGAACGGCCAAGTCATCGAGGAGGACCGATCCGCTTTACGAGCCGCCTTCGGGCAAATGTTGTCGATGCGCCCGCACATCCGTAATGAAGTGCGCCGCGTGGTGCGCTGCGATGATGTGGCACTCGTCCTGATGGACTGGACCGTCACCATGCGGGATGCCGAGGGCCAGGAGCGTGTGGACCGCGGAACCGCAACCCAAGTGATGAAGCGACAGATTGACGGAAGCTGGCGCCTGAAGATCTCCAATCCCCTCGGTGTTGCCCAAGCATGAAGTGCTTGTCTGGTAACTCGGGCCACTGCCTGTTGTCTGCGACCGCACACGTACGCTGACGGCGGCCGGACGGCATGCCTTATCAGCGAAGAAAGAAGAGATGATTGTGAAACGCCATGTTGGAGAGGTATCGTTGTACGTTGAAGAGAAAGGAGCAGGGGATCCCTCTCTCGTGTTCCTGCACTACTGGGGCGGGACACATCGCACCTGGAGCAGGATTACCGATGAACTTGAGAGGACGTATCACACAGTCGCCTACGACATGCGTGGCTGGGGGCAATCAGGTGCGGCAGAGAGCGGCTACTCCATCGCTGAACTGGCGGATGAGGCAGCTGCGCTGATCGAGCAGCTGGGCCTCAAGAAGTATGTGCTGATTGGACATTCCATGGGCGGCAAAGTGGCCCAGCTTCTCGCATCGCGTCGCCCATCTGGACTCGCCGGGCTCATCCTCGTAGCGCCTGCTTCACCAACCCCGACGCGCTTTCCTGAAGAAGCAAGGCAGCAGCAGATCCACGCCTACGACAATCGTAAAACGGTGCTCGAAATCATTGCCTTCCTCAGTAGCCGCACACCGGAGCCGGCAATTACGGAGCAGATCGTGGAAGACAGCCTCAGCGGCGCGCCTGCGGCAAAAATGGCTTGGCCGACCGCGGCGATCCTGGAGGACATCTCTTCAGAGGTGTCGCGGATCGCAGTCCCAACCCTTGTCCTTGCCGGGGAGCACGATCGTATCGATTCGATCGAACAACATCGCCGCGAGATCATCGGGAGAATCGCCAACGCGCAACTGAAGATCATCAGCGCAAGCGGTCATCTCATCCCCATCGATGAGCCTCTACAGTTAGTGAGCGCCATCGGTGAGTTTGTGGCCCAGTTGCCCGCGTGACCTCATTCATGATTCCGCAGTCATTGATTGACGCCCGCAGGATCTTTCTCTCCGCTCCGCCCAAGTAATGCATGAGTGCTATATCCATCTTTATAGGATAGGCGGAGAATCGTTTGGGAGAATATTCTAGAACCCGTATGAAGGCGGACCGACCGCATTTGAGGACTGAGGATTGGACGAGGTATAACAATCCGGCGTCTGACAAAATGTGTCACTCATTCTTAAGGTCAAACAGACACGACTGAACTGGAGAACACACATGCGAATGATTCTCTCAAGCAGACTCATCTTCACACTGATTGGGGTGAGCTTACCGATCGCTGCACATGCGGCCGACATGAACCCAACCCACATCTACAATCCACGCTGGCCGCCGCATGCAAAGTTTCACGATGGTCAGACGTTGTCTCTGTCACTTCTTCTAGGCGGTCTCACGACATTCTTAGCTTGGAAATCCAGTAGGAACGTCCCGATGATGGTGGCCGTTACCGGAGGCACCGCCAGCCTGTATTTTCTATCGCAGAGTACGGCGATACTCTATCCTGGTACGGCCTATTCCGATGCGGAAGTGAAGCCGACAATCCTTGGCCTTCCAGCGGCACATGTCATTGACGGAGTGTATCTGTCTGCGGTGGGTCTGGCGTGTTGGCTGGGCTTTCGTGGAAGCCGGCAAAACGCGGGACGGGCAAGCCGTTAACAAAATTGAAAGTCACAATTGCATATCAGTCCGTTACAGCCAAGAGGAAGAGAATTTCTAGCCAATAAATGCTCTAGGAACTTCCAACAAACATTTCCAGGGACTGCCTGATTACCCTATAAGCCTCATGATGTTGATTCTGCGCCCGGGTACGAAGGACTTCGAGTACTATCTGGATTTGGGCCGAACGACGCGCAGCGAATTACCCGCGTGCCCCAAAAACGCTCTTTGCGTCGCCCTTCAGCTTCAGCGTCCGCTCGGTTTGAAGCTTTCCTGGAGGTAAGCGGAAAGATATCAATGCCGCGCAGGGCAAGATTAAACCCCTAATATAGATGAGTCGGCCGTAAAAAAAGGGCGCAGCCGTGTTCTGAAATGTGGCAGACGCGTATCAGAGCGTGTCTTTGCAGCATTTCATAGACTTCGATGTACTCACAGGGGATAGAAGGCAGGCAGGTTGATTCTTATTGGGATCGATAAAGTAGGCTCGGCGATCGAGTTTATCGACCCGTCGCTTCAGCATTCGGTCGCGAGTTTGGTTACAACAGTGGCACCGCATGATGTTGTTCTGGGCGCGGAGGGCCGCTTCGCCTATGTGACGCTCTACGGTGACGGTGTATATAGGGCGAATCAAAATCCCGGCAAGAAGGTGCTCGTCCTTGACCTGGTCAGCCGGACGATCGTTGATACGATCCCGCTCGATCCGTACGATTCGCCCCACGGTATCACGCTCGACAGGCGCGGCTTGATTTGGGTGACATGCGATCCGCATGCCAGAATTGTTGCGCTTTCAGTAGAGAGCAAGAGCCTAGTTGGAGAGGTCGGCACTGAGAATACCGGCACTCATTGGGTGCTTGCATCGCCTACGAGGGACCTCCTCTTCTGCTCAAGCAAGAACGAGCGAATGATCTCAGTTATCGATCCGGCGAGTATGCGGCTAGAGCGGCAGATCATGGTTCCGCATGGAACGGAGGGAATCGCCTTTGGCCCGGATGGCACACTGTACGCAGCTGACCATAAGGAGTTCTGCGTGCTCGTGATCGACGGCAATCGAATGGAGATCGTTTCAAAGATCATGCTCGAGGGAGCAGACCTTTCGGACCCGATGGAAAGTCACCACATGCGATTGCTGGTGTCGCCGGATGGAGGGATGCTGGCAGTGGCTGCGTATCATCGCGACCTGCTGATCTTGGTCGATCTCGAGTATGGTAGCCGGCAGAAGGTGCTGCGTACAGGCAAGGGGCCTATGGCGCTTGCCTTCTCGCCGCTGAGCGGGAACCAACTCTTCCTCTCGAACCATGATGAGGGGACAGTGTCCGTAGTCGACTTCAAGGCCGGACGGATCGAGAGTACGTTCCCGTGCGGACAAGGGATTGAAGCGCTCATCTTTGCTGGGCACTGAATGTCAGTGCGAATGCGTAGCTCAGCCTGTCGATAGCAATCATGCAGATCAAATCTTGCAGAGGGCTTGATTGGTATAACGTTCCACCCCCTTCCTAAAGCGGATGGATCAGAGCCTCCCGCAAGCGTCCTACTCAGTCGATAAATTCTGGGCAGAAAAGTAATAGTAGAGAGCAACGATATTCGGAGCTGCATGGCGAGAAGAACAACGAGTGCAGAAGAGGGCTGAGGGCTGAAACACCCGGCTTCTAAACCTAGCCGAAAAATTCAGAAGCTGGCTTCTGCGTCGTGATTCGTTGGACGATCGTGAAGGACGACATTAAGTAACGACTTGTGCACTTGAATCCGCCCGTTGTATTCCACGAAGCCGAGCTTTCGAAAGCGATTCATAAAAAAGCTAACCCGCGATCGAGTTGTTCCGATCATTTCGGCAAGGGTTTCCTGCGAGATCCTTGGGATGAGCCCTTGCGGATCACCGGGCTGCCCGAACTCAGCCATGAGCAGCAAAATCCGGGCTAACCGTTTCTCGCTCGAGTTAAATAGCTGGTCCACCAAATCAGCTTGGGTGCGCATGCTGCGAGCCAGCAGAAACGCCAGAAACAGATCTGAAAACGCATGTTCCTCATGAATGACCCGGATCATCTCGCCCCGCTGTATCTTCAGCACGGTGCATGGAACAATCGCCGTAGCGGTTGACAGCCTGAGGCCCGCGACCGCACCGATAGCCTCTTCGCCGACAAAATCCCCAGGGGAAAGAAGCGTGATTGTGGCTTCTTTGCCGGTTTTGGAAACCACGGTGAGCTTAGCCCGCCCCTTCTGGATAAAAAAGACTGAATCCGCCTGGCTTCCTTGGGAGAAGAAGCTTTGATTGGCCCCGATCTGGACGATTCTGCGGCCTAAGCCTGCGTTCGCAAGAAAGCTTTGCGCATCGAAGACGTCGGGTCTGGGCACTGGCATGTAGGACCTCTCGACCGTACCGGATGAACATGCACACTCGCTCGGGGAATTTGATGCCGAAGTAGAGTTTCATGTGGCTAGCAATTCGCCGGCTCTCGTTTTTAGCGAGTTTTCACTCCTGGACACCGTACCTGAGCAAAAGGGGACAGTCTTCAAGGGAAAAAGGGGGCATCGTTTCTATGGGCGAACTGCGAAACTCAACCCTGATCCACTATCCCGAGAGCACATCATGTCCGATGCAGAAGAGCAAGACACAAGTCCTCAAGGGGGCACCCTATTTGGTGAGCCTTCTGCCGGTGTTTATGAAAAACCGAGCGTTCTACTGATCGACCCGCTCGTGGCATATCGTCCAGAGCATTCGTTGCTGCTTGCAAGCGAGGACTATACCGTTACAGCCATCTGTGATTATCGCGAGCTCTTCACTTTGGCGCGCACGAAGGTCTTTCGCGTAGCACTCCTGAGCGATGCTCTTGACAGGCTCACCCTTCGGTCGGCCGCAGAACTGGTCAGAAAGCAATGGCCTCGAACGCGCATTGTGGTTCTGGGACGCGCGCCGGCGGTTTTGGATGACCCTCTCTACGATGAGGCGCTCGTCCGTCCTTTTCAGGCAGAGGACCTGGTCCATCTGGTCTTCCGCCTTTCTGATGATCCCTGGAAACATGTACCCGGAGTTGGAATGAACCTACCTTTTCCTGAGAAGACGACACACCCTTCCCATACGCCGGCCCCACACGTTCTGGGAGTACAAAGGGCCGTTCCAAAAGTTCTTGTGGTGGATGACGACGAAACGGTCCGCATCACCTTGTGCAAAATCCTCGGCAAGCACGGCTTCGAAGTCACGTGTGCAGGAAACGTTCGAGAGGCGCTGCAGTACATCAGCAAGGAAACGTTCGATGTTCTTTTAAGCGATCTGCACATGCCGGGTGCCGGCGATGGCCTGACAGTTGTCAGCGCGATCCGTCATTCAAATCCCGACGCTGTAACGCTGCTCTTGAGCGCATTTCCGGAGATGTCAGTCGCAGCCAACGCAATCCTCATGCAAGCCGATGAGATCCTGATCAAGCCGATGAAGATCCCTGACCTCATCGAGGTAATTACACAAAGACTTCGCAAAGGACCGCTGCACAGGCGCCAGGTGGAATCCTTGGGAACGATCCTGCAGCGAACGACACAGGCAAGCATCGATGACTGGTATGAAGGAGTGCAAGCCGAAGATGTCCTAAAAGCAGTCCCTCTTACTCGCGAAGCGCGTTGTCGACATCTGCCCCAGCTCTTCGCTGACCTCGCGACTCGGCTTCAAGCATCGAAGCCGCTCGGGACCAAGGAACTGGTCTCGGACTCCGCTTCAACTCACGGTGTGGAGCGTCGGCAGCAGGGCTACACGGCCGCTATGATGGTGGAAGAGAGCCGCATATTGCAAGTCACTATCTTCCACACTCTCCAGAAGAACCTCGGATCTATTGACTTCAGTGTGCTGCTGCTTGGCATTATGACGATTGCGGACGAGGTCGATTCGCAACTGAGCCAAGCCATGAAGAGCTACACGAGTGAGTCGCAAAGACACCCCGCGGCAGCCTAACCTGAATTAAAGCGCCACCAACCGTGCCAAGACGGCAGTTGGACTACAGATTTCGCTGGCTGATTGTGTGGTGGGAGTGGCGACCTCTTGAGTCATTCTGCGCGCATTTTTTCAAATGCCCATCTCTGCTCTTACGATCGCCTCTTAAAATTAAAGCCCTCGCACTCCGAAAAGTGGTCTGAATGGATCAGTCAGGGCGATCGTCACAAGATTACTTTGGAAAAGGTGAAGTTTTGCTGAAGCTTCGAAGAGGATACCTTCTTGTCCGCTTGGTCCAGTCTTTCTTCCCGCGGTGGGCGTCAAACTCGCTTCACGCCCACCGACCTCCATCGCACAAAGAAATGCGATCAAACGTCGCAAATTAATCCATGCACGCTGCGACACAAGGCTGTATGTAACAACGAGAAGGATCCCAATGCTTATCAAAATCTTACGAATTGGCGCGTTTAGCACAGCATTGCTGGCAGGCACATGTGTAACACCGGCACAGGTCGTTGTTGGCATAGGAGCAGAACCCGGCTGCCCCTATGGATATTTCGATTACGCGCCCTACACCTGTTCTCCTTACGGGTATTACGGTCCAGACTGGTTTAATGGCGGACTTTTTATCGGAGCTGGGCCCTGGTACCGCGGACGACAGGGATTTTACGGTCACGTTGACAACCGTTACGACCCCCATCGTGGTTACGCCGGTCCAATGCCTCAACGTGGTGACCGCGCCTTCGGGCACTTTCAGGCCAACGAAGCTCGGGATGGCCAAGGGCACATCGGTGACGCCGGCCATGACGGTGGCCGGGAACACAGTGCCGGAGTTCAGGGCGGTGGATTCCGTGGTGGGACAGGTGGAGGTGGTAGTCGTGGCGGTGGCGGCGGCGGCAGTCATGGTGGTGGGCACGGCCGTTGAGTGACGCGATGCATCGGCATCGCTGTGCTCGACCGCGAGGTAAGTCGTGAAGATCCTACATAGTGAATCAAGCCAAGCCTCTGCCTAGAATGCAGGCAGGACACACAATGGTAAAAACAGCCGCGCCCGGGAGCTTTCGCATGAGTAGTCCCATAGATAGAAGCTTTGACCCTGCTGTATTTCTGGCAAGCGCCGGTCTGGGCCGCAGCGTGTCGAAGTTCGCTCCCGGAGCGACCATTTTCTCGCAAGGTGATCCTGCCGACTGCGTGTTCTATATGCAATCGGGCGAGGCCAAGCTGACGGTGATTGCGGACAGCGGCAAGGAGGCAACGATCACTCGTCTGGCTACTGGTCAGTTTTTCGGCGAAGAGTCGATCACTGCAAATGCAGGACTCCGGATGGCTTCGGCCATCGCCGTGACGGCCTGCACCGCACTAGCGATACAGCCGCAGGAGATGATTCGCGTACTTCATGAGGAACACAGCTTTTCCGATCTTTTCCTCACGCTCCTGCTGGGCCGGAGCGTACAAACCCAGACCGATCTTGTTGATCAATTGTTCAACTCGAAAGAGAGACGGCTTGCAAGAACTCTGTTGGTCATGGCGCAGTTCGGACGGCCGGAAGAACCGCTCACTTCGGTCCCGAATATGAGCAATCAGACGCTGGCAGAGATCATCGGCAGCACCCCCGAGGAGATACAGGTCTTCCTCGATAAGTTCTGCCGGATGGGCTTCATCGCCGTGGACGGTCGCATCAAGGTCCACAAGTCATTGTTGAACGTCCTCTTGCATGATCAGTCGCCTGAACAGAATGCAATCAGCGCTCCTCTGCTCAGGAGTGCTTTGAATCGGCATCTTTGATTGATCAGGGCAGATATCTCCGATCGTCTGTAGACCCACATCTTGGGCGTAAACCTGTACCACTGCCTCTGTATTGAGAAATCATCTATATACGAACTGACAGATTTGCCGGGTCCCTGGAGCGTCTGGCTGGAACTTCTAAGAACAGGCTAGATTATTCGGCAGCTGATCGGGGCTGTAGATACCATGCCTATTTAGCAAACTTGTGCCGCAGAGGTTGCCACCGGACAACCAGCGCAATGTGCGTCGCCAGCAGATGAGTGCATTCAGAATTGATTGGCATGGTGACGGCAGAGCCGATTGCGCTATCCGATGGGTGAAGAAATCGACATAATCCGGAACACAGGGGGAACGTTATGTGTACGAACCAAATGGAACTTGTCCAGATTGCAACAGGGCGCATGCGCATTGCTTGGGATGCGCCGATCAAAATGGACGATGGGACGGTCCTTCGCGCCGATGTATTTCTGCCTGAGAAGGACGGCAAATATCCGGTGATTATCACGCTCGGTCCTTATGCAAAAGGCCTCTCCTTTCAGAACGGGTACAAAAGTAGCTGGGAGCGGATGACAGCTGCGTACCCTGAGATCGCGGAGGGCACGACAGCGAAGTACGCGAACTGGGAGTTGGTCGATCCCGAGAAGTGGACCACGGACAGTTATGTGTGCCTCCGCGTGGATGGCCGAGGGGCCGGGAACAGTCCAGGTAAGCTCGACTTGTTATCCCCGCGAGAGACAAAAGATTTCTATGACTGCATCGAATGGGCGGGAACGCAGCCTTGGAGCAATGGCAGAGTCGGGATCGACGGTATTTCATACTATGCCATCAACCAGTGGCTCGTCGCCGCGCTGCAACCGCCCCATCTTACAGCGATTTGTGTATGGGAAGGCGCGGCGGATTGGTACCGGGACTGGAGTCGGCACGGCGGTATTTTGAGTCAATTTGATGATCCTTGGTTCAATGGCCAGGTCGCCTCCGTGCAGCACGGTGTCGGCGAACGCGGCGGCAGAAGCCAAGCCACTGGAGAGCTCGTGTCCGGAGTGGAGATTTTGTCGCCGGAAGTATTGAAAAAGAACCGCATCGCACCTCACGACGAGGAACTGAAACGGCCGCTCGATGGCCCCTACTACCGCGAGCGCTCGTTAGAACCATCGAAGGTGGTTGTGCCGCTTCTCTCCGCTGCTAACTGGGGCGGGATGGGCTGCCACACGCGAGGCAATTTCGAGGGCTATCTCGCCGCGGCGTCGACTCAGAAATGGTTATCGGTGCATGGCAACACGCATTTTGCGCCATTCTACCGAAGTGCAGGCATGGCACTACAGAAGCGCTTTTTTGGACACTTCTTGAAGGGGGAGAATACGGGTTGGGATCAGCAGCCCCCGGTGCAACTCGACATTCGCCATCCAGGTGAGAAGTTCATCACTCGAGATGAGCAGGAGTGGCCACTGGCTCGAACACAATGGACCAAGTATTATCTCGACCCGCAGCAAAATTATTTGACCACAGAGCCTAAGCAGGGTGACTCGATCCAATACGAGGCCATGGGCGATGGTGTGACGTTCTCACTGCCAATGTCTGATAAGGAGGTTGAGATTACCGGCCCGATGGCGGCTCGGCTCTTCGTATCGTCCGAAACGGCAGACGCCGATCTGTTTCTAGCATTGCGCCTGTTCGATCTGGACAGCAAGGAGGTGCTATTCATCGGTACGAACGACCCGCGGGTATGCGTGGGACTCGGCTGGCTGCGCGCTTCGCAACGCAAGCTCGACGCGGAAAAGAGCCTGCCATACCGGCCCTACTATACGCACAACGAGGAATGGCCGCTGGTCCCCGGCGAGCCGGTCGAGCTACTGATCGAGATCTTGCCCACCTGCATCGTGATCCCTCCCGGCTACCGGCTGGCGCTGAACATACGCGGCAAGGACTATGAGAACGGCCTCGGCGACGCCAAGACGGACGACGATCTTTTCTCGATGAAAGGGGTGGGGCCGTTTACCCACGCCGACCCGCAAGATCGTCCGCCCGCCATATTCGGCGGGAAGAACCGCCTGCACTTTGAGGCGGGCAAGGAGCCCTACCTGCTGCTGCCCGTTATTGCGTAAGTCTCGGCAGCAGACCGGCACACAGTTCCGGCCTTTTGTTTCAACCAGTAGACAAGGGCCCGAACATCGCTGGAGCTCGTACAAGGGATAGAACCGCCATGGCAAATCTTATTTCGATTGAACACACCACCTTCGGACTTATGGGCCCGACAGTACACACGCCCACTCGCGCAATGCCTTGCGCGCGAACGAAGCTCAGCAACTCTGCAATCGCGGAAGGACCGAAGCTGCCGGAATTGTATTTCTGTCGGTTCTTTCCTTGGCCTTGGATTTCGCAGTAGCGCCCTTAGAATCGATAGTTGTGATGAGAATGATGAATACCCGCATCTGCGGGGCACATTGTGCTAAAGACTCGTATACAGAATTGTGAAACGTAAGATATTGCCTGCTATATAACTCGTGAATGTTTCATGGAGCTCGAGCCCATTCACGGAGAGCTCTATGACGCGAGCTTTTCTTAAGCCTTTGGCTCTTTGCAGCTTTACAGTTTCTGGCAGCATTGGCGATCGAAGGGGTCTTGTCAGAAAAGGGATGACAAGTCAGGGCAATCAGACAAGCCTGGCGACTACAACGATCGTATAAGGCTAGCGTTGCTTCAGAGATCAGCAGGGCTACGGCTCTGGCGTTTCAAAAGCCGGTTAGACGTGGATTCTTCATAGGGCAGATGATCGGGGTGCCGCAGCATCTCCATCAGCGCTCCCCAGGGTGTCTTGAAATACCATATCTGCTCGCCCTTCTTCGGAGCCCCCGCAGTACTGATTGGTCCCTCCAAGAGGGTAGCCCCATGCTTCTTCAGGGAAGCAGCAGCAGAGCTTAGATCGTCTACAAAAAGACCTATGTGCGTCCCCCCCAATCTATATTGCTCGGAAGGCTTTTCCGCTGCGGCTCAGCATCAATCTCCTGAAGTAGCATTTCTGCTACGTCGTCTTAGGCTCTTTCCTGAGCGCAAAGCTTTCCTCTTCGATAACCCGTCCAGCCTTCGTCGTTGGTGACTCCGGCAATTACAATCTTCTTCCCGGGAGCTGCTTTGAAACCAAACTCTCGCGTAACTACACAGCGGCGGAATGGTCCACTCCGAATCTAAACGGGCCGCTCGACCTTATTGACATCAGCTTTGCAAGAAGTAAACGTCGGTGCTGGTCAATAATGACCATGAGCATGCCGCATCCTTCCAAGTTCCGGCTTCGGCACATGCACAACTCAACTCGTGCCATGAGCGGTGCAGTGCGTTAGGGCGACGGACCTCGGAGCAAGAAGGAACATTGCATGCTCCCTCTAGGAGTTCCCGGACCGCAAGGACTCCTTGTGCATCGTGAACAGCTGTGTCCCGGATCGTCCAGCTTTTGGGGTTAGTCGCTAGCCTTTTCCTGGAAGAGGTTCTAAACCCTTTTCCTGAATCGTGCTGGCATGATCAGGTGAAGCAAGATAAGCGACGAGCTCCCTCGCGGTCGCGACGTGTTTGGACCCTCTTGCAATTCCTGCCGAAAAGACTGTCAGCAACTCCAGATCGGCCGGCAGCTTACCGACAAAGGTGATTCCAGGTACGGGGAGCAACTCCGCGACTTCTTGAAAGCCGATCTCAGCGTCACCCCGAGCGACGACCTCTCCCACGGGTGTTGCGGAGATCTGGCGGGCCTTCCCTTTCATCTCCTTCTCGATGCCGAGCCTTCGAAATAACTTCGCTTGTATGTACTCGCCGCTTGCACTGTCGGAGTAAGCGATCGATTTAGCCGCAAGCAGCGCTTTGCGGAACGAAGCGTCGTTGTTGATGTCCGGAACGTCGGCACCGGCCTTTACCGCGCAGCCTATCGGAGACAACGCCAGATCGGTCCTGGAGCCACGCAGCACATACCCCTCTGCCTCCAATTGCTGCAAGGCAGAGCCAACCATCACGAGCACATCTGCCGGCTCACCCCGGTCCAATCTCTGCATCACGGCATCATGGGTATTCCCCTCCGATGGGCTTTTCTCCATGATGAAGTGCTCGCCGCTGGACCTATGAAAAGCAGGGATCAGAGCCTGATAGCTGGACCGGAAACCGCCTGAAACCAGCACGATGATGTTTATAGCCGCACCTGGCTCGGCTTTCGCAGGCCGTTTTGGTTGGATCTCTGCGTTTCCGTTTGTGCTCATTTAGAAGCTCCTTACGCTGTTGAGGCGATCAGCCCGACTGTACGTTACGGCTTTATTTAAAATGCGTTGATGATTTACGAAATATGGCTGAGGGCGGAGTTGCATCGAGCGCCATCCGCTTCGCAAAGCTTTCAAAGACGAATGATCTGCTGGAGCTCCGCTGCAGAACAAGGTACAACGCGCAAGCTATTTCTGTACCAGGCTTAGAACGTGGTCCACCATCGCACCCGAGTTGCCGAGATACTTAGTCGGGTCGAGCAGATCCCCCAGGGCGTTGCGGTCGAAAATGCCCTCGATCTCCGGCTCGGCGCTGAGTAGGTCAATAAGTTTGCCCTTCCCCTGCGAGACGGCGATACAGATTGCGGAGATTTTGTCATGCGCTTTCCCGCGACCCATCTTGGGTGCCAGGGCCATCATCACGGCTTCGGTGTTGACCAGCCCGTCGGTGAGTCGCAGGTCCTTCATCATGTTCTCGGGATGCACGATCAGGCCGCCCAACATAAATTTGGCTTGCGCCAGCGCACCCGCGGCATAACAGAAGATCTCCGGTAGCACCAACCACTCGATCTCCCATGTGCCCGTCGCCCGCTCGAAGTCTGCATTCATGGCGTTCAGCAACGCGGCCGCATGTTGGCGCACAACGCTGCTGCAGGCTGTAATGTAGGCGCACGAGATCGGGTTTCGCTTCTGCGGCATGGTGCTTGAAGCGCCACGACCGCCTCCGCCATCAGGTTCTTGCACCTCATTCAGTTCAGTCATCATCATGATCTTGACGTCGGTCGCGATCTTATCGAGCAAGCCGCACAGCAGCCCCAGGAAGCACCCTACCTCCGCAATCGTGTCGCGAACCGTGTGCCAGGCAATGGGCGGCTGGGCCAGCCCGAGCTCCTTCATCATGCGTTCCTGTATGGGTAGACCCTTGTCACCGATCGAGGCCAGGGTTCCGACAGCACCACCAAATTCACCCATCAACACGCGCGGTTTCATCTGCTCCAGGCGTTCGGTCTGCCGTTGCAGGCCCGCCAGCCACACAGCTGCCTTATAGCCGAAGGTCATCGGGATGGCTTGCTGGACGTTGCTTCGGCCCACCATCGGCGTGTCCCGGTGCGTCTTGGCAAGACCTGCAAGAGCTTCCATGATCGCCTTCATATCGGCCTCTACCAGCGCAAGGCCCGAACGGATCTGCAGCACCGTCGCGGTGTCAGTGATGTCCTGTGTTGTCGCGCCCCAGTGGCACCACTGGCCCAAGCCATCTTTGCAAAGCGCCGTGAGCTGTTCGACGACGGGCAGCACGGGATAGCCGACGTGCTCTGTGATGGATTTCAACTTGCTGAAGTCCATCTGTACCGCATCGCAGTGTTGAGCGATCTCATCGACAGCCTCCTGGGGAATCACGCCTAACTCGCCTTGAGCGACAGACAAGGCTTTCTCCACATCAAGATAGCGCTGAATTCGGTTTCCGTCGGACCACACCTGCCGCATGGCGTCGGTGCTGAAGATATCTCGGTAGATGGCGGAGTCAATTGTTGTCGCGTTGGGTTCCAAAGCACTCTCCCTTGAAGCGGATTCCGGCTTGCTGTAGTTCTCAACGGCGGTTCCTTATGCCAGTTCCTTTGATGGCGAAATCCTAAAGACCAAATGAAACGAAGTCAGGAAAGCAAGTGAGGCGTTGAGAACGGAAGGGCTTCTCTAGAAAAGACAAACGAACCGATACGATGCATAAAGTCGGTTAGGCTATTGCCGGGGTACGCTGGGCGACGTGCAAGGAATGCAGGCTAGATATAGATGTTGATCTCCTTGTGAGAATCTTGGTCAGCTTTCCGAATACAAAAATGGCAGCTGAGATCTTCCATCTGCATCTCTGCTCGAGGAATGACGCTTCGCTATCTCAGTGTTGATGCAACCGCGATCGACGGGTGCTTATACGATGCCTACGCCGCCAGTGATCGCCAGGAATATCCCTACGGCGTCGCCGTTGCGTTCCAGAAATTGCGAGTTCTTGAAGCGAATTCCTCAGGGCCCTCCTCAGGAAGAAAGTGGCCGCAGCCAGCGAACTCGCCCCCTTGCACGTTCGTTCCGGCGAGTTGCATGCTGTGCATGCATCGCCATGCTAACGCCGTTCTCACCACCCAGTGCATCCGCTGAGTTCACAATCCAGGGTCACGCTCGCTCAACGCGAATCGGAGCCTTTTATTGACTTAGCTCGTGAGCGCAGGTTGGGATCGCTGGTCGATCAGATCTTCTCTGTGCGTCATGTAAGCAGACTCAAAGCCTTCGAAATCAGCGATGAGCCGACTGTAGTTCAGTTTGTCGAAGCCGGTCTGGGTATTGCTATCCTGCCGTGAGCGTTGGCTGCGTTTTTGCAAAGTCACGAAAGATCTGCGTCATCCCAACAGTTCCTCGGAGTCCGGAACTGCCTAAGTGGCTTGTTTCTGTGATATCCCGACGGCAGTCCGCGCGCATGGACAAGAGCGATATCCAGGGCTCTTCGTAGAACTGCTTAGGACAAATTTCATCTCAACATCTTTATGGGCTGGCGAAGCTTCTCGGTCACACGAATATCAAGATGACCGAGCGTTATGCCAAGTTAGGACGTGCCTACATCAACAACACCGACTACGGCCAGAGACGGGATCGAACCGCCGACGCAGTGGGTCTTTGCATGGCCGCGGGCGTGTCACGGAGCTTCGCTCGAAGAGCGCGGCTGAAGTTTGGTTTGCATAACAGTGATGGTGGCCAGAGACGGGATCGAACCGCCGACGCCGGCCTTTTCAGGGCTGCCGGA
>CAXTUW010000043.1:0-28198 GCA_964247595.1 uncultured Acidobacteriaceae bacterium | reverse complement strand
GGGCTGGAGGTGCCGGGGCTGCGGGAGGCGCTCGAGGATGAGGGGCTGGCGAAGCAGGTCCATGACCTAAAGGCTGTGCTGCGGGCGCTGGAGCCGCAGGGGATTGCGTTGCGGGGAGAGATCACGGATGTGATGCTGGAGAGCTATCTCATCAATCCGACGCATGGGTCGCACACACTGGTGGACATTGCGGCACGGACGACGAGCCGGGCTTTGTTGCACCAGCCGACCAAGGAAAATCTATCCGACCCGAAGCGCTTGGCGGAGGCCGCCGCCGCGGTGGCGCGGCTGGCGGTGGCGCTGGAAGAGCAACTGGCGGAGGCTTCCGTGGTCGAGCACTCGATCCCGAAGGATGAGCCGGGGTTGGGTGGGGCGCTGACGGCGGAGATGCTGTTTGCGGATGCAGGGGCGATGCCGGGGGAGACACGGATCCTCGCCGGGGATGACAGCCAAAAGGGCAAAGGGGAGACGCGGATCCCCTCCGGGGATGGCAGACAGAAGGGGAAAGGCGAGGGTAAAAAGCAGGTCCTTCGCTCCGCTCAGGATGACAAATCTGGGGGGGCTGGCAAGTTTGAGCGGACTGGCTCACTTGAGGGGACGGGATCGGAGTTGCATGAGCACTCGTCTCTGACGGAGGTGTATCGGGGGATCGACTTGCCACTGGTACCGGTGTTGTTGCGCATGGAGCGGGCGGGGGTGCGGGTGGATCTGTCGTTGCTGGGCGAGATGGGGTCGCGGCTGGCGGTGATGATCGACGATTTGGCGGAGAAGGTGTATGCAAGCTCGGGGCACCGGTTCAACATCAACTCGCCGAAGCAGTTGGGCGAGGTGCTGTTCAACAAGATGGAGCTGCCGAAGCCGATCAAGTACGGCAAAGGCAAGATCGTTTCGACGGCGCAGGACATCCTGGAGGATTTGGCGCAGCACCATGAGGTGCCGATGATGGTGCTGGAGCATCGGCAGCTGCAGAAGCTGAAGTCGACGTACCTGGACCAGTTGCCGGTGCTGGCCGATGCGGGCGGGCGGGTGCACACGACGTTCAATCAGGTGGGGACGGCGACGGGGCGGCTGAGCTCGACCAATCCGAACTTGCAGAATATTCCGATTCGGACGGCGGTGGGGCGGGAGATTCGGGCGGCGTTCATTGCGGCTAAGGGCAATCTGCTGATGTCGGCGGATTACTCGCAGATTGAGCTGCGGCTGATGGCGCATTTTTCGCAGGATCCGCTGCTGGTGGATGCGTATCGCACGGGTAAGGATATTCACACGCTGACGGCGGCGGAGGTATTTCAGGTCGATCCCGCGACGATGGACAAGGAGACGCGCGCACGGGCCAAGGCGGTGAACTTCGGGATTGTGTACGGGATTTCGCCGTTTGGATTGGCGGCCAATCTGGGGATCGACCAGAAGGTGGCGCGCGAGTATATCGAGCGGTACTTCGACCGTTATAAGGGCGTGGCCACGTTCATCGAGCGCACGCTGGCGGAGGTGCGCAAGACCCAGGCGGTGCGGACGGCATTTGGGCGGGTGCGGCCGATTCCGGATATTCAGTCGCGCAATGCGAACCAGCGTGGGTTTGCGGAGCGGACAGCGGTGAATACGCCGCTACAGGGCACGGCCGCGGATCTGATCAAGATCGCGATGATCCGGATCGACCGCGAGATGCGGCGCAGGGAGCTGAAGTCGCAAATGACGTTGCAGGTGCATGATGAACTGCTGTTCGATGTGGTACCGGCGGAGTCAGAGGAGATGCAGGTGCTGGTGAAAGAGCAGATGGAAGGGGCGGCGCAGTTCAGCGTGCCCATTGTGGCGGAGGTGGGCGTGGGGGAGAACTGGCGGGACATTTAGTTCGGTGCCGCTCCACGAACAACAGCAGACTCCCTGGGAATGACAACCAAGGAAGAACAGTAATCTTTTCGGGAAGGACCATGAGAGGTGTGGTCGCCCCGTCAGGACAGGGCCTCTGCGAGGGGGGGCCAGTTCCAGTTCAGCGCCGGAACGGGTATCTCGTCTGCTGCCGGCTCATCGTCCACCTGCGCAGGGAAGGATGTGGGCCAGCTCTGGGAGGCCTGCTTCAGAGCGGCAAAGCAGTCTGAATCCAGCTTGGCAGGGATATCGCGTGCGAGTTGGGACAGCACTTCATCCTTGGGCATGCCGTCGCGGTAGGGCCGGGTCTCGGCCATGGCGGAGTAGCAGTCAGCAAGGGCGATGACGCGGGACTCCAGACAGAGCTCGGCTTCGATTCGCCCAAAAGGATAGCCGGTGCCGTCCAGGCGCTCGTGATGCTGTTCGGCGACGAGGGCGACTCGCCCAAAGGTGGGTACGCGGCGAAGGATGGTGCCGGTATAGCCGGGGTGAGCGCGCACCGATTCCCACTCCTCTGCCGTCAATTTACCGTTCTTATCCAGGATGGCGTTGGAAACGGCGAGCTTGCCGATGTCATGCAGAAGGGCGGCGCGGCGGATGGTGTCGCAGAGGGCGGGAGCGAGGCCCATCTCCGTGGCAATTGCGCAGGAGACCTGCATGACACCCATGGAGTGCCTGTAGGTGAAGGGGGATTTTGCATCGACGATGCTGGCGAAGGCCTCGCAGATGCGATCGATGCGTTTTCCGGTGAGTTCGGTGATGAGGCCCGGATCGAGCGCCAGCACGGCGCGGCGCGTCTCTTCCACATCATCGCCGGGAAGGCAGTTCATCCACAGGCGGCCTGACCTGTGCAGAGTTTGGGTGACGGCAATCAGTGCGGGATCGAACCAGGATCTACGTTGCGTGCCGATCGTCTTTATGGCGTGCTCAGGGCCTTTCGCGGCGGCAAAGGCATCCAGGTGCTGCGCGAGAAGACAAACGCGGGACAGCACAGGGATTTCGTTTCGGCATAAGCCTTTGGGCAAACCGGAGCCGTCCCAGTGCTCATCGAGGTTGCGCACGGCATCGGCGACGGGACCCCCGAGCTGGAGGTGCATGGCGATGTCCGCCCCGCGTTCACAGCGCAAGGCAAGCAGCTCTTCCGTGTAGTTATGTGGGGAGGTGGCGAGCTGGTAGAAGTGTCTTACCCGTGTGTAAAAGGAGGTTCCGGGACGGCATTGCAGCCAAAGCTCGCGAATGTACGGTAGGCCTGACCGCTTCCAATCGTTGAGCTTGGAGGCGTTTTTCAGGATGCGCTCATCGCCGCCGCCTACCATGGAACTCATGCGCGCGGCGTTGGAGGAGCAGCCGGCGTCCTTCATCTGAAGGGCGTAATAGAGGGACGCAAGCTCCTTGAACGAGAGACCGGCGGCGGTTCCGATACGCATGCCGAGCAGGCAGCACCGCAGGGAGTGACCGGGCAGGGCACCTTCCGTGAGGTCAAGAGCAAAGGTCAGCGCAGAGATGATCCCAGACAGGTGAATGGGTTCCGAGTGCGGCGAGGCTGACGGAGAAGTATGGGACGCCATGGTGTCGGGCATAGGCAATGGGGGTTAGAGCAAGTTATAAGTGGCTGTGCAGGGAGGCCGACCGCAGATTCCCTTCGGGAATGACAAAAAGAACTGCAAACACGTTATATACCTTCAGGTAATTTGCTCTAGTTGGTGACAGCGAGCAATCTCTCCTCAAGAGAGCGGACGGGTTGGGGAGGCTTCTTGGGGACCGGCAGTGGCGAGGCAATGGCGGGCATGCTGCTCCCCCATCGTTTTGCGACAGCCGAGAGGGCGTCGAAACAGGTGGCGTCCAGCTTGTGCGGGATATCTTCAGCGAGGTTCTGGAGAATGCGATCGGTTTCTAGTCCGGCACGGTAAGGCCGATCCTCGGCCATCGCGGCGTAGCAGTCGGCGAGCGCAATGATTCTGGACTCGACGGAGAGCTGTTCCATACAAAGGTGGAAGGGGTAGCCGGTGCCGTCCAGGCGCTCATGGTGTTCAGCCGCAAGGACGGCAAGCTCTCGAAAGGCGCTCACGCGGCACAGGATGGAGCCGGAAAGGGCGGGGTGGCGGGTCACAACGGTCCACTCCTGCGGGGTCAGCCGGCCGCGCTTGTCCAGGATGCGGTTCGGCACGGCCAGCTTACCGATATCGTGCAGAAAGGCCGCCCTACGAACGAGAGAGAGCCGTTCGGGAGCGAGATCCAGCTCGCGTCCAAGGCTTACCGCGACCTCTGTCACACCGAGGGAGTGATGGTAGGTAAATGGGGATTTTGCGTCGACGACGTTGCCAAAAGCCTCGCAGATGCGGTCAACGCGGTCGGGTGTGAGCGGGGCGGAGATCCCAGGGTCGCCGCGCAGCACCTCGGCGCGTGTTTCTTCGACGTCGGCGGGGCGGCAGAACTTCCAAAGCTTGCCGGAGGTGTGCAGGTGCTGCATCGCCCGGACAACTTCAGGGTCAAACCAGGTGCCCCGGCGGCTACGCACCATGCGCAGGGCGGTTTCGCTGCCGTGTTCCGTGGCGAAGGCATCGAGGGTCTGTGCGACGGAGCAGATGCGGGCGAGCAGCGGAATCGATTCGCCACGCAGACCGGAGGGAAGGCCGGAGCCGTCCCAGCGTTCGTCGATGCAACACACGGTTTCGATGGTGGCGTGGCTCATGCCCAGGTGCTGCATGGTCTGCGGGAGACGAGAGCTTTGGAGCCGGATCGATTCACGCGAATCAGGGGAATCGCTACTGGTACCCAGCATCCGGCCGATACGGCCGGGCAAAGGAACGCCGGGCAGGACCTCGCGCCAGATGCGCTCCAGCAGCACCGGATCCGTCGCCAGTTCGCCGGCCCAATTTGATATCGACCAGATGTGATCATCCGCGCCCAGGATCTGTGAGAAGCGTGCAGCACTATCGGAACAGCCGATGTCTTTTAAGAGGAGGGCGTAATACAGGCTCGTCAAATCGGCCGCGGGAACGCCCAGGGCTGCCGCAAGGCGCATGCCGAGCAGGCAGGTACGCAGGGAGTGTCCTGGGACAGCGCCGTCGGTGAGGTCGAGCGCAAAGGTGAGCGCAGATAGCACCTCTGAAAGCGAGACCGCGCCTTCGTCATACGATATGGTTTGGCCAAAATTGGCGGAAGTCTTCAAGATCATTCCTCTGACTGGCCCAATTGCACCCAAGCCTTGCTGACGGCATGATCTGTCAGCAGCTAGCAGCTGCGGAGGCAATAGACACAGATTGATTCGTACCGGGCCCGGACACCATGCCTCCATCGGCGAGGATGTTGCCCGAAGGTGGTATTACCCCACGCTCATACATCGCCACGTGTTTGGGTAAAGGCAAAGGAACCCCTGCCGATACTCGCGGGACGCAGCCGATCAAACCTCGTTATGAGCTATATCGGCAGGCCAGGACAAAACTTGAGTTTCCGGAGTGTCAGTAGGCGAGCTTCATGCGGGGCCGATACCGAGTTCCTCGCGGATGGTGGCGGCGATCGCTTCGGCATGATGGCGCATGCGGGACTCATCTTCGGCTTCGATCATGACGCGGGCGAGAGCTTCAGTTCCGCTGTAGCGAATGACGACGCGTCCAGTGCTGCCCAGTTCGTCTTCGGCGGATCGGATGGCCGCCACCACGTTCGGGAGAGTGTCCATGGGGCGCTTTTCGCGAACGCGGACGTTCAGGATCACCTGCGGGAAGGTCTGGAGGTCGGCGATAAGTTCGCCGAGGGGTTTGCCGGAGCGGTGGACGACGTCGAGCACCAGGAGGGCTGTGAGCAGGCCGTCGCCGGTGGTGGCCTTCGCCGGGAAGAGGATGTGACCGGATTGCTCGCCGCCGAGGGAGGCGCCGGAGCGCCTCATCTCTTCGAGGACGTATTTATCGCCAACCTGGGCACGCAGCATGCGAATGCCGGAGCGGCCGAGGGCAGCCTCGAAGCCCATGTTGCTCATGGTGGTGGCGACGACGAGGCTCCCGGCGAGCTCGCCGCGGGCTTGCAGGTCGCGGGCGCAGGCGAGCATAACGGCGTCGCCGTTGACGACGCGGCCATGTTCATCGGCGAAGAGGGCACGGTCGGCATCGCCATCGAAGGTAAAGCCCATGAAGGCTCCGCGCCGCTTTACCTCGGCGGCCACGATCTCCGGGTGTAGGGCACCGCAGTGTTCATTGATGTTGCGGCCGGCGGGCGAGGCGTGCGTGACCTCCACGGTGCCCCGAAGGTCGGCGAAGAGCTGGGGAGCGACCGCCGAGGCTGCCCCGTTGGCGCAGTCGATGACGACTGTGCGATTGTCGAGCGACAGGCCGGGAACGGCGTCACGGAGGAACGCGACGTACTCCCCGCGAAGGGATTCGTTGACGGCGGGCAGGGTGACCGGATCGGCAGCTACGGCGTAGTCGCCGTTTCCACCCGAGGCGAGTTCCGCTTCGATGAGAGTTTCGATGGCGAGTTCGACAGCGTCGGGGAGTTTGTAGCCGTCGCGGCCGAAGATCTTGATCCCGTTGTCCGCCCACGGATTGTGCGAGGCGGAGATGACGATTCCGGCGGCATAGCCGTGTTTGCGGGCGAGAAAAGCGATGGCGGGCGTGGTAATCACACCGGCGAACTCGGTTTCGGCCCCGGTGCTGCGCAGGCCGGCGACGAGGGTGGCGGCGATCCAGGGGCCGGACTCGCGGGTGTCCATGCCGAGAACGACGTGAGGCGCGATGCCCTCCGATTCGCTACGCAGCTTTTTGCCAAGGGCGGCACCGATGGCGAAGATGGTACGAGGATCGAGGGGGGCGACGCCCGCGACGGCGCGGATGCCGTCGGTTCCAAACAACTTACGCATGCAACGTATCTCCGTCGCCTAGTTTACGAGGCCGGGTGACTGGAGGAGCTACCACTTTGACGGAATCGTCGCTGCGCTGTTTGTAAGCTTCGGGAGTGGGCTGCGGATTTTGTTCAGGCGCGAGGCTTGAGGTAGTGAGGGTTGAGAGTTGCCTTTGCTATGACCTAGCCGCGGCGCTGACCTCGCCGCCGGTGCAGATTTAGCAGACGGCGCAGAGATGGCCGCGCCAGGCGATACGCGCTTCGCGGAGGAGGATGGGAATGGCGAGAAAGGCGGCCAGATCGTCAAACCAGGCAATGCCGAAGGCCGCGCGAGCCACGAGGCCGAGGAGGGTAAGGAGGGCGAGATAGGCGCAGGTAGCCGATTGAACGGCGTCGGCGGCGAGTGCGGGATTGCCTAGGCGGCGGGCCTCAAGGCGCTTTCTATGGGCCAAGGTCGGCATGATGAGCAGCGAGGCCAGGGTAATCGCGATGCCGGAGCGGCTGGTATCGGGCTGGAGGTGCAGCGCGAGTGAACCGCCAGCCGCGGCGGCAACGATGATGGCCAGGGCCACGAGCAGGAAGCCGCCCAGCCGGGAGGCGCGGTGCTCGGAGATTGGGCGTTGTCCTGTCCACTGCGACAAAACGACGAGAGCGGAGATAAGCTCCACGACGGAGTCGGAGCCGAAGGCCAGCAGCGCCGGACTGTGAGCGGTGTAGGCCGCGTAGGCCGAGACGCTGCACTCCACAAGCTTCCAGGCGAGGGTGATGGTGCCGAGCCAAAGCGCTGTACCAAGACCGCGTGCGGGCACGGGCGAGGCGAGGTGGTCGGCAGCGGCGGCTTGGGTGAGTTGGGGCACTTTGCATTGCAGCCGTGCGGGGTAAAAAACCGGCGGCTGAAGATCAGACTCGCGGCGGGGCTTCCCGTTGCGAAGAAGCTGCGGTCGCGGGCGGGAGTACGCGGGCACGGAGCTCGCCCCGGGCGAGGCGGGTGCGGATCTCAGTGCTGACCGGAACGGTGGCGGCGTCGCGGAGCAGCTGGTCGTCCGGGCCATAGACGAGGGCATAGCCGCGCTCCAGGACGCGTAAAGGGCTGAGAGCGGTGAGACGGTTTTGGGCGTTCTCCACACGGCGCGCGGCGTTTGCCAAGCGAAGAACCGAAGTCTGTTCGAGGCCACCTTGCAGGCGTTCGAGACGCCGGTGGTCGTCGCGGAGGCGTTGGAGGGGATTCTGACGGCTCAAGCGGGTGGTGGCCGAGCCATGGCGGAGTTCGGTCTGACGGACGCGGAGACGTTCTGCGCCCTCGGCGCGGAAGGTGAGTTCGTCGAGGCGCTGCGAGCGGCGGTTGAGACTGTCTTCGACGCGGCGCAGTACGGTGGCGGCTCCCAGGCGCGCAAAGCGTCCCTGCGCCCGCAGCAAGTTGAAGGAGCCGGCGCGCAGCAGCCTGCCATGCAGCCGGGCGATGCGCTCTTCGACCCGATGGTGGGCGGCGGTGAGGAGTTCGGCGGCGGCGGAGGGTGTGGGCGCGCAGACATCGGCGGCGGCGTCGGCGACCGTGGAGTCAGGGGCGTGGCCGATGCCGGTGATGACAGGGAGAGCGCAGGCGGCGATGGCGCGGGCGACCCCTTCGTCATCGAAGCCGTGGAGGTCTTCCCAGTCCCCGCCGCCGCGGGCGACCAAAACGACCTCGGCGCGCTCGGGATGCGCCGAAAACCAGCGCAGCCCGGCGGCGATCTCGGCGGGGCAATTGGGACCCTGCACCGCGGCGGGGTAGATGAGCAGCTGCACGGCGGCGTGGCGTCGCCGGCAGACCTTGATGATGTCGCGAAGTGCCGCGCCTTGCAGGCTGGTAATAACGCCGATGCACGTGGGGAAGGGTGGAAGCGGACGTTTGCGGTCGAAGAGGCCTTCGCGGCGAAGCCTCTCTTTCAGCCGTTGCACCTCCGCGAGCAGGGCACCAAAGCCGACCTGCTCCATCCACTCGATGATGAGCTGCATTTGGCCGCGGCTCTCATAGACGCTGAGCTGGCCATGGAGGCGTACGGCATCCCCATCGGAGGGGCGAAAGCGCAGAAGCGAGGCCTGGCGGCGGAAGAGCACAGCAGAAAGTTGGGCACCGGCGTCCTTTACCGTGAAGTAGCAGTGGCCGCTACCCGCAGGGCGCCAGTTGGAGATCTCCCCTTCCACCGTAACCTGGCCGTAGCCACGTTCTACGAGGCCGCGCACGTGGCGGACAAGGCCCGAGACGGTCCAGGTTTGAAGGGCGGGCTCCGCCCGCGACTCCGCTTGGGAGGCGAGGGCAGGGGGTAAAGCTCCCCGTTCGGCAAAACTCTCGATCACGGTGGCTGGGGGAGTGAGCGCGGCTAGATGATCTACCGGCGTCGAGACCTCCGGGACCGGCAAGGGATAGACCGGAGATTGGGCCACCGGAAATGGGAAAGGCGTGGGGCTGGGTACTTCAAGGATCGGATCGAAGAGGCTGGCGAAGAGGTCTGGTTGCTCTTGGGAGGGCTGGCCCGGGGATGAGCGGCTTTGGGAGGGCCGGCGTGGCGCGCCGCGTCGACGCAGGCTGGCCAGGGTGGGTGCGGCGTCCGGCCTGGAGTCTTCCTGCACCACTCAAGTTTACGCCGGGTGGGGACGGAGATTGTGCTCCCTGGGTCGGTTACCTTTTCGGGCCGATTCACTTCAGGGCGGGCATCTCTAGATGCCGTTGTGAGAGTGGTTGTGCTGTGACGTCCTGAGTAAAAAAGGAGGCCCGGAGGCCTCCTTTCTTCATTAAGCGTCGAATCGGCTACTTGGCGGCGAGCTCTGCCTGGGCTCCGGCCTTGAGGGATTCGGCTTTATCGGTCTGCTCCCAGGTGAAGGTGTCGCCGGTACGGCCGAAGTGACCATGGGCGGCCGTCTTCTGGAAGACCGGGCGGCGCAGGTTGAGGCTTTCGATGATGCCCTTGGGAGTGAGCTTGAAGTTCTCACGCACCAGGTCGATCAGGCGTGCCTCGCCAATCTTGCCCGTGCCGAAGGTGTCGATGCGCACGCTGACCGGCTCGGCGACACCAATCGCATAGGCGAGCTGCACCTCGCAGCGGTCGGCGAGGCCGGCGGCAACGATGTTCTTCGCCACGTAACGCGCCATGTAGGCCGCGGAACGGTCAACCTTCGTGGCATCCTTGCCGCTGAACGCACCGCCGCCATGCCGGCCCATGCCCCCATAGGTGTCGACGATGATCTTGCGGCCGGTAAGGCCGGTATCGCCCATGGGGCCACCGATGACGAAGCGTCCGGTCGGGTTAATGTGGTATTTCGTGTTTTCATCGAGCAGCTCGGCCGGAATCACGGCCTCGATCACGTGCTCCTGGATCTCGGCGCGCAACTGATCGTTGCCGACCTCGTCGGCGTGCTGGCTGGAGATGACCACCGCATCGACGCGCACGGGTTTGCCCTCGGCCGAATACTCCACCGTAACCTGAGTTTTGCCGTCGGGGCGAAGGTAGGGCAGCTTGCCAGTTTTGCGCACCTCGGTCAGCTTCTCGCTGAGGCGATGCGCGAGCGAGATGGGCGTAGGCATCAGCTGTGGGGTCTCGTTGGTGGCATAGCCGAACATCATGCCCTGGTCGCCGGCACCACCGGTATCCACACCCTGCGCGATATCCGGCGACTGCTTGTTGATCGCCGAAATAACCGAGCAGGTGTTGCAGTCAAAGCCCTTCAGGGCGTCGTCGTAGCCGATCTCGCGGATCGTCTCGCGCACCAGCGTTTGAACATCGAGGTGGGCCTTGCTGGTGATCTCGCCCGCGACGACGACGAGGCCGGTGCAGGTGAGCGTCTCGCAGGCGACACGGCTCATTGGATCTTGGGCGAGGCAGGCATCCAGGATGGCGTCGGAGATTTGGTCGGCGATCTTATCGGGATGGCCTTCGGTGACGCTTTCGCTGGTAAAGAGGTAACGGTCGGTGGTGGACAAAGGTGGTGCTCCTCGCATGAGATAGCCGGACCCGTCCGCTTCTAAAAAAGATGGCGGACGCCCGACGCCCAAAGCGCTGCAACGCAAGCAGAACGCCGGGCATTCCACACAAAAATCAATTTGCGGGGAACAGCCTGATTCTACCTGCAACGGAAGTTGCATGTTTTGCCCTGGCTCCAGCTGACCGAGATGCCATTTCTGGGACGGGGAACAGGCTAGGAGGGCTGTGCCGTCGTGGCCCGATGCGGCACCAGCTCGTGCAGGTGAATCCCGACCCGTGGCGCGATCACAAAGTGCCAGATAGCGATAGCCATTCCCAGCAGAACGACCGCCATCACGGCCACCCCCCACCAGCGTCGTCGCAAGGGCGGCATGGACTCGAGCCGTGCCCGATGAACGTTTTCGGCAAATTGCGCAAGGTCCGGCTCGGACGCGTCGAGTCCGCCCCCTTCGGCCAAGCGCTCCAGCCAGTGCTCCTCGTCGAGGCCCATGTGGCGGCAGTAGCTGCGCACGATGCCCTTGCGCAGCACGCCGCCGGGCAGCTCGTCATAGAGATCGGCTTCGAGAGATTGCAGATGGCGCACGGAGAATCGCGTGCCGCGCGCGACCTCTTCAAGCGCAACCCCACGCCGCTCGCGTTCCTGGCGCAGTTCCCGACCGACGCGTACCTGTTGTTCCGCAGAAATCTGCACCGCTGGCCGACCCTCCGCGTAAATTCTGCAAGCTCAGCTTCGACTACAGCTTAATCATCGTACGATTGCGGCGGTAACGCCAGAATCACGGTATGCTCCGCCGGCAGGACGGCGGAGCGTACAGGATGAAGGTGACGGTTGAGTTCGTCAAAAGTTGCCGGCAGGTCTTCGGTATTGAGCATGACATGGGTGGCGCGGAGATCGTGCGCCGCCCCCACGATGGCATCCAGGCCGTTAATGGGCAGTGCGGCCGTAGCATAGCCCGTGGTCACAGAAAACTGCACAGGATCGTTGGTAAGGACGCGCGCTGATCGCGGGTCCGCACCCAAGGCCGCGAGCTGGCGGGCCAGCGCCCGGTCCGTGGCCCCGGTCTCGTTCATGGTGGTGACGTTGCGGCGATCGTCCATGACACCGCCGAGGAGATTGGCGGCGAGCACGGCGGCAGTCAGCGTCCAAGCCACACGTGGCGTACGGGCGACGCGCATGATCGCCACGATGACCAGGACGGCAATCCAGGGCATCAGCGCAGCGGCGGTGCGCAGCGCGGCAAAGCCGCCCACTGCCGGAAGCGCAAGCGTGTAGGCCAGCAAAGCGGCGACAAAAAAGACAGCGGCTCCGGTGAGTTCAGGGAGGCGATGCCACAACGCAGGGGTGAGTGGATCCCCTTGCGCCGGGGTTGCGCCCCTATCCTTGAGAAAGAGCCCCGGCAGAAACACGAGCGCGGCATAGCCGACCGTGAGCGCCGCCGTTCGGTACAGCACCGTGACGAGCGTTTCAATGCGGAAGAGGAGGAGGTGCTTAAGGCCGTGGGCGAGCAATGTGTAGCGGCTTACGGGCTCGCCGTAACGCACGAAATCGCCAAGATCGTTCATCCATAGCGTCTGGGCCGTGCCGGAGGGAAACGCCGTGCCCAGCACGGACCGGTACAGCAGATGCATGGGCAGCAAGGCAACGCCGAAGCCCACCACCATCACCGCGGCATAGGGGAGCGAAACGCTTCCGCGCTGCTGTGTCGATTGCGTAGCGTGTATCGGTTGTGTAGCGTGTGTCGATGCTGCGGCGTATGTCGATGCTGTTGCGGTCGCGAGCCGGTGACGCTGCCAGAGAACCACCAGCAGCGGCAGAAGCAGCAGCGCCGCATCGTTGCGCATGCCGTAGGCCATACCCACGCAGCCCAGCGCGACAATATCCTGCCAGAGCCCTTGCCGGCGCACTGTGAACAGTGCCAGAAACCAGGCTACCGCCGCGCCATAATACAGGCCGGAGTCGGGCGACATGGAGCCGATCCAGCCCGAAGGGGATAGCAGGCACAAGGCAAAACTGCCCAGGGCGAGGCGGCGGTCGCCGTATGCCTGCATGGCGATGTGCCAGGCAGCCGCGGCGAACAGAACGCCCACCAGTGTGGTGATCAGGATGCTGCCGTGCAGGGTCGTGCCACCGAGCGGCTTCAACAACGCCAAAAGCAGGCTGATGCCCGGCCGCCAGTACTCGATTCCCGTGTTGGGCAGCGTGGGATGAGGCAGCTGGAAGTCATACAGAAACCGGGCATGGAAGCCGCGTCCCGAACCGAGATTCTGCGCCATGCCGAGGTAGTAGCAGGCGTCCGGGGTGCCGCAAAAGAGCAAGGCCCGGGTCATCGCTAAGCGCACCCCCACGACAAGCACCGCGAGCAAACCGGCGGCCTGCACCTCCGGCGCACGCCAACTTCCAACCCTCATCCTGTCTCCGTACCAGCCGTCGCGGGCCAGCTCGCCCGGTCCTGGCGAGTTTGCCCCATGCTAGCAGCACGCTTGGGGGAGTCCCTGCGAATCGCCGGGCGTCCTCTGCCGCGCAGGCCGCGCTCCAGCAACCGATTCTTTGGAGAACAACGGCGGGGGAGCCAAGCTACACTGAAACCGGTGATACTGCCTTTTCCCACACGCATCCCGGTGCTGATTGCCTTTCTGTGCACGTGTGGGCTCGTGCTGGTCGAGTTGCTGGAAGGCACGGAGCCGCGCTACAGCGGGATGGTGTTCTGCTTTTTCATGTTGAGCGTGTTTGCGTTTAACGCGGCGGGCGGGTTTTCGCGACCCTCCGGGGCCTACATCTTCTTCTACTCCGTCCTTGCCGTGGAGTTGGGCACGGTATACAAGGCCATTCTGGGCGAGCCGGCGCAAAGCAACCTGCAGACGCCGCTGCTGGCTATGAGCCTGTATGTTGCCTCGATCGCGGGCATGCTCGTGGCGGTCTATCTGGCCCGCCGGCTTGCCACTACCACCACCGGCATCGCGGGCATGCTGCAGGTGAAGAGCTTCAACTACTACGAAGCAGCCCTGGGCTGCCTGGCCTTGTACTTCCTGATGACCTATGCGCCGTACTTCCTGCCCGCGGGCGGCGGCCAGATCTTCCATTCGTTTTTGATCGTGAATCCGTTTGCGCCGTTAACCCTGCTTCTGGGTACGATCGCGGCTGTACACGACAGCAAGGGATGGCGCAGCACCAATGCCTTGACGGTCTTTGCCATGCTGTATTTCTTCTGGCAGGGCATGCTGTCCTTCAGCAAACAGGGCATGCTGACGCCGGTGGCTTGCTGGGTGATCGGCTTAGCCTGGTCCCGCTTTCGGTTGCGCTTTGTCCATCTGGCATTTCTGGGCGCGTTTATCGTGTTCAACCAGATGGTGCTTGTGCCCATGGCGCAGATCGGACGCGACGACCTCGTTACAGGTTCGGTCGAGGAGCGCACGGCGCTGGTCGAGCACTTTCTAACCGATATTCCCGGGCTCCGCCATCGGGCGGCCTCCTTTGTGGCACCGCCCGATCTGGATACCCGGATGTTTTACTACAACAAGCCGCAGGGCATCCTCGACCGCCTGACCATGATGCCGAACGATTCGGTGCTGATGCAGTGGACCGACCAGGGCCACCTGTTCGGGTATCTGGCGATCCGGTGGTACTTCGAGAACTGGGTTCCTCACCTTATTGATCCGCACAAGCTCGAAGGGATCCGGGTGGGCGGCAATGCCTACATGCACGAGATGAACGGACTTGCCGAGGCAGATACCACAACCGGCATCTCGTTCAGCCCCACCGCCGAAGCGTTCCACATCGATGGCTGGCGGGGTGTTCTCCTGCTGGCACCGGCGGTCTGGTTTCTGCTGTTTGTCACCTCGGATGCGACCTGCGGCGATATCCGGCGACAGCCTCTGGGGCTGCTGTATGTTTTGGTGTTTGCGCATATCGCGCCGGAGGGCCTGCTCGGCGGGGCGATCGAGATGGTGCGAACAGGCAACATCGGCTTCACGGTGGGCGTGTTTTTCTGCGGCTATATCGCCCCGATCGTCGGCACGCTGCTGCAGGGCCGCGTCGTCTTCCAGGGTGCGCCCACCCCCGCGCAAGCCTCTCCCGGGGCGTTCCGGCCGGGGGCCTTGGGAACGCCTTAGCCTGGCAGATGAGGCCGTGCTCCGGATGCAGGCGCGCTACACTTAACCGCAGCGGCACCCTGCCCCTGCAGCTTCGAGGCACTCGACTTTGAACAAGCTCATTCTCGGCAACCTCACGCACCGGCCCCTGCGTTCCCTCATCAGCGCTTTGGCCGTGGCCATCGAGGTCATCATGATTCTGTCCATTGTGGGCATCATGTACGGCATCCTGAACGGCAGCCGCGACCAGCAGACCGGCACAGGCATGGACATGGTCGTGCGCCCGGGGCAGGGCAGTGCGATCCTGTCGACCAGCAGCGCCTCCGCCAATGTGCGGATCGCCGATGTTCTGCGGACCTTGCCGCATGTCGAGGTCGCCGCGCCGGTGAACATTAAGATGACCCTGGGCAGCTCGGTGCAGAACCTATACGGCATCGACTTCGCCAGTTACAACGCCCTGCGCCCCTTTGTATTCAAGGCCGGTACGCCATTTCAAGGTCCGGATGACATCCTGATCGACGATCTCGAAGCAGCCAACAAGCATCTGGGGGTCGGCGATATCGAAAAAGCGCTGAACCACGTCTTCCGCGTCTGTGGCATCGTGGAGCACGGCAAGGGCAGCCGTCAGTACATCCCGCTCACCACCATGGATGAGCTCGACGGCAATCCGGGCAAGGCCTCCGCGTTTCTGCTGCGTACAGAGGGTCAGCCGAAATTTCAGGCAGAGGTGAAACGCGAGATCCAAGCCACCCAGGGCATGAGCGATTGGAATGTGGAAACCATCGAGGAGCTGCTCTCTCAACTCACACCGAATCACATCCCAGCCTTCAACATCGGCATTCGCGTAGTCATCGGCATCGCTGCCGTGATCGGCTTTCTCGTGATCTTCCAATCCATGTACACGGCTGTGATGGAGCGTACACGCGAGATCGGCATCCTGAAGAGTATGGGCGCGGACAGCGCCACCATCGTCTCCGTCGTGCTGCGCGAGACCGGTCTGCTTGCGGTCTCAGGCGTGGTGCTCGGCATTGGCGCCACCTACCTTCTGCGGGCTGTGCTGCGCGCCCGTTATCCCACACTTTCGTTTCAGTTCGACCTTTCGTGGGTGGGGATCGCCGCCGCCATTACGCTTGTGGGTGCTTTGCTCGGTGCGCTCTATCCCGCGCTCAAAGCCGCCCGCAAGGATCCCATCGATGCGCTGGCGTATGAGTGAGCCCTGCGGTGCCTTCCTCGGGTAGGCCTCCGGCAAGATTCATACGCCGGGGTCTTTTGATTGTGGGCGCGGTGTTCTATGCGCTGCACTTTGTGCATCTCGCGGCTGACTTTCCCGGCGGCACCACCTGGGTGGATTGGTCCCGCTATACCGACGAAGGCTGGTACAGCGATGCCGCGATTCGCTACAGCCTGCTGGGGCATTGGTTTCTTCCGGGAGACTTTAATCCGGCGGTCGCCTTGCCGGTCTGGCCGCTGCTGGAGGCTCTCGTCTTTCGGTTTACCGGTGTCTCGCTCACGGCCGTGCGGGCGCTGACCGTGGCCGTCTTTGGCGTGATGCTGTTGGCGCTGTACCGCCTGATGGAACGCTATCCGCGCTTTGCGCAGAACCCGCCCGTGCCCTCGTTCGCCGGCCCCCTCGCCATCCTGTTTTTCTGCCTGAGCCCGTTCTTCTTTGCCTTCGAGCGCATCGCGATTCTTGAGCCGCTGCTCGCCACACTCACCGTTCTGGCCATGCTCGCCGCCGCGTACCTGCCTTGCCCGCACGAGCGCTCCGGCCTGTCTGCTGGCAATCTGTTGCCCTCGCTGGCCCTCGGTGTGTTGTTGCCGGCGATGATTCTTACCAAGCCGACCGCGGTTGCCCTCCTGCCCGCAATCGCCTACCTGCTCTGGGCCAAGGCTGGGTATCGAGCCTTGGCGGCGGTGCGTCTTGCCCTTCTGCCGGCTCTGCTCGGACTGGGGTTATGGTTCAGTTACTACCTGCTCTTGGTGCGAGGGGACTACCTTGAGGATTTCCGCTATCTGTTTACCGCAAACGAGTACACCAGCTTCCAGACCGACCCCCTGGCCAGTGTCGTCTTCCATACCCTCGCGGATGGCAGATGGATGGGTGCCGTCCTGTACCCGCTTTTTTTCGTGCTTTTGACGTTCCTGCTCTTCTCCCGTCCACGTTTTTTTCGTAATCCGCTGGTGCCGACGCTCCTGCTCTGGGTTGGGGGATACTCCCTCCTTCTTGGTTACCACAACAATCTCCAGGCCCGTTACTATCTGCTGTCCGCGGTGCCGGTAACCGTGTTTGTGGCGATGGCGCTCGATGAACTGCTGCATTCGCGCAGCCTCACGATCTCAAGATCTTCCCCATGGCGGTTCGCCATCATGATCGTGAGCGTCCTCGCGGTGGCCTTGCCGGATGCGTGGCAGCAGGTGAGCTTTCTGCAGCACCCCACCTACACGTTTGTCGCCGCTGCCCGCACGATCGCTCGCATCGTACGGGCCGATCCGGCGCATTCGCCGCTGATCCTTTCCGTCTCCGGCTCCGAACTTTCCCTCATGACCGGCCTACCTTCCATCAACACCGAGTTCGGCACATTGGACCTCGATCAACGGGTACGCCAGTACCGGCCCGGCTGGTACGTCGCCTGGAACGAGTTTGAAGACGAGGATATGAAGGCCATCGCGCCGCTGTATCAGCCCGTCCCCGTCGCCGAAATCGCCGCTATGGACGACCCCGATCGCAACGTGCTTCTGCTTTACCGGCTCGATCCCGCTTCGCTTAAAGACGTGTCCGGAGAGGTGTCCGGCATCCGTACCCGGCCGCGCGGTAGGGGCAGCAGGTTTGGCAAGCCAGGGAACGCAGGGCATGATGGAAGAAGCTTTTAACCTAGCCGCCCGGTTCAGGCCCGAGATGGCGCGGCTGAAGCGGCCCACTGTCATTGCAGGAGAAGCATGAACCCCCCCGTACTCGCCGCGGCATCGGAACCGGACCGCGGCTCGTCCCGCCTTACCCATCTTCTGCTCCTGGCGGTGGCGGTTTGGGTTGTACTTTGGTTCGTTCACGCGCTCGGCTATTGGGAGGACGACGCCTATATCCACCTTGAATTTGCCCGCTCTCTCGCTCGTGGGCATGGGTTCAGCTTCAATGGCCACATCGTCTACGGCGACACCTCCCCGCTCTGGGTGTGGCTGCTGGTCGCCTTTCACGCGGCGATCCCTGACTGGATTGCTGCCGGCAAAACCCTTACCGCCGCCGCTGCGATTTTTGCGCTGAGCGGTGTCTTTGCCTTCGCGCATTCCCTAACACGCGAGCTTGGGACAGCCCGCAGCCGGCTGTTTGCTGCCGCCATGCTGCTCGTATTAGTGGTAAACCCCTATTTTGGGTACTGGGCCTTCTCCGGTATGGAGGCGCTCGCGGCGCTGGGCCTAGTCTGCTGGGGGCTGGTGCTGCAGGCCGCCGACCCGCTCACGACGCCGACAACCCCGGGCCGCTTCCTGCTCGGTTGCGTCTGCGCCGGGATCGCGCCCCTGCTGCGCCCCGAGATGGGTTTCTTCACGATTCTCTTCGGCTTGGTGCTCTTCGTTCGATGGGTGAATTTACCCTTGGAGTTTCGGCCCAAGCTGATCGTTTTCTTCAGCGGCTTCGCGCTGGTCGCCGGGCCCGGCCTGGCTTGGGGTCTGTATGCGGTGCGAACCTTTGGCAGCGTGCTTCCGAATACCAATGCCGCCAAACGTGCCGGGCCACATGACTCCGTGGTGGGGCACCTGCTGCAGGTGTACGGCTTCGGGTTCCCGCTGGTGCTGCTCGGTTTGCTGGGGCTGGTGCTCCGGTATGCCTTGGGCCGCAAAGCCCGCGAAGAAAGTTCTACCGAGGCACTCGCCGGCTCGCTCACGATCGGCGGTTGGCTGCTCTTCGCCTGGACGGCCCTGAACTCGTTGTTCTACGTCGTGAACCACACCTATGTGCAGACGCGCTACATCTTTGTCACGGCCCCCCTGCTGACGATCGCTCTGATGGCTCTGGCCGTAAAGCTGAACCCCCGGCTCTATCGGGCAGGGGCAGTCTTTGGGGTCGTCTTCGGCATCGTCGTGAGCCTGCTTGCCACATGGCCGCTGATCGCCAACAAGGTCGGCGTGGACCGCGAGTACGCCCGGCTTGCCGCTTTCTTGCGCACCCTGCCTCCCCATGATGCGGTAGCCCATTACTCCATCGGGGAGGCGGCCTACCTCTCCGAGCACCCGATCATCGACCTCGGCGGCATTACCCGTCCGGGTGTCATTCCGTTCCTTTGGGATCCGAACGAAGATCGTCTGATCTGGTGGATGCATGAGCAGGGTGCACGCTATGCCGTCATCGCCCACAGCCCCGAACCCGGCAGCCTGCTGGTCTGGCACGACACCATCCCGACCACGGGGTGGTACCTCAACCGCGGGCGCTATCGCGGCACGGAGCTGCTGGAGGTGTGGAAGCTCCCTGCCTCGCCCACCATCCCATTACCACCGGACATGCCCACGGACGACCGTCCGTAACTATGGAGGTTTTTGGCGAAGCGCAGGGATCTGCTTTTCTGGCGCAAATACACCAAAACACCTCCCTTCGCTCCACTGCGCGCTGACGCATGCAACGCGATGACGCAGCTCGTCAGCCGCTATGTTTCTTCTTTCTTTTCCCGTTCGCCTTCGGCGTCGATCTGTTCTTTGGTTTGGCCGTTACCTTCTCCTGCCGGCGCGCCTCCGCGCGGGCCTTCTTGGCCTCACTTTTGCCCGCCCGCAACGATCCACCGCTAGATCTACCGGCCGGCTCCGTCCCCGGCAGCAAAGCAAACTGCAATCGCCGTTGCTGCCGGTCAATCCTGTCAAGGAGTACCTCGACACGATCCCCCACGCGGAAACAGTGCTCGGTATGCGCTCCGCAGATGGTCCGGTCCGTATCGCGGAAGCTGTAGAAATCGCCCACAAGCGAGCTAAGAGGCACCAGACCCTCGATAAACAGCTCGTCGAGCTCCACAAAGAACCCATACTTTGTAACCGACAGGATGATCCCGCGAAAGTCCTCGCCGATCCTGTCGGCCATGAACTTCATCTTTTTCCACTCGATCAGTTCACGCTCGGCGTCAGCGGCCCGCCGCTCCGCCTGCGAGCTCTCCAAAGCGATGTCCGCCAGCTCCTCGGCGGAGATCGGCTCGGCAGCCCTCGCGTGGGCCGCACCGGTTCGTGGCTCTGCAGCTTTATTCTCTGCCTTCAATGGAGACCGGGAACCGGCTGTACCTGTGGCTTCTTCTCCCCCCATCTCGTCTGCACCCCAACGCGGACTGGTGCCTTCCGTGGTGGGAACCCCCTCCTCACTCCAGCCAATCCGGCCAGGGCGCTTGGAGCGTCCCATCTCCCTCTGCGGGAGGGCAGCGGGCGGTGCTGCCGGCTCGGGTCTGCGGAGCGTTGTCGGGCCCGCGCTCACGTGCACCGCCTCCGCCCGCGACGATCCTGCCGCGTTCTTGCCCCGCGAACGTGCCAACTCCGCCGCCCACGGCTGCGGGTCGCCTGACAGGATTGCCCCTCCCTGACCCTTGGCACCGCGCCGCAACATCGTTCGCAGCAGCCGGTGCACGATCAGGTCCGGATAGCGCCGGATGGGAGAGGTGAAGTGGGTATAGCAGGGGCTCGCCAACGCAAAGTGACCCTCATTCTTCTCGGCATAGCGCGCCTGCTTCAAGGAACGAAGCATCAGGTACGCCAGTATCCGCTCCTCCGGCGTCCCCTGAATCCGCCGCACCAGGCGCTGGTACATCTGCGGCGTAACCGGGATGCTTGCCGGCAACTCGTGAGCTTGCACCGAAGCTCCACGCCCGCTCTTCGCTGCTCTACGCTGGGCCTCGCGACGATCGGCCTTCATCGTGATGCGTTGTACCGGCAGCGTGCCTATGCCGAGCGTCTGGCCAAAGCCTGCCGCCGTCTCCTCAAACTCCACCACGCGCTTCGGGTCCGGCATCTCGTGAATCCGGTAAATGGACGGGATCCCCTGCGCGGTCAGCCAGGTAGCGACGCACTCGTTGGCGCTCAGCATGAACTCTTCGATCAGACGGTGTGCCCAGCCGCGCTCCGAGCGTACGATCGCCCTCATATTGCCCTCGGGGTCGAACTCCACCACCGGCTCCGGAAGATCGAAGTCGATCGACCCTCTGCGCACCCGCTTGCGATTTAACCGCAGAGCCAGTTCGAGCATGCGGTCAAAGGCCTCGGGCAGCTCCGGCTGCTCCAGCCCGATCCGTTCCCGCTCGGCCAGGTCTTCCGCCGTGGGCTCCGGGGTGACGCGCCTTTTCCCTAAAGGGCTACGAGCTCCTTTCTTTGTGTCACCCGCGTTTGTGTCATCCCCCTTTGTGTCGTCCCCAGAGGGGATCTGCTGTTCGGCAGAGGCTGCGGCAGGTTCTACCCCGTTCCACTCCTCCGCCCGTGGCGACGCGTTCAAACACCGCTGCACAGCGGTGTACGTCATACGGCGCACACTACAAATCAGGCCTTCACCGACGCGGTAGCCGAGGATCTCACCCCGGGGGTCGACCTCCATCACGCAACTCAAGACCAGCCGGTCCTCATTCGGCAGCAGGGAACACATGCCGCTTGAAAGCGCGTGCGGCAGCATCGGCACGGCCCGGTCAGGAAAGTACACACTCGTGCCCCGAACCCGCGCCTCCGTATCCAGCGCCGAGCCCGCGTGCACGTACCAGCCCACATCGGCGATGTGCACCTGCAACTCTGTATTTCCGTTCGGCAGCGGACGAACCATCACGGCATCATCGAAATCCCGTGCCGTTTCGCCGTCGATCGTCACAATCGGCAGTCCACGAAAGTCCTCCCGCAGCGCTCTTTCCTCCTCCGCCAGCGTCCCGACTGAGTCGTGGGCACGCTCTTCCGCCTCAGCCAGCACGTGCGCCGGAAACGTATGCGGGATGGCGTGCTTGCGGATAACGATCTCCACATCCACGCCAAAGCCGTCCGGCCGTCCCAGAACCTCCACCACCCTGCCGCGCGCAGGCCGCCCCGGCTGCGGAAAGCTGAGGATCTCTACCTCAACCGCAAGTCCCTGCAGCGGCCAGCGTGCGTCAGCTGCCCCGCTGCCCTTATCGGCGGTCTCGCTGTTCTTATGAGTGTTGTCTGAAAAAAGCACAGCTGGGGCCGCTTCCAGGTCCTGATCCGCTCTTCCAGGAGGCGCGCCTTCTGCTCCTTCTGAAGGAGCAACCTCGGGGATCGTCTCTCCCTGCTGTGCGCGTTGTGCCCCTGACCCAAGTGTGCGATGTGGGCTCTCGCCCCGCAGGGCAACCAGCTCGTCTCCATCCGGGATCTCCACAGGTCCGCCGAGCCGTTCATCCAGCGGCTGTACGTAGTTGCCCTGGAAGGCAATGGACCCGCGGCTATCCTCGCCGTACTGTTGTGCTGTCCGCCGCCCGAGCGGCTGGCTGTAATGGAAGATGCCGACGATCGTTGGATTTCGGCGGGTCAGTACCCGTGCCACACGCCCGGAATGCCGTCCATCGCGGGCCGGCGGATCCTCATCCACCAGCACCAGATCGCCGTGCATGGCCCCGTGCAGCGCCCCGGGTGGGATGAAGATGTCGCCGCCGGCCCCGGCGCTGGTTTTGGACGAACTGCTGGCCCTGCCCGGCTCCAATCGCACGAAGCCGTAGCCGTCACGATGCAATTCCAGCCGTCCGCTTGCCAATCGCTCGCGTCCGCTACGGACAATTGATTCTGAACCCTGCCATCGGCTCCCCTGGCCGGCACCACGTCCGTCAGGTTCACCCGCACCGCCACGGTTGTTAGGTACGCCAGGGCGTGGGACCGCACCAGGAGCGGCGTTCGCTGCCGAGGGCGGTTTCGGCAGCGCCCATAAACCCTCCTCTATTTGGCGCAGCTCACCGCGAGCCACCATCTTGGTCAGCTGCTCTATAAGGAGGCGCCGCTCTCGACCGCCACCCAGGCCAAGCTCCCGCACCAGCTGTTTGTAACCGGCCTTGCCTCCGGCGGAACGCCCGATACGGGCCAATAAGTCGCGATCAGAGTGCGGGTAAGGGGAGGACGCCATCCTCTGCTGAGCATACGCCGGGGCTCAACGGGGCTTGCGGTGGGGTGCAAAAGCTTTAGTATTCCTACGGCTTATAAAAAGTTCTTCTAGTCAGGCAACCCGAAGATTGTTCTACTTTGCTTTGTTACTTCGGTAACTAACGCTTCGGATTTGCTTGATAATGCGGGGTTTAGGCTGGTTTCCGCCCCGCTTCTAGCCTACCTTCTGATCAGTCGGGAGCAAAGACCACGAAAGTGGTACCCGACATACCCCGTTCGTCCGGAGCCACACCCCATGAAGAGCACCATTGTTCGCCTCTCTGTCCTTGCCTTGGCCCTCACCGGATTCGCAGCTTCCACGGTCGTATCCTACTCTCAGACAGGTTCTAAGCACGTGAGCGCGCACCATCCCGGTTACGTTTGCGGTCCGGTGCCCATGTGCCCGCCCAGCAGCGGTGGAGCCGCATGCGGTTGGTAATGACACAGAAGTGTGACGAGACTTCATTAGCGTTCCCCTGAGAGATGTGTTATCAACGTCTTTTAGGGGAATGCATGTCAGATCGTCTAATGCTTGAAATTGTGAGCGCCGTTATGGTGCTAACCAGCGTTGCTGTTGTTGGCATCATGGTTGGCAGGCGTATTGTGCCTGTTTTTCCGGCGTTGGTGGCTTATCTCGCGATCACGACACTCGGCAACCTGATCACTATTCCCCTGTTTCTGTTCCATGGACAACTGCACATTTCAAGCAAGTTGTCGTACGAGTTGTACTTCTATACTTTTTATGGAGTTCAGGTCGTAGCCTTCTGTCTTGTAGTTTTCGTGATCTACGGAATTTTCTTTGAAGCAATGCGACCCTTTCCGGGCTTACTAAAGGTAGGTAGGATCATATTTCGATGGGTCGGCGCAGTATCGTTCGTGGTGGCCATTGCCCTCGCGGTCGGCCCACACACCTTATCCAAGTCTGTCTCTGCGATTGTGGCATTCCAAAACGTGCACGCACAGCTTGAGCAGGGTGTAAATGTGCTTATCCTTTGTCTGCTGATTTTTGTGAGCTTCTCTATTCGGCCTTTGGGGCTTACTTTTCGCAGCCACCTGTTCGGCGTAGTTTTGGGACTCGGGCTTACCTCGATCGTTCAACTAGTCCAAGCTGCGTGGCTTGCGACTGCGGGCGCACAGTCGATGTTCTCTCCTGTTTATATATTCGGAATGGTCGGTGCTACAGCCGCCACCGCAATTTGGGGTATCTACTTCGCCCTGCCGCAGCCTGAGCGCCGGATGATTCTGCTGCCCACCACCTCTCCCTTCTTTCTCTGGAATCGCATCTCCGAGGTACTCGGCGATGCGCCAGGGCATGTGGCTGTCGCGGGGTTCACGCCGGATATGCTCGCGCCGGGCGAGATCCAGATGCTCACCGCGGCTACCTCCCGTGAGGCTGCAGCCGCCCGCGAACGCGAGGCCTTCGAATACGAAGAGGCAGGGCCGCTATCGCTGCCGGTGGAGCGCGCGCGCACACCCCGCACATCACTCGCCATGTCGCAGTAGCCCAACCCTTCGATGGAGCCGGTCACTCACGTCCTTACCGGGGCCTGCCTAGCCCGTACCGGCCTCAACCGCCGCGCCGCCTACGCAACTGCCGGTATGGCCCTTGCGGCTGAGTTCCCGGATATCGACACGCTGTGGGGTTTGCGGGGTCCAGTGGCCGGATTTCAGCACCACCGGGGTCTTACCCATACCTTTCTAGGTATTCCATTTGAAGCCGGCGTGCTTCTGCTCGGCTTTTTTCTCTACGACAAGCTAAGAAGACGCCGGGTAGCGGACGACCGCAAAACGGCAAGCGGGAGCACTGCAGACAGTGCCCCGGTCCGTTGGGACCGTCTGTACGGCTTCCTCGTTCTCGCATTGCTCAGCCATATCCTGCTCGACTACACCAACAACTACGGTGTGCGACCGTTTTTCCCCTTTGCCAACCGTTGGTATGCGGCATCCATCGTCTTCATCTTTGACCCGCTGATCTTCGGACTGCTTTTGGCCGGTCTGCTGATGCCTGTGCTGTTCGGCCTTATCGGGCAGGAGGTCGGCGCACGGCGGGAGCATTTTCGGGGCCGAGGCTGGGCCCGTGCCGCGCTTGCGGCGATTTTGCTGCTCTGGGGCGTGCGCTGGCTGGAGCACAACACCGCAGTCGCTTTGGCGCAGGATCAAACCCTGCGCGCCCCGGCAGCGGATGCAGAGGCAATTCCCGAGGTGGGCGCATCCGGCAGTGAGGCGGCTTTACCCCAGCCGGAGTCGAATCGTCCCCTCCTTGGGGCTGGGCGTTCGCTCGCCAGCCCCGACCCGCTCAGCATCTTCCGCTGGTACACGGCAACCGATTTCGGCCCGGCGTACCGGCTCGGGGAGGCGGACAGCCGTCAGGGCACATGGGTCGCCGGGGCGCTCTTTGTAAAACCGAAGCCCAGCCCGCTCCTGGACGCGGCGGAGCGCAGCACGCTGGGCCGGGTATACCTCGACTGGTCCCCGATGCCGGTTGTCAGCATGACCCAGGGACTGCCTGCCACCTCGACTCTGCCCCTGGCGTCGCATGAGGGCGCTGCAACCGTAAACTTCAGCGATCTCCGCTTTGCAGGGAGTGTGCCTTTTCTGCAGCGCGGAGATCGCCTACCCCTTACCGGCACGGTGGTGCTGGATGCGGGTGGAGGAGTGCTGGCCCAAGGCATGGACGGGCGTTTCGATCACTGAGCGCCGGGAGAGCTTCCCGTACAATCAGCCAAGTGCTCCTGCTCCCAGGAGAAGAACGAGGCAGGACCCCGGGTCCACCTCCTGGAACGTCTCACATGTTCGCTTATATCGTCTTGATCCTTGCCGCGCTCAGCCGCCTTCTGCCGCATGCACTCCATGGTGTGGGCCTGAACGTTACCGCGGTTGGAGGCGGTCTGCTGTTCTTCGGCGCTCAGCGCCCGCGCTGGCAGGCACCCGTGGCTGCCGGTGTGATGGCTGTAAGCGATATCTACCTGACGCGTGTCGTCTATGGTTACCCGTTTCACCTGCGCAGTTATCTGCTCACCTGGATCTGGTATGCGGGCGTATGCCTGCTTGGCAGCGAGCTTCTGCAGCGCGTGACCGTGTTGCGAGTCGCTGGGGCGGTCTTGGGATCGGCTACCAGCTTCTTTCTCCTTAGCAACTTTGCCGTTTGGATGGGCAGCGACATATACGCGCACAGCTTCGCGGGCCTGCTCGGCTGCTTCGCCGCGGCGATTCCGTTTTACGCCAATGATCTTGTCTCTACCGGCCTGACCGTTACGGTCCTCTTCGGGTTGCCGGTGGTGGCAACGCAGTTGGTGAGCCTATGGCGTGGTGCGGCTGCGGGCGGTCCAACCCTGCGCTAGTCTCTGGGGCGGATGTGTTTCGGGGGCGTTCCTGCACTCAACCAGAGCGGAGCCTTGGTGTGGCGCTTTGGTGCCGTGCGTTTCCAGGAACGCTGCCCAGCTACAAAACCAGCGCTAGCCCTCTTCCACCGGGAGCGGAATGCCTCGGCGTCGGTCAAAGATACGCCGAACGACGAAGAACAACAGCATCAGCAACCCAAACAGGACGGCTCCCATAAGTACACTGAAGTGCTGGTGCGCGGCACGGCGGATGCTGTGGAGCAGGGCCGTCCCAAAGTAGATCGTCAATAGCGAGCAAACCAGAAACTGTGTTAGTTTGCCCAAAAAAATCGCCAGCACAAACGGAAGTGCCTTCATCTCAAAGACGCCGGCGGCAAACTCGAACAGCTTCAGCGGCATGGGTGGCGGCAGCATGGCGGGGACCAGGATGGCGAAAAACTCCTGTTTTTCGAAGCGGTCCCGTATCCGTTCATACCGCTCCCGGTTGATCCGCTTCAGCAAAAACAGCTCGCCCCCAGCCCTGCCGACAAAAAAGGGCACCAGAGAGCCGATGGCGGAAGCCGCCGCGGCGATCAGGCAGTAAAGGATAAAACGCTGGTGATTTTCAGCGACATACCCGATGACGACACCGTCCATCGATACCGGAATCGGAATCAGCGCCGAGTCGATCAGGGCCAGCCCGCCCACGCCCCAGATGCCGAGGGGCTTCATGACGGCCAAAAGCACGGCCGAGATTTTATGAAACATGACCACGGGAGCAATCTTCACAACGCCTCATTCTATGACGCAGCGTGCCTCGCGGGTGGCAAGCCGATCGAGGGGGGATCAGAAGCAGTTCGTCAGCGTGCGGCGGGCTCATGCTCTGTCTGTCCCGCCAGGAGGTCGAGGGCATGCGGCAGCAGGGAAAGAACGGCTCGGAGAGAACTTACGGCACCCCTCGGACTGCCCGGTAAATTCAGCACCAGGCAGCGGCCCGCGACGCCGCAGATACCGCGTCCGAGTGCAGCGAAGGGCGTCTCCCGCGCGCCGTGCTGCCGGATCAGTTCGGCGAGCCCCGGAACCAGGCGTGTGCAGACGGCAAGGGTGGCCTCAGGGGTGTTGTCCCGCGCGGAGAGACCTGTGCCACCGGTGGTCACCACAAGCGCGGCGCGAACGGCGGCCGCGCGTATGTGAGTGCTTAACTCTGCCGTATCGTCCGGCGACACGATCACGCCTAAGACTTGAGCTCCGGCTTCCCGTAGTACACCGGCAACGGCCGGGCCGGAGAGATCCTCCTGCACCCCGGCGAAACAGCGATCACTGGCGGTGAGGACAAGGGCCGTGCGGCCTTGCAGTGAGGTGGAACCCATGCAGTCAGCATAGCCGAGCGATCACAGGCCAGCCGGGTAGCCCTGACCAGCGGGCGCATCCCCTCAGACTTCGCGCATCATCATGATTTGGCGGGGAGCGCAACATTCCGATACGCTATTCCGTCAGAGACTAAGCGACATTTCATGCCAGCTCCCACCCCCACGCCTACGGACGAAACCGAGCTGCGACCCCGTGACGGTTCGGATGCGGAGGTCAATCCGGCATCCGACCCCGACGCGCCTGTATCTTTCGTCCCGCACACCCCGGTCGAGAACACCGTGCGACCGCAGCAGCTGCGGATCCGTACCGGACGTTATGGCGAGTTGGATGAGCATGAGCTGATACGCCTGCTGGACACGATTGAAGATGAGCGAGCCCGCGCGCGTTTCCGCGAATCGGTCTATATCTCCGTATTTATATGGATCGGCATCACGCTTTTCGCATTCTTCGGCCCCAAGTATCTGTGGCATGCCCCGCGCATCGTTCTGCCTTCCGAGGTATTGCGCGCTCGTGAACTGACGCAACTCACCGATCCGATGTTGACCGCCCCGCGTCCCCGCTCCGCGCCCCACAGTGTGGATAATCACACCCTGGAGCACCTGCGCAGCGCGGAACCCAAGGTCGCTCCCCCGCCTCCACCCCGCTCGACGCCACAGCCGGCACCGCCGCGGGCTGAAACGC
>CAXTUW010000042.1:0-29358 GCA_964247595.1 uncultured Acidobacteriaceae bacterium | reverse complement strand
GCGGCCGGTTGTGTTACTTTTTTTCCCGGGGGGCCCCCCCCACCGAAGCGTGCGGGCGACCCTGCTAGAGAGTGGGACGGAGGCGGGGTGGAATGGTTTCATCTGCAGGCGAACGCAGAAGGAGCGTCCGCGGCGGCCCACTTCCTGCCACTCTATTGTTTGTTCCGGGAAGGCAGAAGCCTGCAGTGCAGGCTTAAGCCATCGCCGGTTTGCGTTCCGCTTTCTCTTCCGGCACCCGGTCCGGCGTAGCGAAGCTGAGTCCGCCGGTGCCGTCCACGTCGACCACGACCCGGTCGCCGTGCAGCACGCGGCCGTCGAGGATGCGCATCGCCAGCGGGTCCTGCACGGTGCGCTGGATGGCCCGCTTCAGTGGGCGCGCCCCATAGGCCCGGTCGTAGCCGGCCCGGAAGATGGCCTCGCGCGCCGCGTCGGTGAGCTCCAGCGTGATGCGGCGGTCCGTCAGCATCTCCCGCAAATCGTTCAGCCGCAGATCCACGATGTGGGTCAGCTGTGCCTCAGCAAGCGGGTGGAAGACCACGATATCGTCCACACGGTTGAGGAACTCGGGGCGGAACTGCTTTCTCAGTTCGCCAAGCACACGATCTTTGGCTTCAGCAAAGCCCTCCTCGCCTTCGGCCCAGGCCGTCATCAGCTGCGACGCGCCCACGTTTGAGGTCATGATCAGCACCGTATTTTTGAAGTCCACCGTGCGGCCCTTGGAGTCGGTCAAGCGCCCATCGTCGAGCACCTGCTGCAGGACGTTGAAGACGTCCGGATGCGCCTTTTCAATCTCATCGAAGAGCACGACCGCATAGGGCCGGCGCCGGATGGCCTCGGTGAGCTGACCCCCTTCGTCGAAGCCGACGTAGCCCGGAGGCGCGCCGATCAGCCGCGCTACGGCGTGCTTTTCCATGTACTCGGACATATCGATCCGCACCATGGCGGCCTCATCGTCGAACAGAAACTCGGCCAGGGCCCGCGCCGTCTCCGTCTTTCCCACGCCGGTCGGACCGAGGAAGATAAAGCTGCCGATCGGCCGCTTGGGATCCGACAGGCCCGCGCGGGAACGGCGAATTGCGTTGGCGACGGCCGTGAGCGCCTCGTCCTGGCCAACTACACGCTTCCGCAGACCAGCCTCCATTTGCGTCAGCTTTTCTACTTCACCTTGGAGCATCTTGGACACAGGAATGCCGGTCCACTTGGAGACAATACGGGCAATGTCTTCCTCGTCGACCTCCTCCTTCAACAGCCGGCTCGGCGTAGCAGCGCCCTTTTGGTTGTCATCCTGCAGCGTAGCGGAGGGATCTGCCTTTCCTGCCGCCACAGCCTCATCCTGCACCTGCGTCAGCTCCTGCAGCTGCCGCTCCGCCGCCGGAATCTCGCCATACTGCAACTCCGCCGCGCGCTGCAGATCGCCCTTCCGGGTCGCCTCCGTCGCCCCGAAGCGCAACGCTTCCAGCTGCTCCTTCAAAGCCGCAATCTCACCGATGGCGCCGCGCTCCTTCTGCCAGCGCGCCCGCAGTCCGGCCGCTTGCTCGCCCACCTCGGCCAGCTCGCGCTCCACGGCCGCCAGCCGCTCCTGCGAGTTTGGGTCATTCTCCCGGCTCAGTGCATTCTTTTCAATCTCCAGCGAGATGGCCCGGCGCTCCAGGTCGTCAATTTCGACCGGCACGGAGCCAATCTGAATGGCCAGCGCCGCCGCGGCCTCGTCGACTAAGTCGATCGCCTTATCGGGCAGAAAACGGTCGGAGATGTAGCGATGCGAGAGCTCCGCCGCCGCCACAATGGCCGAATCCTTGATACGAACCTTGTGGTGCGTCTCATAACGCTCCCGCAACCCGCGCAGGATCGCAATCGTGTCCTCGACATTCGGCTCGCCGACATAGACGATCTGAAAACGCCGCTCCAGCGCCGCATCCTTTTCGATGTACTTGCGGTACTCGTTCAGCGTCGTCGCGCCGATGGCCCGCAGCTCGCCGCGCGCCAGGGCCGGCTTCAGCATGTTGCTCGCGTCGATCGCCCCCTCGGCCGCGCCCGCCCCCACGATGGTGTGCAACTCGTCGATAAACAGGATGATCTGGCCGTTGGCCTCGTCGATCTCCTTCAGCACGGCCTTTAGACGGTCCTCAAATTCACCGCGAAACTTCGCGCCGGCCAGCATCGACCCCAGGTCAAGCGAGACGACGCGCTTGTCGCGCAGGATCTCCGGAACATCGCCGGTGAAGATGCGCCGGGCAAGGCCCTCGACGATGGCTGTTTTGCCCACGCCGGGCTCGCCGATCAGCACCGGGTTGTTCTTCGTCCGGCGCGAAAGCACCTGGATTACGCGGCGGATCTCCTCGTCCCGGCCAATTACCGGGTCGAGCTTGCCGCGGCGCGCCAGTTCGGTGAGGTCTTTGGCGTACTTTGCCAAGGCCTGGAACTTGCCCTCGGGGTTCTGATCCGTCACCCGCTGCGAGCCGCGCACCGCCTGCAATGCCTTCAGGATGGCGTTGTAGTCCGCGCCCTGAGCGGTGAGCGCCATCGCTACGGGCTCATTCTTCCCCGCGGCCAAAGCCAGCAGCAGGTGCTCCGTGGAGACGTACTCGTCCTTAAAGTTTCCGGCTTCTTTGAAGGCCTGTTCCAGCACCTTTGCCATCGCCTGGCCGAGCCCGGGCTGCTGCGCGGCCCCGCCCACCTTGGGCAGCTTGGCAATCGCGGAGTTCATCTGCGATAGGAGCTGTTGCACCGGTACGCCCACCTTGTCGAGCACCGGCAGTACGACGCCTTCTTTATCTTCGAGCAGCGCCGCCATCAGGTGCACGGGCAGCACCTCGGGGTTGCCATTCTCCCCGGCCAACCCCACCGCGCCCTGCACGGCCTCGGCCGACTTCACCGTCAGCTTGTCCCATTTGATTGCCATACGTGTTCACTCCTACACTTGCGGAGCCCTGACGCCCCTGTAGATAAGATGCCCTATACGACAAGCTGTTGCAGAATATGTGAGTGCATAACGCTCATATTGGAGATCTCATGACTGCTGATGAAGTGAAGCGCACCCTTGGCTTGGAGCCGCATCCTCGTGAGGGTGGCTGGTTTGTCCAAAGCTACACCGCAGCCGCCACCCTGCCAGCGTCGGTTTTTGCAAACTCCTCCGATCCGGCACGGTACCCCGCCCCACGCCGGCTGGCGACGGCGATCTACTACCTGTTGGAGCCCGAGACGTTCAGCGAGATGCACCGGCTCGGCTCGGATGAGATCTTCCATCACTACGCGGGCGGTCCTGTAGAGATGCTGCAGCTGTTTCCGGGCGGCGGCAGCGAGCGTCTGCTGATCGGCAAGGATCTCGCAGCGGGCCAGCGGCCGCAGGTGGTGGTACCCCGGGGCGTTTGGCAGGGATCGCGACTGCTCGCCACCGGGGGCAACGTGAGTGAGTGGGCGCTGCTGGGGTGCACGGTCTCGCCGGGGTTTGAGTATGCGGATTATGAGTCCGGAACGTGCGCTGAACTGCTGTCTGGGTGGCCTGCGGAGACGGCACTGATTAAGGCACTCACACGGGAGGGGTGCCATTGAGCGCTGAAGCGGGTAGCTGCGCTTCGGGTCGAGATGACATTTTGTAGCCGCTTCGGTCTTCGTAGCGCACTGACGCCCTGACTTGCAGCTTTTCGTTCTGACAGACTTGCAGCTTTTCGTTCTGACAGCATTGCGGTTTTTCGTTTTGACAAATACCCTTGCCCATCAACGAACGATCAGCTGCAGCGCGATCAGGGCGCAGGCTTGGCCCCTGCCGGGCAAAGGCACTCGTGAAAAGCCTCCGGGCGGTCCTCGCGCACGGCGCAGGCGTAGGCGGGCCAGATCTGGTTGAGACCGAGGGCATACAGGCCGATGTCGCCGGCGAAAAAGTGTTCGCGATAGGTGGCCGCGTGAGCTGCCTTGCCGGTACGGTCAGCGGTGAACTCCTCGGCGAGTTGCGCGGCTGAGACGGCAGACAGGTTCGGCAAACCGTAGGCCGTTGAAAAGCGGTAGGCGGCAGTCCAGGGCGGCGCGGAGCCGTCCGAGGCTGGGGAGACAAGGGTCTGCCAGTCCTTCAGCAAAAGCGTGTGCGTCTCGATGGCAGCCACCAGAAACGCGGGATGATTGCCGAAGTAGGGCGTGACGGAAGGCACGAGCTTTACGGGAATGGCTGCAGGCCTCGGTGCGGCGGAAGAGTCGCCGCTGGAGGCGGGGCGGTGCAGCAGACGAATCTCGTCCATGTGGGTATGGGCGAAGAGCGCGAGCCGGACGACATCGGCGTAGTCCAGCAGCGCGTCGGCCATCTTGAAATCGATCAAAAACGGATGAACTGCAGCGGAACAGAGATCACCGGGACGCAGGACATAGCGGTGAAACGACGCATAAATATCGACCCCTGGAGGGATGTGACCCATCACCCATACGTGCTCGTGCCGCGAACGCGCCCCCGCGAGCTGCTCGCGCAGCCAGGAGATCTGGGAGGCCTCCGGCCCGCGTTCGGCCCCTCCACCGCAGATGAGAAAGTATTGCGAGTCGTAGACATCCTGCAGCACGATCAAGCGGCCGTGCTCAAGGGGGGAAGGAAGCGCGACGCTGTAATCGCCCTCCGCCGAGACCTCGATGTGCGTCTTGCCGGCGACCGCCGCCCGTGCCTGCCCTGCACCGACCACCATCGTGGCCGCCGTGCTTTCGGCAAAGGCGTTTCCGGGAGTTTCGTCGTAATCGGCGCAACCACTGTCGTTGTTACCCAGGGCGACGTATACGGGGGTGTGCGGAAAGGCGAGCCGCAACTCCAGAGCCACGAACGCTACGGTTTTCGCCGCGAAGGCAGAGAGTTCCTCCTTTGTGGCCTCGGGCGCAACATGGTGAAGACGGCACTGAAACTCATGGGCGAGCAGATCGCCCGAGAGCGTGACAAAGACGGGATGGGGCTCGGCATCGTGCGCGGCGGCGAGGGTTGATTTCAGCAGCGGCCAGGCGGTGTCGGTGGAAAGTGCATGGCACTCGGCCTGCATGGCGGTTCGCTCGGCGTCTTCGACCAGGTTTGTGGAGGCATCGAGGATAGCCGGCCACTGCTCGGCGGGTGCGGCGCGCAGGCGCGCGAGATCGTGTGGGTTATGGAAGGGGTCGAAGTGAATGTCTGAAAGCAGGACAGCCGGCACTGTTCCCTGCGCGCAGGCAATCTCACCCACTAGGAAGAGCAGTAAGGGCAACACCAGCAGCAGGCAGGCACGGCGGAGGACACGGAAAGGAAGGCACATGGACGATTCCAGTGTAGCGAGGTGACGGAGCGATGCCCTCCTCGTGCCGTATGGCCGAATCGTTTCGCGGGACGCCCCAAAGCCATTCAGCATCCATGAACCCATGGCTCCCAACGCCCGTTCTCCCCTGATCCGCGTCCCCAGCGACGAGCTGCGCGAGCGCATTGGCCGCATTCTGCTGCGCCTTGGCCTGGAGCACGACCGTGCGGCCTTAGGTGCGCGGCTGATCGTCGAGACCGACGGCGACGGCGTGCGGACGCACGGCATTGCGCGCCTACCCCGGTTCGCGCAGATGGTGGGGCTCGGCCGTATCGTGCCGCAGGCCGTTCCGGAACGGGTCGCCGCCTTCGGGGCACTGGAGCGCTGGACGGGTCATCGCGGCCCGGGCAATCTTGCTGCCTATGCCATGACAGCCCGTGCCGTGGAGTTGGCGCGTATCCACGGTGTCGGGGCGGTTGCGCTCCGCGATACCACCCATTGGCAGCGTGGCGGTACCTATGGGTGGCAGGCCGCCGAAGCAGGATGCGCGCTGCTGGCCTGGACCAATACCATGCCCAATTTGCCTGCCTGGGGAGCCACCTCGCCAGCGTTGGGCAACAATCCACTGGTCATTGCGGTACCTCGTCCGGGGGTGGCTGGGTCCGTTATGGAGAACGCTCCGGCTGTGCTGGACATGGCCATGAGCCAGTTCTCGTATGGTGGGCTCGCGAGCTACCGGGAACGCGGCGAGTTGCTGCCGGTACCGGGCGGCTTCGACGAGAAGGGTGAGCTGAGCCGCAATCCGGCAGCCATCGAGCGCACCCAGCGGGCGCTGCCGATTGGGTTCTGGAAGGGATCAGGACTGGCGTTTGTGCTCGACCTGCTTGCCGCCATGCTGGCCGGTGGACAGGCCACCCACCAGATCGAGCCGGACCCGCTTGCCGAGACGGGGCTGTCGCAGGTCTTTCTCGCGGTCAGCCCGGAGGCGCTGAGTTCCCAGGCGGAGATGCAACAGGTAGTTACCGGCTGCATCTCCGCATTGCATGCGGCGCAGCCGATAAAGACGGGTATGCCGCCCCGCTACCCTGGTGAGGGCACGCTGCGGAACCGGGAGGAAAGCCTTCGGGTAGGTATCGGAGTTGAGGGGCCAGTCTGGACTGCATTCGAGCAGCTTGAAGGGAGTTCGGCAGCCTATGGCTAAATTTGTGATGAGGCGTCTACTCCTAGCGTAATCGTAAGCGCAGTGAAGAATCTCTGTCTTCCCTAAGTACCGACATAGCCTACGCAAAAAAACCGGATTTTAGGCCTTATAAAGACGGCAAAGCTCGAAGCCAACGGATCCAGTTTCTATCCACTACCGGCGGCCACCACCACCGTGGAATCCACCGCCGCCGCGGAATGCACCGCCACCGCCGTAGCCCCCGCGAAACCCACCACCGCCGTACCCTCCACGGAACCCACTACCATAGCCACCACGGTAGCCGTAGTTCCCCCCGCGATAACCGCCGTAGTACCCCCCACGAGCATAACCTGGGTAGCCGTACCCGTAGTGGCCGAAGCCGAAGCCGATGCCGATGCCAAGGCCATAACCGTAGTACCCCGGGTAGTACGGGTATCCATACGCGTACGGATACCCATAAACAGGAGCCGGCGCAGGGTACGCATACGGGGCGGCATACCCGCCTGCATCGTAGGGTACGGGCACGGCCTGGGCTGTTTGCGGTGGCGGTGCCGCATTGGGGTCATACCCCTGAGCCGGGTAGCCCTGACCTTGGTACCCTTGACCCTGATATCCCTGCGCCTGTGAGGGCTGGCCATCCTCGCTCGGGTAGTTGCCAGGCTGTTGAGGAGCTGGACCGTACTGCGGCGTGGAGCCGTCCTGCGAATAGGGCTGTTGCGGAGAGCCCTGCTGCGGATACCCGGATCCCGGGTTCGGGGCAGAACTGTACTGGGCCCAGGCCGGGCCAGCCCCTGCAGCCAAGGTCATAAGCGCAGCCGAGAGAACCAGATTCTTATGCATAACGCCTCATCGGTATAGATGCAATCCCACAGGGAATGTTGCGGTCGGCTTCCTAACTCCATCCTCCCCGGCACACGGGAGCACCGATCGCCCACATGCCGGGCCGCATATTGTCTCCGGCTATCTTCTGAATATTCCCATGATTCGGAGTACGATGAACCTATGACAGCCATTGAAGATGTACGGTGCCTAGAGCTCCATTCAGCAACCAGGCTTCTACGCTCAAGAGAGCGTTCATTGCAGCACCTGGCGCAGTCGCCAAGCTGCGCTTCACGACCCGAAGCGGAGAAGGAGCTGGGCCGGATAAGGGATACGCTGGCCGCGACCTATGCGCAGATGCGGCAGCTTCGTCCAAATGCCTGACCCCACCGCCCGCATGCTGAGCTCATCCACTCCGGCCGCACAAGGCTGCCGGTCCACGTGAACTGCATCTTTGAATTGATACCGCGCGTGTTGCTGCGCTGTGTTTCCTACTGCTTATACGTCCTTCTGTGTTGCGGAAGGCATGCGATGGCAGAGGATGGCTAGAATCATATCTATGCTGTTGTCGTACATCATCCACGAGCTTGATGCCGAGCTCGACCGTCTCCGACGTCTTCGCGAGATCGTAGCTTCGCTCGAAACTGCTTTCGTCCTCCAGCCTCTGCCTTCCCGGCAGAGCTCGGAGCAGCCCCTCCCGCAGACGAAGCCCGAAGCGTTGCCAAGCCCTGCTCTCTTTCTACAGAGGCCTGAGGCCGAATCGCAGGCCGCTCCGTCTTCCATGGAGCTCGCTCCTGCACCGGAGCCGACACCTCGGAAGCCGTTTCGTGCAAGACGTATGCGCAAGGCCAGACCGGTGAGACCGTCGGAAGTGAAAAGCGCAAGCGCACCGGCTCCACCGAAGATCGTCGTTGTCTCCGCTGAGCAGTTGCAACGCGAGCGGGCGACCCGCGGCACCCTGCGTCAGGGTGGCTCTAATGCCTCTAGTGCCTCTACCGGCGAAGCTTCGCCGGCACGCGAGGCCGAGCCGGCCCCGGAATCACTCGCGCGCACCCTGGCTGCTCGTTGGCTTGGCGATGCGGGACCTTCTGCCTCCGCAAATTGATGTAAGTAATCAGAGCCGTCACTCGCGAGAGACGGCTCTGATTACATCACAGGATCGGGTTGGCGATAGATGTTTACTGGAACGAAGCGATGGCTTCCTTCTCCGTCTCTTTCACGTCGAAGACGGTGAGCAGCTTCGTGATGACCAGCAGGTCTTTCACCTTTTTTGTAAGACCAAGCAGCTTCAGATCCCCGCCGGCGTTCTTGACCGTTGTATAGGCACTGACTAACTCGCCCAGACCCGCGCTATCGATGTAATTTACTTCAGCAAGATTCAGCAGGATCTTCTTTGAGCCCGCGCTCAAAGCTTCCTGGACTGCACCGCGCAATTTGCCGCTGGCCTCACCAAGCGTGATCCTTCCGCTTAGGTCCAGAACGGTTACGCCTTCTACATGACGAATCTTTGTTTCCATATTTAAATGTCTGCCTCCGTGTCCCTGTGCTTGACGAGGGTAACTTCCGTCCCTGGGCTTAACTGGCGGAAGTGTACCTCATCCATGATCGTCCGCATCAGAAAAATACCGCGCCCTGAATCGCGCAACAGATTGGCGGGGTCGAGCGGATCGGGCAGTGTATCGGGATCCAGGCCAACCCCGCTGTCGGAGATTCGCACAATGACATCCGTGGCCGTGCGCTCCAGTGTGGCCTGTACCTTTTTACCCGCATTGAAGCCGTTGCCGTGCTTGGCGGCATTGATCACCGCTTCCCGCGTGGCCATGGCAATATTGCTCGCGCTATCGGGGTCGAATCCGCCGCGAAGCGCCATGGCCTCCACCGCCTGCTCGAGTTCCGTCACGGTTGCGATCGTTGAGGGAAGCGCGAAGTCCATGTGCTCCAACGGCGCCCCTGCCGAGGCGAATCCGGAAGTTTCCGCAGCGTTCATAGCACTTCCTTACCCGGCGTTCCGACCGGCTCGCTTTGGGTGTCGGCGGGTGGTGTGAATCATAGCAAAAGGCCAGACTTCATTTCCCCAGACGCTTAGGCCACCGCGGCTGTAAGCACACCTTTGGAGACGGTACGTTCAACACGCAGCACAAGGATGTCATCCTCCTGGCCGAATTTCTGCGCCGCATCCGCGATCTCGGTCGCGGATGCATGCCCGGCGACAAGCGCACCGATTCGCTCAAAGCCGAACAGGGTCCCGTGCTCATCCTGCGCTTCCACCACACCGTCTGTCATCAGCATCAACGTATCGCCATCATCCAGCTCATACTCGAAGAGCGAGTACTCCATACCGGACAGCGTGCCCAAGGGCAGCGCGCCCTCCATCTCAAGCTCGCGGCCATTCAGGTACGGTGGCAGATGTCCCGCGTTGGCGATGCTTAGAAAGCCGTCGGCGGCGATCTTCATCACCAGGCACGTAGCGGTGGCATAGCCGCGTTCGCACAGACGCTCATTGATGGTGCAAAGCAGGCTTGCGGGATGCGGGTCATCCTTCGCCGCGGTGTCAATGGCACCGACCAGCAAAGCCACCAGCATGCCCGCGCGCAGGCCCTTGCCGGTCACATCGCCGACCACCACCAGCACACTGCCGTCTCGGTCATGGGGAATGATCTGGAAGAAGTCGCCGCCGACATCGCGGGAAGGCCGGTACTCGCTCTGGATCTGCAGCCCGGACAGCTGCGGCAGCACGCGCGGGATAATGACCTGCTGTAACTCGCTTGCCTGCTCGACCTCCAGACGCCATTGAACCTTCTGCTGCTGCGCCTTGAGAAAGCGACGCGAGCCCATCAGGGTGACGAGCAACAGGGACAGCATGGTGGAGATCTGGCCGAGGGATAGATGAAAGCCGAACAATGTGTACAGGATCTTGATGTGAATGATCTGGAGTTCTTTCTGGTAATTGGCAGCAACAGCCAGCAGAATGGCGGGCAAAGCAAGCCATCCCTCGGCGCGATCTTCACGTATGCCTTTGTAAGTGATCCACAGCAGCAATATTGCAAGCCCTAGCTTGATCCATAGGAGAACCGGTACAAGGAAGACCGACGCGTGGAGCGGTACGATTTGCCCGTGCAGTGGCGGTCGCAGCATGAGCGTACCAATGGTTAGTAGACCTACGAACGTCCAAACGGCACGACGCATCCATCGTGGGGGTCCGAGCGCGAACCATGCCGCCCAAAATAATACCCAGAGTCCTACTCGCATTGGCGCGAGAAGGACGTCTCTTAGGAGCACGGCCGAAGTTAGAGGAATTGCAACCGTGAAGTTACTTAATAGAAGGACAAGATTGCTAAGCAGCGTTACTAGCGAGACGAGTCCTAACCACATGTAGGCTCTGTCGTCACGGTCCAACCAAAAGTGCGTCAGAGAAACACATAGGGTGAGCAGTAAAACCAGCATTTCCAAGAAGCCACTGCCGATGCCATGCGCCACGTTATCCCAGTCAACCTGGACCTGGGTAGCGATCTCTGGAGCTAGGCCGAGCATGGGCGGACCATGCAACCCGCCAGCGTCCGGTACGCCAAACCGTGTCGCGCTGTCCATCCACATCCGGATCGCGATGACCAAGGGCCCATTGCGAAGGTTTCGGGGCAAGCGAAACGCTCTGGGCTGCGCATAATAAGCTAAGACTGTTCGGCGACCGAAATAACCGTATTGACCGATCTGCTGCCCGTTGACAAAAACCTGGTAAGAATCATCAAAACTATGGGGCATCTTAATCGCGAGATCTCGTGTCGCCCCTTGCACATTCACGCGCAGTCGGTACCACGCGAATCCCGAATAACGCGGATGCCCCTGTGCCGTCCAACCTGGCACGAAGCCGCTTTTGCCCAGATCTGGATCGGGACCGTCGTCCGGTGAGTGAAGGTCAACGCTGTTCCAACTGCTATCGTCAAGCGTAGGCTGTACCCACGCGGGATCGTCGCCGGCATGAAAACGCCAAGGGCCAAAAAGATCGAGTGCGGCCTCACCCAGTGATACGGATACAGGAGCTTCCCCTGCCACGACATGTGAAGCGGCCGTGGCAGGAAGGGCACTTGCAGAGGTTAGCGATCCGGTGCCAAGCAACAAGGCTAGAGAAATTGCGAGCTTCCCACTCATCGCTTGCTCCTAGGCACCAACGGCAGCATTTGCCGATCAGTGCACATGCCGCATTTTAGGTGCGGCGAGCCTGTCGGTAATAGAGAGCGACGATGCAGAGAAGGCCTGTTCCCATCAGTAGTAAGGAAGACGGTTCTGGTGTGACTGAATTAGCCACAGCTTGCGTTATGGGAAAATCGGCGGCGGGTATTCCAGCTTCCACAAAGAACAACGTGTTAGAAGTTCCGCTTGGGAACGAACCGTTTGTGAAAAGTAAATTGTATTCGTTTGAGGCTGGGTCCAGAGAGCAGCTAGCTGAACCATATGCCAGATTACTAGGGTCAGTGTTACAGCCGACGCCCTGGGATCCTAACGTCGAGGTATTTGGCACTGTTAGAGTGAAGCTAGTCCAGGTGTTCCCCGAGCGGTTGCTGACAGCAAAACAGCCGTCCCCCGTATTACTCCCAGGCAGTTCATCCAATGCGCACGTAGTAAACGCGATAGAGAACGAGTTGGATGTCTCAGGAATAACGCTGTACGAGGTGGTGCCCGTGCTGGTGGGGTCGAGAATATTTCCGGTGTAGTCGATAGGATCGGCTTTCGCGGTGGCGAAGCAGGAAGCAAGCAGAACAAACACGAGCAGACGGCAGGAAATCCGCATGGCAAGCCTCGGAGGAAGAAGTTGTGCGTCTGAAGAAGTGGAGCCCGCGTGTACGGCATGACCCGAAGGTGATGGAAGCGTAACCCAAGGTGCTGTGGCAGTCAACTGAAAAATGTGGTAGGCGAAGCAGAGGCCATTCGAGGTTGGGGATTGAGTTGCTACGTCCAGATGCATGGGGCTGGTCCGATTTCTCTTGACTTTGCGACGTGACAGGCCGACCGTGACACCATCTGGCGTTCAATTCGATAAGGAGGTGGCACATGCTTACTGCTTTACTACTAGCTGCAGTGGTTGTCATGTTCCAGGGCAACATACTCGATTAAACCAACCACGGGCTCCGTCTCACTGATCAATGCACGTAGAGCCTGATTGCTGCGCTGGAGAGCTGCTGCCTATGGTGGCTCTCGATTCCAAAGTGTAGGAAATACGAGTTCTCAGCATTCTGAGAGGCGCGAGTCGCAGGAGCGAGTTCTTGCCCGGCGACGTACTCGTGTACACTTCCCTCCACCACCGCAGCTATGGTCGACGTCGCCGCATCCGCACAGAACGTGCCGCACACGCTGTCGCTCGAAGAGCAGGTAGCACGTCTGCATGCGTTGCTGGAAGCCACGCGGCAGGTTCACTCCACGGTCGCCTTCCATGAAGTGCTGGCGCAGACCGCCCGTATCCTGGTGCGAGAGTTGGAACTGGAAGGAGCGGTATTTCTGTCGCCCCGAACCGGCGAGGCGATGGCCTCCTATGGCGTCGTGCCGTTGCCGCCCTTTGCCGGAGGCGTAACAACATCGCTGCTTGCGCATAACGGCGATGCGCTTGCCGAGCTTGCCGTGCGCCCAGCCGAGGGCTCGCAGCTCTCCCTCTACGAGCAGGATTTTATCGAGGGCCTTGCCCTGCAGGCCGCAGTGGCGCTTGAAAACGCCGCACTGCATCAACGCGATCTGCAATGGGCGCGCGTGGAGCAGGATCTTGAAGCCGCGCGGGGTGTGCAGCGTTCGCTATTGCCGAGGACGATGCCGGAGATCGCAGGACTCTCGATCGCGGCGCACACGGTGATGTGCTATCAAGTCGGTGGCGACTACCTGGATGCCTTCGCCATGCCCGATGGCTCCCATCTGTTTGTTGTCGCCGATGTGGCTGGTAAGGGCCTGGCGTCGGCCATCGTGGCGACGAGTTTTCGCGCGGCATTTCGTTCGCTCGCGAGCCAGCCGCTCCCGTTGGCCGAGATGGTCGCGCGCATCGGGCAGGGTCACTGGGACGAGGGTGAAGAGGCGCGGCAGCGGTATGTTACGGCAATCTTTGTGCGCTTTTGCGTCGAGGAGCAGACGCTTGAGGTGGTAAACGCCGGGCATAATCCGGGGCTGCTTATCGGGTCCGATGGTGTCTTGCGCACACTTGAAGCCTCCGGCACACCGCTGGGCATACTGCCCGGCATGCGCTATAACGCAGAGACGTTTGCCTTCAAACCGGGAGCACGCTTGCTGCTGTACACCGATGGATTGACCGAGGTGTTTTGTGGCGAGGAGGAGTTCGGGTGCGACCGGTTGGCGGAAGCCTTTCGGCTCTCCTCCGCCCGGGATGCGGAGGAGAGCCTGCGCACGCTATGGGTGCAACTGCGACGCTTCTCCACGGATGCACCGCAGACCGATGACATGACCGCACTGGCGATTCTGCATCTCGATCGTAGGAACGAGGCGCGGCACGCCCTATGAGAACCGGGAGCTCCGTCGAGATTCGCCTGCCTTCCAAGCTTGGCTCGGAGAAGATCGCCATGGAGACCGCCGCGCGTGTGGCTGTCACCATGGGCTTCTCGCCGGATCGCATCGAGGATCTGAAAACAGCGGTAGCGGAGGCGTGCATCAACGCCATCGAGCATGGCAATCAACTGAATGCCGCGCTCAGTGTGGAAGTGGTGCTGTCGCGCACCAACGATGAGCTCGAGGTCAAAGTGATCGACGATGGTACGGGCGTCATGCGCCCGCCTGGCTCTCCGGACATTGATCGCAAGATGCTGGGCGAAGAGGATCCGCGGGGCATGGGCATGTTTCTGATTCAGGCCCTGGTGGATGAGGCCGAGTGGCACCAGGGACCGCCCGGCAAAAGCTATGCGCGCCTCATGATTCGGTTAGGCAGTCGACTGGAAGAACCGGCGGCTGAAGAGTAAAGGCAGATAGGGAGAGCGACGGGATGCAAACCCCAACCAAAGTGCTGCAACGATCGGCGATCTCCGCGAGTGGGGACACCGTGGCCATTCTGGCCTTCGTGGGCGACATTGCGTCGACTTCCAGGGACGGGATTCTAGAAGCTTACGCGGCTATCGATGGGTCGGTACAGACCGTCCTGCTCGACTTCAAGGAAGCGGAGTACATCAATTCCTCAGGCATCGCGATCATCATCCAGCTTTTGCTGGAGGCCCACAAGACTGGCCGTCGCCACATCGGCATCTTTGGCCTAACGCCACACTTCACAAAGGTCTTCACCATGGTGGGGGTGGCGAAGTACGCCTCCATTTCAGTGGATGAAGCGTCGGCGCTGGGCAGGATCTAAAGGCGGCACAAGCGTGCGCAGTACCGGCAATCGTAGCTGACACCCTGCCGCTGCATTGGGTTGTCTTAGCGGCTCAGGCGCAAGGCAAACTGTGCGACACGTTCCTCCGCGACAGTGCTGGAGATAGAGCCAAAGGCGGGGGTGCCGAAGCTGCCGTTCGGCTGCGCGAAGGCTGGGGTGTTGGTGACGTTGAAGAGCTCCGCACGGAACTCCAGGGATGTGCCCTCCACCAGAGTCGTGCGCTTGATCAGAGATGCATCCCAGTCCCGGTACGCCGGCCCACGCACGGGGTTGCGGGTAGCGTCCCCGATCGTAAACTGCGGCGCGGTGGCAAAGGCACCCGTGTTGAAGAACCGTGCCGGGCTGCGGCCCGCATCAGGCGCGAGGTTTGGATGACCGATAAGATTTGGACGCTGTAAGGCGAAGCCGGCGAACGCATTGAGGTTGGTGCCCTGCGTTACCGGGATCGGCATACCGGATTGCGCGGTCGCGATGGAGTTAATGCTCCAGCCACCGGCCAGCGTGTTGCCCAGGGCGGAGCCGCCGAAGCGATGACCGCGACCTGCCGGCAGCTCATACACAATCGAACCTGCGATGACATTGGGCATGTCGCCGGCAGACACATCGCGTTCAAGATAAGGCCGATAGGTATCAGCAGCAATCAGCGAGCTGGTGTTGGGCGAGGACAACACGGTTGAAGAGAAGACCGCCGAGGCATCGTCGATCAAGCGTGAGTGCGTATAGGCAAACGTGAAGGCCACACCGCGACGCAGACGCTCCTCCACCTTCGCCTCAAAGGCGTTATAGTTCGTCTGGCCTGTGTTGTTGCGGTAGATGGCGACATTCTGGAACCGCGAGTAGGGCTTGAGCAACTGCGCCGCGGCAATGGTTCTGCCGCCGATGGTGCTGGAGCCTGGGATTTGGCCGAAGTTCGGGTTCGCAACCTGGCCTGTAAGCGGGGCAGGGTTGGTGAGCCCCACGGCCAGCTGGGCCGCCGTGAGTTGGTTCAGGTTTGAATCGGGTACGCCAACATGCACCCCATGCGAGCCCACATACGCGACCTCAAACGAAAGGCTGCTGGTTACCGCACGCTGCACCGCGAGATTCCACTGCTGCACATAGCCTGAGCCGGCGGTGCGATTGGAGGTGTACACGCTCTGTCCAAGACCCGCAGTGGGTGTGAGCGCGATCGGCGCCACCGAGGGTCCACTCGACAGCTTGAAGGGAGCGTTGATCGAGTCCTGCGTGGCCTGTCGCACGTTCTGGATAAACGGAAACTGCGGCAGCGTGAAGGGCGTTGTGATGCCGGACTGATCGAAAAAGACGATGCCAAAGCCTGAACGAATCACTGTCTTTTGGTCGGCCGAGTAGGCGAAGCCGACGCGCGGGCCGAGGTTGCCGTAATGCGTCTCCCGCGCGGACTTTGGATTGCCATTCACTCCGGCGTAGTCCAGCAGCTGCGTGTTGAGGTTGAAGATCGCACCCTGATTATTCTTCTCGGTAGACGGATTATTGAAGGTCCAACGCACGCCAAGATTTGCTGTAAGTTTCGGGGTCACACGCCAGTCATCCTGCACGAAATACTCCTGCAGGTGATCGCGCGGGCGCAGGATGCTGGTCTGCAGATCAATCGAGAAGGTGTCTACCTGGCCGAGCAGAAAGCTGGCAAAGCTGTTGCCGCCGGTCGCGCCTGTCGAGCTTCCGGTGCCTTGCGAGTCCGTGCCTGTGGTCGTAAAGGCAAAGCTGCCTGTCGGGTTCGGCGGCGAGACGGCATTGAGCTGGTACCAGCGAATATCGCCGCCCACCTTGATGTCGTGTTTGCCACGCGTGAAGAGCACGGTATCGACGAACTCCCAGACGCCCGTCTGGTATTGCGAGAAGGTGCTCGCTGAAGAACCCAGCTGCTGGAAACCGGTGAAGGTGAAAAGCGGCAATGCATTGTTGAATGCGGCGTTGATCGGGATGCCTGGGATATTCAGCGCAGCAGAAGCCGTGTTGGCAAGCCCTGCGCCGGACTGGTAGTTCGCGCGGCGCGTATAGCCAAGCCGGGCATCGTTGGCGAGGTGTGCCGAGAAGGTATGCGTCTCGTTGAGCACCGCCTGCTGCCCCAGAATGTTCGACGGCCCTGAAACGTTACCTGTGCCGAGCACCGTGCCGGTAATGGCGCCCGAGCCATCGATGAACGGCGTCACCGGGGTCTCCACCTCGTTGTAGTAGGTGTAGCGGCCAAAGGCGTGATCCTTTACGCCCTGCGCAAAGTCCAGGCGCGCATCGAACTGGTTCTGGTGATCGGAGTCGTTGGCGGTGCGTGTGTAGTTATTCGCATTGCCCGGCAGATTGGGCGCCGGAATGCGCGAGAGCAGCGCCATCGCCGCGGGATCGAAGGCTGTGTTGATCACGTTGCCGGTAAAGGGCGTGCGTATCGTGCGGCCGTTCACCACGCGTGTTGTTGCCGGGTTATACACCGTGGCGACACCGTTGAAGTTGCCGGCGCGTTCGGCAAGCGTCGGCACGGTGGAGATGCGCGTGACACCGACAAGCTGTTTGATCCCCTGGTAGTCGCCGAAGAAAAATAGGCGGTCTTTCAGGATCGGCAAGCCCAGTGTGCCGCCATAGAGGTTGCGGCGATGCTCGGGCTTGCGCGCACTGGCAGGCGCGAAGTAGTTGCGGCCATTCAGGGCCTCGTTGCGCAGATACTCAAACAGCGAGCCGTGGATTGAATTCGTCCCAGAGCGCGTGCTGAGGTTTACAACACCGCCGTTGAAGCGTCCGAACTCCGCCGACACGTTGTTGCTCTCAACGGTGAACTCCTGGATGCTGTCGAGGATCGGAAAGAACGCCACCTGTCCGGGCTCGGGCTGCAGGGCGGAGATGCCGTCGTAGAGGTACTCATTGGTGCGCGGACGGCCGCCATTGATGCGCGGCAACAGCGTTCCGGGGGGAAGCTCCACACCGGGAGCCAGTGTGGTGAGTTGGATGAAGTTGCGCGAGTTCAGCGGGATGGCTTCAATGTGGTGCGGCGGCACGGTGAACTGGATGTCGCTGGTCTGAGATGCAAGCACGGGCGCATCCGCGTTTACGGTGACGCTCTGCGCTTCTCCCCCTGGGGTCAGGGAGAGGTCGACACCCAGCGTCTGTCCGACGGCGAGTGTGAGCCCCGCACGTGTGAGGTGCTCAAAGCCCACGCCCGTGGCCTCCAGCTGATAGCGCCCGGAGATAAGGTTCGCGAAATCGAAGTAGCCATCGTTGCCTGTCTGCGAGAGGTAGCGTTGGCCGGTGCGCATTTCGGTGGCGGTAACGTCGGCTCGGGAGACGGCCGCGCCGGTCGGGTCCACAACGCGCCCCTTAATCTCACTGGCGACCTGCCCCCAAGCGGGACCGGCACAAATGGCAATGGCAGCAGCGAGCACGGTTCGGCGGAAGAACATGGATCTCCTCGGAGGGGCGCATTCGGACGTGCGTCGAGCGCACGGGCAGCTCCTGAGTGACCATTTTTCGCGTCTCGACATGTACGAAAATACACGATTCAATTCGCGGTAACAACTTTAGGCAACTTCGATAGGAATTGGTATTCAGTCAAGATTTGCGGCTCCGTCATGCTCGTGACTGCCATCCGGCGACGGCGCAATCACCCGGGCCATGAATGCTGCATGGTATGGCTATTCGTCATCGGGGTGGTACTCGTAGATGGCGACGTTGTCCTGCGTGATCAGGGCGCTGCCGGTGTCGATGAAGGTGGGATAGGGAGAACGGAAGTCGACGCTATAGTTGTTGCGGAAGTCGCCCTTGTGAGAACGATGAGCTTCATCGAGCTGTTTGAGGCCGAGATACCCCATGCTCCACGGTTTTTGCGAGACGGTGGAGTCGATTGCGCCTGACTTGATGAGGCTGAGTGTGTCGGGATCGACGTCCATGGCGATAACGATGCTCTTTGCGGGATTGCCACGCTTGAGTACCTCCGCGACGGCTTTGCCGGATTCGGATTCCAGACAGACAAAGGCATCCACTTTGTTTGGGCCGGCTTGCTGCGCGAACTGCTCGGCGCGATCGAAGGCGCTGCCCGACTCTCCGCCGGTAGCGACAACATCGAGGATCTTAATGCCCGGTTTGTCCGCGAAGGTCTCCTTATAGCCCTTGAGGCGATCTTCCAGGTTGGGCTGCCCAGGGATGGAGAAGAAGACGATGTTGCCTTTGCCGTTCAACCGATCAAGGAGGCGATGGCCGCCGAGGTGACCCACCTCGAGATTGTTGGTGCCGATAAAGTAGAGCCGCCGGCTGTTCGGAGCGTCGGAATCAACGGTGATCACAGGGATGCCGGCACTGACAGCGGAGTTGATGTCGCCCTGCAAGGCGTGGGCATCGGCCGCGGAGACAAGAATGCCCGCAGGCCGGGCGCTCACGGCGTCAGAGAAGGCACTGGCTTCGGCCGCCGGGTCGTAGCCCTCAGAACCGGCAATACGTGCCGTGACGCCATACTGCTTTGCGGCGCTGGTGAAGCCGTCGCCAACGGCTTTCCAGTAAGGCAGCTTAAGGTTGGCGGCCACGAGATAGTACGTATCTTTGTTCGACCGGTACTTGCAGGATGTGAGCGAAAAGCAGGTGAGGGCGAGAACGGTAATGAGCAGCGGGCGGACAAAGGAGCGCACGAGAAACCTCCTGTGACAGACCTGGGCACTGCCGCGGCCTAGGATTCAGGACCGTGGCGAAGGCCGGGCCTCAAGCGCGGGAATTGTACTCCTACAGCTGAGACCCTTACAGGTAAACAGGATGAAGGGGTGTACGTGTGCACATTGCTTTAGGGTCTGCAAATACCCACAGCATGTATGGCAACCCAGTGGAGGTATAAGCTCTATCGAGTTCATCAGGCTATGTGCAAGCGTATTGGGAGCCACATCACAGACTGCGTGTGCCGCGATGCAATGGTTGGTGCTGAGCACATGAGTCTAGTGCATTGAGCTAAGTTTCTCTAGGAGTGAGGGCGGAGCCTCTTCGTCGCCTGGGAGCACTGTGCGTTGTAGAGGCCCTTGCATCCCGCGTAAACCTGCTTATGCTGTTTTCGCGTGGTGGAGCGCGGCGCGGACCTTCTCGACGTGGGTGCCGTGGGTGCGGATGGCCTCGTGCAGCACATCGCCGGTGACGCCGAACTCCTTGGACCAGTACGCGACATCAGACGACAACTTGGGATTGATGATCGCGGGGTCATGGGGTCCTTTGGTGTGTTCTTCATGTGGTGCATGCGGTGCGTGCTCTTTGGGGGCGTCGTGATGCTCGGACAAGGCTTTCCTCTTTCCAGTTCACTGGGTGGATGAGCAAGCTGGGATGGGGGATGCCCCCATCCCAGCTCTTCCCTCGGCTGTGAAGGAGACTACCCCCCCCCCTTTCACAGCCGAGGTTGAGGAGCTTGACGTTCACCGCAGCGCGGCAATGGCAGTGTGGCCCTAGGTGATGCCGGTTAGACATCCCAGCTTTAAAAAGAGAACCGGCCGCCGAACTCTCCCGTAAAGGCGCGCGGGATGATGGTACTGCTTGGGTTCACGAAGCCCAGCGGCTTGAGTGCCGTGGATCCTGCCGCGTAGGAGGAGATGTTGCCGTTGTAGTTGCCGCCGTAGTTGGCGCGGTTGGCCAGATTGAAGCCTTGGAAGAACAGGTTGACGTTGTACCGGTCCTTGATTACCACGGTCTTGCCGATCCGTGCGTCGAGTTGCACATAGGCCAAGCCGCGCAGGGCATCGAAGTTGGTTTCCACACAAGAGCCGGCCGCCAGACAGTTCTTGTAGAAGTTGCTGACACTGCCACTGGCCTTGGCCGTCTGATAGAAGTTCACCAGATTGGCCACCGTTGGCTTCTGACCCACGAAGTAGGCCGCATGTGGGTTGCTGCGCCCCGAACCTACACCCCAAAGATCGCTTGTTGACTCTATCGTATCGCCAATGGATGAGTACACCGGGCGTGCCGTGCCCGCCTGCAGGATGGGCGAAATCTCGATGTGGAACGGCAGGGTAAAGGTGCCTGCCGCCGTAACGTGGTGCTGCTCATCGCTCGGGGAGCGGCCATAATCGGCATGGCGGAACTGGCCCAGGAAGGGGTTGGTCGCCGTATTGCGGAACGCTGCCGGATAACCTTCAAACGCCAGCGATGTGCCGTACGTGTAGTTCACAGTGGTCGTGATGCCCTTGCTGACCGTGGCACGATAACTTACATTGCCAGCATCGTAGTAGGAGCGTCCGAGGGCTGCCTCGAGGCCGATGCGCCCCAATCTCGGCTGCCCTGCAGCGGCTAGAGCCGCAGAGAATGGCCGGATCGCTCCGGCGAAGTACTCGGTAGGATTGATATTGACTGTTTTATCTTCGTGAATGCCACGGGCCTGCACGTATTCAAGCTCCAGCACCGACTTGCTGTTTAAGGCAATCTGCACGCCCGCATTGAACTGCTGCGTGAGGGGGTTGCGGAAGCCGGGATCCATCAATCGTCCGACGGAGCCAGGGGCGAGATTATGGCTGGCAGGCGGCACGATCAGCGCCGGGTCCACACCGTACCGGTAGTTACTGAGCAGGATGTTGGTTCCCGGTACAAGGTCGCCTGGCGCCACGCAATTCGGATCGCCGTTTCCGTTGCAGGCGATGCTGTAGGTATTCGCGAAGACCAGGTTATTCGCCTGCTGAATCATGAAGAGCGGGATGTTCTCAAACGTCTGCCCGTAGTACAGCCCGTAGCCACCCCGCAGCACGAAACGGCTGTTACCGAAGACGTCGACGGCAAATCCAACGCGCGGGCTGATGTCGAGCGTGTCGTTGTGGGGCACGTTGGTATAGTTGCCGCCGAGGTATCCAAGGGTCGGCTGGTAGTTGGTGCCAAACTCGTTGGAGCGGACCGTCGGCACGGTGGGTATCCCTGTGGCACTGGCAGCCACGATCTCCTGTAGCGTGCGGCTGTTGAGTTGCCGCTCCTGCCCATAGGTGTTGATGTCGCGGTCGTAACGCAGACCAAGGTTCAGCAGCAGCCGCCTTGTGGCCCGCCAGTCATCCTGCAGATACACCCCGAACATTTTGGGCGCAAGATTGAAGCTCGAGTCACCGGCCGTTCCTGTAATGTTCTGGATAACGCCGGGGCTGGAGAAACCGTTCGGGTACAGCGCGGGATTCAGCAGGTTGGCCGCCGAGTCGATGAAGTCGTACTCGGGTGTCGGATTGTTCTCGAAGAAACCGCCCACCTGTGGCTCGTAGATAAAATCCGCACCGGCCTTCAGGGTGTGCTTACCCAAGCTGTAGGAGAAATCATCACGGAACTGGAACTTATGCTGGCTCGATTTCTGTGGCACGTTAATATTTGTGCCGAAGCTCGCACCGTCAGGGAAGAGGAAGTAAGGTAAGCGCGTGTTGGAATCGATTAGGTTATTCCAGTATTGGAAGCCTGCGGTGAAGTTATTTACGATACGCGGGGAGAGCACCGAACTTAGCGTAAAGCTTGAGAGAATCAGGTCGTTCAGGGTGAAGTTGCCTTCGGTGGTATCTACCTGATTGGTGGACTGATCGTTCTGGCTCTTGTTGTCCTGCGCCGAGTAGACGAAGTATGCGCGCTCCTTGTCACTAAATTGATGATCGACGCGGCCGTTATAGCGCTTCTCATCAAAGGGTGTGGGCACAGAGGTCTCCGGTACGGCACCCAGTCCCTTCGCCAGGGTCAGCTCCGCAAAAGTGTTCGCATCGACGCTCAGGCTGGAGCGCTCCCGCACACCTTCGTACGCGAAGAAGCCGAAGTCTTTGTCCTTGCGGATCGGGCCGCCTACGGAGCCGCCATATTGTTGCCGGCTGTAGGCCGGCTTCGGATTGCCCGCAATCTGATCGAGGGCATTAATCTTCTCAATGGCATCGCTGCGGAAAAAGCCGTACAGCGACCCATGATATTTGTTGCTGCCCGACTTGGTAATGACATTCAGTGCCGCACCTTCGCTGCGACCGTTCTCCGCGGAAAATCGTGACGTACTGATCTTGAACTCTTCGACCGCCTCCAGCGGTAGCTGCATTACGGCACCGCCCACGGTATTGTCCTTGTTATCAATGCCGTTCACGGTGGTATTGGTGTTACGCCCGCTGGAGCCGTTCACCGCATAGACGGCATAACGATTCTTGGTTGGGTCGTAACTATCCACGAGCTTAACGCCAGGCGCGAGGATGGCGAGATTGGCAAAGTCTCTGCCATTGATAGGCAGACTTTCGACCTCTTGCGGTGTGACGTTCGTAGAGCTGTCAGTTTTTTCCACGTCAACCAACTGATTTGTGGTCGCGACCTCAATGGTGGTGCTCACGCTTCCCGCGCGCAACGGCAGATTTGCCGTTAATGTCGAGCCCACCTGCAAGGAAAGGGCTTGCGTATCTGCGGGGCTGAAGCCGGGAGCCTCGGCGCGCAACACATACGAGCCCGCGGGCAGCAGGTCGAAGCGATACTCTCCCGCGCCGTTGGTCGTCGTTTTCCGCTGGGCATTGGTGCTTTGATTGATCGCGGTAATCACGGCTCCAGAGATCGCGGCACCGGTGGAATCGGAGATTACCCCGACCAGGGCTCCGTCGGCGGTAGCTTGGGAAACGGCTATACCGGTCGCCAGCATGGGAACGGATAGAGCAAACAAATAGCGCGAAAAAGGCATAGGTCTCCATCGTCTTGCGCCACGGTGTGCGTGACTGGTCAAGAGGGGCGATTCGTGAGGCAACGGGCCGAAACAGCTTTTGGGTAAGTTGTCTCACTATACATTGAAGCTCTGTCGCGAGCACGCCTTTCGATGCAGGGGGCAGTTGGCACGAGCGATGGGATAGTGGCATACCGGTGACTTCAAGGAAGCGTAGGCGCTTGGGACGGTGACCACAGCCAAGACGAAGCGGGCCATGGGACGACCGGGCAAGCTGGACGTCAACATCGATTCGGTGCGCATGATCGACGGCGAAACCGCCGCGCTGAGTGCGACAAAGAGCGAGAAGGGCAGCGGGCATACGGGTGCCATGACGGCCGGCATTGTCGGGACAGCGATCGTGTTCTTCCCGGCGGCTCCGTTGCCGCTGTTCATTCATGGCAAGGACATCTCGATTCCCGAAGGGGCGGAGATTACGGCGTTTGTCTCGGGCAATGGCTTCGTCGGGAGCACGCCTTCTACGCTCTCCGTGGCGTCTGGCCAGCACACGGTAACGATGAAGAAGAAGGGCTATGCGGACTGGAGCCGGCAGATGAAGATCGCCGGGAATGCGGTTCATCTCAATGCGGATCTGACGGTGGCTCCGCAGTGGAGGGTGTCGGCGGGGTGAAGAGGGCAAGTCAGCCGGTTCGGCTGCGCCTCCCCTCCGGCCCATTTGACTGCGCTCAGGGCAGAGCGGAACCCACCCATCCCGCATGAGGGCGCGGGATGGGTGGGACACCGTTCGTGGGTCTTCCGCGTGATGGGCGGGCCACCTGCCGAAGGAGGAGCGGGCGTAGCTGGGTTACAGGCGTAGCTGGATTAGTCGATGTCCTTGTAGACGGCCCAGAGCTCATCGATGTGGTGGCGGGTGATGTTGATCTCGCAGGCGGTCTGGATGTAGGGCTGGGCGGTGCCGCCGCTGTACCCGTCGGCGACGGACTGGCAGACCTGGTCGCGGAAGAGGTGCCAGGTGGCTTCGGCCCCATCGAAGGAGAGGGGTCCCGGCTTGGTCGGCGTGCCCGCGTATTGCAGGTGTACGCGATAGAAGAGGCCCAGGGTGCGGACCAGCTTGGTCTCATTGGCGTCGGTGGCGGCCATTCCCTTTTCCAGGCAGATGCCCTCCGCGGGATGGTTCGCGGCCGTGTGGCAGAGCGGCTGTCCGGCGTGGGCATCCTCGTCCCGCACGATCGCCGCAGCGCGATCGTGGAGTTCCTGTAGCTGTTTGGCCTGCGCCGTGGCGATGTCCGCGGAGGTCCCCTGGGCGACGGCCAGGGGCAGGAAGCTGCCGAGCGTGGCGAGCAGGAGAAGTGTGGCGCGTGGCATGGGTCGGAGTGTAGCAGTGTGGGGTTGACTGGAAGGATTTCAATCTACACTTGGCGGTGCGCCCCGGTTCAGGATGCGACGGTGAGGGTCGTGTCAAAGTACGGGCCGGTGTTCACGATCGAGGACGCGGAGCGGATCGAGATTCAGGGGCCGACCGAGGCGCTGGCCGGGACTGCGGAGCACCAGATGCACCGTAAGTGCCGAACTTTCTGTTCGGGGAGGCAGATGTATTCCGACACCGCTGGGGCTTACCGGGGCCGAGGGCTCGTCCGGCGAGGGTTCCGGCGGCATAACGGAGGGCCATTCAGTCGTTGCGCTGCCCTTCGCTCCGGTCTACCACCCCAGCCAGCAAGCTGTCCGGGGACCCCGGCCTTCGGCAGAGTGGAACCCCATCTGGCAGAAAACGCCAGATATGGGGCACCCAGATGTGGGCCACCCGCCCTGGGGCTGGGGCGGGTCGTGGCTAAGTACCTGCGCTAGACTAGGCGAGTTCCCAACGAGCCGAGGAGTTCCTGTTTTGGGTCAGCCCAGCAACAAGGTTTTGCCTTTCCCGAAGAAAGGTGTTGCACAAAGCGCACCGTCTGCGTCTAAACTTGACATAGGCGCAAGTTCCGTCAAGCGGGAACCCGCGCTTCTCGGCGATGACTTGCGTGCTGCTGTGTCTCGGATCGTTTCTTATGGGACGTACCGGGAGTCCAGGCATTCAGCAAAGGATAGAAGCTACCGGAACGTTTCTGATGACGATATCCAGTTCATGCTCTGCGGACCCTGGGCGCTTGCTGCCGAGCCGGAATGGGATGAGGAACACCGGAACTGGAAGTACAAGCTCGCGGGCCACGACATCGAAGGCGACGAGCTCGTCTTGCTCATATCGCTGAACCAGGAAGAACAGATGATCACGATCATCACAAAGTTTTGAGGCAGGGCAATGAGCGGAGCCGAGCAGACTAAAGCGCACAAGTTCGAAGCAAAGATCTCCAGTGAGCGGCAGCCGTACCACTACGTGGGTTCCGGGTTGCCGAATGTCTATCTTGTTGGTGTGGAGTGTCGGACGGAGCGGGAGTCGGATGTGCAGCAGGCCGACATTCCATGTTTGCCTGGTCTCCTCGAGGCGATTGCGAAAGCTCTTTTGGAGAAGCGTTCCCTTTTGACCGGGGACGAGATCCGATTCCTGCGCAAGCGCCTCAAAAAGCCTTCGAAAGATTTTGCAGGGCTTGTTGGCGTGACTAGTGAGCAGTACTCGCGGATTGAGAACGGTGCCGCCGTGACTCAAACCGTTGACCGCGTGATTCGCTTGCTGTACGTGACGCTCGCGAAGCTGAACCAAGAGGTGGCTGAAGGTGTTGTAGGGGTGAAGTGGGAGGCCGAGCTGAACCATGAGGAGAGGATTGTGGCTTCCCAGGACTCCGACCATCACTGGATTGTGCAGACCAAGGCTGCTTGAGCGAAGTTGTTTGGGGCTTCTCGAAAGCTTCTCGGTACTCGGGAGCGCGAGACTTGGCGGGGTGGAGGAAGACAGGTTGGTTGTTCCGCTGCGCTTCACTCCGGCCTTCGGCAGAGTGGAATTACCCATCCCGCATGAAACCGCAGTATGAATGGGGCACCCGTTCGTGGGTTCCCCGAGCACATGGGTGGGCCACCCGCCCACCGGTTTGACTACTCGCTTGTCGGTGGGTCGCTCGACCCCTCTTCCCCATCCAACGCCTCTGCCCGAATTATTTTTCCTCTGTTGACCATGTCACTCAGGGGAAGCATCTTGTTCTCGAGCCATCTGAATATCATTTCATTCTCATCTGCTTTTCCGCGACGCGTTGCGATGCCAGCATCACGCAGAAGGTGAGTAAGATCGTGCTGTGTCAAGTTCAAACTCTGTCCGTGGAGAGCCGTTGTCTTTTGCACATTATCGAGCTGGAGTGAAGTAAGCTCAGCCCTCGCCTTTCCGTCTTTGATACCATTCTCAATTTCTCGACGTTCTTCAAGGTAGGCGCGATCCCTTCGCTGCTGTTGTAGGTTGAAGTCCTTGAGATCGTTGTCGAGTTTCCTTCCCCGACTCTCCTCCTTTCGATTCAGCAAAAAGGCAAACGCGGCTGTTAGTCCGCCTATCGACCCAAAACCCGCGATCAGGATAGTTCCGACCGAACCATACCTCACTTGGGCTACCCTAAGCGGAGCTTGCTCTAGTGGGTCTATGAGGAAGCTTCGGAGCGCCCTGCGATCAAGCCTGCTCAACGGAAAGTCAACCCGTCGCGCGCGAAAGAAGCCGCCGTCCATTGCAGTAAATAGGTTGTAGATGTCCTCTGTTGAGCGAAAACACTCGGCAAAGTCGGCTGCTGTCCATAACCCATCGATAGTGATCCGCAACGTTCGTTCTGTTCGGTCCACTTCGTTACGGCGGCCCTTTTCGCGCCGGTTCGAACCACCATGAGGCACGAGAGTTCCTCCTTCCTTGTGCATTATGCTTGATGCCGTGGCTTTATCTCCCTCCAACCTTCGAGCGTCTCGGGTAGCCACCCGCCCTGAATCTGTTCAAGTCAGGCCCGAGTTCGCCGTTAGCCTAGATGAAAGTGAGACGCGATCAGAGGTGCAATCTGCTCGTAGAGGCCATGTACTGCTTGCGCGCCACTACCAAGTAACTTCAAAGCTCCAACAGCATTTCTCACCCGGCTCATGTTCCGACTTTGAAGTGGCTTTTGTACTTCAACTCTGAGCTCATCTACAGCGTGCGAGGCGTCGGCCCGCTGGTCTGTTGACACTTCTTTATGCTGCTGGAGTTCCAGGTTGAAGTTTTCTAATGCATGAAGACATTCCCGTGTACTTGCGTTCATTTTGCTACGTTGACTCTGACCAGAAATCGATCCCGACATAGTGCCAAGGTTCGCTACTCCGACATTCTGAAATCTGTTTGTGACTTTTGACATATTGATCGTTCCTTGGAGTTGAGAGGAGCTTCGTTTAGTTCTTAAGGATTCTCGGGCAATTACGTTCCCTGAGAGCTTTAATATTCGTTTCTTTGCATTCTGCACTTGAGGTATCTTCTGATAGATGGCACGTGCGCCATCAAGCTGCTCCAGCAATCCGCCTGCGCACATCTTTTTGCCTTCCGTGGCGATGATCTTGATGCTTAGGTTGGTCTTTTCGGCTATCTCTCTTGTTGACCACGAAGCTTTCCTGGTTCCATAAATCACAAGGAATATCTGCCTTCTCTTTTCACTCGTTCCGAGATTTTGCGCCCACCGCTGTAAGTTCTCTTCGTAGTTTGAGCCGATATCGCTTACTTGCAGCCTCATGTCTCACCGTCTCATCTTTTGAAAAAAGGGGGGGGGGCTTTAAGGGCACTTGAAAATGCATCTTGCTCGTAGCAAGCTTTATCCTACTGCAGTCTCGATTTCCATTGACTCCCTGGTCATGATTTACTTTGCGCGGGCACGCTGCAAAGCTTTGGCGACGGTGTTGGGTTTTATGTTTAAGAACTCTCCAATTTCTGCTGGCTTGTATCCTGCGCTCGTTAGCAACTTTACCTGTTCGGGTTGGTCTAATTCTCTGAGATGAAGCAGCAATAGCGCGCGTATGGCTTTTCTAAGGAGTCCACTATTCCTCCTTTGTTTTCTTGTTCTGGCGGCGCTTCTGAACCGCATTCGCAGTCAATCCAGTGGCCTCTCCGATCTGCTGATGGGACCATCCCGCCATCGCCAAAGCATCTACTTGGTCGCCAACACTAAGAGTCCGTAAGGTCGCGAAGAGGAGCGCCTTCAGCACCGAATCCATGTTTATGGCTACGTCAGTTATCTTCTTTTGCTTGGTCATCCTTGAGATTCAACCTCCCTTTCTTTCTCAGCATTGAGAGTGAGACATTTACCGTATTAGGAGTGGTTCCTAGAAGTTCGGCGATTTCCCTGGGGCCCATCCCGGCGACGGATAACAGGCGAATCTGTTCTTTTTGAGCCCTCCCATTCACGAGGGCAATCGCCATAAGCCTTATCAGTAAATCGCTTCTTGAGAGATCCTCTTCAGGCTTTGGCATTCGATCTCGCTTTCTTCTTCATCTGGTTCATAGCTGCCGACACGTAGTTCGGCTCTCTTCCGACTATCCTTCCGATTTCCGCACCGGTTAGGCCATGCGATGCCAGCAAGGCGATTTGCTCGCTGATTGCAGGGATTCGATCCTGGTCCACGAGCAAGCACAGCAAGTGTGCGATGAGATCGAGTCGATCCCTAACTTCCTCAAACTCGTTTGTGACGATTGCCATAGTAAGGAGCATATGCCGCCATCCGAAACAAAGCAATGCTCTTATAAAGAACACATTAGGCAATGGCACATAGACATGATTTGGCTACGCGTGGGGCTCACCTGCTCTCATCCTCCACTTGCTGTACTTGCACGCAAACCATACTCGAGATGCGTAACGGCGCGGCTTTGGGGCCGCGCCTTTCTTTGCTGCCGATTGTTTGCTGAAGGCTGGGGTGTTACTGGAGCAGGGTTCCGCCTTCGGTTGTGGGTTTGTCGTCGGGGGGGATTACGGTGGCGCTGGCTACCTTGTCGTCGTTGTCGAGGTCGAGGAGTTTTACGCCCATGGTGGCTCGGCCGGCGGCGCGGACCTGCTTGGTGTCGATGCGGATGATTTTGCCGAACTGGCTGATGACCATCATCTCGGTGGTGTCGTCGACGAGCTGGATGCTGGTGACCTTGCCGATTTTGGGGGTGGTGCGCATGTTGATGACGCCCTTGCCGCCGCGGGTCTGGAGGCGGTACATGTCGACGTCGGTGCGCTTGCCGAAGCCGTTTTCGGAGACGGTGAGGATGAGGCAGGGGGTG
>CAXTUW010000041.1:0-31065 GCA_964247595.1 uncultured Acidobacteriaceae bacterium | reverse complement strand
CCAGGTAGCTGAAGACGCACGCAACCCCGGCATACGCCCCCACCTCGCCCCCAAACAGCTCCACCGCCATCAACGTCGAAGCCACCGGGGTATTTGCCGCGCCCGCAAACACCGCCACAAAGCCCATCCCGGCCAGCAGCGAGGGCGGCAGCGGCAGAAAATAACTCAGCGCGTTGCCCAGCGTAGCCCCAATGAAGAACAGTGGTGTCACCTCACCGCCCTTGAACCCCGCGCCCAGCGTCACAGCCGTGAACACGAGCTTCATGGCCCAGTCATACGGCGGCTGCCGGCCGTCAAAGGCGCTCACGATCACGGGCACACCGAGCCCGATGTAGCGCGTCGTCCCTAGGGCGAACACCGCCGCTGCCACAACGAGGCCGCCGACAAAGGGCCGCCACGGCGACCATGGGAACCGCTTCCTGAACCACACACCGATCCCATGGGTCATCCCTGCAAACAGCCTCGCCGCCAACCCGCAGGCGAGCCCGGCCAGGGCGGCCCACAGCAGGCGCGGCGCGCTCATCGGCAGCACGTCCCGCACATGGAAGATGGTGTGGTGCACACCCCACGCTCGCGTCGCGAGGTCGCCGATGAACGCCGCCACGAAGCACGGGATGATCGCGTCGTACGCCAGGGCGCCGATCGCCAGCACCTCCATCCCGAAGACCGCACCCGCAAGCGGCGTCCCAAACACCGAACCAAACCCGGCGCTGATGCCCGCCATCAGCAACACCCGTCGCTCCATCCCGTAGATACGGAATGGTTTACCCAGCTGATCGGCCAGCGATGCCCCGGTCTGCAGCGCCGTCCCTTCCCGTCCGGCCGAGCCGCCGAATAGCTGCGTTATAAACGTCCCCAGCAGGATCAGCGGCGTCATCCGGAGAGGGATCGTGCGTTGTGGGTTGTGAATCTCGTCCAGAAGCAGGTTATTGCCCGCCTCCACCGCCGTCCCGAGATACCGGTACAGACAGCCGACGAGTAAGCCCGCCAAGGGTAGCAGCGCGATAATCCAGCGGTGCGCCTCCCGCATGCGCGTCGCCCACTCAAGGGACACCAGCAACACCGCCGAGGCCGTGCCGCCCATCAGCCCCGCCAGGATCGATACCGGAATCCAGCGAAAAAGGTACAACCCCGCCCCGCGCATTTGAACCGCGAAGCTCTGGAAGCCATTCTTTAAAGGAAGCAAGCACACCCCTACTCAGCCCAGCCGACGCCGGGCACCTGAAAGTAGTAGGAGTCATCAGCCTCGGCCGGAGCCGAAAGCAGTTGCGGCGAACCCCATCGCCGTTCGGTTGTAAACACTGAGGCTACCGCGAAGCTCCTCCACTCACAACCTGTATCGACTAGTTCCCCCTTCGGGGCAAACTTTGTTGCTATAAACTGAGCAGTATGGTATTACTTTTATCGGAAAGTAAGGAGTCCGCATGGAATCGGCACTGAGTGTTAAGGGTCAAGCAACGATCCCCAAGGCTGTCCGGGATCATCTCCACCTCGGACCGGGCGATCGGGTGAAGTTCTTCCTGCACCCGGATGGAAGTGTCGTGATTTTACCCAAGATCTCCACTTCAGCCCTGAAAGGCATGATCTCGTCCCGGAGTCGGCGGGCTGTCTCCATCGAGGAGATGAATGAGGCCGTTGAAGCGGGTGCGACCGGCGAAGAGCGCCTTCCCAAGTCCGCATGATTGGACTGGACACCAATGTCCTGGTTCGCTACTTCGCGCAGGACGACCCCAAACAATCGTGGAGAGCGACCGAGATCATTGAGGGGCTGACGGAGTCCAATCCGGGCTTCGTCAGCCTCGTCACAGTAATTGAGACCGTTTGGGTTTTGACCCGGATTTATGCGCTCCCAGCACAGGAGATCGCAAAGGCTATCGAACGCATGTTGCAGGCCGATACCCTTGCCGTCCAGAACGAGGGGGAGGTCTTCGTAGCCGTCGTTGCCCTGCGGACGGGGCGCGGTTCCTTCGCCGACGCCCTGATCGGCGCGCTGGCGGCCTGGACCGGTTGCGAGACCACCTATACCTTCGACCGCAAAGCCACGCGGCTGGCCGGCTTCACGCTCCTGTGATCCCGTGATCCCAGGCCGCTCCAGGTAGAACGTTTTGGACCTGGTCCCAACGGACCCGATCGGCCAACGCGCCCGGAACGGCTGGCGTAACCTGAATGAACTACGCCGCGTAAAAGAAAGGGCACCTCCGAACATGTCCGCAGCCACACTTTCTTCCCCTGCGAACGCAGTCACCCGCAAGATGGACCTATCCCGTGCCCGCACCACCAACAAACACCTGGTTCGCTGGGTGGAGAAGATGGCCGAACTCTGCCAACCGGACTGCATTCACTGGGTCGACGGCTCGGAGGCCGAGTACAACCAGCTCTGCGATGAACTGGTCGATGCCGGCACCTTTACCCGCCTCGACCCGGAGCTCTGGCCGGGCTGCTTTTACGCCCGCTCCGCGCCGAACGATGTCGCGCGTGTTGAGGACCGCACCTTTATCTGCTCCCTGAGCAAGGAGACCGCCGGCCCCACCAACAACTGGGAAGACCCCTTCACCATGCGCCGCAAGCTCAAGGGGCTGTTTCGCGGCTCCATGCGCGGTCGCACGATGTATGTCCTGCCCTTCTCCATGGGGCCGATTGGCTCGCCGATGTCGCAGATCGGCGTGCAACTGACCGACTCCGCTTATGCCGTTGTGAATATGCGCATCATGTGCCGTATCGGTGCCCCGGTGCTCGCCGAAATCGATAAGGACATCAAGCGCGTCGTCCCTTGCATGCACTCGGTCGGCAAGCCGCTGGCCGCCGGTGAACGCGATGTGGCCTGGCCGTGCAACGAAACAAAATACATCGTCCACTTCCCCGAGACGCGCGAGATCTGGAGTTACGGCTCCGGCTACGGCGGCAACGCGCTGCTCGGCAAAAAGTGCTTTGCCCTGCGCATCGCCTCCAACATCGCCCGCGACGAGGGCTGGATGGCCGAGCATATGCTCATCCTCGGCGTCGAGGCCCCCGCAAAAGACGGAAACCCGCCCGAAAAGACCTACATGGCCGCCGCCTTCCCCTCCGCCTGCGGCAAAACCAATCTCGCCATGCTGATCCCCCCGGCCGGCTTCGAGGGCTGGAAGGTCTGGACCGTCGGCGACGATATCGCCTGGATCCACCTGTTCAAGCCCAAGCCCGACGCCCCGGCCGAACTGCGCGCCATCAATCCTGAGACCGGCTTCTTCGGTGTCGCCCCCGGCACCTCCGCCAAGACCAACCCCAACGCCATGGCGACCCTCAGCCGCAACACGATCTTCACCAACGTCGCACTTGTGCTGCGTGAGGGCGTTCCGGAGGGCGTCTGGTGGGAGGGCATGACGGACCAGCCCCCCACAGGCGAACAGCTGACGGTGCTCGACTGGCAAGGCCAGCCCTGGACCCCCGGCATGGGCAAGCCGGCAGCGCACCCCAACGGCCGCTTCACCGCCCCTGCCGCCCAGTGCCCCTCCATCGACCCCGCCTGGGAGTCGCCCGAAGGCGTCCCCATCGCTGCCTTCATCTTCGGAGGCAGGCGGCCGACGACGCTGCCGCTCGTCTACCAGGCCTTCAACTGGGTCGCGGGCGTCTACACCGGCGCGACGATGGGCTCAGAGACCACTGCGGCCTCCTCCGGTGCCGTCGGCCTGGTCCGCCGCGACCCCATGGCCATGCTGCCCTTCTGCGGCTACAACATGGGCGATTATTTCCGGCATTGGATCCGCATGGGACGCGACCTCTCCGCCACCCCGCTCATCTTTCACGTCAACTGGTTTCGCAAGGACGCCCCGGAAAATGGTCAGCCCGGCAAGTTCCTCTGGCCCGGCTTCGGCGAAAACCTCCGCGTGCTGAAGTGGATCGTCGACCGCGTCCGCGGCCGCGTTCCGGCGCGCGAAACCCCCATCGGCTGGACCCCAAACTACGACGATCTCTGCTGGGATGGATTAGACTTCCCCCGCGAGACCTTCAACACACTCGAAACCGTCGATCACGAGCAGTGGAAGGACGAAGTCATGGGCCACGAGCGCCTGTTTATCCAACTCCACGGGCATCTACCCCAAGAGATGGTCTATGAGCGGGAGTTGCTGATCTGCCGGCTTTAGAAGCTGTACCGCAGCCCAGCCTCGACGCGGCGCCCATTATCAGCGGCATAACCCACGCCGAACAATGGCGACCCCAGCACACCGCCCACGGAGGTGATATTGGTGTGGTTCAGCACATTGCTGGACCGCAGATTCACCGTGAGCGTCTGCTGGTGCTCCGCCTTGGCATTGCGCGTCATGGTGAAGGCACGCTGGAGATTGGTGTCCAGGTGTACCGTCCAGGGCATGATGCCCACGTTGCGCTGCACCGGTGCGATCCCACCGGTGTCCACGAGAAAGCCGTACCGGGTCTGCACTGCATCCGGCGTCCCCCGAAGCGCGACGGCCGGCCGATCGTTGAAGTTGCCATCGCCATTGTTATCGAAGCCCGTGGTGATGTTGAAGTGCTGGTCTCCGGAGGCCTGGAGGTCGCCCGAGAGCACAATCTTTTTAGGCAGGGTAAAGCTGCCGTTCCCAAAAATTTGCCATACCCCCTCGCCGGTGCGTCGCGCGAACTCGCCGGCATCGCTGAATGAGCTCTGCGGCGAGCTCAGTTCGTTGTCGTCCGTATCGTCGATCAGATCGAGATGGACCCCTCCGATGAAGAGTTGCACGTTCTTGATCGTGTGCTGCTCCAGTCCGACAAACTGCACATCGGCACGGCCCTGGCCGCTATTGTTCATCTGCAAATTGTCCAGATTGGGGGTTCCCTGTGCTCGCGGCCCGGTGGGCACACCGTTTAGTGGCGCATTCACGTTCGGAGAGCGCAGGTCGTTCCAGATACGGCCATAGAGTAGGTCGCCGGAAAGCGTCCAGCCGCCCGGCAGCGTGCGCGTGCCGCCGATGTCCTCCGCCCCCCAGGTCGTCTGGATGCTGTGCGGTGAAAAGCTGCGAATACTGTGGATGGCCGTAATGTTTCCGGAAAGGGGATTACCGTAAACGGGGTTGTAGACCGTGCTGGTGATGCGCTGGATACCATCCTCGCGCCGTACCTCGGCGTAATCGTCACTATTAATATTGCTGGCAAAGGTGCCGGCATGCGCATACAGCGTCCACTTGGGCTTGGCACCGGGTGCCCACAGCACACCGATGCGCGGTGTCGCCGCACCAAGCGTTGTTGGGTCGGTCTGGAAGTAATACCGGAGGCCGCCGGAGATCTGTACCCCGTGGCTCAGCTTCCAGGTGTCTTGGACGAAAAAGGCTGCGCGGGTTTGCACGAAGTTCACGTTCGGTGTGCCGGCCACGTTGGAGTATGCCGTGGGTGTGCCCCCGGCCAACCCCAACAGCGCGCGCCGGTATTGCTCGATGCCGGTGATCGTCGCCGTCTGCCCCGCGATCGGCTGATGGTTCGCGTCCAGCACAGGCGCGGAGCCGCCGCCAAAGGTGTACGTGCCGTTGAAGTTGGTCGTCTGCCGATCATGATGGTCATACGTGTTCAGCTGATACCCGAACTTCAGGGTGTGCTGCTTCAGCGTCCAGATCGCGTCTTCATCGAACTCGGGGCGGAAGCCGAATAACCGCTGCGCCCCCAGGGTGGAGCCCCCGCCCGTGAACGCTCCGGCCACCTGCACCTGCGCCGCCGTGGAATTTGGTGCGTCATCCTCGATGTTCCAGCGCAGGGAGGCACGCGCCTCATGCACCAGATGAGGTGAAAACGTCGTGAGATTGCTGAAGCGAAGAATCTGCTCCGACTGTCCGCTGTCATAGCCCGTCTCCGCGAGATTCGTGCCGCCCACACCTACGTTTTGGAGACTGTTCACGTTAGCGCTGTAAGTGGACGTGAATGTGTTCTTCGCCCCGAGCTGCCAGTCCAAACGCGCCTGCCCGATCCACAACCGCTGCGGGGTTTGTACCGTATCCAGAACGCTCAACGGGTTGCCGTTGCCATCGAGCGAGACCGCGTTCACCACGCCTACGTTGTCGATCGAGCGATGTTCCAGATCGAGCGAGAAATCCGACCCCTGCCGACGCACTGGCCCCGTGAACTCGAAGCCGTAACGCTGCTTGCCAATCGTGCCCTTACTGGTCGAGAACGGATCTCGTGCGTTCTCCCACGAACTGCCGTTGGTGGTGAACAACGCGCCGTGATAAGCGCTTTGGCCCGGTTTCGTATAGACGTTTACCTGGCCCCCGCCGAAGGGCGGATTGCGATACTGCGCGGAAAACAGGTCAGGATTGACCTCGATGTACGCGATAGAGCTTTTCGGGGGTAACTTGCTCGAATCCTGAAAACCATCCACCGAGATCGTCACATTGGCCGGATTGCCGCCGGATGCGGCCGCCATCTGCTGCAGTTCGCGCAGCAGGTCGTCCGGATCATCAGCCAGGGATTGCAGCTGTTTGCCCTCCAGTCGCATCGTGGGCCCGGAAGCGTTTGGGTCGACAGCTGTCCCCTCGTCCGCATTCACGGTCAAGTTGGTCGACACCGCCTCCGGCTCAAGAACCACCGATAGGTCGCCCGTCCGCGGCGTGGTGGTCTGCAACTGGTTCGCGGCGAATCCCGGGACAGTCACGATCAACCGGTGCGGCCCGGCAGTCAAGCAAGGCACCCGGAATCGTCCATCCGATCCACTGATGACCGGCGTGCCGCCATCGACCGATACGGTAGCCCCTGGAATCAGGGCTTCCGTGCTGTCGCGCACCGTGCCTTTCAACTCTGTGGCCCGTACGGTGGGGCAGGCGCTCTGCGCCGATGCATACAAACTTGCAAAGCCCATACAGGCGACCGCCATCCATATTTTCATCATTCCTCATTCGCCCTTGAGCAGCCCGCGCCTAGAGAAAGCGCCGTGAAGGGACCACGCAACTTCAATGCTCCGGTTCGCCCTTGTACGCTTCCCTTACGCTCTGGTATGCGCTGTGGTTCCCGATGCGGGATGCAAAATCCGCTCCGGAACCGGAATCATTACGATTCGCAGGCCTTCCTACGGACCGGCTCCCTTACGCCGATGCCTCGGTACAATAATCCTGAGGATCCATGGCAAGCCTGATCGAAGCAATCAATATCAAGCGCAAATCCGTATTTGAGCACGAGAACATTCCCTATGCCTGCCTCGACTCCGAGATCAACACCCCCACGGCTCGCGGCGGCCAGACCCTCGTCCGCCTCAAGATGCGCAACCTGCTCACCGGCGCCGTCTTTGAAAAGACCTTCAAGGCCCAGGACAAATTCAAGGAACCCGACCTCGTCTTTGTCCCCGCCAGCTATCTCTACAAAGACGCCGATGGCTTCTACTTTCTCGATCAGGACAGCTTCGAAACCCTTACCCTCTCCGAAGACATGGTCGGCGACGCGACCGGCTTTCTGCTGGAAGGGCTGCTGCTCCAGATCCGCAAATACAACGGGGATCCTATCGGCCTGCAGCTGCCCATCTTCGTCGATCTCGACGTCGCCTATACGGAACCCGGTATGCGCGGCGACTCCTCGAGCGGCAGCGGTACCAAGCCCGCCCGCCTTGAAACCGGCCTCGAGATCCGCGTCCCGCTCTTCATCAAGGAAGGCGAAAAGGTGAAGGTCTCCACGGAAACCCGTGACTTCGCCGGCCGGGCCTGACTGGTTCCAGGCTCAACTCGCCTGAACTTGCGCCAGAGTGCCATCCCAAAGCGCCAGTCGCGCCCGGATCGCATCTTCCGCTGCCCCCGCTGCCTCCTCCCACAGCGCCGGATCGTCTCCGCAAAGGTCAGCGACCATGCGCAGCGACAACGGCCCGTGCTCATCGCCATCGATCTCAATGTGCCGCTCCAGATACCAGAGAAACTGGCTCAGGTCTTCGCCCGTCGCACCGCTCATCTCTGCGTTTAGATCGCGCACCAGCGCCCGGAACATGCCTGGGATCGCATCTTCGCGCCCAAATGTGATCGCCGCAGCCTGGGCTGCCAGCGATCCCGTCCGGATCACCCGGAACGTCGTTTCCATAAACGCTTTTGCCGGTTCTGGAACGCCAGTTAGATCGAGCTTCGCATGCGAAGTCGATGCTACCCGCCCGACCACGCCGCGAATCGCCGTCGTGCTCGCCCCGGCAGCTTCCATAGCTTCGAGATACAGCTCAAAATGGCTGGCCGGACGGCCTTCGTACAGGTCCGATTCCTCGCCCAGCACGATCTCATTGATAAACCGGCGGCTGGCCGGGAAGCGCGTCGGGGTCCACGGCACATCTACGCACGTTAGCGCTCGCTGCAACGCTTTGAGCAGACTCATAAAGTCCCACACGGCATAGACATGCGATTCCATAAACGTCCGTAACTGCCTGGGCGTGCGGATGCCGGCGTAGAGCGGGTGCGCGGCCAGCCGCTCCCGCAGGGGAGCCAGCCGAACCTCAATTGCCTCAATCGAATCGGTCACAGGCGCAGTCGTCACTCCTTCATTATCGAGCTGTTCTGCACCTTCACTGGCCCACAACCACCGCGCAATCGTAGACCGTTCCCATATCCTCAAACCTGCCCTTACGTGCGCCTTTAGCGGATTACCCGTTGCGTGCCGTGCCACTTCATCGGTTGTCATTCCGTAGGATGACAGAGGAATCGCTGCATACGAACAGACCAGGCTCCTCTCCGGCATCGGCGAAGATAGGAGTTGCCAGGCTATCCCGTTGACCCTCCAAGAAGCCATCACGCGCGCCTCCACCAGCATCGCCCGGCGTGATGCGGAATACCTCCTGCTCCACATCCTGGGACGCGGCCGTCCCTGGCTGCTCGCCCACCCGGAAGCCCCCATATCCGCTGACGAGATGGATCGGTTCGCCGGCCTGATTGCCCGTCGCGGTCAGCACGAGCCCCTCCAATACCTCACTGGGCACCAGGAGTTCTTCGGGCTGGACCTCCACGTTACGCCGGATGTCCTCATCCCGCGCCCTGAGACCGAGTTGCTTGTGGAAAGTGTGCTCACCTGGGCGCATCGTCAGCCCGCAAGCTCCCGGCCGCTCCGCCTGGTGGACGTCGGCACAGGCTCCGGTGCCATCGCCCTCGCGCTCGCCCAGCACTTGCCCTCAGCCGAGATCACCGCCATGGATTTTTCGCCGGCCGCGCTAGCCGTGGCCTCCGCGAATGCACTCCGCCTGGATATCGCTCATCGCGTTCAGTTCAAACTGGCGAATCTACTCAGTCCGCTCGAAGAAACAGAATCCGCTGTCTGGGATGCCGTCATCTCCAACCCACCCTACGTGCGCATGGCGGATGCGGCGGAGTTGCAGACTGAAGTCCGCGATTTCGAGCCGCACCTGGCCCTATTCGCCGGAGAGGACGGCCTGGAAATTTACCGCCGCCTGATCCCGCAGGCCTTGGCCACCCTGCGGCCGGGTGGCCTGCTCGCCTTGGAGTTCGGCTTCGGACAACGGCCGGCCCTCGCCGAGCTTCTACACAACTGGCACGATGTTCACTTCCTAGACGACCTCGCCGGCATTCCGCGCGTCGCGCTCGGGACGCGGCCCTAAACTACACCGCTCCCCGCCGCATATCGATCAGGATGCCCGTGTGCATCTTCCAGATTGAGATTCCGGCAAGGGCCAACGCAAAGGCCGATTCGAGCAAAGCCACAGGCAGGTCGTTGCCGACCTTTTTCGCTCCCCATTTACGTACCGCAAACCCGCCCCACGTGCCGATCAGCGCCCCGGCTACACCCACCAGAATGCCCCCGGCCAATGGTTCACTGATCGCCTTGGCCCCGAGGGCTCCCACTAAACCGCCAAAGACGACGCGCGCCAGGGCCGGCCCAGCTGCTTTACGGCTGGGCGTGTTCGGCAGTGCATCACCCACATACTCGCCCACAGCAAGCGAAGAGAACGCGATCGCCGAAACCAGATAGGTCGTCCAAACCGCCCACCCAGTCTCCGGCAGCCACGTCAACCAAGCCGCCCAACATACCGCCGCGACCGCAGTCATCGTACGCATGCCGGTCACAATCCCGAGCATTAAAATCCACTCCATAGTTCCAGCCCCTTCGCTCTCCACTGCACATATTCTGTACGTCCCGGGCTGAAAACCAGTTTGCCCGCATTCGCGTCTACTCCGCTATCCGATGCAAACAGGCGTATGGAACTGCCTCCACGACGCTGAACAGCTCCCAAAGCTGCTCCATAGCGTCAAAGATGACAGTTGGATTGATGCATCCTACGCGGAGCGAAGGACCTCCGCCTTTGTGTGGATCCTGAAGTTCCAATACCGAGGCAAGGCTAAGCCTCAGCCGCTTGTCCGGGCTCGAACTCACCGCGCCAGCATCGCCTCAGGCTCCTCCTGGTGAGCCTCGGGACGCAACCACCCGTACAGCGGAAAGTGCTCGGCAAGCTCGGCCACACGTTCACGGATGTTTTGCAAGCGGTCCGCATCCGACCGGTATTGCAACGCCTCGGCGATCCAGCCGGCAATCGTCCGCATCTCGGCCTCGCCCATGCCGCGCGTCGTCAGCGCCGGCGTTCCGAGCCGAATCCCAGAAGGCTTCATCGGCGGATTTGTGTCATACGGGATGGCATTCTTGTTGACCGTGATGCCCGCTGCTCCCAAGGCATGCTCAGCCTCAGAGCCCAGCATGCCCGCTCCCTTGGCGAAGACGTCGATCAACACCACATGGGTGTCCGTACCCCCCGAAACGACGCGGAAGCCGTGCCCGGCCAGCGCCTCGGCGAGCGCCTTCGCATTGCGCACAATCTGCGCCGCATACTCTCGAAAATCCGGCTGCAAAGCCTCGCCGAAGGCCACCGCCTTGGCCGCGATGACGTGCACCAACGGACCGCCTTGTTGCCCCGGAAACACGCTCCGATCCATGCCGGCGGCTAGGTCCTGCGTGCACAGGATCATGCCCGAACGCGGCCCGCGCAACGTCTTGTGCGTCGTCGTGGTTACCACATGGGCGTGCGGCACGGGCGAGGGGTGTGCCCCGCCGGCCACCAGACCTGCAAAGTGCGCCATATCGATCAGCAGCTTCGCCCCAACCTTGTCCGCAATCTGCCGCATGCGCGGGAAATCGAACTGCCGTGGGTAGGCAGACCCCCCGCCAATGATCAGCTTCGGCTTCTCCAGCTCGGCCTGCTCCTCGAGTTCGTCATAGTCGATCGTCTCGGTATCCGGCCGCACCTTATAGCCGGCAATCCGGTACAGCTTGCCGGAAAAGTTCAACTTGTGGCCATGCGTCAGGTGGCCGCCATGCGCCAGGTCCAAGCCCAGAATCGTGTCCCCAGGCTCCAGCAAGGTCATAAACGCTGCGGCGTTCGCTTGCGAGCCGGAGTGCGGCTGGACGTTGACGTGTTCGGCACCAAACAGCTTTTTTGCCCGGTCGCGGGCAAGGTCTTCGACCACGTCGGCGAACTCGCAGCCGCCGTAGTAGCGCTTGCCCGGATAGCCCTCGGCGTACTTGTTCGTAAACACCGAACCCGTTGCCTCCAGCACCGCGCGCGAGACGAAGTTTTCGCTCGCGATCATCTCCAAACCTTCGTGTTGACGATAGATTTCATCCGCGATGGCGCGGGAGATCGCTGGATCGCTCTGCTGCAAGGTGGCTCCGAGATCGGTCGGCATGGCTTGAGTGTATCGTGCAGCTCCTGAAGTGTTCTATCGGCTTAGCCAGAGCCTTGTTGCAAGGCTGTATCGCCCTGGGACATGCCTCCAACGAAGGTCGCAACACCGCCTAACCCGCGTGGAACCGGTACGAACGCGTGGGGGATAGTCGTTCGCCGCGTCCGGGTCGCATGCTCAGGGGGCTGGAGGGAAAGCCTGGAATGATCCGGGCAGCACACCCCGAGGCACCTTTCGCACGGTACAAATCTACCGGCGCAGATCGGAGCAGAACTTGTCAGCTCGTGTCCTCGCCTTCCGTTCCGCAGACCCCATTGTTCGTCCGCAAACCGCGGGCGCTCTCGCCACCTACCCGCGATTCCACTCGCGTAGCAAATCAGCCTCCCCAAAGGTGCTTCCCATGTCCCCGAGGTCCAATCCTATGCATCAACGGCATATCCAAAGCAGTGCCCAGAGCGGTTCACAGAGCGGTTCACAAAGCGGTTCACAGAACAGCGTTTCCAACACCGCTTCCATCCTGGCCAGGGTTGAAGCCGAGATGGCCAACGGTTACGTCGAAGTCTCTACCGAAGGCGTCACCTTGAAGCAGGTGCTGTGTATTTACCGCACGATGCTCAACGAAAACCGCGACCGCATGCTCGGCAGCCTGCGCTCCCTCTTTCGCCTGCATCCAGCCCACTAAGGCGGAAAGGGCCTGGAACACGCAGTTCCGTCGTCACCTGAGCGCAGTGCAGGATAAATCGTATTTGCCCGGATCTCCTCAGCCGTCCACAGGGGTACCGAGGTCCTGCATTCGTTCAGGATGACAACGTTACAATCTGAAAACTCAGGCCGCTTCCGTCGAGGCACTTAACTGGCGCAGCTGCCGGAAGGCCCGCCAGACGAACGATCCGAGATACCAGCCGTCCATGTACTTGTACGGTATCTCACCCGTCGTGTAGTGCCCACACGGCAGCACCTTGGACTCATGCGCGATTCCGTACTCGTCCATGCCTTGCAGCACGGCCAAGGATCCCGGCAGCGGAAACGTCAGGTCATAGGTTGCGTGTACCACCAGCGTGTGCCGCGCCCCCTCCTTCGCGCTGCGGGCGTAACGGTCCATATACCTGGAAGGGCTGATGCACGCAAAGATCGCCTGCGCTGTCTTCTGGTCCAGCCCTGCATGCTCTAGCGCCGACTGCACATGGCGCGTGCTCTGGCCCTCCCAGATCACGTCCCCAAATGACATGGACGCGTGATTGAATGCGCACACCCGCAGGCGTGGATCCATAGCCGACGCCAAAAACGCATAGCAGCTGCCCAGGCTGGTGCCCAGCACACCGATCTGCTCGTAGCCCTGCGCCTGCAGCCAGTCACAACAGGAGCGAATGTCCGCCACCGCCTGCCGCGCTGCCTGCAACGTCCTGCCCACATTGGCACTTACCGCGTAATCCGAGCGCTCCAACTCCGCCGGCCTTCGGACATCGTGATACGGCTTTGAGAGCCGCAGCGTACTCACCCCAAACTTTCCGAAGATCCCCGCGAAGGCATTGTGCGAGAACGCATCCGCGTTCCACTGTGGCAGCACGATCATCGCCTGTCGCGGTCCCACTCCGCCATCCTTGCGCTTTGTCGGTTCCGCCGCGTACCAGCGTGCATTCACCTGGTCGTTTTCCGGGTAGGGTGTGCGTACCGCCGACGTGAATCGCAGAAACGGAGCGCGCCGCAACTCACCGGCCTCAGCTTGGCGCTGCCATTCCCGTTCTTCCGCCAGGGTCTCAGGCCGTACATTGGTCGGATACAGCGCCGGATGCCGCTCCTCCAACCGAAAATCCGTTGGGGTCGTGTAAAGGAAGAACGTCTCCGCATCGCGCACCAGGCGCTCGTTCAACGCCACCATCGCTTCGACGGGGGTAGCCTCACCCCGCTGCACCCGCGCGGCTGCTTCCACGCCACAGACATCGGCCAGGTGCTCAAAACCCCACTCCAGCGGACGTTCCACACGGTTCTCATCCCGCGTCGTGAGCGCGGTTTCCCATGCGTACATCCACCTCGCATACAGCTCTGAAACCATCTGTTCAGTCTACCGTTCGGCTACACGAGCCGCCGATGCCCACGCATCCCGCAAAGAATCTCATACGGAATGGTGCCGCACCAATGCGCGTGGTCCTCCGCCGATACGCCCTCACCCAGCAGAACCACCTCATCCCCAACCCGCACCTCGGGCCCGTGATCGGTTACATCGACGACGGTCAGATTCATCGACACACGCCCCACTACCGGTGCCCGCCGGCCGCCAATCATCACCCAGCCGCCACCGGCACCGCTCGAAGCCTCGCGGCGAAACCCATCCGCATACCCTATCGGCAATAAAGACAAACGCATGAGCCGTTCTGCCACATACGTTGCACCGTACCCGACCGTCTCACCGGCCGCGATCTCACGCACGCCAATCACCCGCGTCTTCCACGTCGCCACCGGCTGTAGCGATGACCGCAGGTTTCCCCCCGGCCCGGCATCCTCCTCCAGCGGCAACGTATACCCATAGAGCGCCAGGCCGGGCCGCACCATCAGCTCCATCAAGCCGTTTGCGGCGAGGCTCCCCAACCAGACCAGCGTCGATCCCTCGTCTACGGCAGAGCTGTTGCCCAGGTGAACCCACTCCGGCAGGATCTCCGCCTCACGAATCTGGCCCTTGGCCTCCAGAAATCGCTGCTCCTGCTTGCGGGTCTCCTCCGAATGGGCGACTTCGGCGGAGCTCAGATGGCTGAAAACACCCTCGGGGCGCACGCGCGGCGACACACGCAGGCTGTCGAGCAGTGTATGCAGGGCCGGGCCGGGTGCCACTCCCTGACGCGCCATCCCGGTATCCACCTCCACATGCACCGGGACGCGCTCTCCGGCTTCGGCCGCCGCCTGTTGCAGTGCAAATACCTGCTGCGATGTCCAGACCACCGGAGTTAACCCGTCCCGAACGATACTCGTGGCGTCCTCCGGCTCGAAGCCGCTCATCACCACAACATGCCGATTCTCGTCCGTCCAGCCCGACTCCCGCAGCACCTGCCGGACGCGCTGGCCTTCTTCGAGATCCGTGACGCCGAACCACCGGGCCCCCGCGCCCGCCAGCACCAGCGCGCACTGCTCGGCTCCATGACCGTAAGCATCGGCCTTGATGATGGCGAGGATCTCAAATCCAGCCGCTGCCGCCGACACCGCCGCGAAGTTCGCCGCGAGTCGGTCCGCCGACACCTCGATCCAGCTTTTCAAAGTCACAACCGCCCCTCGGTCATTATCTCCGGGACGGGCCCGCTTCCCACCCTCTCTCTAGTGCTCAGATTCGTGTGCCGAAAGCGCCGCATTCGCCGGCATCTGTCCCGCCATCCACCGCGACACCCGTGCATCCAGCAAATCCAGCGGCAAAGCTCCTCCATCCAGAATCTCGTCATGAAATGCCTTGATGTCGAAACGAGGCCCCAGCTGTGTCTTCGCTCGATCCCGTAGTTCGCGAATCTTCAGCTGCCCCATCTTGTAGCCAAGCGCCTGCCCGGGCCACGAGATGTAGCGGTCCGTCTCCGATTGCGCCAGCGTGTCGTTGACATCATTCGCGTGCATGTAGTCGATTACCTGCTGGCGCGTCCACCCTCCATCGTGGATGCCCGTATCGACCACCAGCCGCACCGCCCGGAACAGCTCCGAGTTCAGCCGGCCATAATCCGACACCGGATCCTGGTAGAAGCCGACCTCCTTGCCCAACTCTTCGGCATAAAGCGCCCAGCCCTCCACATAGGCCGTAAACCCGTAGCTGTGCTGCCGAAACTTTGGCAGACTCGTCAGCTGCTGCGCGTCCGAGATCTGCATGTGGTGCCCGGGAATGCCCTCGTGGTATGCCACAGCCTCGTCCAGCACCAGCGTACGGCTGGTCGGATCGGCCACCGCCACCACCACGCGCCCGGGCCGCCTGCCGTCCGCCGTACCCGCGCTGTAGTGCGTCGCGGCGGCGGCCTGAAAGCTCGGCATCGCCTCCACGGTCACCGGCTGCTTGGGCAGCAGGGTGAACAGCTCCGGCAGCTTAGGCTGCATCTGGGCAATATACTTCGCAAAATCCTGCACGATCTGGTCGGCGCTCTTCGGCTTCCAGCGCGGATCCGTGTTGATGGCCACACGCCACGCCGCCACATCCTTATACCCCTGCTTCACGGCCAGTACATTCATCTCCGCCGTAATTCGTGCAACCTCTTTCAGCCCGATCGCGTGCACATCGGCTGCGGAGATGTCGATCGTCGTGCCCTGCCGCACCGCAAAGGCATACCGCGCCTTGCCCTCGGGCAGGCTCTCGATGGACAACTGCGTTCGTCCGTGCGGGGCATAGTCCGTGCGCACAAACTCCGCGAACTGTTTGTAAGCCGGAATTACCTCGGTTTGAACCGCCTGGAGAATGGCCGCGGTGAGCCGTGACTGTTCCGCAGCCGGAATGGTTCCCGGGTACTTCTTCGTAGGAATCAGAAACGGATCGGCTGCGATGATCCCCTCACACTGCCCCGGTATCTTTTCCATCAGGAACTTGACCGGCATCAATCCATCTTTCTCGCCGGCCCGCATCATATCCGCGGTCTGCTGCAATAGGCGCGGAACCTGATGCAGCCGCGCGATGTAATCCTCATAGTGCTTCACCGAATCAAAGGGCATTGAGAGCGGCAGGTCCGCCAACTGCGTATGCGTGCCGTTCTGCTGATTGATCGGCATCTCGTACATCTTCAGCCCGTAGGCCGTATCCCGCTGCGACAGGCTGCGCACCAGCAGATCATGCGACAGCCGGTCACCGTCGCTCATGCCCGCCGTTGGGATCGCCTTCAGGCGCGCCAGAAAGCCGTCCTCCTCGCCATGCACGCGGGCGAGGGCGGTTAGGGAATCATCGTCGAGGAGGTTGTTGTAGCGGTAGTCCCCTAAATACGTCGCTTGGACCGGGCTGTTTTTGAGCTGGTTTTCAAAATAATCCTCAAACAGCTGGTTCTGCTGCTTCACGCGGGCCATTACCTCGCCAGAAGATGCCGGGGCAGCGATTTGAGCGGATACGGCAAGACTCGCCATCAGAAAAGCGGGCAGAACACTGAACTTGAGCATGTGAAAGCAGACTACAGCGCATCACCTTCTTCAGCAAAGAGGAAGAGCACCAGCCTAAGCCGATGCCCTTCGTCTACTCCCTGTTTCCTGTTTGCTACTCCTGTTTCCTATCTCACTCCCCGTGCGCGCCAAAGGTCCAGTGCCGTACCGGTCCGACATCTACGTGCACAAACTGGCTCAGTGGATAGTAGCCGACGCCGCCCGCCTGCAGGCTCATCGCCACATCACGCAGCCGTGCCGTCGGGACGCCCGGAACTCGGATGTCGATGGCCTTGGCGAGCATATGTTGCGAGTGCTGCGCCACGCCGGTTGAAGCCGACCTCGTCCGCAGAAAATTGTTTGACCACGGCGTACGATAGCCGCAAACGATGTCAATAATGCTGTTCTGGCGGCCAAGTTTGGCCAGCACACTATGCAGCACATCAAACTCACGCGGATCGTAGCTGCTCACATCCTGCGTCCGATGGTCACGCAGGAAATGATTGAGCTGGGCGATCGCTCCCGGCATGTAGCGGTCCCCAATGCGATAGACCACATCCAGATCCTCACCCGTGTGCAGGTGATGCAGGTGCAGTTCGTACCGCTCCGTGCCAAGGTGTGCCGGCGCGTGCAGTGCAACTGCGGTATCCGCCGCTGCGGAAGGCATGCTCACCGGCTTCTCCGCCCGAACGCCTGCAACCACACCCGTAACGAGCGTCGCATACAGACCAAGTGCCATGGCTGAAACTGCTTTGGAGGAGGGCTGATTTGTGTAGCGAGAGGATGAACAAAATGTATGGAATGAGATAAGGGCCCGAGAAAGGTGCAGACGCAGGTTCAAGCTGGGGAGTCTCCGAATCGTGGTCTGTGCAGCCGTGCAAAAGAGATGCAAATGCCCATCGCCGTTCCGCATTCGCCTGTAGAGATATTACGCGAAGTAAAGACCATTGTGGTGTCCACGCAATACAACTTGTGTGTACCTGCCCAGCATCAATGGCCAGCCACAAACGGCAGAGACTTAGCCCCTAGACTCCCGATGCTCTGGCTGCTGAGTTAGAAGCCCTCCGGCTTATCCGGCTGCGATCCATACACCTCCTCCACCCGTTCCAGGGTGTCGATCTCCTCCACCGGTTTGTCATCGCGCAGGCGAAGAATACGAGGGAACCGCAGGGCAAAACCGCTCGCATGCCGATCCGAGCGCATCACGTTATTGAACGCTACCTCCAAGATGCGGATCGGCTCCACGGTGCGATAATGCCCGAAGTCCTCCAGGGTATGTGCCTTCAGCCACTCCGTGAGTTCGACAATCTCGACATCGGTCACGCCGGAGTACGCCTTGCCCACATTCAGCAGCTCGCCATCCGGCCCGCGCACGGCAAAGGTGTAATCACTCAGCAGCTGCGATCGCCGGCCCGAACCGTACTCCGCGCCCGTAATCACGACGTCCAGTGTGGCCAGCTGGCGCTTCAGCTTCAGCCAGGCCAGTCCGCGCCGTCCCGGCAGATAGGCTGACCCAGCGGCCTTTAGCATCACGCCCTCATTCGCTCGCGCGCGCGCATCACGATAGCCCTGGTCCACTCCCTCGGCACTTTCCACCGTCTCTGCGCGCGACAGCCGCAATCGCTGCACCAGGCTGTCCGGCACAGGTTCAGCCGGCGTGGCGCCCCCGTTCGAAGTCACGGCTTCCTTCGGGGCTGAAGCAAAGAGGCTGCCCTGTTGTGCCGACAACGCCGTGGCGGCTAGGGGTGAAGAGGTTTGCGGCAACAGCCCCGCTACGATCCGCTCCAACCGCGACCGTCGCTCCCGCAAGGGCAACGGCAACAATAACTCCCCTCCTGCCACCATCAGGTCGAATGCCATGAAAAGCACTGGAATCCCCCGGCGTACCGTATCGTCAACGCGCTTACGCCCGATCCGCTGTCCCAAAAGGGCAAACGGCAAAGCCTTATCTCCGACCAGATCCCACCCGAGAATCTCGCCATCCAGAACCACGCCGCCTTCGGCTGGCAGCACTTGGCTGAACGCCTCCGCAATCTCTGGAAAGCTCTCGGTAATATCCTCCCTCGATCGTGAGTAGATCGCCACGCGCCCCGGTTGCACTGGATCCCCAAAGTGCAGCTGTGCCCGGATTCCGTCGAACTTATCCTCCAGCAACGCATAGATGGGTGCCGCAGCGTCCCTGCCGGGAACAGCAGCAGCGTCCCCGGAGACAACAGCATTGGGGTCGACCCGCGCGGCCTCGATTTCGATATCCTCCGCAAAGCCTGCCTCTCCCGCATCGACGGGCAAAACCTCACCCTCTATATCGGCGAACTCCGCAGAAACTTCAGCGTCTTCTTTGTCTTTCTTGCCTTTCCGCTTAGAAACTTTGGCGGCCTTGGGAATCGCGACCTTCTTCGGCTTCTCTGTGAACCGCTCCACAGCCTCCTCCGGCGTCTCCACCGGCGAGGCCAGCATGAAGCCCAGGGGATGAAACAGCGTCATGCGTGCCTCGCCGAGCGTGCCCGCGAACGCCCGCATCACCGCCTGCTGCAAATCGGCCTCCAGCATCACCGCATGCCGCACCGCTTCGACCTCCGCCCCGGCCGCGACCGCGATGCCCTCCTCCACCAGCGACTGCTTCACCCCGATGCGCATATCGCCCAGCATCAACTTCAGCAGATACTTGGCTTCCAGCGCCGTTGCCCGCCGTAAAAGTCCCTCCACAGCGGCTGAGCGAGCCGCCGTCGTGCGCTCCCCGGCCATCGTGTCGAACGCCGCCGCCACCTCCCGCAGCCGGAGGGTAGAGGTGCCGGGCGCTTTGCCATAGGGTGGCACCAGCAGGTCAAAAGCCGCCGCGCCCAGATCTCCATGCCGTCGATAGGCCGCCGTCATGGCCACATCGGTCGCACCTGAAACCGCTTTTACGGCTTTGGACAGAATCGCCCCCCCGGCGTTCAGCTTGCGCCTGTCCGCCTCCGAAAACGGCTGCCCCGCCAAAAACAGGCAGAACCGCCCCGCATCCACGACGGCCTCCGGCTCTGCCCCACTCGCGATTTGCCCTACCCCTTCAGCAATCGCAGCACGCTTCTTCAAGCGGCTGCCCTCGCCCGCAAGCCATTCCGCAAGCGTGGCCACCTGCATAAACAAAGCCATAGGAAATCCAGATTACGCTCCCGGGACCCCACCCTGTTCAGTGGATCCATCCCCAGCGGCACAACGATCTGTGCCGTTCTCCCACACTCTGCGGCTGACGGGTAAGTCCTTGGCGCGGCCGGGGGATCGTCGCGGACCCGTAGTCCGCGTCAGCATGGATCTGCACGCACCAGCATTCGCCCACGCGGCTAGGCTTACCCCGTTCAGCAGGGATGGGCTCCGCCGTGCAAAACGGCCAGGAGTTCGCGTCATGTCCAAACGGCAACCCACCCTTCGTTGCCTCCCCTTGCACCGGGTACGGTTGCTGCAGGTCATGGCCGCGCTTCTCGCCCTCCCCTGCCTTTTCAGCACACCCATTTCCGCGCAGATCCGCATAGCCTCCGATCAAACCACCGGTGCCATTGTTGGGGAGGTCGCCGATTCCGGCGGGGCCCTGATCCCCGGAGCCCAGGTCGTACTCGGGGGTGCAGGCCCCGTCGCCGGGACAGCGTATACCGCCATCTCCGACGCGGCGGGCCGCTTCCGCTTTGCGGGGCTGCCCGCCGGTGCTTACCACGTTCACGTCGAGGCAACCGGCTTCGAGAGCTTCACCTCGCCGCCCTTTCCCTTGACCTCCGGCGAGACACACGTGCCCTTGGCGATCACCCTTGCCGTCCCCTCCAACCATGCCGATGTCACTGTCACGCTCTCCCACCGGGAGCTCGCCGGGGACGAGCTTCACGCCGCCGAACAGCAGCGCGTTCTCGGCCTGTTCCCAAACTTCTACACCAGCTTTATCCCGAATCCACAGCCGTTGGATATCCGGCAGAAGTTCTCCCTTGCCGCGCGTGCTACCACCGACAGCATGGCTTTTGTCACCGCCGGCGTCGTCGCCACCGGCGAGCAGCTCCAAAACACCTTCCCTGGGTATGGCAGCGGACGGACCGGCTTCGCCAAACGGTACGGTGCCGCCTATGCAGACGGTTTCATCGGTAAATTTATCGGTGCCGCCGTCCTGCCCAGCGTGTTTCGCCAGGACCCCCGCTATTTCTATCGGGGCACGGGCACTCTCGGGCAGCGCGCTCGCCATGCAATGCTGTCCGCCGTACTCGCCCGCCATGACACCGGCCGATGGGAGCCGAACTACTCCCACATCCTTGGCAACGCCGCCGCCGGGGCCATCTCCGCGACCTATCACCCGGCCTCGAACAGCGCCGGCAGCCTGGCACGCAACAATGCCCTGATCGGCGTGGCCGGCGGAGCCGCCGTAAACCTGGCTCGCGAGTTCCTGTTCAGGCCCTTCACCCGCGGCATCTCCCCAACCGCAACAGGGCAGTAGTCCCAATACGGGATTCGCCAGTTTAGATTCAGACCTCAAGAACCATGCCACGCGGCACCGTTTCGGCGCGACCACCCGAATCCATACACTTCGCGGTACCATCAAAAGCTGACAGGGTATGCGACTCCTCGGCGCCAATCCGGCACTTTCGCCCACCTCGGCACCCTCGCGCCTGAGCGCCGGTCGCGCACGCTTCCTCTAGCTGCGCCCATCGCCGACCCCGCATCGCCGCTTGCATCCTCACACCTCATTCGTTTTGTTTCACCCGGGCCCCATAGCCCAGGAACGCAGAAAACTCCATGTTCGATCGCCTCGACCAAATTGAAGCCCGCTACGAAGACCTGGGATCCCAGCTCTCCGACCCCCTCCTGCTCGCCGACCAGAAACGGTTCCAGACGGTCGCCAAGCAACACCGCGACCTTGAGCCCACCGTGGACGCCTTTCGCCGCCACCGGCACCTCAAAAACGCCATCGACGAGGCTCGCCTGATGGCTTCTGACGCCGACCCTGAGATGAGCGCCATGGCCCGCGAGGAGCTCGCCGAGCTCGAGCCCCGCTTGCCCGTGGTAGAGGAGGAGCTCAAGGTCCTTCTGCTGCCCAAAGACCCCAATGACGACAAAAACATTGTCATCGAGGTTCGCGCCGCCACCGGGGGCGACGAAGCCTCACTCTTTGCCGCGGAGGTCTTCCGCATGTACCTCCGTTTCGCCGAAGCCCATCGCTGGAAGGTGGAGATCCTCTCCGAATCCCCCTCCGACGTCGGCGGCCTCAAGGATGTCACCGCCATCTTCGAAGGCGACAAGGTCTACTCGCAAATGAAATATGAGAGCGGCGTACATCGTGTGCAACGCGTCCCCGCGACCGAGACTCAGGGCCGCGTCCACACCTCGGCTGTCACCGTAGCCGTCCTACCCGAGGCCGAAGACGTGGACGTCAAGATTGAAGCCAAGGACCTGCGCGTCGACACCTTCTGCTCCTCTGGCCCCGGCGGCCAGTCAGTCAACACCACCTACTCAGCCATCCGCATCACCCATTTGCCCACCAACACCGTCGTCAGCTGCCAGGACGAAAAATCGCAGATCAAAAACCGCGAGAAGGCCATGCGCGTCCTGCGTTCCCGGCTCTATGAGGTCGAGCAGGAGCGCATTCACCAGCTCCAGGCCGCCGCCCGCAAGTCCCAGGTAGGGACAGGCGATAGGTCAGAGAAGATTCGCACTTACAACTTCCCCCAAAACCGCCTCACCGATCACCGCATCGGCCTCACCAACCACCAGCTCGCCATGGTGATGGAGGGCATGCTGCAACCCACCGTCGACGCCCTGATCGCCCACGACACCGCCGAACGCCTCAAAGCCGAAGCCACCGCCGCCTAACCCCAGCGAGGGCCCCCTCAACCCTCGCCACCCCTAAACCTCACACCTGAACAGAACCTGCACTCGACACAGCACCTGAAAGATGCCGTCTACCTACCCCGTCGTCGCGGGCAACGCGCCGGAAATCACTCCCACGAATCGTGTGTACTTTCCCGCGCTCGACGGTCTGCGGGCGGTAGCTTTTCTGTATGTCTTTTTTCACCATTACGGGTATCTCCCGCTTGGCTGGGTTGGTGTGGATTGCTTCTTCGTCCTGTCGGGCTTTCTAATTACTGGAATCCTGTTCGACACGGTAGATGCACCAAATCGGGCAAGAAACTTTTATGTCCGGCGCACCCTCCGCATCTTTCCGCTCTACTATGGCGTCTTTCTCGCAGTCCTAATTCTGAATTTACATACCCACTGGCAGTGGGATAGCCGCTGGCTCCTCTGGCCGGCTTACCTCGCCAATTGGATTGGCTTCTTCCATCCCGGTGCGCTCGATTCCGCGACCCTTCATGTCATCAACGGTCAACTGGCTTCTCGGAAGGGCGGTGAGCTGTACCTCGGACACTTTTGGTCGCTCTGCGTGGAAGAGCAGTTTTATCTTGTGTGGCCCTGGATTGTGTTTTCCGTCCGCAGCCGCCGTACCCTCCTCTGGATCTGCGGCGGAGCACTTCTGCTATCCCCGATTCTTCGTACCCTCGCCATCACCGCATTCCCGTCCGGCTGGCTTGACGCAGGGATGCTGTTGCACTCCACACCGGCTCGCCTCGATACCCTGCTGTGGGGGGCTGGAGCCGCCTTGCTCTACCGCGGAGCGCACCGCGAACGCCTGCTGCGCTGGGCCCGTCCGGTAGCCTGGATCGCCGTAGCCCTCGCTTTACTTATCCTGCGTCCGCCCCAGTTCTTGCTGAGCTCACCAGGAGGCACTTTTCTCGAGACCTTCGGCTTCAGCCTGATCGCGTTGTTGTCGGCTGCCGTTATCCTTCGCTGCCTTTCACCCGGGTCCAAGACTGCAAAGGTCTTCTCGGTGCCACCCCTACGCTGGCTCGGGCGGATCAGCTATGGGGCTTACATCTTCCATGACATTCCGCATGAGCTCTATGTCCGTCTTGCCGGGGGCCATCATTTCCGCTTTGCCCTTATTGCCCTTGCCGGTACCTTGCTGCTGGCCGGCTTAAGCTACCGCTTCTACGAAACGCCCTTTCTGCGCCTGAAAACGAAAATTACTGCTTAAGCTTAGGAAAACTCACCGTAGAAATGTCATAGGCTCCGCATCGAAGGTCACGCGGATCTTTGTGCAACAGATGCAATGGAGCCGCCTGCTCTGCCCACAACTGTATTTGCGAAGCTCTAGAGCATCGCCCTTAGGCCAAATAGTGCTCCGGTCGCGGCTGATACCGGAAGTGCCGCTTCGCTGCCAGAATGGGCTCTTCCAGAAACCTCCAGGAAAGCGCACTCGCCCCCAACACCACCGAGAATTCAAAGGGCAACAGAAACAGGGTCGCCTGGTTCGCAGTGTGCAGAAAAGGGGCGCGGCGTTGCACCCCGGATAGATGCTCAGCGCCATACTTCACCAAAATCGGATGGAACAGATAAAATGAGTAGCTGTATCGGCCCAAGGTGCGGAGCGCGCGATTCGAGAAAAAGCGTGAGGGTACGCTTTCGGGAAAAAGTGAGAGCGCTATAAGCGCGCACGACGCCAGCAGCAAGGCGCTGTAACCGAATCGGATAACAGCCGCTGCCTTGTAATTTCCGCCCGCGGCCGCGAACACACAAACACCCAAAAGCAGCGCTCCCCACAAACTGCCGCGATGCTGAAGCCAGTGGGGCCGGTATTTGGCAGTGAGGGCAAGCAGGGCTCCCCCACACAGCGTATCCACCCTGTACGGCGTGAGCCGGTACACAAATTCCGGATAACGTGCATTCATATGCAGCGTGAACGGAAAATTTTTCGCGGCAAATACCGCCAGAATGACAGTTCCACAGAGCGCCGCGATGTGCCGAACGCGCAGGTGCCGCACAAGTGTCGGCCATACGAGATAGAACTGCTCCTCAATCGCCAGACTCCAGAAGTGAGCCAGAAAAGGGATGATGAAGGGATGAAAGGCCGTAGGCAGGTTGGAAAGATTCAGCCAATACCAGAACTGGGCGCGCACCCCGTAATGTCCGGGCTCCAGCAGGACTGAGCCCACGAGTACAAGGTAGTACAGTGGCATGATGCGCAAGGCACGTCTGGCGTAGAAGACCTTGAAGTAATTCGCAGTCTCCCGTGCATCGAGCAGAATCGTTGTGATTAAAAATCCGGAGAGCACAAAAAACACGTCGACGCCTGCCCAGCCGAACGAGACCGTCTTCCGCAACGCAACGACCGCAGCCGAGTTGCCAACCAGTTCATAGGAAAGTGCGTGGTACAAAAACACAACAAACACAGCCGCTCCGCGGATTCCATCAAGGGCCCGGATATGGCCGAAGTTCTGAGGTTTACCCTGTTGTTCCCTACCTGAGTGCAACTCGTTCTCCACATTTTGTCGTCGAGGGTTGCCCTGCGGCGGTAATCATATTTCTTTGCTTTCGCGCTTAGGCTACACTACGCGCATCCCTGGTTGCCGGCACACTGTGAGAGATCCGCAGTTCGCACCCGCAACTTATAGTTTGTGCCCCCGGAAGGAGTTTTGTTTGCTTGGTGATCGGGCTTGGAAGTTGGGCCAACCACTCTCTAGAGGAGAGCGCTTTGCGCTGACCCTTCTTTTACTTCTTGGCGCGGCTTTTCTCACGTATCGGTTCCCGGCTGTTCCGGCTGGCTTGCACCAGGATGAGCTGTCTGAGGCATATGAGAGCTACGCGCTGCTGCATACCGGTGCTGATCGTTGGGGATACCATTTACCGGTTTACTTTTTATCCTGGGGCTCGGGGCAAAACGTCTTACAGGCATACCTGAATATTCCATTTGTGGCCATCCTTGGGCTAAGTCGGGTCAGCGCGCGTTTACTTCCGCTGCTTCTTAACCTGTTCTGCCTACCCCTTTTTTTTGTCGCCGTCCGCCGCTGGTACGGTTCGCGTCCTGCCTTGTTGGCGCTGTGCTTCCTGGCACTCTCACCCTGGCACGTTATGCTGTCACGTTGGGGCATCGAAAACAGTCCTTTACCCTTCTTTTTAGCTTGGGGTTTTTGGGCAATTCGCTGGGCCCTGGATAGGCCTACTCGTTGGCGCATTCTGGCGTGTCTATTGCCTTTTGTATGTCTCCAGTACACCTATGGTGTGATGGTCCTTGTAGTACCTATCTATATCCTGCTTCTTTACTGTATGAATATAGGGCGACTCAAGCCGCAGAAATTTGAATGGGCAGTTTCGCTTATTGTATTTCTTGTGATGTGCGCGCCAGTCTATTGGTTTACGCTAAAGAATAATGTTTTTCATAAAAACTTCGCCTTTGAGACCCATTTACCGTTCACGGCACCGCTTCTAGCCGCTTCTAGGTTGGACCAGGCAAGACATGATCTTGGCGATCGCCCTCTGATCGCAACCAATTTAAGATATCTTGGTCACCTGTTTAACGACGGGCGCATAGGTCAACCGCCGTGGTATCAACTGGCCGCAGTTCATGGAGTTCCACCAATTGTTGCCGCGCTGGCATTGCTCTCTGTGATTGCCCTATGTATTGCCTTTTTGCGTACGCATCAATTCTCTGATCCCTTCCTGGCCGGACTTCTTGCGTTCGCACCGCTTGTTTTTATCATCCCGCTGAACAGCTCACGAGCCGGCTTCGTTTTTCTGCCCATTCTTGCACTTGCAGCCGCGGGTAGCTGGTTTATTTGGGAGCAGTTGCATTCAAAGTCGATGCGATTCATTTTTAGCTGCACACTGGCCATGTTTCTATTTTCTTCCATGGTCCGCTTCAGTCTGGAATACTACAGTCACGTCTATGCCGCAGAACTGGCAACAACTTTCTGGCCTTCAATGCCCGAAGCCTTAGCGGATGTTCAGGCGAAAGCAGGAACTTCTATGCCCATCTATGTGAGCGACAATGTTGCTTTGAATTACGTCGATGTCCTCTTCATGGATCGCATCGATCCCATTCTCTTTCAACACTCCGGTGCGACCTGGAAAGACCCGGACTTTGCAAACTTTCGCTTCTCCAGGAGCGAGGTGGCATCCATACCGAAACCCTTTGCCTTCCTGCTTACTGCGCCGGATGCAGATATCTGTCTTGAGGTAAACAGCCCGCGGACCTTCGGCAACATACGAACCGGTATTTGCACTCGGTAAACAGCACAGCCCAGCTACCATGATTGTCGTAACTCGAAAGCTGCTTGCGCGCGCAACTGCACTTCCTCTCAGATTTAGAGGTGCACATGCGCTTACCCTTGGTGATGAACCCGCCGCTATACCCATGCTAGAGTGACGCAATGTCTGAGCCAACAAGATCGAGCGTGTCATCAGGTGGAGGGTCACTGACTCCGGCTCTCATTTCATTCGAGCTCTGGACAATCCTTTTGTTCGTCTGTTCTCTGGCTTTCCACCTTGTCGAGCGTCTTCGCCGCATTGGGGGATACCAGGCTTATCCTTTATCCAATGACTCAGTCCGCTTTAACGACTTCACCACCTTCGCTTACAAATTCGAGTTCTTTCATTCTGCAAAGTTCTTTCAGGTCGGCTTTCCGATCAACTATCCCGCTCCGTGCGCACTCTTTCTCGAAATCTTTTTCCGCTCCACGCATCATCCTCTCCGCGCCTTTGTCGCCTTCAGTATCTTGGCTTTCCTCGTACCTGCCTTACTATTCATACGAGTCCTTCATCGGCGCGGAATCGAGTGGTTTCAATCAGTTTTTTTTGTGGCGAGTATTACACTCTTTTCCTGGCCGGTGATCCTCCTTTTTGATCGGGGCAATGTCGAAATGCTTGTTTTTATGACCGTTTTGGTCGGTCTATGGGCCTACGCCACAGGACGGTCGTGGTTAGCGGCTGCATTTTTCGGACTCGCCGCCTCGCTCAAGCTCTTCCCGTTCGTTCTGTTTGGCCTTTATATTTCTCGCAGACAATGGAGCAAAGTGCTCTTCGGAGCCGCAATCTTCCTGGCAGTTTCCGTGATTTCGCTTGCCATCCTTGGCCCCTCTATCCCTGTCGCATTCAGAGGAATCGTTGCTGGTCTCGCGAGCTTCAAAATGAATTACATGGCCGAGTGGCAATTTGATGAGAACGGTGTCGATCACTCGCTCTTTGCTCTCTACAAAAGCTTCATGGTTAACGTCTTACACCACTCCCATCATTTCCCGAATGCACTGCGCTATTATCTTACGTTCACCGCCCTTAGTGGCATAACTTTGTATCTTGTTCGCATTCGCATACTTCCGCTAATAAACCAGGTTCTCCTTCTAACTATCTCTTCCATATACCTAACAGCCTTTTCCGGTGATGGAACGCTAATACACCTTTACGCTCCTCTGGCTATGCTTTTTTTTACAGCCATCGAAGCGCATCGGTCGGGCATTCATGTTCCTGGATTGCGCCTCATGCTAAATCTCTGCGTTTTCATCCTTTCTATAACCACATTCCTCATTCATCACAGTGAACGGTTCATTGGCCAAGCGAAAGGCATTGCCTTGGGTATTCTATTCCTCGCTGCTCTCGTGTATCCCCTCGGTCCCCCGCTATCTGAAACATTGTCAGAGTCCATACTTTCAGAGCCGGATCTACGTTGGCTTACCAAGCGTCGGCCTGTTTAGGTGCACGCACACTTTGATGTACCGTTTCAGCCCAACATTTGGAGAAAGCCGGCACCGTGCGGCTCACACGCGTAGAGGATCATTTCCTTAAGATAAACTGAATAAGAATCATTGAGTTTGCACCTACATGCCATTACCCGATCTCCCCAGCCTGTCCCAAAAGCGCGTCGCCGTCACCGGCGCGACAGGCTTTATAGGCACCGCACTGCTCAAGTCGCTGCACGGTGCCGGGGCGGAGGTCATCGCGATCGTCGGCAAGAGCCGCCGCACCGCCATCCTCGAGACCCTTCCCTTCCCCATTCCGCTCACAGTTGTCGAAGAGGTCCGGCACATGGGCGATGCCGTCCGTGACTGGGCGCCCGACTACGTCGTCCACCTCAGCGCCCACGTCTCCACCGAACGTAGCTACAGCTCACTCGCCCAGACCCTTGAGTGGAACCTCCTATCCACCATCGACGTCCTGACCGCTTGCGCCCAAACCGGCGTTAAACGTGTCATCCTGATGGGCTCCACCGAGGAGTACGGCCAGAACGCCGCGCCATTTGACCCGCATCTTGCCCTCGATCCGCCCTCGCCCTACGCCGCCTCAAAGGCCGCGCAGACGGCCTACGCGCGCATGTTTCACAACACCTTCGGCCTCGAGACCGTCATTCTGCGCCCCACCGTCGTCTATGGGCCCGGCCAGTCGCCGCGCATGCTGATTTCCATGGTCATGGAGGCCCTCGCCGATGGCCGCGAAATCGACGTCACCGAAGGCAAGCAGACCCGCGACTTCGTCTATGTCGACGATGTCGTCGATGCCATCCTCCTCGGCCTCATCACCCCCGGCCTTGAAGGCGACGTCTGGAACGTCGGCTCCAATGAGGTCGTCACCGTACGCGATTGCCTCCAGCGCATCGAGCGCATCACCGGCACTGAAGGCCTCGTCCTCTATGGTGCCCGCCCCTACATCGACCGCGAGATCTTCCGCTACGAATCCGAGGTCTATCGCACCTACGGCATCCTCCAGTGGCGCCCCGCCGTCACACTCGACGAAGGCCTCCGCCGCACCTGGGCCGCCGTCCGCGCCAAGCACACAGCAACCCAACCCGCCGCTGCCTTAGAGGCATAGCGGCAATACCCTTCAGGTATGCGGTGCATGCTGTTATTCCCGTATGGAACCTGCTGGTGCGGCCCGCAACGTTGCAGACAGTATTTCCATAACCTCGTCACGGCTGTACCCCGTCCCCCGCAAGGCTGTCATCTCGACCGAAAGGGACAGCTTCATCGTCTGCACAGCGGAGAGCCCCCGGCGTATTTCGCCGGGGGCCGCACAACTCTCCCCGGAGCTCCTCCCCACCCGCAATCAGCCGGGTATCATAGCCCCTATGCCGCCGCTCCCGCTGATCTCCATTGTGGTGCCCGTCTACAATGAAGAGCCCAACATCCTACCCTTCCACACCAGGATCTCAGCCATCGCCGAGGGTCTTTCCGACCGCTTCCGCTTCGAATTCGTCTTCACCGACAACCACTCCGGAGACCGCACCTTCGCGCTCCTGAACGAGATCGCCGCCCGCGACCCCCGCGTCCGCGCCTTCCGCTTCTCCCGCAACTTCGGCTTCCAGCGCTCCATCCTCACCGGCTACATGCAGTGCCGCGGTGACGCCGCCGTCCAGCTCGATGTGGACCTCCAAGATCCGCCCGAGCTCATTGAAAAATTCCTCGAAATCTGGCAAAGTGGCGCCGATGTCGTCTACGGCGTCCGTATCCAGCGCCAGGAGGGCCGCGGCATCACCGCTGCCCGCGCCGTCTTCTACCGCCTCATTGATCTGCTCAGCGAAGAAGAACTCCCCGTCGATGCCGGCGATTTCCGCCTCATCAGCCGCCGCGTCATCAATCTTGTCTGTGCCTACCGCGACGCCAACCCGTACCTGCGCGGCACGGTCGCCACCCTCGGCTTTCAGCAGGTCGGCGTCCCTTATACCCGCGGAGCCCGCGAGCGCGGCGAAAGCAAGTTCCCCTTCTCAAAGCTCTTATCGCTCGCCCTCGACGGCATCCTCAACCACTCCACCGTCCCCCTGCGCGTGGCCACCTACTTCGGCCTTGCTGTCAGCGTCCTCACGATCCTTATGATGATCGGCTACGCCATCGGCCGCCTCATCTTTGAGCGCCCCTGGCCCGCCGGCTTCACCACCCTCGCCGCCCTCATCCTCATCTCCATCAGCATCAACGCCACCCTGCTCGGCATCATCGGCGAGTACCTCGGCCGCATGTACCGCCAGCAACGCGCCGGCCCTGTCTCCATCATCGAAACTGCGATCGACACCCACCCGGTCCGAACCGCCGTCACCTGGACGGATAACGCTTAAGATCCTTTTCGCGTCACTGTTGTGGCTGCCGGGCTCCGCGCCACACACGTAACTGGCAACTCCCATGCACGGCTAGACCGAACGAAAACTCCAACTCCTCAGATTCCCAGACCGCAACCCTCGTATCTCAAACTTAAATCCCTCATACCTCAAACCCTCATACCTCAAACCTGAACAAACCGCTTTATCCAACCCCATCACTCAACTATGCGTATCGGCTACTTCGGCGGCAGCTTCGACCCGCCCCATCGCGGACACCTCGCCGTAGCCCGCGCCGCCCGCGACGGCTTTGCCCTCGATCGAGTCCTGCTCGCCCCCACCGCCCGCCAGCCCCTAAAACCAAACGGCCCCATAGCCTCCTTCACCGACCGCCTCCGCATGACCGAGCTCCTCTGCCAAGGTGAACCCGGCCTGGAAGCCTCCGCCATCGACGGCCCCCAACCTAACGGCCAACCCAACTACACCGTCGATACCCTCCGCCGCCTCCACGCACTCCTCACT
>CAXTUW010000040.1:0-32059 GCA_964247595.1 uncultured Acidobacteriaceae bacterium | reverse complement strand
CCCCCGGGGCGGGGCCCCCACCCCCCCCCCGGGCCCCGACTCCGCCCACCCCCCTGCCGCCCTCGCATCTCTCCCCCGTTTGCTGTTTGCTGCCTTTGGGCTATTCCCACGCCATGCCCTTTGGGCTATCGTCATGGGGAGCGACCTTGCAGTGCGCGAAACCTCCCCAGCCCGTACCTATCAGCGATCCTTCCGTGCCGGAGAACTCTCCCCCGAGGAGCGGGCCCTCTATGACACGCTTGACCCCGCACGCATCCCGGAGCATGTGGCCATCATCATGGACGGCAATGGCCGATGGGCCGGCAAGCGCGCCTTGAAGCGCTTTCTGGGCCACAAGCAGGGTGCCGAGGGTGTGCAGTTCGTCGTCGAGACCGCATCGCGTATCGATCTGCCGTGGCTGACGCTGTACGCATTTTCGCTTGAGAACAATCTGCGCCGCCCCAAGCATGAGGTGAACTTCCTCATGGGGCTGTTAAAAAACTATCTCGTCTCCAACCTTCAACGCATGCAGGACAACAACATTCGCATGGCCTATATCGGGCGCACGCATGAGCTGCCCGGCGAGGTACAGGAGACGATGCACTGGGCTGAGGAGGCCACCGCGAAAAATACCGGCACCACGCTGACCCTGGCGCTGAACTACGGTTCGCGTTCAGAGATCGTCGATGCAGCGCGCACGCTGGCACACCGGATGCTTGCCGAGGCCGCCAAACGCGGGATTTCGGTGGAGGACATGCTGGCCGCCGAGGGTGTGGACGATGCCATCAACACGCGCGTCTGCGAAGAAGGGATCTCCTCGGCGATGTACACGGCCGGCATGCCCGACCCGGATCTCATCGTGCGCACCTCCGGCGAGCAGCGCATCTCGAACTTTTTGCTATGGCAGATTGCTTACGCCGAGATCTTCGTCACCGAGCGGCTGTGGCCGGACTTTCGCGGCGTGCATCTGCTGGAGGCTATCGCCGCCTATCAAGCGCGCGAACGGCGCTTCGGTGGCTTGGGTGAGGCAAGCGACGAAGACCTTTCGGGCGTGCTGCCGAATGAAGCGGCGATGGTGCGGCGCTGAGGAGGTTGCGATCCTCCGCTGTGCTGAGCGGACGGCAGCAGACGCAGTTCACTACTCCTTCGCTCAGTGTTGAGCAATCACGTCAGAAAAGTATTCTCGGCGACATGAGGTGGGGTAAATTCGTCCCATGCGGCTGGCCCAGAGATGTTTGCTTGTCACCCTGTTGCCTCTCTCTTATGCAACGGCACAAGTGCCTAAACCGGATATCTCCGGCATCTGGCGAGGTACGCTCGACACCGGCAAGGGTAAGCTCCAGATTCAACTTCACCTCGAAACCGGAGTCAACGGTGTAATCGGCTGTGCAATGGACAGTCTCGATCAGCGAGCCTTCCAGATGGCCTGCACCCTGGCAATTGAAGGTGATCACATCACCATCGCGGTACCGGTGGTGCAGGGAAGCTGGACGGGACAGATCGCCGCTGATGGGCAATCACTATTCGGAACTTGGACCCAAGGGGGCGCATTGTCTCTGTCCTTCACGCGTCAGGCACTGGCAATTCCAACGACGCGCTAGCGACCAAGCAAATTTAGCGGCAGGTGTGCAGCATATCGCTTTGCTGTTTGTCATCCCCGAAAGACACCTGCTGTTCACGGGCTGGGAACTGTGGGGCTCTGCACTGCGCCTTCGACTACGCTCAGGGCCGTCGAGATGACAGTTTCATAGCTCTGGGTAAGTCGCGATAAGACCATGTACCCTAAACGGGACGCATGAAGCGCATTCTCACCGGCATTGTTCTCATCGCGCTCGTGGCGGCGCTGATCTACCTCGACATCCCGTGGCTGATCACCCTGTTCAGCGGGGCCGTTGCCCTGCTGGCCGCGCTGGAGTTCCGCGGTCTCGCAGCCCAGGCAGGAAGCCCGGTGCCGCTTGTCTGGACGGTTGCGGCCGTGGCGCTGTTCTTTACCGTTTCCGCCCTGCGGCCCTTTGAGCCCATCACCGCGGTGGCGTTCACGACACTGCTGCTGCTGCTCTGGAATGCCTTCCAGCGCCCGCTGGCGCAGGTGCTGCCGGAGACCGCGGCGGGTGTCTTTCTGCTGCTGTATGTTGCTTACCCGCTCTCGCTGGTCCCCCGTATCTTAGCGTTGGAGGACGGCACGGCGTTGCTCCTGTTCTTGTTCTTATGCGTGTGGTGCGGCGACATTGCGGCGCTGTATATCGGCAAAAACTTTGGCCGCCGCAAGCTCGCGCCAAGGCTTTCGCCAAACAAAACATGGGAGGGCGCGATCGCCTCCGTGGCGGGCAGCGTGGGGTTCGGCATGGGACTTGTCGTGCTCGGCAACCAACTCGCTGCCCGCAGCGCCAGTTGGGCACGCCTGGGTACGCGCGAACCGTGGTGGTACTTTCTGCTGCTGGCCATGCTGCTGAATATGGGGGCGCAGCTGGGCGATCTGGTGGAGTCGGCATTGAAGCGCGGCGTGGGTGTCAAGGACTCCGGCACGCTATTGCCGGGGCACGGGGGCATGCTGGATCGCATCGATGCGCTGCTGCTCGCGGCACCGGTGTTGTGGTTTGCCGTTGTCCTGCGCGAGGCGCTCTGAGGGGTTACGAACGTGCTATGCATCTCTAACCAGGTGTGAGACAAGATCGCGTTATGGGCGTGACCGCGATGAAATCGAAGAACGCCGTGGAGTCGCTTCGCGAGATTGTTCAGGACCTGCCCGTGCCCGAACTGAAATCGATCAAAGTTTCCATCGATTCACTTCATACTGAAAGGCAGCTTCGTGACGAGAAGCAGACGCAAGCGGTCCAGTACGTGTCGCAGAAGTTCGATCAATCCGTGCAGCAGCTTTCCCAAAAGATCGATAGCGTAGACGAGAAACAGACGCAGGCGGTCCAGCACCTGTCTCAGAAACTCGATCAATCGTTTCAGCAACTTTCCCAAAAGATTGATCTGGCATTGGATATCCGTGAACGGATCATTGCTCTTGAGGCTAGGCAAGCTACCAAGTAACCTGCTCGATTCTGCGAAGATAGCAAAGTGAAAAGAATCGCTCTCCTCGGCTCGACCGGCTCCATCGGTCAGTCGACCCTCAGCCTTTGCGAGTCGCACGCCGGTTTGTTCCGCCCGGTCGCGTTCGCTGCCGGTGCCAACCTTCAGCTTGCGTTTGAGCAGTGCCGGCGCTGGCGTCCGCAGGTCGTCTCCATGGCCACGGAGGCGCTGGCCGATCAGCTCGGGGCGAAGCTGCGTGAAGCCGGGGTGAGTGGCGTAGAGGTTGTCTACGGCACGGCAGGGACCGTGCGCGTGGCGACCCTGTCCGAGGCGGATTTTGTGGTCTCCGCCATCGTCGGGGTTGCCGGTCTGGAAGCCACCTATGCGGCCGTTCTTGCCGGAAAAACTATAGGTTTGGCGAATAAGGAATGCCTGGTCGCCGCAGGCGATTTGATCCTCGAAGCCGCGCGCAAACATGGTGCGGTGTTGCTGCCGATCGATTCCGAACACAACGCCGTGCACCAGTGCCTGCGCGGCGGTGCGCCGAACGAGGTCAAGCAAATCTGGCTGACGGCCTCGGGCGGTCCCTTCCGCAACACGCCGCTGAGCGAGTTCGAGCGTATCACCCCGGCGCAGGCCCTCAAGCACCCGACCTGGACCATGGGGCAGCGCATCACGGTGGACTCGGCGACGATGCTGAACAAGGGGTTGGAGATCATTGAGGCCTGCAGGCTGTTCAACTTGCCGCCCGAGCGGGTACGCGTCACGGTGCATCCGCAGTCCACGATTCACTCGCTGGTCGAATATATCGACGGCTCGATCCTCGCGCAGATCTCGGTTACGGACATGCGGTTGCCGATTCTGTATGCGCTGAGCTGGCCGGAGCGCGTGGCCAGCGATTTGACCTTTGACATGACCGCGTTGCGGCAGCTCGACTTCCAGACACCTGATTTCGAGCGCTTCCCCTGTCTGCGGCTGGCCTACGAGGCTGCCGCTGCGAGCCAGGCGCACTGCATCGCGCTCAACGCGGCCGATGAGATCGCCGTAGAGATGTTCCTACAGGGGAATCTGCCCTTTCTCGGCATCCCGCGTACAATCGAAGCGGTGCTGATGCTCACTTCACCGGGTTCGCCCGCGTCTATCGCAGAGGTGCTCGCAGCCGACACGCGAGCTCGTGAGCAGGCGCGCGAGGCTGTTCTGCAGAGGGCCTGAGCGCTGAACCCCTTCCCCTACCATCCCTTTCCGAGGTCCTTCTCCAGCGTATGCATCTTCTTCAAGTTGTCGCCGAGTTCGCAGTGGTGCTCGGCATCATGGTGTTGGTGCATGAGTTCGGCCACTTCGCTGTGGCGAAACTTTGCGGCGTGCGGGTGGAGGCCTTTGCCCTGGGCTTCGGCACACGGCTCTTCGGCTACGTGCACAAGGGGACGGACTATCGCGTGAACCTGCTGCCGCTGGGCGGCTACGTGAAGATGGCGGGCGACGCTCCCGGCGAGACGACCTCCGACCCCGGGGACTTCAACACCCACCCGCGCTGGCAACGCGTGCTGATCGCGCTGGCCGGGCCGGTCGCCAACTTCATCCTGGCTTTCGTCCTGCTGTTCGTTGTGGCGCATTACCACCATGAGGTGGATCAGTACCTCACGGGCGCGGCGGTGCTCGACTATGTGCCGACGGGTTCCCCCGCAGCGGGCGCTGGGATGAGCGCCGGCGATACCATCCTCGACCTGAACGGCAAGGCCAACCCAAGCTGGCTGGCCGTCGAGGAAGAATCCGCGCTGCACATGGGCGCTACCCTGCCTGTGACCTTTCAGCACAATGGCACGACGCTCTCGCGTTCGCTGCTCATCGACACAGGCGATCGAAGCGGTGATTTTTCCGCAGGCAGCATGGAGCACGTCGGCCTGCTGCCGCGCCAGCAGGCGCAGCCCATCGCTGTACAGGCCGTTGAGGCCGGCACGCCGGCTGCGCTAGCGGGATTGCAGCCCGGGGATCAAATTGAGCGCATCGATGCCTTGGCGCCGCACTCCGTGCAGACATTGCTGGCCTACCTGCAAGACCGTGGCGGTGCCCCGGCGACGCTCGAGGTTCTGCGCCACGGGCAGCAACTGGTGGTTCCGATCACGCCGAAGAAGCTGACCGGCAACGCCGGCGCGCCGGAGTACCGGCTCGGCTTTCGCCCGCAGCCCACCCCGGTCGATGTGGTCCAGCTGCCGGTGGTTCAGGCGGCGAGGCAATCGGCGAAGGACAACGCTGACGATTCCACGCTGATCCTGCGGGTGCTCAAGGGCATGTTCACGCGGCAGGTCGCGGTGAAGTCGGTCAGCGGACCGGTAGGCATGGCGACGATGATCGACGAGGCCGCGCACAACGGCTATTGGACGCTGGTGCGGCTGATGAGCTCGATCTCGCTGAATCTCGGCATCCTGAACCTGATGCCCTTCCCTGTGCTCGATGGCGGCATGATCCTGTTCCTCATCATCGAGGCCGTGATGCGCCGCGATGTGAATCAGGTGATCAAGGAACGGGTGTATCAAGTGGCGTTTGTTTGCCTAATCGTATTTGCGGTGCTGGTGATGTTCAACGACATCACGAAGCTGCATTTGCGGCCGTAAAGGCGGCAAACAGCAAGCAGCAAGCAGGAAAACAGGTGGCGCTTCCACGAGGACTCGTGGCGCTCGGGAGAAGAGCACCCCGCCTATGTCAGAATCAACAAAGAACGGGGCACCCGGTTTCAAGCGCGGGCTCGGAGTTCTTCAATGATTTCCTGTGCTGCGGCTCTTGCCTGCGCTTCCTGATCGACCGTCATACTGATTGCCCCCACGCGGGCATGCCCACCCCCGCCCCAGCGCTCGCAGATCTGGGCGATGTTGGCGAGCTCGCTCGCCGGCTTCGTCGTCCAAGGATTTGTGCCGACGGAGATCTTGGTGCGGAAGCTCGATTTCGAAAGCCCGACGTTGTAGATGCCTTCAGGATGCAGGTAGTACGGGATGAACTTGTTGTAGCCCTCGGTGGGCTGGTCGGTGATGTCGAAGGTGATCACACCGCGGTTGACTACCGCACGCTCGCGCAAGGTCTCCACCCCCTTCCAATGCCGCTCCAGGAGCGGTCGGACGAGCTCCTGGACCCATGGTTGCGCTAGGACTTCGGCCAACGGCATGGCGGTCAGCAGCGGGATGAAGCGCTGCACGATTTCGCTCGTCGGCGCGCTTTCGATGATCATGGTCAGCTTCATAGCCGGGGCGGCCATCTCGACGGCGGCTTCGGCACTCTCGTACTTGGCACCGTCCACGATATTGGCCCAATGGATCAGCTCTGCAAGCGGAGCCACATCCATCCCGAAGCGGGTGTGGGCGATGTGCGCGATCCAGCCGGTGCAACTGATGTATTTGGGATCGAAGAACTGACGCATCGCCTGCGCGCCGGGCATGCCGTTCGCGCCGGTCTGGCCGGCGCGGAAGTGGGCCTCGTCTTCAGAAGTTAAAAAGGCAGACTGGTGGTGATCGAACCACCAGGTGATCTCGGGCAGCGGCGTGTACTTGAAGTCCACGATTGCGTTTTCACCATGGGGTTCCAGCCAGCTCCGCTCGAAGGCAGAGCCGGCCTTATGCGCCAGGCCGTGATAATCGAAGCTTGAGGCTGTACCGATGCACTCACGATGGAAACGAGTGAATAACGAGGCCGAGCAAGCGCCATCAAAACAACGATCATGGTAGAAGACACGGCAGTTCACTCGGCAAACCTCGATCAGATAGAAACCTCAACAGCATAGCGGAACAGAACAAAAGAGCTTGCCGTAAGGTGAAGAACACACAGGGGAGAACCGATGCCCAGCTTTGAATCCGAGGCGCCGCTCGTACCCGCGCCACTCCCCTCAGCCGCCCCGCCGCTCTCAATTGTGATCGGCCCCTTGGGTCTGCGCGCGGGTTGGGGCATCCTGCTGTTTTTCTTATTGGCGACGCTGGCGGGCACGGCGATCTTCTTCGGCGTAGCCGGTGGTTCCGGTCACCTAACGGCGATCAGGGCCGACGGTCAGCAGGCACAAGAGGCGGCTCGAAGCGCGAGGAGCACCGGGATTCCGGCCCCTGCGCCGGTCTCCATCGTCAGCACGGCAGCCATCGCGGAGATCGCGCAGGCCGGCGGGGTGCTGCTCGCGGGCGGTGGCCTAGCTTGGCTGGAACGGCGCCGCTTTGCCGTGTACGGCCTTCCCCTGCGGCGATTGCGGGACCTCGTGCCCGGGGCGCTCTGGGGTCTTCTCGCCATCAGCGCGCTGGTGGGGCTGCTGCGCGGGTTGCATCTGCTGATCTTCGACGCGCAGTTACTCCATGGGGCGGCGGTTGCCCGTTCTGGGCTGACCTGGCTGCTGATCTTTCTTCTGGTCGGGTTGTTTGAGGAGTTTCTTTTTCGCGGCTACATCCAGTTCACCCTCATGCGCGGTCTGCTTGGCCTCGCCCGACGTCTCGCCCCTGCATATGAGCGAGGGTTGGCCTTCTGGCTTGGCGCTCTCTTCTGGTCGCTGCTGTTTTTTCTCACGCACATGGCAAATGCCGGCGAGAACGCCTCCGGGCTGGCCGGGGTGTTTATTGCCGGCATCCTGTTCAGCTATGCGCTGTGGCGAACGGGGTCGCTGTGGTGGGGCATAGGCTTTCATATGACCTGGGACTGGGGTCAGAGCTTCTTGTATGGCGTTCCGGACAGCGGCACCCTGTCGCAGGGCAGGCTCTTCGCCACCCACGCCGCGGGCCGGACGATGCTCTCGGGCGGCGTCGATGGGCCGGAGGGCAGTCTGCTGCTGCTGCCGATCTTTCTGCTGATGTTTCTTGTCATCCGGCTGCAGCCCCAGGCCGGGCAGCCCCCTGTCGAGCTCACATCGTGAGCCGGATCAAGCTGCCAAAGGCATATCGCATAGAATCTGAGAGCGCATGAGCCGTATTGATGATGATGGGCAGCCCGGCCCCGCCCTGGAGAACACTGAGCCGCAGGCCGAGGGGGCCGAGCCTAGGCTGCTGACGCGGTCTGTACCGGCGGCCACCCCCCGGCGCTCGGACCGGAATGCGGGGCCGCAACATCCCGTTGAGCAGGGTCTGCAGGCCTGGGCCAAGCGGCTGAAGCTCCGGCGCACCACAGCGCGACCCGCGCGTGCGCCCATTCCGCCAAAGAACGTTTTCCAGGGGCAAGCCGCTTGGTGGATTGTGCGCCTTGGCGCAGTCGCGGCGGCTCTGATCCTGATTACGGCGGTCGTCGCTGTGCTCGACCTCCGCCACGCACTTTGGGCCTCGCTGCCGCAGTTGGATGGCGAGGTGCGCGCCGCCGGCCTCCATGCGCCAGTGACGGTCACACGCAATGCTGAGGGCGTGCCTTCGATTACAGCGGCGAGTCTGGACGACCTGCTCTTTGCCCAAGGCTACGTCACAGCAAGCGACCGGCTATGGCAAATGGACGGCTTGCGCCGCCATGCCGCGGGCGAGCTCGCGGAGATTCTCGGGCCCGGGCTGGTGGAGCACGACCGCCGGCAACGCTACTTGCAAATCCGTGCCGCTGCCGATCGTGCCGTTGCCGCCCTGCCGCGCGACCAGTATCCGCAGCTCGAAGCCTATGCCCGCGGCGTAAACGCCTATATCGACACGCACCGGGGTGCCCTGCCCATGGAGTTTCGGCTGCTCGCATACAAGCCGGCACCATGGTCGCCGCGGGATTGCCTGCTCGTCTCCCTCGCGATCTACCAGGACATGTCCACCGGCTTTCCACAAAAGATGAACCGTGAGGCGCTGGGCGCGCACCTGCCTGCGGCTTTGTTGCCGGACCTGTACCCCGTGGGGTCCTGGCGGGACCTTCCGCCCGCCGCGCAGGGCCGCAGCATCACCGCTCCTCACGAGGTGGAACAGATTCCTCTGGACCGTTCACAGTCGCGGTTGCAAGTGCCGGCGGAGGCGAGACCCGGCGAGCTGCTCGCCGTCAGCGCCGGCATTACAGGGGCGGGACGATGTGACGGCTGCCGCGCAGGTTCGAACAACTGGGCCGTGAGCGGACAGCATACCGCTTCGGGAAGCCCGCTGGTCTCAAACGACATGCACCTGAATCTTGGCATCCCCGATATCTGGTATGAGGCCTCGCTGCACGCCGCGCCGACACCGGGTACAACAGAAGGCGGTCTGGACGTAGTCGGCTTTACCCTGCCCGGGGTTCCCTTCGTGATCGTCGGCCGCAACGCCCATGTCGCCTGGGGGCTCACCAATTTGGGTGCCGATGTGCAGGATCTGCGCGTCGAGCACCTGCGCGGCACGGGCGGCGACACCGAGTATCTGCGGCCGGACGGCACCTGGACGCTCGCCGGGCACCGGCCGGAGCGCATCCGCGTGCGCGGCGGGCGCGACCTTGCCCTGGATGTGCTGACAACCACCCACATGCTTGCCGAGAACGCGGCGGAAACGGGCATGGAGACGCCCATCATCTCGCCGCTCTACCCCTCCGAGCACCGCGCGCTTTCACTGGCCTGGACGGCTTATGACCCGGCGACAGTCACCTCGCCATTTCTGCCCATCAATGCCGCGACGGACGGGGCCTCGCTGGTTGCGGCCTTCGCCAGCTTTGGCGGGCCGACGCTGAATCTTGTCTGGGCCGACGACCGGAACCATATCGGCTACCACGCCCTGGGGCGCATCCCGGTACGCGGGCCGGCAGTGCAGCACCCCCGGCCGGACGCACCGGAGATGCCGACGAATGCGCTGCCGGGAACCCTGCCGCGAACCTTGCCGCCGGACGAAGACGATCAGCCCCCGGCAGGGCAGCCTGGGGACGGGCAGCCTGGGGATGGGCCGTTGCGCGGCCATGCCGATGGACCGCAGGCGTCCCTGGAACCCGCAGCTCACTTCATTCTGAGCGCCTACCGTCCCCTACGCCGCCGGCGAGCAGCCGCACAGCCGTCCGGTCCTGCCCAAGCTACGGGACGCTCGAGAAAACACCGTCGAGTCGCGCGGGCAATCACGACAGCCTCCAGCGCCGCGCCTGAACCCGCGTTGCCGCCCACGCCGGCGCCGCTGAGGTACACCATCGGCTCGGCGATCTCGCCCACCCCTGTCGACGCGTCGGACACGTCGCAGGCGTGGTCGGGCTATATCGCGTATGCCGATCTGCCCTCCGTCGCGGATCCCGCGAGTGGCTTGCTGGTCACCGCCAACTCGCGCATCACGTCCGACGATTACCCCTGGGCGATCGCAAATGACTGGACCGATCCGTTTCGCACCGAACGCATCATGCATCTTCTGAACGGCCGCAACGGCCTGACGCCTACGGATATGTTGCGCGTGGAGACCGACGTGCATTCCGATGTAGACCAGGCAATCGCGCAGCGTCTCGCCTATGCGATCGATCACGCCTCAACCAAAGCGTTAGCGCACAATGCGAAACGCCTGCGGGAAGCGGCCGATCTTCTGCGCGACTGGGACGGCGATCTGACCGCCACGTCCCCTGCGGGCGCGATTGTTGCGGCTGTTCGCACAGAGCTTTGGCCGGCACTGCTGGTTCCGCAGATCTTGGGTCATGACGGCTCGGGTACGAAGGCGCAGGAGGCGGCCGCGGTCGCGCTGCTCTATACCTGGGGCGAGCGCACCACAGCGCTGGAACTGATGCTCCAGAACCAGCCCGCGCGCTGGCTGCCGCGCCACTACACGCGCTGGAGCGACTTCCTCGCCGCAGTGACGGAGAGTTCGCTAGTGGCAGCGCACGCGCCTGCCGATTTGAAAGAGTGGCAGTACGGCAAACGTCATACGGTTGAGATCGCACATCCGCTGCTGGGGGACCAACACCTCCTGAGCACACTTCTCGGCATCCGCGGCACGACGGGCGTCCGGCCCGCGCCGGGCGATGCGACGACGATCCGTTGGATCGACTCGCACTTCGGCCCCAGCGAGCGCTTCACCGCCGACCTCGCCTCCCCTACAGGGATGGCGTACGCAAATCTCACCACGGGGGAGTCCGGCGACGGCATAAGCCCCTGGTACCTCGATCAGTTCGGGCCCTGGCTGCAGGGAACCACCTTTCCGCTACCACTATCGGGCGGAGAGGGTATCCACAGGCTGAGGCTGCTGCCGCAATGATCTCTTCGCCCTCTTCGCTGCCAAAGATCGCCCTCCACCAGCCCTGTGAGGAGACTGCCCTCAGCGGGCGCGTTGTGGCCGTCTCGCGATGTATCGAGCACGGCTTCGCCAAACAACCGCAGGCCAGCCTCACGCTCGTCGCCGGAGAAGGCGTCGAAGGCGATGCCCACCGCGGCCGCACCGTGCAGCACCTGTACCAGGTGCGGCGCGACGCCTCGCAGCCGAACCTCTGCCAGGTCCATCTCTTCGCATCGGAGATGCTTGCAGAGCTGGCGGGCCATGGGTACCCACTCGGCCCCGGCGAGATGGGCGAAAATCTCCTCACGGCCGGCCTAAGCCTGCTGGAACTGCCGCGTGGAACGCTGCTGCGCCTTGGCCCTGCGGCCGTGCTCGAGGTCACCGGCCTGCGTACGCCGTGCTCCCAGATCGACGGCTACCGGGCGGGGCTGCAAAAGCATCTTTGGGGCCCGCGTAGGGAGCCACACGGCGATTTGCGCGAGGGGCCACGCGGCGGGCAGGGCAAGCGCACCCGCCGCGCCGGCATTATGAGCATCGTGCGCGTCGGCGGCGAGATTTGTGCCGGCGATGCGATCCAGGTGGAGCTGCCCCCGCCGCCACACCTCCCGCTTGGACCGGTGTAGGGCAGCACCCACACTTACCCGCTTGCGGTCACACTGTGTTCGCTTGAGAATGTGGTAAAGAACACGCGAACGCACTTCTTCAGAGCATGGCATGGTAGACCCAAACCTAGCTTTACCCGATCGCGAGCTCGCAACGCAGGTAGCGAAATTGTGGCCGCACCGAGAGCATGAGTCCAATATCGTACTGGCACAGTTCTGTCGGATCGGCGTTCATCGCTGGCGCAGATTGGACCTTGCGACGCTCGCGCCAGGTAAAGATGTGCTCCATTGCTTCTGGTGTTCCAAGATCAAGATCGATGGAATCGTGTACGACGCTTAGCTGACGAATCTAGACCAACCGCATTCATCTTTCTCTCTAGCCAGGGTGTGTCCGCCCAAGGACATACCGGGCATACACACCGTTATCCCGGTGGCACAATGAGGCGATGAGCTTTCAGCAGCCCAGCCGTCGATTCCGCACGATCTGGCCTGTGCTCTCCCTGCCCTTACTTGCCCTCGTAGTCATCCTGCCCCTGCTTCTCCATGGACCATCGTGCGGCCACGACTACGGCTTTCATGTGCAGAGCTGGATGGATGCCAGCGAGCAGATTCGCCATGGCACGCTCCTGCCCCGCTGGGCCTTTTCGCCGGCCTTCAACGCCGGCGAACCCCGCTTCGTCTTCTATCCCCCGATCTCCTGGCTGCTCGGCTCCCTCCTGCTCCTCCTTTTGCCCGCCGCCGCGGTGACCACGGCCTATACCTGGATAGCCCTCACGGGCGCGGCGCTGGGCATGTACGCGCTGGCGGTGCGGTACACCGCGCGCGAGGGTGCTCTGCTCGCCGCTGCTGTGTATATCGGCAATCCGTACCTACTCTTTAGCGCTTTTGAACGTACGGCGTATGCGGAACTGCTCGCGGCGGCCTGGATGCCGCTGCTCTTTCGCGGGGCGCTGGCCGAAGACGTATCCACACTGGCAGTTGCGGGACCGCTGGCGCTGCTCTGGCTGACCAATGCCCCGGCTGCTGTGATGGGTACATATGCCCTCGTGCTGATTGTTTGTATCCGCACGGCGTTTGCGTCGCTGCACGACGAGCGGGCACTTCCGCTCGATACCCCACTTCGCTCCTCTGTGCCCATGCTCAAGCAGGCGGGGGGAGGCCTCGTGCTCGGTCTTACGCTCCCCGCTTTCTACCTGTTGCCCGCTGCCTTTGAGCGCCGCTACGTGCAGATCGCGATGGCGATCATCCCCAACATGCGCGTGGAGGACAATTTTCTTTTCGGGGGTACGGGCTACGGTCCGCACGATCAGGTGCTCCACACCGCCAGCCTCGTCTCCATGGCAATGGCGGGGCTCACGGCATTGGCGCTGCTGTGGGCTTGGTCGGCCAGACGAGGTAGGGCGTCGGCCTCGCACCCCAGTTTGAGACCTTCGCGCCGCCCTGTTCTCTCCGTGTGCGTGTTCCTCGCTGTGCTTATTTTCCTGTTGCTCTGGCACTTTACTTTACCGCTGTGGCATGTCGTCCCGGAACTGGCTTTTCTCCAATTTCCTTGGCGTCTGCTGGCGATCCTCGGATGCATCCTGGGCCTGGGTGTAGCGCTGGCTTCGTCACAGCGCCGGCTCGCCCCCATTCCCAGCGCGATGGTTTCCCTTGCGGTCGTAGCAGCAGCGACATTTCTTGCCTACCCACGGCTCCGAGAGGCCTGCGAAACGCGCGAGCTGCCCGCCAACCGTGTCGCCCTGTTCCGCACGCACCATGGCGTTGGACCCACGGACGAGTACACCCCTGTGACCGCCGACAACGACGAACTGCGCTGGCACGATCCTGCCTTCTGGCTCGCCGTGCAGCCCAATGCTCCCGCACCCGACACTGTGCCCAACCCGGCCGCTACGCGGCCCGATTATGACGCGCTGCCGCCCCTGGAAGAGACGGTCTCCGGGCGCGCTCCCACCCACCTGCGGCTGCAACTCGGCGCGCCCGAGGACCTCATCTTGAACCTGCGCGACTATCCCGCCTGGCGCATCACCGTGAACGGGAACACGCACCCCAAGCGCCTCGAGCGGGATGACGGCCTGCTCGCCGTGGCGCTGCCGACCGGCGAATCCACCATCGACATCCACTGGCAAACGCTGCCGGAGGTGTGGGCCGGCGATGCCCTGAGCCTCATCGCGGCGGGTGGGGCCGGCTGGTTGCGGCTGCGGTCGCGTAGAATCGGCTTCAAGCGATGACTCCCGATGTGCACGCAATCCTGCAAGGGGGCGCTGGGCGAACCGACGAGGCGCTCGAGCGCCTTCTGCCCGGTTCGACGGTGGAGCCCCACTCGATCCATCGAGCCATGCGCCACTCCACCTTTGCCGGCGGCAAACGCCTGCGTCCCATCCTGCTGCAAGAGGCCGCTCGCTGCGTCGCCGGCGAGTTGCCCGCAGGTGCCGCCGCGCTCGGGGCGGCCGTGGAGATGGTGCACACCTATTCGCTGATCCATGACGATCTGCCCGCGCTCGACAATGACGACCTGCGCCGCGGCCAGCCTACCTGCCATGTTGTCTTCGGGGAAGCCATAGCCATCCTCGCCGGGGATGCCTTGCAGACCCTCGCCTTCCAGACCATCGCCGCACTCCCTGCCCCCGCGCCCACGGTGGTGGCGATCCTGCGCGAGTTCGCCATTGCGATCGGCACCGGCGTCGGGCCTGTCCCCGGTTCCGGCATGCCCGGGGCCCTCTCCCCGGGTATGATCGGCGGCCAGGTGATGGACATCGAGGGCGAAGGCCAGCCGCCCACGGCCGAGCTGGTTGAACGCATCCATCGCGCCAAGACGGGTGCCCTGATCACGACCTCGATCGTCTGCGGAGGTCTATTGGGGTTGGGTCACTGTTTGGACTCGCCCGAGCGTACGGCGCGCATGCGCTGTACGGCCGAGGACGCCGTCACCCGCCTGCGCACCTTCGGCGAAAACGCCGGTCTTGCCTTTCAAATCGTCGATGACATCCTGGACGTCACCCAGAGCTCCGAACAGCTCGGCAAGACCGCCGGCAAGGACACCGCCACCGACAAGGCCACATGGCCGGCCGTCTTCGGCATTGAGCGATCCCGCCGCGATGCCGATTCCCTGATCGCCGACGCCTTTGCCGCCCTCGAGCCGTTCGGGGAAGCTGCGGACCCGCTCAAAACCCTCGCCCGCTACCTGGTCGACCGCACCCACTAGCCCGGAACACCCATGCGACTGCAACCACGCCACTATCTCTTGCTCGCCATCCTGATCGCCGTTGGCCTTTGGAACCTCGTTCGTTCACGGCGCGCTCACGAAGCCTCGACGCCTGCCGCAGCGACCTCGGGCTCACCGGCCTGGCAGGCCTTCGACCGTGCCGCTGCCCTGCGCGACGCCCCTGAGGCCCAGTTCGCCCCCGCGCTCGATACGCTTCACGCGCAGACCGAAGCCGCCGCCACGGGAGCAGACATCACCGACCTGCGCGGCTGCCAGCTTTGGCTGGCCTACTACCGTCATAGCGCACCGGCGGTTTCAGGCAGGTCCGGTGATTGGGCCATGCTGGCCGCGGGACACGTGCAGACCTGCCTGACAACCCATCACGATACCGGGCGTTAGTTGACGGCCTTCTTGAAAACCTTCACAGAAGCCGATCTCCTCTCCGCGCTGCGGGACTGCTTTATCCCCGGCCAGCACCGGGACGTGGTGGCCGCCGCCCTCGTCCGCTCGGCGCGACTGGAGCGGGACACAGAGGCCCCTGGAGCGAACGTCCGCGGCCTGCCGCCGCGCTTCCTCGCCCGCATCCAGCTCACTGCACCCGGGATCGATGAAGCCGTAAACGCCCAACTGGGTGCGATCGTGGAGAATCGTCTGCTCGGTCTGGCAGCGATCTCCCGGGCAGTCGTGACAATCCATCCACCGCTCTTTTCGATCCTGAGCTAGACAGAGTGTCCCGCCATTCAGCCCTCATCCCTACACTGAAGCCTTTGGAAAGGAGCAATGCTGTATTGGCTTTGTCCGCTGCGAGACAATGAACGTATAGCCCTACCCAAACCTAAAAAGCGCAAAAAATAACACTCACTCCGACATCTGAGAACTGAAAACTAACAACTACTTTCCCCCCATGGCCACCCGCCGTAAACCCACTGCCATCCCCTCCCCGGCCATCCATCCGTTCGACCGGCTTCACGGCACGGACACCTCCGGTCTCCTACCCGGCACAACGATCGCAGCAGGGACCGGCCTCCCGCCCGAGGACCTGACCGCCTACTACGGCGTGGCCCCCAGCATCCTTCACGCCGTCGTCGGTCTGTGGCTGCGTGAGTGCAGCCCGCAGGCTCCCATCGAGCGCACCGTGTTTCTGGACGTAGGTGCCGGGAAAGGGCGTGCCATGCTGCTTGCCTCGCAATTTCCGTTTCTGCGGGTCGAGGGCGTGGAACTGAATGCGCATCTGGCATCCATAGCCGCTGCCAACATCCGGATTTGGGGTGGAGATTCGAACACCGAAGTGCTTGCCCCTCTGGTGCTGCACGAGGGCGATGCGACCCGGCAGGCGCTTCCACCGGAAGCGACTCTTGCCTACCTCTTTCACCCGTTCGAGACCAAACTCCTGCGCCGCTTTCTGCGCCACGTTACGGCCTCACTGGCGACCACACCGCGCCCCTTCGACCTCATCTACGTCAACGCGGAGCATAACTCGCTGCTCGACCGCCACCGCTCGCTGCACAGGCTGTGGTTCGGCAAGGTACCCATGTCCACGGACGATCATCTCGCCGACCTTGCCGCCATCGCGCAGCAGAAAGAATACGGCTCGACCGGGGATGAACTTTGCGCGATGTATCGGGTGCTGCTTTCTATCCCTGAGCGGGAGAACGCATGACTGGGAGCTGATGCCGGGGCTTTCGTACGGTAGCTGCCAGCCGCTTTCAGGACTTTTAAGACGACGGAGTGGCATAGAACAGGCCCTAACTCTTAGCCAAACGCACAAACTTCTATGAAGCGACAGTATGAACGATACAGGCCACAATAGTCAAACCAATCACGATAAACGCACAAACGTGCGAAATCTACGCATCGAAAATGGGGCCGCACTGTCTTATACATGAAGGGTTCAGAGCCGCTCATAGAGCGAGAGCTCTGGGATCCTGGCCAGCGAATGACGGCTCAGCACGGTGCTGAATCGCCGGCACTGACTAAGCATCACTCACCCAACCCACGCAACGGATGTTGTGCGCCGCACGAGCTGTACGCGCGCGAGGAGCTTGTATGTATTACCTTTTAGAAACCGCCGCCTTTGCTGCAATGATCTTCGTCCCCAGCTTCATCGGCATTCGTGCCCGGACAAACGCTAACTGGCGTCAGCTGTAAGCGAAAAACGATCTGCAGAAAAGGGGCCGCGCCATCGAGCGCGGCCTTTGTTTTGCCCCAAATACTCGTTGCGATTCCGTAGCGCCGCAAAAGAATTCGCTGTTCGTCTCACATCACAGACGCTCTGAAAGAACCCTTACGGGGTACTAAAGCTATCCTTCCCGCCAGCGCACAGTCAGCAGGCGTTCCGTTTCATTTTCTCCGGTCTCAATGGCAATCTCCGCATCGGCCTTCGCCACCAGCGAGGCAAAGCGCTCGCCCCACTCGATGAGCACAAGTGCATCCCCAGCATCTGCGATCTCCCAGACGCCCACCCCTTCGAGCTCGGCCTCGGTCTCGATCCTGTACAGATCCAGATGAAAGACGCGAACCTTACGGCCCTTGTACTCATGCACCAGCGTGAAGGTTGGGCTCGTGACACCGTCCGGCTCTGCCGCTCCAAGCGCGGCGGCAATCCCCTTCACAAGTGTGGTTTTGCCCGCGCCTAGATCGCCGCGCAGAAGAACCAGCCTGGGTGCCGGCAACAATTCGCTGAGCAGCTCACCCAGGGCCAGGGTGCCTGCCGCGCTCCGGGTGCGCAGACGTTTTTCGCGATGGAAGGCCATCAGCGCCATCCTTTCCCATGGCGCGGCCCAGGTGCCGCAGCTGTCTCTGCCCTGTTTGCGGCTGCACTATTTGTCGCGGTTCCGTTCGTTGCTGCTCCGGCAATCCAGGTGAAGCCATCCGCATCGGTGACGCGCGAACGGAAGGCAGGCGCGAGATGGCTCACAGTGTCGGTCGCCAGCACGGTATGCTCGTCCTGGGCGAGGCAAGCGAAATCTCCTGCCAGGCCGTGGAGATACACAGCTGCCTCCACCGCTTCCGCGACCCTGTCAGGGTACTGCCCCAGCATCGCCGCGACGATCCCAGTAAGGATGTCGCCACTGCCGCCCTTAGCCATGGAGGGATTGCCGGTCGTGTTGACGCCGATGCGGCCGTCCGGGTGCGCGATGAGCGTCCGCCAGCCCTTCAGTACCAGCGTGACTCCGTGATGGGTGGCGAACCGGCGTGCCGTCCCGATGCGGTCGGCCTCAACATCCCCCACCGTTCCGCCGATCAGCCGCGCCATCTCGCCGGGGTGCGGGGTCAGCACGATCGTTCTTGGCGCACCCCGGTCATCCCTGGCCGCCGAAGCCTGCTTGAGCAGGTCCGTATGGCCCGCGAGCGCATTAAGGGCGTCCGCGTCGATGACCATGGGCAACGTGACCTGGATGACGAAGCGCCGTACGAACTCTGGCGAAGACCCCTCTTGTCCTAACCCCGGGCCGATTCCCACCACCTTGATGCCTTTGAGCAGCTTCGCCAGGCGCTCCGGCTCTAGGGTATCCAGGCCCAGCCCTCCGATGTTGCGGGTTTCCTCGAGCGGCGTGGTCATCAGCTCCGGCGTGATCCGGGCGACCTCGGCCAGAATGGACCGCGGTACGGCCGTCGTCACCAGACCCGCGCCGGTACGCAGGGCCGACAGGCTCATCATCGCGGGCGCACCCGACTTGCCGAAGGCCCCGCCGATCAGCAGTACGTGGCCGAACTTGCCCTTGTTGCCATCAACGCTTCGAGGTGTTTCGGCAAGGGCTTTGGCTGTGCCGCCCCAGTGCAGGTCTGTTTCGGAGCGCAGCGCACCTCCCGGCGTTCCGATATCGGCAACCACGACCGGACCAAAGATGTTTCCGGGCGTCAGGTGACCGAAGACATGTGCGAGCTTTGGGGCCGCAAAGGTAACGACCGCATCGGCGCGACAGGCCTCGCTTGCGCTGTCCCCCTCCGCTGGCGGAGCGTGAAGCTCTATGGCATTCGCGTCCCAGCCGCTTGGCAGATCTACGGCAATCACCGGGACGGAGTTGGCCGCCAGCAGCTCACGCGCGCTGACCGCGAGACCTCGCAGCGGCGGCTTAAAGCCTGTACCGAGGACGGCGTCGAGCACCAGCGACGCCCCCGTCAGGACCTCTTTCAAGTGCTGCTCGTCCCTGATTTCGAGGATTTCAACACCGGCCTCCATCAAACGCCTATGCACCCCGTCAACCGGTGCCTTCAAATCGGCAGCCGAGCCCAGCAGGGCTATACGGACCGAGCATCCGGCACGGACGAGATGCAGTGCCGCGACCATACCGTCGCCCCCATTGTTGCCTTTGCCGCAGAGCGCGACGATGCTCCCATCCGAAGCCGCATGGCTAAGCGCAAAACGGGCCACCGCCGCACCGGCATTCTCCATCAGGGTAGCTAAATCAACGCCACCCTCGACCGATCTCCGGTCCGCCGCGGCCATCTCCTCCGCTGTCACAATCTGCATCGGCTGCCTCAGCAGTTCAGATGCAGGTGCCGGACATGCTTGACACGTTTATCGTCCCGAAGCGGAAGAGGCGGAGTGAACACAAGCCTCGAAGCAGATGAGCGGCAGCTTTACTTTCTAGCCGTTATCCTGAGCGCAGCGAAGGATCTCCGTATTTCGCTCGCCTTCTCGGCTGCACGAAGCTGAAAGCATACCAGCACAGCCGGAGCTGTGCCCCTACCGCTTCCCTTGACCTGGCATAAAACCCTTATTTCCCGATGCTGCCGCCGGTACTGGCCACCACGGGCGCATGCGGAGCGAAGTAGTTCCGCTCATACATCGCCTTGTAGAAGGCTCCGGTTAATTCGGCCGCCTTGGGGCCGAAGGTCGGTCGGCCGCCTTCGAGAAAGATCACCGTCACGATCCGGCCCGTCGGTGCGTCGCCATAGCTGACGAACCAACCGAAGCGCGTGCCGTTGTTCGAGCATGTACCGGTTTTACCGAAGACGGGAAACTGGACAAAGTTCGACTTAAGCGAGCGTGCCGTCCCAAAATTGACCGCACCGCTCATGCCGGGCAGGATCTGCGGAATCACGGACTGGATGTCCAGCAGACGCTTCACTTTTGGCTGAAAATCGGCAACCTGCTCCGCAGTTGTCGGATGCTGCAGGTAGTAAAGCGTTCCACCGTTGGCAATGGCCGAAACCAGCGCCCCTAACTGCAACGGCGTCATTGAGATGCTCTCGCCGAAGGAGCACATCCGACCCACGCCGCCCATCTCATGCGGCAGTTCGGTATCGGGGTAGATACCCAGTTGCTCGCCGGGGATGCCGTAGCCCGCCAGTTCGCCCAAGCCGAACTCGTTCGCATAGTGCTTCACACGGTCGAAGCCCATGGCGCGGCCGAGGACCTCAAAATACAAATTGACGCTGCGGGCCAGCGCCGTCGTTAGGTCGAGCGAGTAGTGGCCGCCCAGGTTGACCGGCGTATTGGCCGTGACCAGGCCTTCCTTCAGCGCGGCCAGCGCCACGGCGACCTTGATGGTTGAGCAGGGCTCCGCGCCCGAGCTGAGCGCGAGCTTCTGGTTCACCATGGCCAGAATGCGGCCCGAAGAAGGGTCGATGGCCAATACCGTGCCATTCATGTTGCCGAGCGCGTCGAGCGCGGCTGCACGTACCACCGGGTCCTCGCCGGCCGCGACGTCGCCCCCGGTGATCAGGCTTGGATCTTGCGTGAAGCTGCTGACATAGAAGCGTTCCGTCGGGCGCAGTGGAATACGTCGGCCCGCCAGGGAGCGGCTCATCAACGCCACATGCCCGTGCCGGCGCAGTACGCTGAGCCTTACGGCCGCCCGGCCGTGCGCGTGACCTACCGCATGCCTGCGCGTGGAGGCTTGGAGGTGGGTGCTGCCCAGAAGGCAAAGGCAAAACAGAAAAGTGAATGTGCGGTACAAAGCCCTTGTTCCCTTCCATGACGCGATTCGTTCCGTGGAGCGGTCGTTTAATGATTGCGGCGCAAAAACGCCGGTATATCCAATTCACTGCCCTCGGGAGAGCCGCTGTGCGCCTCAGCCGCGTACCCGGCGAAGGATGGGACGCGCACCTCGGGCCATTGTGTGGCCGAGGCGGGCTCCTGAGCCATACCACTGACGGGGGACGCCGCGGGTGCCTCATGAGCCCAGCCACGCTGACCGGCCCGCAGTTCCTCATTGCCCTTTTGAAAGAAGTCATCGTCGAAGACCGAAGCCGGCACCGGCACCAACTCAGCCTTGGCCGCGTCGGGGGCGATCGGATGATAAGCACCCGGTGTGGATCCTGCGCCTGAGACCGCATGGCCTGAGACCGCGTGGAACGATCGTTCCCCACCATTGCTGTCGGTCGCCTGTGGGCCTCGCTCGTCGCCTGCGTGGCCTGCCTCGCGAGGGGAACGATTCGCCTCTTCGCGAAGACCCAGCGACCTCTCGATTTCGTGTGCAGGGCGTAACGGCTCCTGGGCGGGCAGCACTGATGCTTTATTGGCCGAGACCTCGCTGGCAAACGGAGCATTGGCGACGCGCGGCGCTATGCGCGGCTGGAATGAGGCGCCGGTGCTGATCGCCGGCTCCGCCACCGCCACGCCGCCGAGCATGCGCTCGCGCCGCTGGGGCTGTGCATCGCGAAAACCGGTCGCGATGACCGTGATCTTGATATCGTCATCCATATCTTCGTCGAGCACGGCACCGAAGATGATGTTGGCATCTTCATGCGCGGCGTTCTGGATGATCGTTGAGGCGTCGTTCACCTCATTCAGCTTCAGGCTGCTGGAGCCTGTGATGTTGATCAGGATGCCGCGCGCGCCGTCGATCGCACCCGACTCCAGCAACGGCGAGGCCATCGCCGCCAACGCGGCCTCACGGGCGCGGTCGGGGCCTGAGCGAATCGCGGTACCCATCACCGAGTAGCCCATGCCCGCCATCGTCGTCTTCACGTCGGCGAAGTCGCGGTTGATCACGCCAGGGATCGTGATGATGTCCGAGATGCCCTGCACGCCCTGTCGCAGCACATCATCGGCAATGCGAAAGCTCTCAAAGAAACCGGCGTCCTTGGCCACAGCGAGCAGCTTCTCATTAGGGATGACGATCAGCGTGTCGACCGATTCGAGCAGTTCCTGCATACCGCGCTCGGCCTGCATCATGCGGCGCTTGCCTTCAAACGCAAACGGCCGCGTGACGACCGCCACGGTGAGCGCGCCCATTTCGCTCGCCAGCGAGGCAATTACAGGGGCCGCGCCCGTTCCCGTACCTCCACCCAAACCTGCCGTCACAAAGACCATATCGGCCCCTTCGAGCGCCTCAATAATCTTGTCGGAGTCCTCTAAAGCGGCACGGCGTCCCACATCCGGGTTAGCCCCGGCACCGAGTCCGGCGGTCAGCTTCACGCCCAGCTGCAGCTTTACGGGCGCGTTGGAGGTCTCGAGCGCCTGGGCGTCGGTGTTGGCGGCGATAAACTCCACGCCTTCTACCTTGGCCGCGATCATGCGGTTGACGGCGTTGTTACCGCCACCACCCACACCAATGACCTTGATGCGCGCCGAGCGCTGCGTCTCGTCGTGGTAGTGGATCCGGATGGCGTCGTCGGATTGGTGCGGCGGTGGGGATAGTGGGGACATGATGCGTTTCTCCTCCGGGGGAGAGGGCAATGTTTTGATTCTGCATGAAACTCTGGCGAACCGTGCATCAGGTTCTGGGCAGCGGCAAACGATTCCTGTACCAAGATCGGTTCCGTTTCGGGAATGTCGCAGCAGCAAAGACGCGCTCTTCCCCAAAACCGGTTCTAACGGCCGGAGTGAAAGACCACCCCGGCACCGATCGACTGGAAACTGTGGGTGTTCGAACCGAACAGCGCTCCGGCACCAAACTCAATCGCACGGATATCCAAGTAGGGCAGCACAGGGACGTCGACCCCAAGCAGGCCTTCCGCCTGCGTGTAGTTGCTGTAACTGTTGATGCCGGTCAGCACGGAATAGCCAGCGGCATTGGTCTTGCCGTACCCGAAGGCGACCTCGCCATAGGGTCGAATGTACTTGATCGGCGTGGCCAAGCTGGCGCGTACACCGCCCAGCGCGGAGTAGTGACGGATGAGGCTGCCGCTGGCCTGGTAACTCTGGGCGCTCTTGTTGGCGCTCAGGACACCACCGCGGACGTCCAATCCGAGCCGCACCGGGCCGACATTGCGAAAGTCATAATAGCCGCCAAAGGTCGCGCCATAGGGGTGCACCACCCCACCCGTTGCCGCGCACTGGCCGGATGGATCGAGGCAGGTGATTCCTGTGATGCGTTCGCCGGTCACCGTGGCATAAACGCCGATCTGCGCGCGAGCTGCTGTGGAGCCAAACAAAATAACGAGAGCGAACAGCGGCAGAAGCTTGCGAAACAACATGATGTCCATTTTACCTACCGGCCGCTACCCCGTCGCGGGCCGCGTCACTCGATGCAGGACGGCCCGTCGCAGCAGCTCAAAGCCGAGACGCCCATAGAGCTGAGCCGCCCGGTGATTTGTCTCCGTCACGTACAGCCATGAAACGCAACCGCTGGCTCTCTGATCCAGGAGTACCCGCCGCAGCACCGCTGTTCCGAGCCCCTTGCCGGCATACGCCGGGAGCGCGCACAGCCCGCTGATCTCGCGAAACGGATCGGACACCAGACGCTCACCGCCCATGGCGATCAGCCGTCCCGCCGCGTCGCGTACGCCGTAGTACCGGCCCATGCTGCAGGTCTGGGTACGGAAATAGCCTGGGTAAGCGACCGAGATCAGGTCCAGCATCTCGATCGCGTGACGGCAATCCAACGCTTCGACGGTCACATCGTGCGGTCCCTCCGGGATCGCCGCCTCACCGGGAAAGACCATTTGCAGACAGGGCACTTCCCCATCCTTTTGCAGATCGCACGCGCTCAGGCAGGGCTCTCCGAGGAGATACACGCTCTCTCCCGGTTCGAGCAGACCCCACAGATCCTGCATCGCTGCCGGACTATCGTCACCCACGGCAGCGTAGGGGGCCACGGTAGCGGGATACCGGCGTGCCGCGCCTGCGCTGATGGCCAGATGCCGATGCGTTGTCGTCAACGCGCTCCAGATCGCGTTCTCCAGTGGGTCTTCCCGCATGGCACTCCTTCCATCGCTGAGCCTAGAAGCTGCCCTTGAACAGCCCATGGATCTTCTGCCGCAGCCCTTGCTCCTCATTGGCTTTCCGAATCTGGGTACGGTGCGTGTAGAGCAGCATGCCAATCAACGTGGAGAACTCCGGTCGCGCCAGCTCGGGCGGCATCCCCGGCAACGGTACCGGGTAGCCAATGCGGGCGGGCACGCGGAGGAGGCTTTCGGCATGGTCTAAAAGACCTGGCAGAAGGGCACCCCCGCCCGTAAACACGACCCCTGTACCCATCGCTTCCAGCACGCCGCCGGAGCGAAGGTTATCCCGCAGCATGGTCAACAGCTCGCGGGCGCGCGGCTCGAGGATCTCCGCCAGAAAACGCTGCCGCACCAGCCGCGGACCTTGGCTGCCGGTCGTCAAGTCGCCGCCGACCTCGATCTCATTCAACTGCGGTACCGCCGTGACAACACAATGGCCGTAATGCCGCTTGAGCATCTCGGCCTCTTCCACACCCACGTGCAGGCCGACCGCGAGATCGTTCGTAAAGTGATCGCCGCCGATGGGCAGCACCGACGTGTGCGCGACCGCCGACTCGAAGTAAACGACGATCTCCGTCGAGCTCGCCCCAATATCAGCCAGACAGACGCCCAATTCCCGCTCGTCCGGATGCAGGACGGCCTCGGCTGAAGCGATCCCCTCAAAGACCGTATCCACCACCTCTAACCCGGCTTTATTCGCGCAGGTAACGACGCTTTGTGCCGCCGAACCCGAACAGGTAGAGAGGTGCAGATTCACCTCCAGCCGGTTACCGACCATCCCCACCGGATCGTGGATGCCGGCCTGGTCGTCGAGGATGAACTGCTGCGGCAACAGGTGCAGCACCTCGCGGTCGGGAGCCAGGCCGACGGAGCGCGCGCGATCGATAGCTGAACGAACATCCTCGCGCGTAATTTCCTTCATGCGGCTGCCCATGGAGATGCCGCCCTGCGAGTTCATGCCCTTGATGTGCGGTCCGCCGATGCCCACCACTGCCGTCTCAATCGGGGCTTTTGTGGCCTTTTCCGCAGCCAGCGCCGCCTTATCGATCACCTCGGCTGCCGGTGCCAGATCGGCGATCATACCTTTGCGCATGCCGCGCGAAAGCTCGACGCCGTGCCCGCGGTAGCGCAAACCCTCGCCTGCTTCGGCCACCAGCACCGCGCTTTTAGAGCTGCCTGCATCCAGTACCGTGATCAGATTGCTTAGCTTCGGATTCATGCCCAAACCACCATCCCTGAAACCACTCTCGTCCCCACTAAGGCCCGGCCCACAACGATTTCGGACGCATGCACTGCGCTGCCAGCACCCCAGAGACCCTACCGCCTGGTGGCCTTGGCCCGGCTTAGTTGCGCCCGGTGCTCCGCGGCAACTCTGGCATTGCCGCGGCCTGTCGCCGCCATTCGCACCACCGGCGCATGCTTGACCATTCCCGGCGCAGACCGTCGAGCGCTTGCCGCCGGTGGAACCTTCTCAGGCAGGGCGTGCAGCTCCGCCACATGAGCTCCGGTTCCCGCAATGGCCATGTCCGGGGAGAGCGGCGCGTTCCCCTCAGGCTGCATCTCCAGAACCACCTGCCGCTCGTAACGCATATCGGCCGAGGCCAGCTTCGGATACTGTGTCCGCCACTCGGGCAGATGCCGCTCAAAGGCCTGATAACGCGCAAGGAAATTTTCGTCCCCGAAGTGCACCAGGATATCGGAGTTGCCGGAGGTCATCAGCACTTTCACGTCCTCGGGATTGGTAACGTCTACCTCGCTTAGCGACTGTGTCACCTTGGGACCGGCACTGCCCAGATCGCTCATAAAGCGCCGATACACCTCCATACGCGTCGTGCGTACCTCCGGCGTATCGTTCAAAGCAAGCCCTGTTAATACCGGAAACGAATAGTGGGGGTCGCCCGCTGCCTGGGGCGGCATATCCAGCAACACACCCTCGCCATCGACCAGCCCGATTTGCGTACCCTGCCGTGTGAAGGCCACCGGGGTGCGCTCCGTGATCTCGACACGCAAATGGTTCGGCAGCAGCCGCATAAGGGTCGCATGCTCCACCCAGGGCAGCCGCTGGAGATCGGCACGGCGCTCGGCCAGGGGCATTTTAAAGATGTTGCGTTCGAGATCGACGCCAAAAACGCCCAACACCTCGGCGCGGGAGATATGTTCATTGCCCTCGATCTCGATGGCGGAAGAACTATTCAACAAAAATCGCTCATCGTGCAGGAGAAAGCGTCGCACCCCAGCCGCCGTCAACGCGGCTGCCGCCAGGACCGCGAAGGCACCGCAGGCCAGCAGAACACGCCCGGCTACGCTTCGCGGCATGCCGCCGCGTACCCGCATGCCATAGGAGCCGCGCTGCGGGATGTATTCCTCAGCGTCGTTCTCCCGTGCGGGGCTCTGCCCTGCCGGGTAGACACGATGCAGTGCCCCCGCCGGTGCAGGTTTCTGCCGCTCCGGGGCTTGCGGCTGCGCGTCGGAGACATGGGTCTCCTCCGGCATCGCAAGAGCCGTCGCCGCAGAGCTGCGTTTGTAAACCACCTTCATGCCGCCAGCCCGAGCAAGGCCGCGGAGATCGCCAATACGTTCAATATAACGGCTCTCATGTGCAACAAAGCAATTACATCTTCGATGTACCTGCTCAGGGTCGTGCGCCAAGAACGGACAATCCGAGTTTGCTTGCTGCCGTAGCTAGGCGGCCATCGTAAGTTGCGAAGGTGTTTACACCTGTGTCCAGCGCTGTGGCCAAGTGAAGAACATCCAACGAGCGCAACATGTAAAGCCCGCCATACTGGAGAGCGATATGCTCCGCGAGCCTGTACACGTCTGTTTGCATCCTGACCTGCCGAAAGCTTTGTTGTGCTTATCTCGCTCGTAGAGCTTGTAGATTTCCTTAGCCTCGCGAAAAGGGGGCTGTCGAGCGAGAGCGGAGGCCACTTCAACGTCTGTTAGCGAGCTTATGAGGGTCTGGGAGAGGATGTGCGGATAAAGTTCGCGACTGCCTCGGAATCGTACTCCATTAGATAAGACTTCAGCAGAAAGCTCGTATCAAGATAACTAGTTACCACCATCATCAGTAACCAGCATCGCGATCTTCCGAACCCATTTCGTGCTGTCCCCGAAGATTCGGTCACCCCACATTCGCTTCATGCGTTCCATAAAATCGGGCGTCTCAGGTAACTCGTCCTCTGCAACATTTTCGTACCTAACAGCGCGAAGTTCTGCGATCACACTATCGCCACGCACAATCTCAAATGCGGCGACCCATCTTCAGCTCTGGTTCAAGTCCGGCTAGAGCCTGCGGCAAATCTTCAGCCTGCACACGAATGACAGGGTAGGCCGGCGTGTAAATCGGCAGTACAAGCGAGTTCGTGGTGTCCATACCCTTATGCTGCAATTCCGCCCCCGAGCCGCTCCAGCAACAACGGCCCAGCCTGGGACACACTGCCCGCCCCCAGCGTGAGAATCATATCGCCCTGCCGCGCATCGGCGGTGAGCCGCTCCACAGCCTCCCCCACCGATGCCGCGTACGCCACACGGCGGCCACTCTGTGCCTGGATCGCAGCCGCCAGCGACTCCCCCGTGATCCCCTCGATCGGCATTTCACTGGCGGCGTAGATGTCGAGCACCTGCACGGCATCGGCATCGCCAAATGCCGTAGCAAAGTCATGCATCAGGTCCCGGGTTCGGGTGTAACGGTGTGGCTGAAAAAGAACAAGTACCCGTCCATAGCCGCACTCGCGGGCCGCCTGCAAGGTGGCGCGGATCTCCGTCGGATGATGGCCATAATCGTCTATAACCGTTACCCCACGCGCTTGGCCTTTGGTTTGGAAACGGCGGTCGACGCCGCGAAAGCTGCCCAGGCCGGCGGCGATCTTCTCCGGTGCAATGCCCAGCTGCACCCCGATCGCTACCGCCGCCGTGGCATTCAGCACATTATGCCGGCCGGGTACGTGCAAAGGGAACGGCCCCAGCACCAGCCCTCGCGTATTTACCTCAAAGGCTGCGTGACAGCCTGGCTCGGCGCGCAGAACGCGCAAACGGAAGTCCGCATCGGGCGACTCGCCGTAGGTGTACACCCTTGGGGTCACGCGGGGCAGAATGGCCGTTAATGCCGGATTGTCCGCGCAGGCCGTCACCGCACCGTAGAACGGCACCTCATCCATGAATTGCACAAAGGCATTTTCCACGTCGGCCATGTCGCGGTAGGCATCCATGTGCTCGCGATCGAGGTTCGTAACCACGGCCATGATGGGCGAGAGCCGCAGAAAGGAGCGGTCGCTCTCATCGGCCTCGGCGACGAGGTACTGCGAGCGCCCCAGCCGCGCATTCGAGCCCATCGCGTCCACACGGCCGCCGACCACCACGGTCGGGTCCAGCTCGCCGCCAGCAAGCACCGCCGCAATCATGCTCGTGGTCGTGGTCTTGCCGTGCATACCCGCCACCGCAATGCCGTACTTTAACCGCATCAGTTCTGCCAGCATCTCGGCACGGGGGATGACCGGGATCTTTCTCGCGCGCGCCTCGTGCACCTCGGGATTGTCGTATGCCACCGCCGAACTGGTCACCACGACATCACTCGCGGCGGCGTTTTCGGCCGCATGTCCGAGATAAACACGCGCACCCAGCCGCTCCAGGCGCTCCGTCGTCGCGGAAGCCCGCAGGTCGGAGCCGGAGACCGCATAACCCATCGTCAGCAGGATTTCGGCGATGCCGCTCATGCCGATACCGCCGATCCCGATGAAGTGAACTCGCTGCGAGGGGGCAAACATGGCGTGCTGCAAGGACATCGTCTCTCTTGATTGTGCTCGCAGGGGAGCGGATGGACCGGAGGCCAGGACCAAGCTTACAACCCGAGAGGGTTGGTATTGCTTGCACAGTCGCTAAGATCAGCCACCCTAACGTCTGATGTTTGATGTATGATGATTGATGTGAGGGCAAGATGATGCGGACGACCTTAGCGATCGACGATGACGTGCTTGCGGCGGCGAGGGTAATTGCCGCGACAGAGCGGAAGAGTGTTGGCGAGGTAATCTCCATCCTTACGCGCAAGGCGCTGCGCCCAGTGAACGCGAGCCTCAGCACCAGGAACGGTGTGCCTCTGCTGACGGTGCTGCCGAACAGCTCGCGCGTGACCTCGGAGTTGGTGAAGCAATTGGCAGAGGAGCTGCCCTGATGCGGTATCTGCTCGACGTTAATGTGCTGATCGCTCTCATCGATCCAGCTCATGTTCAGCACGATTATGCCCATGAGTGGTTTGCCTCAACCGCGGTGACGGGATGGGCGACCTGTCCTCTCACTGAGAATGGTGTACTGCGCATCGTGGGACACGCCCGCTATCCAAACTCACCGGGTACGCCGGCTGCGGTGGCCGAGATCATGAGCATCCTGTGCTCTCTGCCGGGTCACGAGTTTTGGCCCGATAACCTCACCCTGCTTGATGGGGAGCATGTGCACGCGGCCTATCTCTCCGACTCGGCTCAAATCACTGACACGTACCTGCTGGCGCTGGCAAGCGTGCGCGGCGGGCGTCTGGCTACTTTTGACCGTCAACTTGTCGCAAATGCAGTGATCGGTGGAGTCGAGGCCCTGCACATCATCGGGTAGAGATCCCCCTGTGCGGAGACGGGCAAGGCAGCGCCGGGGCGAGGTCAGCGTTTTCCATACTCGAGCTTAGCGGACCTGCTGTGACTTTCTAAAGGCAGCGGCATGGAACCGCTCCCCTGCCGGTCTCGTGCTATACGTTGCAGATGAAGCCACCTTTCTTGCCTGTTCTCGCCCTCGGCGCGCTTGCTGTGTCTCTCGCCGGAGGATTGGCCACCGCCCAGACTACCCATACCCTGCTGGCCACACCGTCCACCGTTGCCTGGGGCTACTACTCGGCACAGGCCAAACCGGTGCTCACGGTGCACTCGGGCGATACAGTTGTCCTGCAAGCGGCGTCCACCTGCGGCCCGCCGAAGCGGCTGGAAGGCGAGGGCGTGAAGCCGGCCGACATCCCCGCCTGGCTCGGGACGTTGTATGACGGCGTGCCGCAGGCGGATCGCGGCCCCGGCGGCCATATCCTTACCGGGCCGGTGGCTGTCGAAGAGGCTGAGCCTGGTGATGTGCTTGAAGTGCGCGTCGTCAAGGTCGCCATAGATGTGCCCTGGGCCTGCAATGGCTTCGGCGCAGGGCGTGGCTTTTTGCCCGATGACTTTCCGTACGGCCGTACGAAGATCATTCCGCTCGACCGCACGAAGATGACCGCCGACTTCGCACCAGGCATCACCCTCTCGCTGCATCCCTTTTTCGGCTCCATGGGTGTAGCCCCGCCGGAGTCGGCCGGCAAATACAATTCCGCCCCGCCCTGGATGCACGGCGGCAACATGGATAACAAGGAACTCGTCCAAGGCTCGACAATTTTCTATCCGGTCCATGCCAAAGGCGGGCTGTTCGAAGCGGGCGACGGCCACGCCGGGCAGGGTAACGGTGAGGTGGACATCACGGCACTTGAAACCTCGCTGACGGGCACCTTTCAATTCATCGTGCACAAGGGCGAGGCCGCGCGCGAGCATTTGCTGTGGCCCCGTGCCGAGACCGCGACCCAGTACATCAGCATGGGTTTCAGCCCGGAACTGAAGACCGCCACCGAGATGGCGGTGCGCAACATGATCGTCTTCCTTTCGGAGGGCAATCCGGACTACCCGCACCTGTCTCGCGACGATGCGTACGCCCTGATTTCGACGGCCTGCGATGTCGATATCTCCGAGCTGGTCGACACCAACGATGGCGTGCATGTGATGTGCCCCAAGGCGATCTTCACCGGAGCCCGGCTGGCCTCGGCGACGCCCAAACCCTGAGCGCCCAGCCCGAAGACTGCCGGGAACTCGCCGCACGCAGGACGGCTTTCAGCACAGCGCAACAAATGCGCGTACGGGGGTGTCTAACAAGCAGGAAGACGGAAGGGCAGGCTGCCCAGACCGTACCTCCCGCCGGGCAGAACTGCTACATCGAATCGTGCAAGTCTCTGAACTCGGCAGAAGGATCACGATGAAGCTCCAGCATGCAATTCGCAAGATGGTTGCCGGCACCGCATTGCTGGCCGGCGTCGCCGCCTTAAGTGTGGCTGCGCCCGAGGCCCACGCGGGAATTTTCATTACCGCCGGAATCGCTCCGCCGGCAATTCCCGTATATGACCAGCCGCTATGCCCCGGTGACGGCTATCTCTGGACGCCGGGTTACTGGGCCTGGAACGGTGAAGGCTACTACTGGGTTGACGGTGCCTGGGTGGAGCCGCCGTACGAGGATGCCCTGTGGACACCAGGCTGGTGGGGCTGGGGCACGGGCGGCTACTTCTGGCATGCCGGTTATTGGGGCCGCAACGTCGGCTACTACGGCGGCATCAACTACGGCTTCGGCTACTTCGGCACAGGCTTCTATGGCGGCTATTGGGGCGGCGGTCATTTCTTCTACAACCGCGCCTATAACCACTTCGGCGAAGGTTTCCGCGGACGCTATTACGACCACGCCTATGCGGGCTTCAGCGGCCGGCCGGGCGGCCCTGCGTTCAACTCTCATCCGGCCGGCTACGGCGGGTATCGTGGTGAAGGATTCAACCACGCCTCGGGCATCAATGGTGCCGGCTACGGGAATCGTGGCGGCTATGGCGGCGGGGGATACAACAGCGGCTACGGGGCGCGAGGCGGCGTGGCGAACGGCTACAACGGCAGCCTTGCAAACCGCGGTGCGGTCAGTGGTGGCTACAACAGCGGCTCAGGCATTGTGAATCGCGGTAGTTACACCAGCGGTGGTTACAGCGGGGGCAATGGGCAGCGTGGCTTGGCCGCACCCGCGAGCGGCGGCTACAACGGCGGAGGCTACAACCGTGGCGGTTACGCGGGGGGTAGCTACGGCGGCGGCAACGGGCAGCGTGGCTTTGCCGCACCTGCCGGCGGCGGGGGTGGACGCGGCTACAGCGCTCCTTCCGGCGGCGGCGGCCGATCCTTTTCAGCGCCCTCCGGTGGCGGGGGTGGGCGCAGCTTCGGCGGTGGCGG
>CAXTUW010000039.1:0-32258 GCA_964247595.1 uncultured Acidobacteriaceae bacterium | reverse complement strand
CCTTCACTAGCTCCTCCACCGCCCGCAACCTGCTCACCCTTTGCGAAGCCGCCGCTGTCCCCCTGCCGGAATCCGCCCTCCGCGTTTCCATCGGCCCGGTCACCAGCCAAACCCTCCGCGACCTCGGCCTGCCCCCTCACGCCGAATCCCCCCAGGCCACCGTCCTCTCCCTCGCTGAGACGGTCATACGCACCCTTGCACAGCAATAACCCCCACGCGCTACCCTCAAACAAAACTCCTCAAACCTCAAACCCTCGCTGCTCATCCCTGACCAAAACCCGCCAATTTCCAGTGCGTATCGAACTTCGTCATGCTGAGCAAAGCCGAAGGATCTCTGTATTTGGGGACTCCACCACCGCCGAAAAGACGGACATCCGTCACTCGCGTTCCGGATACCCCATTCAGCCAGGTAATCTTTGGTAACTCACTGTAAGTCTTGCGAATTGAGGACTTTGCGCACTAAGTATGGAGAGGGATCTAGTGTGTGCTGGAGGTCTTATCGCCCGAGTTGCACACCGTCTCGAGTGCACACTCCCCACACCGAGGCTTACGCGCCACACAAACGCGCCGCCCATGATGGATCAGCTCATGCGAAAAGTCGATCCAGCGCTCCCGCGGAATGATCTTTTGCAGATCCAGTTCCACCTTGATCGGATCGTCGTTCTTCGTCAGCTCCAGCCGCTTCGAGAGCCGCAACACATGCGTATCCACCACCACGCCGGAGGCAATGCCGTACCACGATCCCAGCACCACATTGGCCGTCTTCCGTGCCACGCCCGGTAGCTCAAGCATCTCGTCCATGGTCCGCGGCACCTCACCGCCGAACCGCTCCGTGACCACCCTGGCCGCACCCATGATGCTCTTGGTCTTTGCCCGGTAGAAGCCAGTACGATGAACCAGCTCTTCGATAACGGCCGGGTTGGCCGCCGCCAGCGTCTGCGGTGTAGGGAACTGGCGAAACAGCTCCGGAGTCGCCAGGTTGACGCCGGCATCCGTGCTCTGGGCCGACAGGATGGTCGCCACCGTCAGCTCCCACGCATTGCGATGCAGCAGTGCACACACGGCATCCGGATACGCCTGCCGCAGCGCATCCAGAATCGCCGCCACGCGCTCCGGAGCCAGCGGCTTTGCTGTACTGCTCCGCTTCGCGGACTTGGTCCTAGACTTGGCCTTCGCCGCAACCGGCTCCGCGGCGGCAATCGCACGCGACTCCGCAGGCGACGCTGCTCGCTTGCCAGCCTTCGCCGGAGCCTTCTTCGTTGCCATCCGCTCAGCCGAGCCGGTCCAGCATCTCGTGCGGACGCAGACGAATGCAGCTGAAGATTGGGTAATCCTTCAACGTGTACATCGAGATCTCCGTCTCGCGCAGCTGCTGCACCAGATCCAGGAAGTCCTCTGGGAAGTTAGTCTCAAAGGCCACTACCCACTCCTGGTCGTCCAGGCCGAACGAGTACGTGGTGTTGAGCTTCACTCGCGGATACGCCAGGCCGATCCGGATATGCTCATCCATCAGCCGCTTCCGTTCCTCCATGGGCAACAGGAACCACGGCCGCGTCTTCCAGAATGGGTAAACAAAGATGTACTTGTGCCCACCCGGCCGGATCGCACCGCGGCCCTCCCCCTCCGATTCGTCCTCGCGGTCGATCTGGTAGAGCGAACGCTTGGTCATCGACAAAAAGTTGTGCGGCGTCTCAAGATACCCGCCCAGCGGCGAAGCCATCAGCTCGCTGCGCATGCGGTTCATCTCTTCGAGCGAGAACCCGATAGACCAAATGCAGAAGTCGCAATCACCCCGCGCGCCGGTCGTCGAGTAGGTCATGGACAGGAATTCATTGGCGCGGTTCCAGCGCGCCAGCACCTCCACGAAGGCCGCCTTCTGTGCCGCCTTCTGCTCGGCCGGCAGCCGCCGCCACTCCGGCAGCACACGGTAGAACGTGAAGCAGACGATCTGCCGCCGTGCGGGCGTGGCACCATGCGCCGCAGGTTGTCCGGAGGGGTTCGAAGCGGGTCGCGCCGCGGGACTCGCAGGCGCTGCACCTTCAGTAGCGGCGGCAGGAGCAGGAATGGTGATGACAGCGGCGTCAGACATGCCTTTATCGTACCGGATCGCCGTCGCTACCCGCGTGCGGTCGCTATACTCGTTTCGATGTCCGAAAAGCTCATAGCCCTGCTCACCGCCGCCATCGCCGGTGGTGGTTACACCGGGGTCGTCCTGCTGATGGCGATCCAGTCTGCCTGCATTCCGATCCCGTCGGAAGTCATCATGCCGTTCGCGGGCTTCGCGCTGGCCCACTCGCAGGGGCAGTTGATCCTGCTGGCGACGCTGGCCTCGCTGGCCTCGAACCTCGGCTCGATCCCCGCCTACTGGGTCGGTGCCAAGGGCGGCCGCCCCTTGGTGGAGCGCTACGGCCGCTACCTGCTGCTCAGCAAGCGCGATCTCGACCTCGCCGACCATTTTTTCGCGAAGTTTGGCTCCATCACCGTGCTGGTCGGCCGCATGCTGCCTATCGTCCGTACCTTCATCGCGTTTCCCGCGGGTATCGCGAAGATGAACCAGCTGCGCTTCCACCTGTACACGTTTATCGGCTCCTGGCCATGGTGCTACGTGCTGGCGTATGTGGGCATGAAGCTTGGCAGCCGCTTCCAGACCGACCCGCGCTTCAAGTCGATCTTTCAGCGCTTCCATGTCGGTGTGGAGCTTGTCATCGTGCTCGCGTTCGCCTACTTCGTCTGGACGCATTGGAAGAATCGCGCCGGTACTGAGCCGACGGCCTAGTTACCACGGCAAGGTGTCTACCTTTCGGTGGGGCCGGCGGTTTAGGTGGTTTCGGTAGCGGCTTCGGGATCTTTGGATAGCTCGCTTGCCTATCGTGAATTTTGGTCTTCATACCGCTAAGCGATCTGGTGATGCAGGACGACGTTATCCTGGTATTTCACCAAAAGATCTTCATCCTCAGGCATAGAAGTGCTGCTTTTAGAAATTTCACCTCTCGCCGCTTTAAGGCGAGTGATTGAACCGATGCAGAGTCTGTGTAGACGTCTGACCAAAGTGCTTCGTAGTCGACCGCCAGACTGGACCAACGGGAGTGAAGGTCCGCGCAGTCGATGGAACTACGTTTATTCTTGCCACAAGGGACACAGCGCTCAAAACAGCAGCCAGCGCGGTCAGGCCAGGGCGAAGCCATATCCAGTGCCCGGGCAGGCTGCTGACCAGAGCCGCTGTCGCACCCGATGCGAGAACCAGCGTGCTGGCAGTGAGTGCCTTCTGATATTGCTGGTATCGTCGCGCGAGCTCAGCAAAGTAGGCAGCCCGGATCTCAGCCGACAGCCAGCCGTCCCAGACGCTTTTTTGCTGAGGATCGTTCAACATTTCTCGCCACCCTCTATGCTTATTATGCCTCAGCTCCAAGCCGTAGGTTTGCACCCGCCGAACCGCGTGGGCGATACTAACCTGTCCGGCAACACGGCAATTTGTCACTTAGAAGGGTAAGCCATAGCAATGTCCACCCCCAACGCCGCACAGCAACCGTCAGCGGCGAATATCAAGCCCCACACAGGAAAACTTGGCATCATGATCCCCGGCATGGGCGCCGTCGCGACGACGTTGATTGCCGGCGTCGAAGCCGTGCGCCGCGGCTTCGCCAAACCCATTGGCTCCATGTCGCAGATGGGCACCATCCGCCTCGGCAAGCGCACCGATGACCGCACGCCGCTGATCAAGGACTTTGCGCCACTCGCTCCATTGGACGATCTCGTCTTCACTGGTTGGGATATCTTCGGCGGCAATCTCTACGACGCCGCCAAGACGGCCTCCGTGCTCGATCGCGATCAGCTGGAAACCATGAAGCCGTTTCTGGAATCCATCGAACCCTTACCTGCCGCTTTCGAAGAGCGTTACGTTAAGCGGCTTACCCCGAAAAACAAGAAGATTGGCAAGAACAAGTGCGATCTTGCCAACCAGATCCGCAACGATATTGCGGAGTTTAAAACCAAGACGGATCGCCAGGTGATGATCTGGTGCGGCTCGACTGAAATCTATCTCGAACCGAAGGCTGTCCATCAGACGCTCGAGGCCTTCGAGAAGGGGTTGGTCGACGATGACCCGGATATCTCACCCTCCATGCTGTATGCCTGGGCCTGCTTGAAGGAGGGCATCCCTTTCGCGAACGGTGCGCCGAATCTTACCGTTGATATTCCTGCATTGCAGGAGCTATCGAAGAAGATGAACGCGCCCATCTGCGGCAAGGACTTTAAGACCGGCCAGACATTCATTAAAACTGTCCTCGCGCCGGCCTTCAAGGCACGCCAGCTCGGGGTGGCCGGATGGTATTCGACCAACATCCTCGGTAATCGTGACGGCGAAGTACTCGATGATCCGGATAACTTCAAGACCAAGGAAGTTTCCAAGCTCGGCGTGCTTGAACATATCTTCCAGCCCGAAAAGAACCCTGATCTCTATGGCGATCTTTACCACAAGGTGAGGATCAACTACTATCCGCCGCGTGGGGATAACAAGGAAGGTTGGGATAACATCGATATCTTTGGCTGGCTGGGCTATCCGATGCAGCTGAAGGTCGATTTCCTCTGCCGCGATTCCATTCTGGCGGCACCCCTGGCGCTCGATCTTTGTCTGTTCATGGACCTCGCGCACCGTACGCCTAGCCTACGTGGGCTCGGCATTCAGGAGTGGCTCAGCTTCTACTTCAAGGATCCAGATTCCGCCCCGGGTGTCTACCCAGAGCATGATCTGTTTATCCAATCGATGAAGCTTAAAAACACACTTCGCCACATCATGGGTGAAGACCTGATTACGCACTTAGGGCTGGAATATTACGGCGACTGACTCGCTCCGGCCAGCTCGGCGCTTTCATTAACTTTCCGTGCTTTCATCCTAAGTATCGCGAAGGATTTGCTTTTCGCCTTTGGCACTTGAAAGTCCAGAGGCGATAAGCAAATCCGTCAATCGCGTTCAGGGAAGACTGATCTGGAAAGGGAGGGCAGAGACACGTACGCTAACTCATCACCCCAAGAATTTCCGGCCACAAAGGCTTTACACCGTTCTCCGTCTTCGACGAAACGGGTAGGATGCGCTCCTCACCATGTGCTTTCTTCAGCGCCGCAAGCGATTTCTCCAGTGTGTTGCCAGATAACTTGTCTGTCTTGGTAGCCACCACCACATGGGGCCTCTGCATGGTGCGCAATGCTGTAATCAGCATCGTGTCGCTCTCCTGTGGCGGGATGTTGGAATCCACCAGGCAAACACATAGGGCTAACTGCGCGCGTTCCTGCAAATAGGGCTCGATGAAGCTGGGCCACTCGGCGGAGATAGACCTTGAGATCTTTGCGTAGCCATACCCGGGCAGGTCGGCAAAGATGATCTCCGGTTTCATCTTGTGCTTGCTCTGGTTGCCTTCATGCAAAGCAAAGAAGTTAATGGCACGGGTGCGCCCAGGGGTGGATGAGACTTTTGCCTCTTTTGAGCCAAGCAGTTTGTTGATCAGCGACGATTTGCCGACGTTGGAGCGGCCCAGAAAGGCTACCTCGGGCGCATCGCCGGTTCGCGAGGCATCCGGGAAGTGGTCGGCGCTGGTTGCGGAGAGCAGGAATTCGGTGTGGAACTGCATACGTCTTGGCTCACTTACAAAGGCTGGTTGAGGTTCAGATTGGAAGACGTTCTTGTCCTGGCATGCAAAAGCGCATCGGCTGCGGTGCGTCGCGCACCTGCAAGCTCAGGCCCTCCAAAGGGTAGCAGCAGCACCGTTGCCATCGCTTGCCAGTGTCGTACGAGGGTCCGCCTGGAGACGCTGACAGGGAAGTCCCATGACCCGTTCGGGGTATCTTTCCGCGTGCAAAAAGTGCGGCGGACCCAAGTAAAATGAGCCTCGGATCCGCAACGCATCCAGTACGCTCCGGGTGCACGCAGAGGGGGATTCCGACTTGCGGGTAAAACGCTCGATGGTTGCTGGTGCTTCTGCCTGCGTGTTCTACGCAGTCACCTTGTTGCGTTTGTTTCTGCTGTGCTGGTGCGTGCTGTGCTGCTGCTTCGTGAGCTCCGGAAGCGCCGCCCAGGCGGGTTCGACGCCCCTGTTGCCGTCGGCCCTGGCCTATGATGCGGCCGGTAACCTGTATATCGCCGATGCGAACCGTCACCAGGTGCTTGAAGCGACCCTGGCAGGTAGGCTCGTCGTCGTTGCCGGAACCGGAACGCAGGGCTTTGCGGGCGACGGTGGCGCCGCGGGCGGGGCTGAACTGAACAGTCCGCAAGGACTGGCCTTCAGTCCGGACGGCACACTGTATATCGCAGACACGGGCAATGCTCGCATTCGCGCCGTGAGCGGCACCCTCATCACTACTTTCGCGGGCAATGGCATGCAGGGCTTTGCGGGTGATGGCGGGGCAGCCATCAAGGCAAGCCTGCGCGCGCCCACAGCCCTCGCCTTTGACAGGAGTGGGGCACTGCTGGTCTGCGACTCCGCCGACCATCGCGTACGCCGCATCGCCGGCAGCGTCATCAGCACCTTTGCCGGCAATGGCCTGCAAGGCTTCGCCGGTGATGGTGGGCCTGCCAAACTCGCCGAACTTGATTCTCCCTTCGGCATTGCCGTCGCCCCGGATGGACGCGTGTTCGTCTCCGATACGCACAATCATCGCATTCGCTCCGTTGCCACAGACGGCACAATTACCACCTTCGCCGGGACCGGCCAGCGCGGGTTTGCAGGCGATGGCGGCCTGGCCCCGAACGCGCAATTTGCCGCGCCTCGCGGTCTAACCTTCGCGCCCGGCAGTGTTCTTCTGGTCGCCGACAGCGACAATCAGCGGGTGCGCAGTATCGATGACCGGGGCATCATCTCTAGTGTGGCCGGCACGTTGACGGAGGGAACAAGCGTCGATGGGGCCACGGCCCTCTCTGCCGCACTGCACAGTCCGCGTGCAGTGGCCCTTTCAAGCTTTGGCATGCCTGCCATTGCCGATATAGGGAATGGTACAATCCGTGTCCTCACCCCGGGGCAGACCCTCTACCAGCCTGCTGCACTCGCGCCCGGTCGAGCTTCGGCATTGCAGCCTTCGATGCCACCCGCACTGGCCTATGGCACCGGCGTTGCCATGCTCACGGTGGCTGGGCCCGCGGGCCTCCCACAGGGGATTGTGAGTCTGGGCGAAGGCGGTGCCACGCTTACCTCGGCGGTCCTGAACAGCGGCACAGCCAAACTGGATCTCGGCTCATTGAACGCCGGCATTCATGCTCTGACGATCAGCTATGCGGGCGACGGCCTCAATCCAGGGGCGTCTCTCAGCACCGCATCACTCACAGTTACACCGGCACCGCTAACCGCTTCTGCCGGCACCGCTTCGATCCCCTATGGTGCAGGCCTGCCGACGCTTACGGGCTCCCTCGCGGGCGTTCTGCCACAAGACGCAGGACAGGTAACTGCCACCTTTGCAGTCGACCCAAACCAACTGAACGGCGTCGGCACCTATCCCATCACGGTCTCGTTATCCGGACCAAAGAGCGGCAACTATGCCGTGAATCTGGCCCCGGGTTCAGGCGTGCTTGACGTTACGCAGGCGGGCAGCAAAACTTGGCTCAGCCAGGTGCCGCAGAGCTATGCGGGAATGCCCTTGCGTCTTAGTGCAAATGTCCTTCCAAACACCGCGGGGCAGCCTACGGGCTCCGTGCAGTTTGTGGATGGATCCACTGTGATCGCCACCGCTGCCCTGGTGCACGGCAGTGCCTCCGCGGTCTACGCCGCACCACCGGCCGGTTCGCTGAGCCTAACGGCGAGATACCTGGGCAGCACGAACTTCGGACCAAGTGCATCGCTGCCGCAGGTCGCGCAGGTAGACGCGATGCCCGATTTCAACCTAAGCCCCAATGGAACCACGACCGCCACTGTTCCCGCCGGCATCACAGCCACGTACAGCGTTCTCGTCAGCGCGCAACCTTCGCCGTTTACGGGCGTCGTCGCCTTAAGCGCAAGCGGTCTGCCCGCAGGGGCCACGGTGAGTTTCTCCCCGGTACAGGTCGTCCCCGGTACCGGCTCAGCCACGGTTACGGTCAGCGTGGTAACGCCTGCTCCACAAGCTGCACTGCGTCCGCATACCGTGCGAGACTCTCTCGTCCACGTATCCTTGGCAGGCATGTTCGCCTGCTTTGGCATCTTCGTGCGGCGGCGAAGGCGAATGGCATCCCTGCTGAGCCTCACGCTTCTTTTGTGCGGCTGCGGCGCGCGCACGGTGAGCGAGCTGGGTAGCGGACTCCCTTCGCAGACGTATCGCCTTCAGATCATGGGTACGTCCACAAATCTTTTAGGCGATGTCGTGACGCACTCCGCCGTGGTCACCCTTACGGTGCACAACTAAGCACGTTTCCTCTCAGTGGTTAAGGCGATGCTGCGATCCTTTCTTGAGGCGAGCTTACGGCGGGACTGAATTTCGTTTTTTTACTAGCGATTCGATCGATGATGTTCGGGAGGACTGATCGCTGGCTATCGGATGAAAGCCGGCAAAGCAGCGCTCTCCGAGCATTTGGGCATCTACACACCTGTCCCAACGATTAGAAATTTGGTCCTGCCTGTGCGCATCGCATGGCACCAAAGAAGAGAGTCTTTATGCAACGCACACTGCTGCCTGGAAAGCCCTATCCGCTTGGAGCTACGCCCACGTCCCTTGGAACCAACTTCGCCCTCTATTCAGAAAACGCTACGTCCGTAAACGTTTGCTTTTTCGACGAGAAAGGGGATCAGGTCGATTGTGTCGCCTTGCGCGAGGTAACCGCCTTTGTCTGGCATGGTCTGGTACGTGGCATCAAGCCGGGCCAGCGTTATGGCTACCGTGTGGATGGCCCCTGGGAGCCCGAGAAGGGCCATCGCTTCAATGCAGCAAAACTTCTCATTGATCCGTACGCGAAGGCCATCACCGGCCAGTACCCGGATGAGCAAAAGCCCACGCTGCCCGATCCGAAAGGGCCTATCTATCCGTATGACGTGAACTCCGGCGATGACCTGAAGAAAGACGAGCAGGATGATGCCAAGTTCGTGCCGAAGTGCATCGTGGTGGACTCAACAGCCTTCGATTGGGAGAAGGACTGCCCGCCGCAAACGCCCATTGCCGATTCCATCATCTACGAGGTGCACGTCAAAGGTTTCTCCAAACGCAACCCCGATGTGCCTGAAGGCATGCGCGGCACATACGCCGGTATGGGCCATGCGGCAAGCATCAATTATTTGAAGAAACTCGGAGTCACTGCGGTTGAGCTATTACCCGTGCATCACTTCATCGATGAAGGCCACCTGGTCGATCGCGGCCTCCGCGACTACTGGGGGTACAACACCCTGGGCTACTTCGCTCCCATGCCGCGTTATGCCTCCATGGGCGATGCCGGCCAGCAGGTCTTCGAGTTTAAGGAGATGGTGCGCAGCCTGCACAAGGCCGGTATTGAGGTCATTCTTGACGTGGTCTATAACCACACCTGCGAGGGCAATGAAAAAGGCCCAATCCTTTCGATGAAGGGTGTCGATAACGCAACGTACTACCGCACCGTGCAGGACAGCCCACGCCATTATATGGATTACACCGGCACCGGCAACACGCTGAATGTCTACAATCCACAGGTGCTGAAGCTCCTGATGGACAGCCTGCGCTACTGGGTGACGGAGATGCATGTCGACGGCTTCCGCTTCGACCTTGCCTCAACTCTCGCGCGTGAGCTGCACGATGTAAATAAGCTGGGAGCCTTCTTCGACACGATTCACCAGGACCCAATCCTTGCCGATGTGAAACTCATCGCCGAGCCATGGGACGTGGGCGACGGCGGCTACCAGGTCGGCAACTTCCCCATCCTATGGGCGGAGTGGAACGGTAAGTACCGCGATACAGTGCGGCGTTTCTGGAAGGGCGATGCGGGCCAGCTATCGGACTTTGCCTATCGCATTACCGGCTCCAGCGATCTATACAAAAGCGATGGCCGTGCACCTTCCGCCTCCATCAATTTCATCACCGCGCATGATGGGTTTACCCTGTGCGATCTTGTCAGCTACAACGAGAAGCACAATGAGGCCAACGGCGATAACAACACCGACGGAGCCAACGATAACGACAGCTGGAACATGGGCGCGGAAGGTCCGACGGAGGATGAAGCCCTCAATCGAGAGCGTGAAAAACAGACCCGCAATTTCCTCACCACGTTGATGCTCAGCCAGGGCGTTCCCATGTTGTGCGGGGGGGATGAGTTCGCCCGTTCCCAGCAGGGCAATAATAATTGCTACTGCCAGGATGATGAACTCACCTGGTACGACTGGAAGCTCGACGAACCCCGCAAGCGGCTGTATGAGTTCACTTCAAGGCTCATTCAACTGCGCCGCGATCACCCCAACTTGCATCGCCGCCGCTTCTTTCAGGATCGCCAGATTCGCGGCGAGGTGGTGCGCGCGGTAGCGTGGTACGGCACCGACGGCAATGAGGTCTCCGATGAGGTTTGGAACAACAGCGGCAACAAATCCATCGGTGTCCTCTTCAATGGCAAGACAATCACGATGATGGACGATGAAGGCAATCCTGTGGTCGACGACAGCTTCCTTATCCTCGTCAATGCGTCGGACAACGGTGTTGAATATATGCTGCCCGAACCGCCGAACCAGACACCATGGCGCCAGGTGCTCGACACAGAAAACATTGACGACCCGTTCAGCGAGGCAACGGTGCACGACAAGGTCATCGTGGGTGGGCGTGCCGTTCGTGTCTACAGTGATGGCGTCGAAGAGTATGCCAAGGCACCGGTGAAGCAGCGGCCGACCCGCACCGTGTAAACCGGTATTACACTATGAGATTGTCATCCTGAGCTATGCGAAGGACCTGCTTTCACCTTCCAGGGCGAGAGGCAGGTCCTTTACTTCGTTCAGGATGACAATCTTTCATGGGGTAGGTGGTTGCGACCGGGTGCCTAACTGAGCTGCTCATACGCCGCAATCTGCCCCAGCGTGAACGCCTGCATATCTTCACCAGCCGCATGGGCCTTATACCATTCCACGAGCCATTGCAGCGCCGTCTCCAGCCGCAGCCGTGGATGCCATGCCAACTCCGCACGCGCGCGGCTTGCATCGAGCTTTAGATAGCCAGCCTCATGCACGCTCGGCTCCGGATCCAGGGTCCATTTCGCTTTATCTCCCCAAAAGCCAACCATCTTCTCGACGATCCAACCAACCGGCTGCGCATCGTCGTCGCTTGGGCCGAAGTTGAACGCGGTGGCATAGCGCCTGTCATTTGTGAGCAGGTGCTCCGCGAGCAGCAAATAGCCTTGTAGCGGCTCCAGCACATGCTGCCATGGACGGATCGCATTGGGCCGCCGAATCAGCGCGGGCTTGCCTTCAACGAAGCCGCGCACCAAGTCGGGGATCAAGCGGTCCGTCGACCAGTCGCCACCGCCGATGACATTGCCCGCGCGCGCCGTAGCGATGCCGCAGTTGTGTCCATCAGCCGTCCCGGTAGCGAAATAGCTTTGGCGAAAGGCCGCGGAGACGATCTCCGCGCAGGCCTTGGAGCTCGAGTAGGGGTCATAGCCGCCGAGCGGATCGGTCTCGCGATAGCCCCACAGCCACTCCTTATTCTCATAGCACTTGTCGGTCGTGATGCTCACCACGGCCCGCACGGAAGGCGTACGCCGCACCGCATCGAGCACTCGCGCGGTGCCGATGACGTTGGTCTCAAACGTCCCGATCGGGTCCTGATACGAATAGCGCACCAGCGGCTGCGCGGCCATGTGAAATACCACGTCCGGCGCGAACGCCGTCATTGCCGCATCGAGCTTTGCGGCATCGCGGATGTCACCGCGAATATCTTCGATTAGGCCGCCGAGTTTGGCCGCGTCGAAGAGATTCGGCGTCGTGTACGGATCGAGCGAGTACCCACGTACGACCGCGCCTTTCGAGGCGAGCCAAAGCGCGAGCCAGCCGCCTTTGAAGCCGGTGTGGCCGGTGAGGAACACGCGCTTACCGCGCCAGGTAGATGCATTCGTTGCGCTTGGCATAGATTTCGACCGTAGCATACGGCAGAGTATGACAACATGTTGCGGGGGAGTTCAGTTAAATGAGGGCTTAAAATTCAAAGCGAACCTGTCCGCGATGTTTTGCAGCCTCTTGTCTCGTGTCCAGATGAGAGCGCCTGGCATGAGCTGTGTAGAAACAATTAGATGTGCATCGATGTAGCCGACACCCAAGCCAAATAAGGAGGATCCTTCACCAGGGGCATGACTTCGTCATGCCTTGCGACTTTGGCGTCCGGTAATTTCTTTATGTCGCGAAGAATAGACTTACGGTCGGCAAGACTGCCCATCGCGACCTCGCCGTAGACAAACGAGTGGTAGAACACTTCATTGTTTTCGAGAAGCTGGAACAAGTGAGAATCGTTGCTTCGAATGTGATCGATCCAGACAGACGTATCAACAAGTACCATTTAAGATTTTGGCCTACGCCGTGACACGTCCTGCAAGTCAGGTTGCGATCCGCCTAAGCGGGCGAGCCGACGACCAGCCTCGAGTTGAATCATGGTACGGAGTGCTTCGCGCACAAGCGCCGTCTTTTCGGTTATGCCCGTGTAGAACGAAGCTTCTTCAACTAGCTCGTCGTCCAAGGTGATCGTGGTGCGCATTTGTGCCTCGCGTGCAGCATCAATTTACGCATCAACCGATACTGCATTTACATGATATTACCAGGACTTCCACGGCGCTTTCCCTTTGCTCCACAACTCTTCGAGCTGCTGCTTGTCGCGCAAGGTATCCATCGCCTGCCAGAAGCCGTGATGGAAGAACGCGTGCACCTCGCCCTCGGTGACGAGCTTCTCGATCGGCTCACGCTCGAACATTTGGAGATCGTCGCTGACGGCTGCAATGGCCTTCGGGGTAAGCACGAAAAAACCGCCGTTGATCCAGCCACCCTCGTCCTTCGGTTTCTCCTGGAAGGCATAAATTTGCGTGTCTTTTAGGCCCAGCGCCCCAAAGCGTGCCACCGGTTGCACGCTGGTCAGCGTGACGGCTTTGCCGTGCTCGTTATGGAACTTCACCAAAGCCGTGATGTCCACATCGGAGACGCCGTCGCCGTAGGTCATGCAGAAGGCCTCTTCGCCTTCAAGATACTTGGCCACGCGGCGCAGTCGCCCGCCGGTGCCGGTCGAATCGCCGGTGTCGACCAGCGTCACGCGCCACGGTTCGGCGACGGAGTTGTGCACGATCATTTTGCTTCCCTCCGAACCGCCAGCCGTCATGTCGAATGTGACATCGGAGGTGTGCAGGAAATAATTCGCGAAGAACTCCTTGATGACGTAGCCCTTGTAGCCACAGCAGATAATGAAGTCGTTGATGCCGTGCTGCGAGTAGAGCTTGAGGATGTGCCACAGGATCGGCCGGCCGCCGATCTCCACCATGGGCTTTGGGCGGATGCTGGTCTCTTCGGCGATGCGTGTGCCGAGACCGCCGGCAAGAATAACGGCTTTCATGTGCTGGGAGAATCCTTCGATGGCTCCGGTGCCTTCGCAAAGGAGAGGCCGTGGAGCGCGGGTAGGTTGCTGACTCCGCTCCATGATAGCGCAGCCGGGCGATGCCTTTTGGTATCCTGAACGCACCTATGAGTCAGCGTGCAGACGAGCTCCGCCAACAGATTCTTGCCCTTGTTCACGAGTTTCATGCGGAGCAGTTTCCCGAGCGCGCCTTTGCTCCCGGCGAGAGCCCCGTGCCGGTCTCCGGCAAGGTCATTGATGCCAACGACATCGGTGCCGTGGTCGAGTCGGCGCTCGATGCGTGGTTCACCACCGGTCGCTGGGCCAAGGAGTTTGAGCGCAAGCTGGCGCGCTTCGTCGGCGTGCGTTCCGCGAGTCTCGTGAACTCGGGTTCGTCGGCGAACCTGGTGGCGTTAAGTGCCTTGACCTCGCCTAAACTCGGCGATCGCGCTTTGAAGCCCGGCGATGAGGTCATCACGGTCGGTGCGGGCTTTCCGACGACCGTAAACCCGATTCTGCAGAACCGCTGCGTGCCCGTGTTTATTGACGTCACGCTGCCGCACTACGAGATCGATGTTACGAAGCTGGAGGCCGCCAAGAGCGACAAAACCAAGGCCGTGATGATTGCGCACACGCTTGGCAACGTCTTCAATGTCGATGCGGTGACGGCGTTCTGCAAGAAGTACAACCTGTGGCTTGTTGAAGACACCTGCGACGCGCTCGGCTCCACATGGAAGGGGCAGAAGGTTGGAACCTTTGGCGATATCTCGACGGTGAGCTTCTATCCCGCGCACCACATCACCATGGGCGAAGGCGGGGCCGTGCTGACCGATAAGCCCGCATTGAAGGTGCTGATCGAAAGCTTCCGCGACTGGGGCCGTGATTGCTGGTGCGAGCCCGGCGTCGACAACACCTGCGGTAAGCGCTTCGACTGGCAGCTCGGCACCTTGCCCTGCGGCTACGACCACAAGTACACGTACTCGCATGTGGGCTATAACCTGAAGGCCACCGATATGCAGGCCGCACTCGGCGTCAGCCAGATTGAAAAGCTGCCGTACTTTATCGAGCGCCGCAGGGAAAACTTCAACTATCTGCGCGCCAAACTCGAGCCTCTGGCCGATGTGCTGATGCTGCCTGAGGCCACGCCCGGCTCGGACCCCAGCTGGTTCGGTTTTCCCATCAGTGTGCGCGAAAATGCACCGTTCAAGCGTGACCAGCTCACGCGTGCGCTCGATGCCAAAAAGATCGGCACACGCCTAATCTTTGCCGGGAACCTGCTGCGCCAGCCGGCGTATGAGGGTTGCGAGTACCGCGTGGTCGGCGACATGACGAACACCGACTTCGTGATGAACCAGAGCTTCTGGATTGGTGTCTTCCCAGGACTTACCCCGCCGATGCTCGACTTTATCGTCAAAGTCATCACTGATTTCGTGGGGAACGCCAAAGCCGGGCTGAATGTACTTGAGGAGGCTGCGGTCTCGGCCTAAAAGACAAACGCGACGAACGCAAAGAATGCAAGAAAGCGCAACGAGGCGTACCTTGGCGTTCTTCGCGTCCATTGCGTTTGCCTTTCGCTGCTAGTCCTTCGGTGCGAACTTTTACTTTGTATCGTCGGCGGTAGACAGAAAACCCCTAATTTTTTCTTACGCCGACAGCCTTGTAGTACGTATAGGAAGCGAACCGATTCCAAGCTTCCACGGCAGGGCTTCATGCAGAGTTCCTCGTACCGCGGCTTCACGGCGACCATTTTGCGCAGCAGGCGTTTATACCTGCTCTTGCTGCTCCTGTGCGTGGCCGGTTCCCTGCGCGTTTTGCCGCTGCCGCACGAGGCCCTGGGCGGGGACGAGATCTTCTCACGCCACATGGCGATGGAGCCACTCCCCCTCGCGTGGCAGCACATCCGTGCGGACCTTGTACACCCGCCGCTGTACTACCTACTCTTGCGGCTCTCGATTCGGGTATGGGGAGGAGCTAGCGCTTCAGGTCTACGCCTGCCCAGCTTGGTCTCCGGCTTGCTCGCGTTACCGCTGCTGGCTTTGCTCGGCACACGGCTGCCTGGGGCGAAGTGGTGCGGCTATCTCGCTGCAGGGGCCATGGCCGTGGGCAGATACCACCTCTTTTACAGCCAAGAAGCCCGATCGTACGCCTTCTACACGGTGCTTGTGTTGCTACTCCTGTTGTGGTTTGGGGCTGTGTCGGAGAGGCCGCAGGCCCGCAAGCTCTGGATCGTCGGCGCGCTGCTGATGACCGCGCTGGTGTACACACACTACGTAGGCGGGGTGTTCATAGCGCTACTGGTGCTCGCCGCTCTGCTGTGCCGGCTGCCGCGCGCAACGAAGACCGTCGTACTGGGCTGCGGTCTATCGGCGTTCCTGCTGTTTCTGCCGTGGCTATGGGGCGAGGTGGGCGTATACCACGCCAAGCATGGCGTGGGCGGTAACCTGGATTGGCAGGGGCATCCGGGCTTTTACGATGTGCGGCAGGTATGGGCCACGTCGCTGGGGATCGGCAACTTTCGCGGGGCGACGGCACTGGTGCTGCTGCTGGCGGTGGGGCTGAGCCTTGCAGCCTGCACTTTGGTATCGCGGGGGATCGCGCGCAGGACACCGCTGGTGATTGCCGTGGCGCTGATGGGCTGGTTGCCGCCGTTGCTGCTGTTTGCGCTCTCCAACCCTCCCCTAAATCTGCCCTTGTTTGCGCTGCGGCATGTGTTGCCGGCGACGGCGCTTCTGCTTCTGCTCTGTTGTTACGGGCTGGAGCGAATCGCGCAGAGGTGGGACGCGCACTCTAGGCTGATTGCGGCCGCAGGCTCGGCCGGCATCCTCCTCCTGGCGGCCACGCCCACATGGACGGTATTGCATGCAGGGCCGACGCGGTATCCCTATGACGAGGTGGAGAAGGCCGTCGTCGCCGGAGAGTCGCATGGCACAGTGGCCTATGCAGCCTGGTTTTATGGCGAAGGCGAACCCGTCAACCTCTATTGCGGCCGGGCCTGTGTGCAGGCGCTGCCGGACGCTCCGAAGGATCTGCCCGGTCATTTTCTGCTGCTCTACCGGCCGGCCTCCGGGGATGAACTGACTCTCTATAGGGGGCTTCTGCGCGCGGGGTTCGTCAACGCGGGGCAGCGCTATTACACTGACGGCCAAGGCACGGCTTACGGCACGATTGTGGTCAAACTGGAGCGGGGAGCTCACAGCATTCCGTCTTCTCCGCCCGTCGCTGTTATGCTGAGCTCGACACAGGAGACACATGGCAGACGAACCGGTATACATCACCGTGCGGCCCAACGGACCGCTGCGGGTTGAGGGGCACATTGTGCTCAAGGATGCGGATGGGCAGACGTGGGACCTCAGCGGCAAGCCCGCCGTGAGCCTGTGCCGTTGCGGCTTGAGTGAGAAGCGGCCGTTCTGCGATGGCTCCCATGCACGGCAGGGCTGGCAGTGCGCCGCCAGCCCCGGCAACTTGACTGGCCAGTAAGCGGAGGCGAACCGCATGGGGGCGAACCGCATGGGTTGGATGCGTCCGAGGCGGATGTCTCGCCTCTTTGCTTGCTGCTGCCTTGCAGCGGTCCTTCAAGGCAACTTGATCGCGCAGGAGACCGCGGCCAACATCCCCGACCCTACCGGGGTGCAGGATGAAGCCGCCCCGGACGGCTATACCGGCCCGCTCTATACGCGCGCTGAGGCGATGATTCCCACCCGCGATGGCGTCCGTCTGCGCACCGTGATCTACCGTCCGAAGGGAAGCGCGGCCAGCGGGGTCCCGTTGCCGTTTCTTCTGCAGCGCACACCGTACGGGGTGGCGGGCATGACGGCACGTGCCATCGAGAGCGGCAAGCCCGAGCTCGCCGCCAGCGGCTATATCTTTGTCTACCAGGACATCCGCGGCCGCTACGGCTCAGGGGGCCAGTTCGTGATGAACCGCGCTGTCGTTGCGCACGAAGGCAAGCACGGCATCGGGGAGAGCGGCATCGACGAGAGCACGGATGCATACGACACGGTCGCCTGGCTGCTGAAGCATGTGCCCAACAACAGTGGCGCCGTCGGTGCCCTGGGCATCAGCTACCCCGGCTTTCTCGCCATGATGGCCGGTGTGGATGCACATCCGGCGATGAAGGCCATCAGCCCGCAGGCCCCGATGACGGACGTGTGGCTGGGGGACGACTTCTTCCACAATGGGGCCTTTCGCGAGACCTACGGCTTTGACTATGTGCAGGAGCTCGAGGCCCAAAAGACGAGTGTGATGCCAGATGCGACGGAAGACCAGTACACCTTCTTTCTCAACCATGTGAACTTTGCCGGAGCCGCGGCCGCCGTACATGCCACCAAACTTCCTACCGCGCAGAGATTTCTGAACGAGCCCACATACACCAGGTTTTGGCAGGACATGGCCGTGCAAAAGCACCTCGGCAAGCCTGAGGTGCCGACGCTTGAGGTGGGTGGCTATTGGGATCAGGAGGACATGTGGGGCACGCAGGCCGAGTACGCTGCCCTGCGTCCACAGGAACCGGCAAACGATCCGCGGCACAGGGTATTTCTTGTGCTGGGCCCCTGGAATCATGGCGGCTGGGCGCGCGGCCCGGGGGACCAACTTGTCAGCCAGTGGGGTGGCATCCGCTTCGGCGGCCAGACCACGGGCGTTTACTACCGCCAGACCTTTGAGGCTCCCTTCTTCGAGTTTTATCTCAAGGGCAAGCCTGGCTTCGATCTCGCCGACACCGCCAGCTTCCGCACCGGCGAAAACCGCTGGCACCGCTATCCGGTGTGGCCTCCGGTGGAGGGTTACCGCGCCGCCAAGCTGTATCTCGCGCCGGAAAAGAAGCTGACGACAAGCGCGCCTGAAGGCAGCTACGAGACGCAGGCGGCAGCCTATACCGCCGATCCGGCGGATCCAGTCCCGTACCGGCATCGGCCGGTTCAGTCCACCTACGGCCAGGGCTCGAAGTGGCGTACCTGGCTCGTCGAGGACCAGAGCTTTGTGTCGGATCGCAAGGACCTAGCCAGCTTCTCAACCTCTGTGCTCCCCGGCGACGTCACAGTGACGGGCGAGGTGATGGCCGATCTGTTTGCTTCGACGACCGGCACGGATGGCGATTGGGTCGTGAAGCTGATTGATGTATACCCGCCCGACGCGAACGGGGGAACGAGCTATCAGCTCATGGTGGCCGAAGAGATCCTGCGCGGGCGCTACCGCCATAGCTTCACCGCGCCGGAGCCGGTGAAGTCGGGCGAGGTGAACGAGTACAAGTGGAGCCTCCATGGCGTAGACCATACCTTCCTCAAGGGCCACCGCATCATGGTGGAGGTGCAATCAAGCTGGTTTCCTCTGTATGACCGCAATCCGCAGAGCTTTGTGCCGAACATCATGACCGCGCCTGCCTCCGCGTATGGGGCGCAGACGATCACCCTCTTCGATTCCCCCAAGTACTCTTCGCACCTGGAGCTGCCGTTAGCGGAGGGGTCGTCGCTACCGTAAACCGAACATACCGATACAGCGTTGCTTCTAGTACTTGGCGATACAGCGCATCTCGACCAAAGCCCCCCGCACCCTCGTCGGGGTAGCGGAGAGGCCCGGTTCATTTGTGGAGGCACTTACATTTCGGCTATAACCGGCAAAAATACAGGGTCTTTCCACCGTGGTTGCGCCTGCGGTCGAGAGGACACGTTGTAGATGGGCTAAGCTGCCCATGCGAGTTGGAGAAAGAGCGGCCCCGCGCCGAAACTTTCAGCATCCCAAAGCGTAACCAACTGCAGCAGCACCATAGCGCACGAGGCTGGATGGTCTGATCTCGCAGCGCCGTTCTGCGCTGTGGGCACCTGCCCCCGAAGAGCCCAAGCGCCAGGAATGCTTGTCACGCGAGAGGAACGTACCATGCCCGTCAGCTCAATGCGAGTTTTACCGCTTATTCTTCTCCTCTCGGTAGGCAGGGCCGGCTCTCTCCCGGCGCAAACCTCCAGCCCCGCAGCGCCTTCCACGGCCAGCGCAACGCCGCATGGGAGCGGCACGGTGAAGGCCGTTACAGCGCATGATTTTGTGCTGACCACGGCGACCGGCCAGGATGTCGCGGTCACTGTGCCCACGGGCGCACGCATCGTGATCGTGCCGCCGGGCAGCACGAACCTGAGCGCCGGCCAGCCAGGCACGGTGGACGATATTGCCGCAGGCGATCGCGCGATCGTCAACGGCACGGCGGGCGACGCCGGCCCCATGCTGAACGCGACACGGGTCGTTCTGATCAAATCCAACGCCATCGCCGCTCGCAACGCCGCCGATCAGACAGCGTGGGCGCGTGGAGGGGGCGGTATTGTGCGCTCGACCGACCCTGCAACCGGCATCATCACCGTCGCGAACGGCGCACGTACCCTTACCGTGGATACAAGCGCGAAGACGATCGTCCGCCGTTATGCCGGTACCTCCGTCCGCTTCGAAGATGCCGTCAAGAGCAGCGTTGCGGCGATTGGGCCCGGCGACCAGCTGCGCGCGCGGGGTGAGCGCTCACCGGACGGCACCACGCTTATCGCCGACGAGATCGTTACCGGTTCGTTCGGCAACTTTTCGGGTGTGCTGACCGCGGTGGATCCAACCCTGGGTACGGTTTCGCTGAAAGACCTCGCGACCAAGCAAACGGTGACCGTCGCGCTGACGGAGAAGAGCAATCTGCGCCGCCTGCCTCCGGGCGCGATGGGAGCCGCGCGCCCAGAGGGCGGAGGGGCAACGCGCACCCAGGCTCCCGGGGGGCAGGATGCGTCCGAGGGGCGTTCCAGGAGTGGCGACCGTTCGGGTGCCGGTGCCGGCGCGGGTACCGATCTTTCCCGCATGGTGAATCGCCTGCCGGCGGAGACGCTCGCCGGCTTAAAGCCCGGCGATGCCGTACTGATCGTGACGGCTAAAGATCCACAGAGCCACCAGTCCACGGCCATCACCCTTATCGCCGGGGTCGAGCAGATTCTGGCAGCACACCCGGGCGGTGAAACGACGTTATCCCCCTGGAGCCTGGGCGGCGGTGGTGAAGGGGAAGCGGGTGGCGGTGAGGGCTCCGCCGCCCACTAGCGTCCGGCTCATAACTTTCCCCCGGGGAAATATGACGTGGACGTCTTACCGGCAATGCCAGTCGAATTACCGGGAATGCAAGTCAAAGAGTTGTTCAACGGTTTTGGTTTTGAGGAGAGTGATGGGTCTTTCCAAATTGGCTTGCCCCGGGGCATTGCTTGTGTTCGCCACCGTGGCTTCGGCCGCGGGTACACAGACAGCGGGGGTGCCGGCCGGCAGCACCCCGGCCCCAGCGGCAGCGGGGGCAGTCACTGTCCCATCCGGTACGCAGAACGCCGGTAGCTCCCCCACGCCCGACAGCACCGGACCGGCGCAGGTGGGGACCGGTGCCTCCCGCGTGCACGGCCTTATTTCGGACCCGGACGGTGCCGCCATCCCCGGTGCGGCCATTGTGTATACACCGAACGCCGGCCCGGCGAAACGCGTGACCTCGGGCGCGGACGGCAGTTACAGCCTTACGCTTTCGCCCGGCAGTTACAACCTGCTCGTCACTATGCCCGGCTTCAGCTCGTACGCCGTACAGAACGTAAAGATCGCCTCCGTCCCCAGCATGACGATCAGCGCGAAGCTGCAGATCGGTGAGCAAAATATCGTGGTCAACGTGGATGCCAACGCGATCCAGCTCAGCGTCGATCCGGATGCCAATGCGGATGCCACGATCCTGCAGGGCAAGGATCTGGAGGCGCTCTCCGACGACCCCGATGAGCTTTCCTCCGAGTTGCAGGCGCTCGCCGGACCCTCGGCCGGGCCGAATGGCGGGCAGATTTACGTCGACGGCTTTACGGGCGGACAGTTGCCGCCGAAAAGCTCCATCCGCGAGATCCGCATCAACCAGAATCCGTTCTCTGCCCAATACGATCGCATCGGCTACGGCCGCGTAGAAGTCTTCACTAAGCCGGGCACCGACAGCTATCACGGCAACTACCAGATCAACGGCAACCCGTCGCAGTTCAACTCCGGCAATCCGCTGAGCGGGGCGTATCAGCCGCCGTATCACACCATCTTCATGTTCGGAAACATCACTGGACCGCTCGGCAAGAGTGCATCCTTTTCGGTTGGCGGATCGCACCGGGACATTGAAGATGACGCATTAACCAATACGACCGTGCCAGGCGCCGTCGGCCAGACCACACCTTGTCCGCCGGACACGCCGGCCTGCGTCGGCAACCTGGTTCCCGTGCAAATCTTCACGCACTACCCCCAGGTGCGCACGGATATTTCGCCGCGCTTCGACTTTGCTCTGGGCGAGAAAAATGTCCTCACCGCGCGCTTCCAGTATGTGCAGAACGACTCGATCAATGCCGGGCTTGGCAGCGGTCTGGTGTTGCCCTCTGCTGCCTACAATGCCGATGCCAAGAACTTCGAGATCCAGCTGAGCGACACGCAGACCTGGAGCGCGAAGCTGATCAACGAGACGCGATTTGAGTATGAGCGCGACCGCAGCGCGGATGTCTCGCTCTCAAACACGCCCTATATTCAGGTGCAGGGTGCCTTTACCAGCGGCGGCAACGTGCTGCAAAACACCTCCGATCACCAAGATCATTTTGAGGTGCAGAACTACACCTCCATCGCGCTCAAGAAGAACTTCATCCGCTTCGGCGGCCGGCTGCGCACCACGCGCGAAGCGCAGTACGCGGCGAGCAACACGAATGGGGTCTTCACGTACCCCTACCTGCAAAACAATGCGAGCAACGCAGCTGGAACCGCCGGCGCGATCGACCACAGCTATGAGACGGGTGTGCCGTCGGAGTATCTCGTCGCTCGCCTGAACACCCCCAGCGTGCGCTACAACTACCAGGACCTCGGTATCTATGTCGAAGACGACTGGAAGCCGATGGGCAATCTGACCGTGAGCTACGGCCTGCGTTATGAGACTCAAAATCTGATCTCCGACCATCACGACGTCGCACCGCGCCTGAGCGTCGCGTACGGTGTGGGGAAGTCCAAGACCGCGCCGAGCACAGTGCTTCGTGGCGGTTTTGGCCTCTTCTATGACCGGTTCGGGCCCACCTATCTCATCAACCTGGCACGGTACAACGGGGTAGCGGAGACCTTGTACACGGTGCCCAACATCCCCGCGGGCAGTCTTTGCGGACCCAACAACGTAGCCGCCTGTGAGCCGCTGCTCCAAAACTCCGGCAGCTCCACCTACACCGAGTCGAACGGTGGGGTAGCCCCGGTGCTGCGCACGCCCTACACGGAGCAGTTCGCGGGCGGCTTTGACCAGGGCATCGGCAAGCGCGCGACCGTTTCCGTCAACTACATTCACTCCTTGGGCGTACACCAACTCGCCCTGCAGGATGCCCTCTATCCGACGAACGGCACCACCCCGCCAAACGCGGTCAACAACCAATATCTTTCTCAGGGCCAATGGCATCAGGATCAGCTCAACGTCAATGCGCGGGTGCAGGGAACCAAGTGGCTCAGCCTGTTTGGCTACTATTCGCTCGGTTTTGCCAAGGGCAACACTTCGGGCGCTGGATCGCCCATCTCGAGGCCGTATGACATCGGCTTTGACTACGGCCGCACCACCTTTGACACCCGCAACCGCGCCTTTGTTGCAGGCTCAATCACGCTGCCGCACCTCATCCAGTTCAGCCCGTTCGTTATCGCGCAAAGCGGTACGCCCTACAACGTAACCATCGGGACCGATCCTTTGCTCGACAGCTTCTTTAACGAGCGGCCGGACGCCGTGCCCTTAAATCTGGTCAACTCCGCAGCCGGCATCAAGTCGATCCCCGGCTGCGGCCTGGGCTTTGCACAGCCGGGCTCTGTTCCGGGGTACACGACCGCGCCGATTAACGCCTGCACCGGCCCCAACGAGTTCACGTTCAACTTCCGCCTGACCAAGACCTGGGGCTTCGGCGAGAAGCTCGCTAAAAACGGCGGCGGCAATGGCGGCGGCGGCGGTCGTGGTGGGCCCGGCGGCGTTGGCTTCGGGGGTGGTCCGGGAGGCGGTCCCGGCGGTGGCGGTCGCGGGGGTTTTGGCGGCACCAGCTCCGGACGGCGCTACAGCTTCGGTCTCGGTTTGATCGCGCAAAACCTCTTCAACAACCTTGATCCGGCAAATCCGATCGCCACGCTGGATTCATCGAACTTCGGCCGCAGCCTCGTGCTGGAGGGCGGACCCTACACCCAGCAAAGCGCCGTGCGCCGCATTCAGGTGCAGGCTTCCTTCAACTTCTAGTATCTATGTTTTGAATTCGCAATTCATGTTGAGTTCGCAAGATAAACCCGTCATCCTGAATGCAGTGAAGGATCCCTGTATTCTTTTCGGCGGCCGAGGAGGTCCGGCGGAATACCGAGATCCTTCGCTACACTCAGGATGACGGCTCTACGTGGCGCATTTTCTCCAGCGTAGGTGCTCTAGTTGCTAGCGCCGCGACGCGCTTGAAAAACGCATCGCCGCGCTCAACTCTTCGATCTCGCTCGATACCAGCGGCTCGGATGCGTCGTCCGGCACGGCATCGTCAGCCGTAGAGGCTTCCAGAGTGGGCACCCGCGGCGTAGCCGTTGCCGGAAATGATGCCGGTGCCGAAACAGCCGCTGAAGAAGGGTACCCAGCTACTGGTCCCTGCGGCTGCGTAGCCATAACGGCCACTTCTTGCAGCCCTGCGATGGCGGGTACCCCGGCCGGCTCAGCCCATTTCACATAGCCTGTCGAGCTCGTGTGAACCGGTTCCGCCTTCATTGCGGCCACCACCACGGTCTTCGCATTCAGGAACTCACGCATGCCTGCCGCCGAGAGCTCGCGGCCGAAGCCGGATTGCTTGATGCCTCCAAAGGGCAGACGGGGATCGCTCGCGACAGGCGTGTTGAAGAACACCGAACCTGCCTCGATCTCCAATGCCAATCGCTCCCGCTCCGCAGCATCGTCGGTCCAGCAACTGGCACCCAGACCGTAGGGCGTGTCGTTCGCGATGGCGATGGCCTCATCGAGCGAACGCACCTTGAACAGCAGGGCAAGAGGCGCAAAGGTCTCCTCCTTGCACACAGCGGCCCTGGGCGGCACACCGGCCACGACCGTCGGTTCGACAAAGTATCCCTCGCCCAACGCGCGTTTGCCGCCGACCAGCAATTCGCCGCCGGCGGCTAAGGCTGCCGCCACCTGCCGCAGCATCTTCTCTGCGGCTTCAGCCTTCGCCAAGGGCCCAATGTCTGTCGTTTCAGCATTTGGGTCACCCACCTTCAGATTTTCAAACTGCGTCACGAACTCAGTCTCAAATGCGTCGTATACCGCTTCATGCACAAGAAACCGTTTGGCCGCGATGCAGCTTTGACCATTGTTTATGCAGCGCACCTTCACCGCATTCTCCACCGCTACGGCGACGTTCGCGGAGGGCATCACGATAAAGGCGTCGCATCCGCCAAGCTCCATCACGGTCTTCTTGAGCGCCGCACCTGCCTGTGCCGCCACCGCACGTCCCGCGGCCTCGGAGCCCGTCAGCGTCACGGCGGCAATACGTCCATCAGCGATCACAGGCTCGAGTTGTTCGTGTTCGATCAGCAATGTCTGCAAACTGCCCCGCGGAAAGCCCGCCCGTCGCACTAGGGTTTCGATGGCCAGCGCACACTGCGGCACGTTGGGCGCGTGCTTCAGCAGCCCGACATTGCCGGCCATCAGCGCCGGAGCCAGAAAGCGAAACACCTGCCACAGCGGGTAGTTCCACGGCATCACCGCCAGCACCACACCCAGCGGATCCCACCGCACATAACTCGCCTCATATTCGGTCGGAACCAGCTCCGGTTCCAGCATGCGCGCGGCGTTCTCCGCATAATAGCGGCACGCGGCGGCGCACTTGACGACCTCGGCGCGAGCCTGCGCGATCGGCTTGCCCATCTCGGCAACCACCGTGGCCGCGAGCTCCTCACGATCGCCTTCCAGCAGCAGAGCCAGCCGTCGCATCCAGAAGCGCCGAGCCTCCAGGGGCTCCTTCGCGTAGCTCTTCGCCGCAGTGGCCGCCAGCGCGAGTTTGGACTCCAGCAGCTCCGGCGAGAGAGGTTCGAAGCTGCGCATCAGCTTGCCCGTAGCGGGATTGAGGGACTGAATCATCGTTGAAACTCTGTGCTCCATGCGGGATCCGAAAGGGTTTACCTACTAGATCCCTAGTGTACTGCGCAGGGTACCGGCCCGCGAGCCCCAGTCTTAGCCGGCCAGCCGCCCCAGGGCACGCGCGAGCACCCGGGTCCCGCGCTCGATCGCCTCAGGAGCCGCGTACTCGTCCGCGCGATGGGAGATGCCGCCCCGGCATGGGATGAACAGCATCGCCGCGGGCGCAATCCGGGCCATAAAGCTCGTGTCGTGATAGGCCCGCGACACCATGTGTCGAAAGCGGACATCCTCCTCCGCGCAGCTCGCTTCCAGCACCCGCACTACCCTCGCATCAGCTGAGGCGGGGGCATCCGCGTTGATCATCGCTTCCGCAATTGAAACGCCACGCCGCACCGCAATGCCCTGTGCCGCCCCGCGAATGGCCTCCATCGTCCGCTCTCTGCGCGGCCTGTCCACATCGCGTAGATCGAGCGAGAGTTCGACACGCGATGGCACAGCGTTCACCGCCCCTGGATATATGGACAGCAGGCCCACGGTCGCTACCGTGTCCGTGCCGCCCGTGCGCGCGTTCGACTCCAGCGCCGCCCGCTCGACCGCCAGGACAAGCTCGGCTGCCGCACACAGGGCGTCCCGGCGATCCGGCATGGGCAGCGCTCCTGCGTGTCCGCCGAGGCCTCCCACCGTGAACTGGTAGCTCGCCGGCCCGGCGATGGCCGTCACGATGCCGCAGGCGATGCCGTCCCGCTCCAACAGTGGGCCCTGCTCAATATGCAGTTCCACCCAGGTGTCGTAGTACCCCGGTTGTAGGCGAACTTTGTCGAGCGACCCGTGAAAGCCCGCAGCTTCGCGCACCCCCTGCAGCATCAGATTGCGCGACGCTTTCGGTTCGGTCTCAAACAAACGGTCTGGCAGCGCGTCGGCAGCCTCCGGATCGAGCACACCCGTCATCAGCCGCGATCCCAGACAACCGATGCCGAAGCGTGTCGGCTCCTCGCTGGTAAACATGACGAGCTCAATGGAACGCCGCGGGACAAACCCGCTCGCCTGCAGCGCACGCATGGCCTCTAGACCGCCGAGCACACCCACGGTGCCGTCATACATGCCGGCATGTGGAATCGCATCGGTATGCGAGCCTGTGCCGACCGCGGGCAGCGCCGGCTCCGAACCCTCCCAGCGCACAAACGTGTTGCCTATGGCGTCTTCACGTACGGCGAAGCCGGCATCCATGGCCAGCTGTTTAAACCATCTTCTCGCTTCGAGATCTCGCGGCGTAAACACGATGCGCGTGACTGCCCGCTTTGGTTCCGGCAACGCACCGTCTGCGGTCTCGCAGTCGGTCAGCGTTGCCAGATGCTGCAACTCCGCCAGCAGCCGATCTATATTCAAGGCGATGTTCACTGCAAAGCTCATGCGATCACAGGCCGGTTGAAATTTTTATAGATCAGGTACTTCGCGGGCACCTTGCCAATGCAGCCAAACCACTGCGGGCAGTACGGTGCCATCCAGATGAAATCACCTGCCCGCACGGGGTACCACGCCTCGCCAAGCCGATAGATGCCGCCGCCCTCAAGCATCAGCAAACCGTGCTCCATGTAGTGCACCTCCACCTGGCTCAGCGAGGCTCCCGGGGCATACGTCATTGTGTTCACGGCGAAATCGAAGTTTATCGCCGTCGGCAGCAAAGTCCGCACCTGTACGCCGTCATCGCCGTTCAGAGCCGACGCGGCAATTTGCATTTCGTCTCCGATGAGGAACTGCGGAGTCTTGACGTCTTCCCGCGCGAGGTGCGAGATCTCCAGCGGCTCATATGTCTTCTCGATCACGATGGCTCGCGCCTTGTTTTGCGCCGTCACACCATGGGCACATCGCATCGGCAAATATGCGAAGCTGCCTGCCCGCAGGGGATGCTGCCGCGATCCAGACTCGTGGCACTGCAGCTCCCCTTCAAGCACATAGATCAGCCGCTGCGTCGCGCCCTGCAGGAGCGTGCCCTGCGGCTCAAAGTCCACGGTCATCATGGCGAAGTTTGCACCCATTCCCGGTGCCGCATGCACGATCGCCAAGCCATCCGTAAGGCCCGGCAGCGGGGTACGCACAAAGGTGTCCGGTGCATGCAACAGGTGATCGGGGCGCAGGGAACTCCGCGTGAAACCAAGCTCGTGCATGGAGCAGATTGTACGGGACCGGCTCGTGGCACTACAGGTGCAAATGCGCGATCAGCTCCAACACCGTGGCAAGCGCCGCCTCCACATCCTCTTCGCGCACGGTCTCGTCAGGATGATGGCTCAGCCCGCCGGGTGTGCGCACGAACAACAGTGCCGTGGGGACATGGGGAGCCAGGATCATCGCATCGTGCCCGGCTCCTGAATACATGCGCCGCGCCGGATAGCCACTCAGCGCAGCCGCCGCATCCAGACCCTCCGCCAACGCTGCACTCAAGGGCACCGAGACCTGCTCGGACAACAGCTTTGCCTTCACGCGTACGTCGCGCACCCTCGCGAGTTGCTCCGCCTCTGTGAGTAAGCGCGCTACGGCTGCATGACGTGACTCATTGCTTGGGTGCCGGACATCAAGCGACACGCGCACCTCGCCTGGAATCACGTTTACCGCGCCCGGCATGGTCTCGACACGCCCCACCGTGGCGACAAGCTGCTTGTAGGCCTTCGCAAAACGGTCCACTTCGACGATCCACTGCGAGGTCGCCACTAATGCATCACGGCGCAACGGCATAGGTGTTGTGCCCGCGTGATTCGCCTGGCCGGTGAAGAGGAGTTCCAGCCGTGATTGCCCGATGATCGTCTCCACCACTCCGAGTGGCACATCTTCGCTCTCCAGCACCGGCCCTTGCTCGATGTGTACCTCCAGAGCCGCTCGTGTGTTCGGCATCAGCTTGCAACGCTCACCTATGCGTGCAGGATCGAACCCAAACGAACGTATTGCTTCCGCAACGCTCACCCCGTCTGCATCCACCCGCGCCAGATGCTCCTCCGTAAGCGCGCCCACAGCCGCTAGCGAGGAAAGAAACGGAAAGCCGAAACGTACACCCTCTTCTTCGCTAAAGGCGATTAGCTCGATGTGAAAGGGAAGTGCTTCGCCTGCAAGTTCTTCCACGGCCGCAAGGGCCAGCAGAACACCAAGCGGACCGTCAAAAGCGCCCGCGTTCGGCACCGTGTCCAGATGGGAAAAGAGCACGAGCGCAGGCGCATCCGTTTCAAGGCTGCGCCGCAGACCGCGCAGGCTGCCCGCATCATCGACACGCACCTCCAACCCCGCCTGCCGCATCCACCAGCCCACCAGCGTGTGCGCATCCCGCGTCGCCGGCGAAAGAAAGAGCCGCGTCGTCTCGCCTGGAACATCCGTCACGCGGGCAAGCTCGCGACAGCGAGCGATGATGCGGCCTGCGCGTGCGCTGTAGCCCTCAGCCATGCCGGCTAACCACGCCGCACCGTCGCTTCGATCGTCCCATGCGGTTCATCGGTCGGCACAAAGATGTGGTTCGGGTTATCGCTGCCGAAACGCGCAAGATCGACCAACAGATTATGCTTATTCGGCATGCGCAGATAAACCTCATCGATGACGTCGGTATGCCGGAGCGCCGCTTCGGCCATGGCATACAAAGTCTGCTGCACGCTGAGCGAATCATGCCGCGCGAAGGTCGTGATCATGCGCTCCCGCAGGTGGTGCCGCACCTTCCCGAACTCGATGCCTGCGGCAATCGCCGGCGCGGTGTAGCTCCACTCGGCTGTAACCGACGTGCCCAACAGCCGATCCGTTGTCTCGGGCAGCGTGGTCAGCTCGTCCTGGAGGTAGCCGGTAAAGCTGGACTGTGCCGTCTTTAGAATCGTCATCTCCGTGAAGCCGGCACAGATGGCGAACTGCCCATTTTGCGCCCTTGAAACGCGTGTCGTCTGCCGCTCGTCGGAGCCGCGCATGAACGCCGTCGGGTACGGTTCACCATCGATGGTGAGCCGCTTCCACAAATGTGAATGGATATTCACTTCTATATTTACGATCTGCGGATTGCGGCTCAAAATGAAGTCGACCACCTCACGCGCAAAGGTCTCGATGTCCTTCGCCGTTGACTGCCGCGCCAAAAAGTAAAGCGTATTTTTCAGCGTATCTGTGGTGAGTATGCGCGTGTTATCGCCATGCGTGAAGACCTCGGGAAAGTCGCCGGTGAGCATGATCTCCACCGTCCACTCATCGAGATCGTGGTGTGTCGCGTGCCGTGTCACACGCATCAGCCGCACACGCGACTTGCCGTAACGGTGGCTTGCCAGCATCACCCCTCTACCTGGCTCAGTGCTCGCCGTTGCCGTCGGGTCGGACATGCCTTTACTCCTTGCTGAATCGTCATAGGTGTTGCGCTTAGCTGCCGCGATACGTGGTGTAGCCGTTGGCTGTGACCAGCAGAGGGATGTGCAAAGGCTGTGCGGGATCGACAACGTGAAAGACGATCTCCACATACGGATACAGCGCTGCGAGCCCCTGTTTGGAGAAGTAGGGTGCGATGCCGAATCGCAGACGATATAGCCCGCGCTCCGCGGGCTGCTCGCCGAGCAACGTGCGGCAGCGCCCGTCTCCATCGGTCGCACCTGTGCCGACCTCGACCCATGCCCCCGCACTTTGCCTGCACAGTACCAGTGGTACACCTGCCGCCGGCCTGCCCAGTGCCGTGTCCAATACATGTGTGGAGATGATCGGAGCTGCCATAGGTTTGCGATTACTCTACACGTCTTCGCAGCTCGCGGGCGGCCGACCAAGCCACTTGCGCAGGCGCAGTTGTGTAATGCGGCGTTGCTGTTCGGCCGCCTCCATCAATTCGGTCTGGGCCTCGCTGTGCATTCGCCGCTGCAGTGCCTCCAGGATCTCCGGCGCGCTCTTCCCCGTCGCGCAGATAAGAAATATGCGGCCGTATTTGGCCTCATACGCGCGATTTCCTTTGGACAGCGCCGCCTGCAGCGCAGCGTCCCGGCCAGCCTGCTGCTGTTCACCCACACTCCATTGCAGACTTTGATTCGTCGCTGTAGGCGCGTGTGCCCCACCAATGCGCGGATGACTTGCAAAGGCTTGCTGCCAGTCCTCGATCGGCAACGCGCGCCATACCGCATCCGCTGCCAGATACAGAGCCTCGGGCGTTGCAAACGGCCGAAGCTCGGCGACCCCCCTGGCCCATGCCTCCGAACCGTTGCAGGGCAGAACGGCCTCGGCGGCATCTTGCGCTGTCAAGACATTCCACGCCATCAGCCCAGGGGGCACCCTTTCCACACGCTGAGAAGACTCACGCAAACAGATCATCCTCGCAACGCATGGCTGAATCGAGCCTCTCTTTGAGGCCGCTACCGGTGCTCGCCGGCACGCGCCGCATCTCGCGGCCGCGCGGCCCCTCCACAAAGGTGTCATCGTGAAATACCCGCCGCCCTCGCAACCACGTCGAGCGAACCACTCCACGCAGAGACTCGCCCATGTACGGCGAAATTTTATGCCGGTAAACCAGCCGCTCCGGAGAGATGCTCGCTTGCGCCTCAGGATCAAAGGCGATCAGGTTGGCGAGCTTGCCTGGTTCAATCGAACCTGCCTGGTTGTGCAAGCCCGCCAATTGCGCCGGAGCTCCACTGGTCCAGCGCGTCAGTTCCCCTAGCGAAATGCCGCGCTGCGCGCATTCCGTCCACAACACCGGCAATGCCGTCGAAAGCGATGCAATCCCACCCCAGGCCTCATCGAAGCGCCCTGCCTGCTGCCCCGATTCCACCGTTATGAACCGCTTCATCGCCGGCGGGCAAGGGGAGTGATCCGTGGCAATCAGATCGATCGTGCCTTCGAGCAGCCCAGCCCACAACGCTTCACGGTTCGCTGCAGAGCGAATCGGCGGCGCGCACTTGAACATCGTCGCCCCATCCGCGATCCCTTCCGCCGCAAGGTGCAGATAGTGTGGACATGTCTCCACCGTGACCGGCAAGCCTTCCCGCTTGGCGTCTGCAAGCATCGGCAAAGCCAGCGCCGAAGCGAGATGCACGATGTGCAGCCGAAAGCGATACCTGCGGCATAACGCCAGCAGCATGGCAATGGCCTCCAACTCTGCCTCATCGGGTCGTGAGGCCAGATACGTTGCATACTGCCGCCAATCAGCACCGCGCCCGTACAGGTTGTTCGTCGCCGCCTCCACCGGCCCGGCCATCTCTGCATGCACCAGCAACGGCAACTCCGACGCCACGATATACGGCAGCGCCCGCAGGAGGTTGTCGCGATCGATCGAGGTAAATCCCTCACATCCCGGATAAATCAGAAAGCTCTTATAGCCTGCGATGCCGACCTGCGCCAAAGGCAGCAGATCCGCTTGATTGCCATCGACCGCACCGCCCCAAAGCGCGAAATCGACGAAGCATTTGCCCATTGCCGCAGCACGTTTCGCTTGGAGAGCAAGGACGTTTGTCGTTTCCGGCAGACAGTTCAGGGGCATGTCGACGATCGTCGTGTAGCCGCCGGCCGCTGCGGCGCGAGTGCCCGTCCAGAAACCCTCCCACTCCGTCCGGCCCGGCTCGTTGATGTGCGTGTGCGTGTCCACGAGGCCGGGCAGAAGCGCAATGTCACCGAGATCCTCGCAGGGTACATGCGCCGGCAGTTCGCTCGGGTGCATCACCGCGGCGATGCGCTCCCCCTCGATCAACAC
>CAXTUW010000038.1:17928-32397 GCA_964247595.1 uncultured Acidobacteriaceae bacterium | reverse complement strand
GTTAGGCACGCCGCCAGCGTTGATTCTGAGCCAGGATCAAACTCTCGTTTAATCTTGGTTTGCTGCCGGCTCAGGACGGAGGTCCGAACCCGCGCAGCGCCCCCGCTCGCTCGATAGGAGCGGAGGATATAACTTGTGAGAATGACTCAACCAAATGTCACGTCATCTCACGATTGGCACGTTCAACTATGTTGTCAAAGATCCTGACTGCAAACCGCGTAAGCGGGCAGTTTTGGATCAAGGACTCAGGAAGGGCATAGCCTCTACCGTGTGTCCTCGAACTTAATGCGCTGTTTGTGCTTGGCACCAGCGACCGGCTGCGTTGCAGTCCTGATCGCCTTTCGGCCTCGCCGCAGTGTTTTGCGCGATTAACCAAGAATATCGAACCTGCACTAGCTTGTCAAATCCCATCGCGCTCTGCACTTTCGCGCGCTCGCTACGCTCGTCTTCGACACAGCAACCCGTCAGGGTGTGCGCTCAGCAGCGTATCGCTTGGGAATGAGCTAAAACACTCGATCCAAACAGCATTGAAAACCAATCAACCTAACGAACCGACTAGCGGATCGCGGAGCACTTGACTCCTTTAATTCTATAAAGCAGTAGCTTGGGTTTGTGCGGTAGGCGCATCGCCCCAGAACCGCCGATCAAACACTTGGACTGCGTTCCACACATCCCATACTTGCCGGGCGAGGAACTCATTGGTACTCACTGAGAGTAACGCAGTGTTTGCCGTTTTGCAACTCTCAGTTCATTCCTTATCTCGTTCGCGACTCGCGCCGTTGAACTCGACTTGCTGATATTAGCAAGTAGGGGCAAAGCTTGCAAGGGTCCTCTGCACACCTTTTCAACAAAGTTGGACCTATTCTCACTCCCTCCAAGACCCACTCTCCTAGAGCGCTTGCGTCTTTCGATCCCTACCGTGTTTTCAGATCCCTTGCCGTCTTCCATCTCTTTCTATCCTGGATCGCTGTGCCGCACATGCCGCACGTAAAGCGGAGTCTCGTCTGAGTTTGGGCCGGGCTGTAGGTACGCTGCTCATCTATGCCTTTGCTCAATCATAGACGGGATGTGCCGGCCGAATGAACTGGTCTGGCTTTGAAGAAACATGGCAAACTCAACGAGCGTCGTTACGGGGTACCCTCCCCGCTCCACAGTGCAGGAGAGGTCATGGAACCGGAAGAGATTGCAGAGTTCTCCCAAGAGATGCGGGAGGCAGGCGAGAAGAGCCTAACCCATGTGTCACTGATTATCAGTGTTCTTGCTGTGCTGGTCGCCATGGTAACGGTGCTCGGTCACCGTGAACACACCGAAGCCGTGCTCGCGCAAGCGCGTGCTTCCGACCAATGGAACCAATACCAGGCACGTCGCATTCGGCAGTCCGCGATTGGGCTCGCAGCCGACCTGCTCTCCGTGCAGCCGGCTGCTGACGAAGCGGCGCTCAAATCCAAGCTCGAGGACTACAAGGAGCGGCAAGCCAAGTTCCAGGAGCAACTGAAGGACGATAGCCGAGACGCCCGGGAGAAGGAAGCCGAGGTCACGCGAGCCGAACGTCGCGCCGCCCGCTTCGATGTAGGAGAGGCCCTGCTCCAGATCGGGGTCGTGCTGGCCTCAATCACGCTGCTGACGAGACGGTGGTTGTATGTGCTGTTGGCACTCACCCTTGGTGCCGTCGGGCTGATTGCAGCCGCCTCTGCGCTTGCGATCCGCTGACGGGATGCCTTTTTAAGGTTTTGCGATCACGCCCAGGTCGACGAGTCCGTTCACAAAGTCCTGTACTGCCAGAGCCACCAGCAGCAGGCCCATGATGCGGACCAGAATGCGGATGCCTGTATCCCCAAGTGCTTTTGCCACTCGCATCGCGCTGCCCAGCACGAGAAAGCTGACGCCCGCGGTGATGGCGATCGCACCATAGATGGCCAGGCGCTGCCGGTAGTCCTGGGCCTGGCCGACCAGAACCATCACGCTGGTGATAGCTCCCGGACCGGCAAGCATCGGGATCCCCATCGGCACGATGCCTGCATCATCTTTGCTGGCCGCCTCCTCCGCATCCCCCGTGGATTCCTGCGTGGGTGAGCGTTTGGCCTCAAGCATGTCCAACCCAATCAGTAATAGGATGACGCCGCCAGCAATCTCAAAGGCGGGCAGCGTTATTCCAAAGATGCGAAAGATGCCCTGCCCCGCTGCCGCGAACGCGGTCAGGATAACCAACGCCGTGAGGCAGGCCTTACGGGCTGTGCGCACCCGCTTAGCCGCGTCCTGATCGGAGGTAACGGCAAGAAATGTCGGCAGCGCCGCAAATGGGTCGACCAGAAAGAAGATCGAGCTCAACGCCAGCAAAGAGAACCGCACATAGGCGGATCCTTTGAGCTGCGTAAACGTCACAACATGCGGTGCAAACATGGCCTTGTCATTGTGGCATGCACGGGGCCGTCCCAGGCTGCGTCAATGGTACACTTGGCCCGCGTCAATCCACCTAGACCGGTTCCCAGGCTCACGCTTCTCAGCCGTGACTCTGTTCCTCGTCAGTTCTATGCAAAAGAATACCTCTGCTTGAGTTTTTCCTCGCAATCGGCGCCTCGGCTATGAACTACGCTCTCAACGAGCTATGGATGAGCGTACTGGCGCTGCTCACGCTGCCGGTATTCTTTTTTGCCCCGGGCTACGTTGCGGCGTCCGTGCTGGATCTGTTTCGGTTCCGCGAGCAAGGGTGGCCGGAACGAACGCTCTGGGCGGCGGCGCTTTCCCAACCTCTTTCACTTCTGATCGCCGTTCATCCCGGGCTGCCGCTGTCGCCACACCGCACCACCGCCTTCTTTCTGCTTCTTGTGATCGTGGGTTGTGGGTTAGTGACTCGGGACGGGCGGAATGCCGTGAGGAGCAGCCGGTCCTGGGATCGGACCGCCACATTTATTTCCTGTGCGGCTGCGGGCTTAGTGGCATATTGCATCTTGGCCGCTGCTCCGGTGCAAGTGCACGGGCGGCTCTATGAAAGCGCTATTTGGCAGGACTGGAGCGTGCGTATCGCGCTCGTGAACGCGGCAATACGGGGTGGCAATCATCCTGGCAATCCGATGTTTGCGCCCGGCGGTCAGGCCGCTCACCTGCACTACTACTACTTCTGGTATGTGCTGTGCGCGCGCATGCATGACCTCGTACCGGTCAGCGCGCGTGCCATCCTGACGGCGAGCTGTGCCGGTGCGGCGATGTCAATGCTGGCCTTTCTGTTGCTTTCATTCAAGTATCTGGGGCCAAAGCCGCCATCCTTGCGTCGCGAGAGTACGGCGTTGCTTCTGGGCAGCTGCATTCTCGGGCTCGATCTGCTGCCGTGGGTTTTCGCGCTTGCAGTACATCGCACTTACCCGGATCTACAGTTCTGGCTTAGTGATCGATCGCCGGGCTGGCTGCACACCGTGCTTTGGTCGCCACATCACATCGCGGGCCTGGTGAGCTGCGGGCTTGGCACGTTGCTGCTTGTGAAGGCCTTGGAGGTTGATCGCAAGCAGCAGCTGGTTCACACGGCTTTGGCGGCAATCTGCTTTGCGGCATCGGCCGGAACCTCGACGTTCATCACCCTGCTGTTTGCCTCTGCCTGCGCCTTCCTTTTCGTGGATGCCCTCTTACGCCGGCAGTGGCCAGCCCTTCTCTGCATGGCGGGGGCGGGCGCGGGCGCGCTCATGCTTGACGCTTCCTTTCTCCATACGGTTCTGCTGGCACCGGCTGCCCGGTCAGCACCCGTCACCCATGGCGCTCACCTGCTGGTGGTCTGGCCGCGCTATGCGCACCAATCGCTGCAGTGGGTCCGGCTTGGCATTGTCGCGGTAAACCAGGCGGTTCTTCACCGGCAGGTCGACCTGTCCTCGCCCGCGGCGTACGCGTGGACACAACGTTTACTGCGACCGCCCGTTGCGGTGGTGTTGTTTCTGCTGGATTTTGGATTCTTTGCGTTTGTCCTGCTAAGGCAGGCGCGCAAGGACCTGCTCACCCCCCATCTCATGTCGCGACCTGCCCGGGTACTCTGGCTTCTCTTTGCGGGCATCGCGATCCCGGGATGCCTTTTGAACTCAGCCGGTCTCCAGGACAATAATGACCTAGGTCGGCACGCCGGCTTATGCATGCGCTATGTCCTGCTGCTATGGGCTGTGCCGGTGATAGCGAACTTCCTCGACGGCGGCCGCTTAGGGCAGAAGCTCAGAGCCTCTTCGGCGTTGAGCCGATGCGCCTTCGCCTTCGCCGCGCTGGGCATTCTCGGACAGATCGCGCAAATCGTCATCGATCGGGTACAGATACCGCTTACGGACGCCGGTCTGCTGCCGCGTGTCGTTGTAGCCGAGCGGGTTCCGCACCCAGCCCGGCGTTTCGCGCAAATCCAACAAGCCATGGCTGCGGCAGCGCAGATCACGCCGTCCCTCGGCATTGTGCAAGCCAATCCCCATTCCCGCTTCAACGCCGTGATGCTCTTCTATACCAGCCGGCAGACCGCGGCCAGCGATGACGGTTGCAACACGCCATTCGGCGGCGATCCGCGTCTCTGCGCGCCTCTGGCAACGGCGTTGGTCGCTCTTTTTGGTGGTTCAGGGCCGCACTTTCAAGGCGCTTCGGATCTCTTGGAAGAGATCGACTTCGATCCCCAGCTGGTCACCCGCGAGAATTTCGTGAGGGTCTGCTCTACCTACAAGCTGGATACCCTGGTGGCCAACTACGCTGATCCCGCCTGGCACGATCCCCAAAGCTGGGTATGGCGGATGGCACCGGCCTACACCAATGGCGGTGCCCGGGTCTTTCGCTGTCCGACGATCGCGCGATCTCCGCAGCAGTCCACCCCACAGATCCAAGCGGCACCGTAAACTGTTGCTGATCTGTATGTCGAACAACAGCTTACGAGGAGCCTAACCGCACATGCCCCTGCAAACCACCACCCACATCTGGCACAACGGCCAACTGATTCCCTGGGAAAAGGCCACCACGCACGTGATGAGCCATGTCATCCATTACGGGTCTTCGATCTTCGAAGGCATTCGTTGCTATACGCAAGGGGATTCCGCCGCTATCTTTCGCCTGCCCGAGCACATGCGCCGCTTTCAGGACTCCGCCAAGATCTACCGCATGCCGATCCACTACACACTCGAGCAGTTGCAGGAGGCCGTAGTCGATGTCGTGGAGGCCAACGGGGTCGCCCCCTGCTACATTCGCCCGTTTGCTTTCCGCGGCTACGGCGAGATCGGCGTCAATCCGCTGAAGGCTCCGATGGAGATTTACATCGCGAACTTCCCATGGGGCAACTTCATCCATGGTGACGGCGGTGCCGATGTATGCATCTCCAGCTGGAACCGGCTCGCTCCGAACACGATGCCCTCGTTGGCAAAGGCCGGCGCGAACTACATGAACTCGCAGCTGATCCGCATGGAAGCCGACATCAACGGTTATGTCGAAGGCATCGCCCTCGATCGCAACGGTTATCTCTCTGAGGGATCCGGCGAAAACCTGTTTCTGGTCCGCAACGGCAGCATCTATACCTCCCCGCTCGCGAACTCGGTGCTGAATGGCATCACGCGCGATTCCATTCTTGTGCTGGCACGGGAGATGGGCATTCCGGTCGTCGAGCAGGCCCTGCCGCGAGAGATGCTCTACATCGCGGACGAAGCCTTCTTTACGGGTACTGCCGCCGAGGTCACCCATCTGCGCTCGGTGGACCGCATCATGGTCGGCGACGGCACCATGGGCCCGGTCACGCGCAAGCTGCACGACGCGTTTTTCAACATCGTCAACGGCAAGGCGGAAGATCGCCATAACTGGCTCACACCGGTGAAGGTGCGTAATGTGAATGCGGTAGGCGAGACGGTCAATGCGTAGCGGTAGCGAGACGATCAACGCATCATTCCTCTGTGGCTGGAGCTGATTGCCTCAGACTATCTTGAGCCGTCATCCTGAATGCAGTGAAGGACCCCCATATTCGCTTGTGCTTCCCATGGCTGATCCTGAGAGGTACAGGGGCACCTTGTTTGTCATCCCATAGGGATCTGCTTCTTGTTCTGCAAGTTGTAAAGACAACAGCAGATCCCTACGGGATGACAAAAGGACAGCTGCGTACCATCAATTTTCTTCCTCAGCTAGGGGTACGGCCTCACTCTTCGCACCCTTGCCTTTCTTCTTCGTCTCGGCACTCGCCTCGCCCTGACTCCCCAGGCTCTTGCGCTCCGACTCCTTATCCTTTGACCTCGATTTAGGGTCTTTGTCTTCTTCGTCTTCTTCCATGGCCTGCCTGAAGATCCCCTTCGAGGCAGTGTGGATCTTCCTGGCCATCTCCACCTCTTCTTCAAGGCTCTGCTTGAGCAGATCGACCACATCCTTTAGGCCAAGCGTCTTGGCCATGGCGATCGTAGCGTGGTAGCCGGCTACCTCGTAGTGCTCCGTGCGCAACGCCGCCCCCAGGATGCCCGAGTCATAGCTGGCACCTTTGGTATCTTCTTCAAGCGCTTCGAGACCTTCCTTGATCACGCCTTCCATGCCCTCGCAGTGTTTGCCGGCCGGCTTCTTACCCAGGTGCTCAAACACCTCGCGCAGCCGCTGAACCTGGCCTTTGGTCTCCTCCGCATGCTCCTTGAAGAGCTGCTTGAGCTCCTTGCTTTCCACGCCTTTGGCGAGCTTGGATATCGGCTTCACCTGCTGCTTCTCCGCGCTGTACATGTCGCGAAGTTCTTCGATCAAAATGCCTTTCAGTGCCATCCGCTTCTCCTGTCGTCCTGTCGTCCTGTCGTCCCGCCGTCGCGTTGACTTCCCGCTCGGGTCCCTTGCGTCCATACGTGCGCTGCCCTCCGTGAGACAAGCGCGCATCAACACAAGTTGGCTAACCCCGCAAAGAAACAGCCTCCCTTTCGCCTCAAAAGCCAAGTTGGCCCTCGACACAAGATCGAGGGCCAACATCGTTTCATTTCAGCGCATACAGGCAGACAGCTACGACACAGGGACGATCAGCGTCTCCTTCTTCGAAATGGACCGCACAAACTCTTCGCCCGTATGCAGATGCTGATCGACGAGCCGCGACGGCGTATGCGCCAGCCACATCGCAGCCGAGATGTCCTGGTACGTGCTGACCGGAAACATCTCAAGGAACACAAGATCCTCCTCACCCGTATTCTCAATGTAGTGCGGACGCGAGACCGTGATGTAGCCAACGTCTCCCGTGGTGAAGTCCATCGTCCTCGCTTTGCTGTTTGCCTCGAAGACTGTCATGCGTCCCTTGCCGGAGACGTAGTATTGCCATTCATCGGAAAGCGGATGCCAGTGCAGCTCACGCAAGCCGCCCGGCTTCAAGCGCACGATAGCGGCCGCAATATCGGTTACGGGAAAGTTCCTGCGATCGACGATATGCACCCGGCCGCCCTTATGATCCGCATCGGGCGCGTGCTGCGAAGGCCGGTACACGAATTTTTCATCGATGGCGTGGGAGCCCTCGGCGGCCTGTTGCTGCTCCTCCGCGAGCGGCCGGGGCTCCCCGCTCTGAAACATGTACAACCGGTTGTCCGGGATATTGGCAAAGGTCGATGCCGGCACTCCAAAGTTCTTCGCCAGCACCTCCTTGGGCGTGTGGCGGAACCACTCACTCAGCAAGAAAGTGGCACCCTCGTCGAAATCACCCTGGTTGAACACCAGCAAGAACTTGCAGCCATCCGGCCCGAGCCCCTGAATCGAGTGTGGATTGCCGCCCGGAAACAACCACAGATCCCCCTCGCTCACCTCATTCACAAAGCTGTTGCCGTCAGCGTCGATCGCCGTGATGCGCGCGTGGCCGTAGATCATATAGGCCCACTCCGCCGAAAGATGCCAGTGCAGCTCGCGCACACCGCCCTTCGTCAGCCGCATTTCGACGGCAGCGATGGAGGTCGCAATCGGCAACTCGCGCACCGTCACCTGACGCGTCCAACCGCCGGAATCGATCTCCTTGTGAGACAGGTCGAAGGAGTACTTAAACGGCTTCACCGTGCCTTCGTCCGTCTCCGGCGGCCACACCGAAGCCGAATTCAGGCTGTCGTTCACTGTATTGTTCGGCCCAACCTGCTGCTCGTTCGGCAGATGGTGATCCTCTGAATGCGGCGCGCCCTTCTGTTTTTCTTGCGCCATCGCTTCAAATGGCACAACGGCAGCCGTTGCGGCCAGGGCAGCGGCGGTGTGGCGAAGGAAGTTGCGGCGAGAGAGTGCGGAAGCGGCTCCATCGATTTCAGACATCGGTTCTCCAGGGGTTCTGCTCGAAACGCAGGACGTAGCTTGCGCAGGTGTTGCGGAGGAATCGAACGCGCCTCCAAGGACGTTGGCTGCCCGAATGGAAAACTTACATCAGCATTCGTGGCTGCCAACCCTCTGAGATGGCGATTTTACGTGCGAGGCTTGCCTTACACCTGAGAAGCCGTGGGAAGGCACGCATGGGCATGCACACAAACCGTGACGTTATGGCAGATACCGGCGTTTAGCTTACGGCCGCTACCGGCTCCACATGCGTCGCTCCTGCACTCGGGGACATGGCATTCGAAGTGTCGGGCGACGTCTTCGCCGCATTCGACGACCAACCCGGCAAGTCCTGCGATCCCTCAATCAAGCGCACGCCATCTTCAAGACGAAGATAGGTCCACGCCCAGTTGCGAAACACCGACAGACGGTTGCGAAAGCCGATCAAGAAGAAGATGTGCACGACCAGCCATGTAAGCCAGGCCATAAAGCCGCTCCAGTGCGCATGGAAGGGCCACGCGATGCGAGCTACCGCAGCCTTGCGGCCAATCGTCGCCATATCGCCCTTGTCGAAGTAGTGAAATGGCTTCTGCTTCGCCGCGGCCTCCGGCTTTTCGAGCAGCAGCTTAATGCGCTTCACGCAGTAGTCGCCCATCTGCATCGCCGGCTGGGCCACACCCGGAACCTGCTTGCCATTCTCCTCGTAGTGCGCGAGATCGCCGACCACAAAGATCTCCGGATGCCCGGCAGGATTCAGATGTCCATCCACCATCACGCTGCCGCGCCTGTCGACCTCCACGCCCAGCAGCTTGCCGAGCGGCGAAGCCTGTACGCCCGCGCCCCACAACGTGCACACGCTCTCGATGCGTTCGTCGCCCACCTTGACGTAGCCTTCGCCGACCTCGGTCACATGAGCGTTCGTACGGCATTGCACGCCGATCTTTGCGAGCTGCGCAACGGCACTCTTTTGCAGATCCTCCGGATACGCTCCCAGGATGCGCGGCGAGCCTTCCAGAATCAGCACGTTAGCCATCCCTGGGTTGATGTGCCGGAAGTCCCGCGTCATGTAAAGCCGCGCGATATCGGAGATGGCACCGGCCAGTTCCACGCCGGTAGGACCGCCGCCGATGATGATGAAGTTCAAGGGCGGGTGCGTGCCGGTCTCCACCTTCTGCCGCTCCGCAAGCTCAAAAGCCAGCAGCACACGCCGGCGAATCTCCGTGGCGTCTTCCACGGTCTTCAGCCCCGGCGCGAGAGGTGCCCAGTCATCGTGGCCAAAATAGCTGTGCGTGGAGCCAGTCGCGAGAACGAGGTAGTCATACACCACCTGTGCCCCGCTCTTGGTGTGCACGCGCTGCGCTTCCTTATCGACGGAGACAACCTCATCCATCAGGACTTCTGTGTTGCGATTGTTACGCAGAATGGAGCGGATCGGCTGCGCGATATCGCCCGGCGACAACACGGCCAGCGCCACCTGATACAGCAAAGGTTGGAAGGTATGGTGATTCTTGCGGTCCAAAACGGTAACATCCACCGGCAGCTTGCCCAGACCCTGGGCTGCATGGATGCCACCAAAACCCGCACCTACAACGACCACGCGTGGCCGGCGACCGGAAGATTGCGAAAGATTTGTCGATAGTGCCATGGTGCTCATGCACCTCCACTACTAGATCAGATTCTCCGCCCTTCGATGCGACACAAGACCTAATTGATGCCACACAAAGGGGGCGGTCGGCAAAACAGCTGCGGCGAGCAAGCATCCAACTCGCCATGAGCACACAGACGATCAGCCCGCAAACTCTCGGCGGTACCAAACAGCTTGGCAACTCCGACATGCACCTCACGGCGATAGGCTTTGGTGCCTGGGCCATCGGTGGCGGCAACTGGCAGTATGCCTGGGGCGCCCAGGACGACAATGACTCGCTCGCGGCAATTCGTCGCGCCCTGGAAGGCGGCATGAACTGGATCGATACCGCCGCGGTGTACGGTCTCGGTCATTCGGAAGAGATCGTCGGCCAAGCGCTGAAACAGTCCGGCACGAAGCCGTACGTCTTTACAAAGTGCTCCATGACCTGGGGTGAGGATCGCCAGATCGTCAACTCGCTGAAGAAGATTCGTGAGGAGTGTGAAGCCAGCCTGAGGCGGCTTGGGGTGGAGGCGATCGATCTTTACCAGATCCATTGGCCCAATCCGGAGTCCGACATCGAAGAGGGCTGGGGAACCATGGTCGATCTGCAGAAGGAGGGCAAGATCCGTTGGCTGGGAGCCTCAAACTTTAACGTGGCGCAGATGGACCGCGTGGCGAAGATCGCCCCGATCACCAGCCTGCAGCCGCCCTACTCCGCCATCAATCGCACGAGTGAGGCGGAGATCCTGCCCTACTGCCGTGAGCATGGCATCGGCGTCATCAACTACTCGCCCATGCATAGCGGCCTGCTCACCGGCGCCATGACCAAGGAGCGTGTTGCTGCCTTCCCGGACAATGACTTTCGCAAGCGCGTGAAGAACTACCAGGAGCCGCAACTTTCCCGCAACCTCGCCCTAGCCGACCTTATGAAGACGATCGGCGCACGGCACGGCGTAACCGCGGGAGTCATCGCTATCGCATGGACGCTGCACAACCCGGCGGTGACTGCCGCTATCGTCGGCGGCCGCTCGGCCCAGCAGGTTGAGGGCGTTCTGCCGGCCGCGATGTTCCGGCTCAGCGGAGCGGAGTTCGCGGAGATCAATGGATTTCTTAGCGAAGACGCTTAAGGGGGCCCTGATCTCCTGCTTCATGGGACGGCGGGGCCTCAGTCCCGCCGTAAGCTCAAATGTTTGCAATGTGGCTTAAATCCCTGAGGGAAACATTCGGAGGAATGGGTCATACCGCTCCCCTAGAACTTAATCTACGGCTCTTGCCCTGCGGCTTCAGAGCACGCTTTCAACAGCTAGGTATCAGTCTCTTGCCTACGTCATTCTGAGCCCAAGCAATCAGGCCTGCCGCAGAGGCTATCCGACAACTGCCCCGATTACTGCGTCAGGATGCTTGGCCCGTCTTTGGTGATCGCCACCGTGTGCTCAAAATGTGCGCTCAGGCTGCCGTCAGTAGTCACCGCCGTCCAGCCATCGGGCAGCACTTTCACCTCAGCCGACCCGGCATTGATCATAGGCTCGATTGCCAGCACCATTCCCGGTTTCAGGCGCGGTCCCTTGCCGGGATTGCCAACATTGGGCACCTGCGGATCCTCGTGCATGCTCTTGCCGATGCCATGCCCGACAAACTCCTTCACCACACCGTAGCCCTCGGCTTCACACATCTTCTGCACCGCCCAGGCAATGTCGCCGAGGCGATTGCCTGGCCGCGCCTGATCGATGGCCGCGTAGAGCGAGGCCTCCGTCACACGCAGCAGTTTTTCGGTAGCCGCTGTGAGCCTGCCCACGGGGTACGTCACCGCACAGTCGGAGTAGAAACCATCCACCACGACACCGCAATCGACCGACACCACATCACCCTCACGAAGCACGGTACGTTCGTTGGGAATGCCATGGATGACCTCGTGATTGACGGACGTGCAGAGCACTGCCGGGTAGTCGTGATAACCCTTGAACGCCGATTTGGCACCGAGTTCCGCCACCTTGGCGACAGCGGCACGCTCCAGGTCCATCGTCGTGGCACCCACACGGACCGCGCCGCGCACCGCCTCATGCACCTGCCGGAGCGCCGTGCCGGAGACACGCATCTTCTCAATCTCGGCAGCGGATTTAATCAAAATCGCCATGGTTCTTTCTCGTGATGCTGTTCTTCAACTTCTCTTTTTGTCGTCCCCGAAGGGGGGGAGCCTGCTCTACCGGGCAGTCCCGCGCGCTCAGTCCAGCCCACGCATGCGCAGCAGCGTCGAACGAATCGCCGCAGTCACCTCATCGAGCGAACGGTCACCATCCACCTCAGCGAATCGATTGCCGTGTGTGCGGTAGTACGCAATCACCGGTGCGGTTAGAGTGTCGAACGCGTTCATGCGCTCGTGAAAGACCTCTTCCCGATCGTCCGCACGTTGGGTCAGAACGCCGCCATCGATATCACAGATGCCTTCCACCTTAGGTGGATTCGTATAGACGTTATAGATATTGCCCGTAGGCGAGATACGCCGGCCAGTAATGCGCTCCAAGAGCGCCCGCGCGTCCACCATCAGATGTATCGCTACGACCGGGAGCTTGAGTTGCGGAGCATGCTCCGTGTTCCCTGGGTCAGCCGCCTCACCATGATCACGGGTGATGTACTCATCCAGCCACTCGGCTTGATTCAGTGTGCGTGGATATCCGTCGAGGATGTAACCAGGCCGTGTATCCGGACGTACCAGCCGATCCGCAACCATGTCATTGACCAGATCGTCCGGAACCAGCTTGCCCTGTGTCATCAACGCATCCGCCAGCATGCCCAGCTTTGTATGGTTACGCCGATGCTCCCGGAGCAGGTCCCCTGTCGAGATCTGCGGAATGCCGAACTCGTCCATCAGCCGTTTGGCCTGCGTACCCTTGCCCACGCCAGGGGCCCCGAGCAGCAGCACAGGCCCGGGGACAAGTTTGCCCGAATTGGAGATGGCAGGTAACAACACGCGTCGTTCTTGTTCCAGGCAAACTGTGCTGTGGGGAAGACCAGCGCAAGCAGCACATCGCTGCTTGCGCCTGCGGTTTATAGGATCTCTAGGGCTACCATCGGCGCGCTAAACGGCGACTCGCCTTGGGAGAAAATCCCTCGTAGTGCCGCATAATCAATTGCGCCTCGATTTGCTGCACGGTGTCCATGGCTACACCGACCACGATGAGCAAGCTCGTACCGCCGAAGTAGAACCGCACGCCAAGGCCGTTCGTCACCCACGTGGGTAGCCGATCGAAGAACCCACCCACCAGCCATAGATGGTTAAAGTGAATGCCGGAGATCAGCAGCTGCGGAATGATGGAGATGATGATGAGGTAGACAGCACCCACCAACGTGATGCGTGTCAGGACGTCGTTGATGAAATCCGAGGTCCGTTTGCCGGGGCGTACGCCGGGAATAAATGACCCATACTTGCGCATGTTGTCGGCAATGTCGTCTGGACGAAAGATGATCGAGATGTAGAAGTAAGCGAAGAAAACGATCGCCGCGATGTAGATGAGTTCGTACCAGGGTTCCGCCGGAGCCAGCGCCCGGAAGATCGGTCCGAGATACTGCGTGTCCCGCAGCGGCCCAGAGCCGAACAGGCTGACATTGGCTAAAAGCAGCGGAGCCGAGAGAATTGAAGCAGCGAAGATCACCGGCATCACACCGCCGGAGTTCACCTTCAATGGCAGAAACGAGCTGGAGGCCTGCGTGGTCGCGCGTCCCACCACGCGCTTGGCGGATTGGATCGGAATCCGTCGCTCGGATTTCTCGACAAAGATGATGAATGCGACGACACCCACCATCAAAACGACGAGCAGCAAAATGGCGAGCGGCGTAAAGCCGCCCCACGCTCCTGTTACAGCCTTCTGGTACAGATCGCTGATACCCGCCGGCAGGCCGACGACGATTCCTGTGAAGATCAGCAAACTCATGCCATTCCCCACGCCACGGTCAGTAATCTGCTCTCCAAGCCACATGATGAAGGCCGTACCGCACGTCAAGGTCACCATGCACAGCGGCACAAAGGCCGGCTTGGGAATCGTCACCATGCCCTGCCCTGTCAGCGTGAGGGCGATAAAGAAGCTCTGCACAATGGCCAGCAGGACAGTGACGTAACGCGTCCACTGCGTGATCTTGCGGCGGCCGATCTCGCCTTCCTTCTGCAACTTCGCCAAGGGCTCATAGATAACCGTCAGCAGCTGGAAGATGATCGAAGCCGTGATGTACGGCATGATTCCCAGTGCAAAGATCGTGAGCTTGCGCAGATTACCACCCGCGAAGAGATCAAGCAGGCCTAGAGCCGAGCCGGAGTTTTGATTGAAGAACTGCGCCAGCATGTCGGAGTTGATGCCCGGCGTGGGAATGTGAAAGCCGATGCGGTACACGGCAAGCAGGCCCAGCGTAAAGCCGATGCGCTTGCGCAGATCCGGCAGACGAAAGATGTTGGCAAATTTTTCGAGCATCGGAGCGTTGGCCTTGGGAACAAAGAGGAGCGGGTAGCGAAGACCCCTTTAGCAAAAGGGAGCTAAGCGGCTCTCGCTGCCATTCTATATCGGAGGTACAACCTACACGAAGGCCGGAGCACAAGTGCACAGGCCATCGGGAGATCTATTAAGCAAATGATG
>CAXTUW010000038.1:0-17918 GCA_964247595.1 uncultured Acidobacteriaceae bacterium | reverse complement strand
CGCCCGCGCCATTGATATAGCGGCGCCCCCCCCCCCCCGCCGCCCGCACCAAACGGGCGCGGCCCTTCGTGACAGATCTTAAGCAGATGCTGCGGCTTCGGTCTCAGCACCGACCACGATCGCTGTGCCGCCGGCAGCCTCGATCGCTTTCTTTGCGGTGCCTGAGAACTTGTGAGCGTGCACCGTTACAGCAACCTTTAGCTCACCATTGGCAAGCACCTTGACAAGCCCATTGCGCTGTTTCAGGATGCCACGCGACTGCAGCGTCTCCGGGGTAATCTCGGTGACGTTGTTCTCGGCCACCAACTCCGCAATGCGATCCAGGCCGAGCACAAGGTATTCGACACGAAAGATATTCGTAAAGCCGCGTTTCGGCAGACGACGATGCAAGGGCATCTGGCCGCCTTCAAAGCCGCGCATCAGACGAGAGCCTGAACGCGAGCCCTGGCCCTTGTGGCCGCGGGTCGAAGTCTTGCCCATACCTGAGCCCATACCACGGCCGATACGCTTCTTGTTGGCATTCGCACCTTTTGGTGCGCGCAGGTTGCTGAGATTCTTTGCCATGATTTCCTCGCTAACGCCGGCAGGCTTGCCGACTCGCATGTGGGTTCTCCGCAGAGAACGGGTGATCGCTACTCGACGATACGTACCAGGTGAGGGATCTTCTTCACCATGCCGCGGATCGAGGGGGTATCCTCACGCTCGACGATCTGATTCAGCCGTGTAAACCCAAGGCCCTTCACTACGAGCTTGTGCTTGACTGGGGTGCAGATCTTGGAACGAAAGTATTGCAGCTTGATCGTGCTTTCGCTTGCCATGTGTATTCTCCGTTCTCAGTTGATCAGTCATCAGCGGGCTCGCTCAAGCGAACGTCAGAAACTAATCAATGATTCACTGCTAACTTTGCCTTAGAGCTCATCTACCGTCTTGCCGCGCAGCGTGGCCACTTCCTGCTTGTCGCGCAACTGCGTGAGCGCGTCAAAGGTCGCCTTAATCACATTGTGCGGATTTGCCGAACCGATATTCTTTGTCAGCACGTTCTGCACACCGGCCGCTGTCATCACCGCTCGCACTGTTTTGCCCGCAATCACGCCCGTACCTTCGGGTGCCGGCTTCAGCAGCACCTCACCCGAACCATAGTGGCCGAGAACCTGGTGCGGAATCGAGGTCTGCGTCATGTTGACCTTGATCAAATTCTTCTTGGCCGCTTCAATGCCCTTACGGATTGCCTGCGGCACTTCTTTTGCCTTGCCAGAGCCGTAACCTACAACACCCTCGGCAGGGTCGCCCACGATCACCAGCGCGGCAAAACTCATATTCTTACCGCCCTTGACCACCTTCGTCACCCGATTGATGCTGACCACCTCATCCTTGAGGTTCATTCGGTTGCCGTCTAGCTTCTTCTTCATCATCGCCATGATTTCCTTTGTCCTATATCCCCGGCACACCGGTCCGGGGCTGCAACTTTCAAGTTGCTTTGTTTTTATCCGGCGTGGGATCTAATTTCCCTGGTTGACTTACTGCTTTAGAACTCGAGTCCTGCTTCGCGCGCCGCATCGGCAAGAGCCTTGATGCGACCGTGATAAAGATACCCACCACGGTCGAACACAACTTTTTTCACTCCAGCAGCAAGGCCGCGCTCGGCAATCATCTTGCCAACGGTCTTGGCCGACGCAACATTGCCACCTATCATCTTTTCGCCACTCTTTTTGGTGATGGTAGAGGCCGACGCGATCGTGACACCGTTCGCATCATCGATCAACTGCGTGTAAATGTGATTCAACGAACGGTATACATTCAGGCGCGGACGTCCGGCGGTGCCGGACATCTTGCCACGAATACGATCGTGCACTCGCTGACGGATCTGATTACGACGCGGAGCTAATATCATCTCTTGTTCCTTCCTAACAGCGTCGCCCGCCTCTGACGACGTTCGGCTTATAACTCATATTTGCCCAACAGCTTTGGACGGCTTGCCCGCGATCTGGTGCCATCCTACTTCGCTCCGGTCTTACCGACCTTTTTCTTAAGCTTCTCGTCGGAGTACCGCACGCCCTTGTTCTTGTAAGGGTCCGGCTTGCGCAAGGAACGCATATCGGCCGCAACCTGCCCAACTTTCTGGCGGTCAATGCCCGAGACAGTAAGGTGCGTCTGCTTGGGATCAATCGCGACCTCGATGCCGGTCGGCAATGGAAACTCAATCGGGTGCGAATAGCCCAAGGTGAACACCACCATACCCTTGCCCTTCAACTCGACGCGGTAGCCGATGCCAACAACATCAAGCTCCTTCTTCCATCCATTGGTCACACCCTCAACAGCGTTAAAGACCAATGCGCGCGCCAAACCATGTACAGCCTTCTGAGAATCGTTTTGCCGCTCAACGGAGAGGACACCATCCTTCTCCACAAGGGAAATACCCTCTGGGATCAGCGCGGAGACCTTCCCCTTCGGACCTTCCACAAGTACTGCCCCTGCCTCGCGCGTGTACCTCACACCCTTGGGCATCGAGATAGGTTTTAAACCGATACGTGACATCGTTACATCCTTTGTGGCTTGCGAGTCGCGGACAGCATGCTCTCCGTTCCACTGCAGCCGGTGGCCCTAAGGCCGCCCGAAAAATCTACTTGCTTACCAAACTTCGCAGAGAATCTCGCCGCCAACTCCTTCGCGGCGTGCCTGGCGTCCTGTCATCACACCGCGCGGCGTGGTCATGATTGAGATTCCAAGTCCACCCTGCACACGGCGAATCTCATCTTTGCCGAGGTATACCCGGCAGCCAGGCTTGGAGATACGCTTGAGGTCGCGGATAGCCGGTTCGTTGTTCACGCCGTACTTCAGATACACGCGCAGCAGTTGCCGGCCCTCTTCCTCGACCGGCTTCACATTGGAAATGTAGCCTTCTTCCTTGAGAATGCGGGCCACCTCGGCCTTCAACTTGGAGGCGGGAACATCGAGCTTTTGGTGACGCGCGCCATGGGCGTTGCGGATGCGGGTGAGGAAGTCTGCTACCGGATCGGTAAGATTCATCGCTTTCCTTTCATTCCCCGTTCGCTCCGAGCTCGTTAGAACCGGGAGAACCAGCGGGAATGGTTGGGGCACTTAGCCTAAGTGCCGAAATTTCATGCAGGGCGGCCATGTTGCGGTCGCCGGGCAGGTACGCTGTAGCTACCAGCTGGATTTGACGACGCCCGGGATCTCGCCCTTGAGCGCCAGACCCCGGAAGCACAGGCGGCAGATGCCGAACTTGCGCAGAAATGCTCGCGGACGGCCGCATAACTGGCAACGATTGTGCTGGCGGGACTTGAATTTTGGCTTGCGGGCATCTTTGACGCGCTTTGCTGTGGTGGCCATCTTCTCTCTTCTCTCAATCCCTCGAGTTTGTTATCCCGTAGCGCAGCGAAGGAAATCTGCTTTTGCCGAACAGTGCCGACGAAACGAAGGGCTATGCGCCCTGGCGGAACGGCATGCCAAAGGACCGAAGCAGTGCCCGTGCACTGTTATCGTCTTGAGCCGTAGTCACAATGGTGACGTTCATGCCCTTGGTCTTTTCGACCTTGGAGTAGTCGATCTCAGGAAAAATCAGCTGGTCGCGTAGGCCGAGTGTGTAGTTGCCACGTCCATCAAAGCTCTTGGAGGACACACCGCGGAAGTCACGCACGCGGGGCAGAGCTACTGAGATCAGTCGGTCTAGGAACTCATACATGGCATCCCCGCGCAGGGTGACCATGGCTCCAATCGGCATGCCTTCGCGCAGCTTAAAGGCTGCAATCGATTTCTTGGCCTTCGTGATTACCGGCTTCTGACCACTGATGGAAGCGAGGTCCGACACCAACGGATCGATAATTTTGTTGTTCTGCGTCGCTTCCCCGATGCCCATATTGATCACGATCTTCTCGATCTGGGGTACCGCCATTACGTTATTCAGGCCGAGCTCCTTCTGGAGCTGCGTCTTGATCTCGCTCGCGTACTTATCTTTCAACCGTGCTGCCATACTCTTCTTCCTTCTCCACGGTGCCGGGGTGGCTCATGCCGTCTACCGCTGCGTGGGCTACTCAATTGCAGTATCGACCGAAGCCGACAGGCCGTTTACTGCGCTTCCTTCTTTTCAACGATGTCGCCATTATTCGAGCGGGCTACACGCACCTTCGTCTCCCCCTCATGCCGATAGCCGACCCGCGTTGCGTTGCCGTCGGAATCAAGCAGCATGACGTTAGAGACATGAATGGGCGCTTCCTGTTGAAGTATGCCGCCGGCAATATTACGTTGTGGATTCGGCTTGACGTGCTTCTTAATCATGCCGACACCCTCAACCAGCACGCGGTTCTTGTCGGTGATGACGCGCAGAACGCGGCCCTTCTTGCCTTTGTCCTTGCCGGCAATCACGATGATCTGGTCGTTGCGCTTGATCTTTGCCATAACTTGTATCTTTATCTTTCCTCGTATCTTTCCTCGGCAGTCAATTGGCTTTTCGCCCGCGGAGCCGGAACCCGCACTCGTCTGACTAACATCGCTCAAATCACTTCAGGGGCAAGCGAGACGATCTTCAAAAACTTCTTCTCACGCAGCTCACGCGCCACGGGACCGAATACGCGGGTACCGACTGGCTCGTTCGCATCGTTGATGACAACAGCAGCATTCTCATCAAACCGGATGTAGGTGCCGTCGCGGCGACGATACTCCTTATGCGTGCGGACAATCACGGCCTTTACGACCTTGCCCTTCTTCACCGTACCGTCCGGCGACGCTTCCTTGACGGCCGCGGTAACGACATCACCCAGACCCGCTTTTTTGCCGAGACCGCCGCCGAGCGGCAGAATAACTTGCAACTTGCGCGCGCCGGAGTTATCGGCAACGGCAAGGATTGTGCGCATTTGAACTGCCATGAAGCTTTCTCCTGAATCCACAGCTCAGGCTTAGCCCGAGCCTTACATCTTGCACTGTTACCTGTCCTGAACCACTCAGGCCTATTTAGATGATGTTGCAGCCACAGGCTTCTCATCCGCCAAACTCGACATCGACGAGCGGCGAATGATCTCTTCAAGCGACCAGCGCTTCAACTTCGATAGCGGACGCGTCTCGCGAATGCGAACAACATCCCCCACGCGCGCCGAATTCTGCTCGTCATGCGCGTAGAACTTTTTATTCGACTTCATCACACGCTTGTATTTCGGGTGAGCCTTGCGCATCTCGATCTCGACCACGATCGTCTTCTGCATCTTGGTCGAGACAACCTGGCCAACCTTCTCATTGCGGCGGGGCTGTGCGACCACATCAGTGCCCGCTGGCGTTACAGTGGTGCTCTCGAGGACGTCAGCCATGGTTACACCTTCCCTGCAGTTATGGGTTCGACCGACTGTACAGGCTTGCCATCGATAAGCAAGCGCTCGCGAGCGATAGTCTTCATACGAGCGATGTCCTTTTTAAGACCCCGGATCTTGCCGATGCCCTCCTGCTTACCCAGGCTCTTGGCGAAGCGAATGCGGAAGAGCTGTTCAGCCGCCTTGATCTCTTCGCTCTTCAGCTCTTCGCCGCTCAAACTACGAATCTTTTCGAGTTCCATACCATTCCTTATCAAGCCCCCTCACCTGCGCCAGAGGTACCACCCTGGCGGAGCAAAGGATCAGCTTTCTACATGCACAATCAGAAATCTACTTCGCCGCAACCTCAACCGAGGCACCCGGACGCACAACGAACACTGTCTTCAGGGGCAGCTTATGACTCGCCAGACGCATCGCTTCTTTCGCGACATCAACCGGTACACCCTCCATCTCAAACAACAGCTTGCCCGGACGGACTACAGCAACCCAATGATCCGGGGCTCCCTTGCCTTTACCCATACGGGTTTCAGCCGGCTTCTTCGTGATTGGCTTATCCGGAAACAGCCGCAGCCATACTTTGCCGCCACGCTTGATAAAGCGAGTCATCGCAATGCGTGAAGCCTCAATTTGGCGATCCGTGATGTAGCCGCACTCAAGCACCTTGAGGCCGAAATCGCCGAAGGCAATCTCTGAGCCGCGCCACGCTTTGCCCTTCATACGGCCGCGTTGTTGCTTGCGATATTTAACCTTCTTAGGAAGAAGCATGAATCTTTCCTTTGGAGCCCAGGGGCACCAGACATAGATTTCGGATAGAGGGCCGCTGAGGAAAGCGAAGACGAGACAGGATCCTTGCAGTATGATCCGAGTGCCACGAGAACACTGACCAGGGTCTCTGCCACTCGTGCGACAGACTCAGGGCCAAACTAGAAAAGTATACCGGAAGGCGAGCACGAGGTAAAGAGCCGCACGCTCGCCATCCCAGGTACAGCTAAAAGGCACCTGTCGTGATCGCGGCAGGTTCACGGCGCTTGCGCTGTTCGTAGATATCGCCCCGATACACCCAGGTCTTCACGCCGATCACGCCATAGGTCGTCTTTGCCTCCGAGAAGCCATAGTCGATGTCGGCGCGCAGGGTGTGCAGCGGCAGGCGGCCCTGTAGATACCATTCAGAGCGAGCAATCTCGTTCCCGTTCAAACGGCCCGAAACACGCACCTTAATCCCCTTGCAGCCAAAACGCAGTGCGGAATCGACAGATTTGCGCATGGCCCGGCGAAAACTTACACGCTTCTCGAGTTGCAATGCGATGTTTTCGCTTACCAGTTGCGCGTCCAGTTCCGGCTTGTTCACCTCGAGTATGTCGATAAACACCTCGCGGTTGGTACGCTTCTGCAGGTCAGCCTTCAGCTTGTCGATCTCCGCGCCTTTACGCCCGATGATGATGCCCGGCCGAGCGGTACGGATGATCAGGCGAAGCTTATTACCGGGGCGCTCGATTTCGACGGACGAGACACCTGCCTGCTTCAGCTTTTCGCGAAGCTCGGCCTTGAGCTTCACATCTTCTACGAGCAACTTGTCATAGCCGCGCTCCACAAACCAACGTGACTTCCATGGCTTATTGACGCCGAGCCGAAATCCATACGGATGGACTTTTTGTCCCATAACTTCACTCTTCCTTTGTCCGGAACCGGCTGTGCCGGTGTGGCTGTCCTTTGAATCGTTTAGGCTGCTACAGCTTTCTTCGTCGCTGCCTTCTTACCGGCCGCCTTCTTTGCCGTAGGCTTGCGTGCCGTTCGGCCCGCTGCCGCTGCGGATCCGGCTATCCCGGTCGACCCTGTCGCCTCCGGAGTCTTCTTTTCCGCAACAGTCACAATGATATGCGTCAAACGACGCTGGTAGCGGAAGGCACGACCCATCGGAGCCGGGCGAAGTCGCTTCAGCCGCGGCCCCTCGTTCGCCACAGCCGTTTTTACATAAAGATTATCTACATCGATATCAAGACCGCGCTCGTCGGAAAGGTATACGGCGTTCTGTACCGCAGACCGCAGAACACCTTCTATAACGGGTGCCATCTTCTTCTGCGTAAAAGCGACAATATTCAAAGCTGCCTCAACGCGCTTGCCTTTAATCAGATCCAGCACCAGCTTGGTTTTTTGCGGGCTGGAGCGCTGAAATCTCGCTTCGGCGCGAAACTCAGACGATGTTGTTGTTGTCTTTGCCATTTGCGATCCTTATCGGCCAGTTGAGGCCATAATTGCGAAGCGAAAATTACGTTAACCCTGACTTACTTGGCCTTGGAACTATCGCCGCCCTTGGCGGTATGTCCTTTAAAGGTCCGTGTGGCGGAAAACTCTCCGAGCTTATGGCCGACCATGTTCTCCGTGCAGTACACCGGAATAAACTTCTTGCCGTTGTGTACCGCGATTGTGTGACCCACCATGTCCGGGTGAATCGTCGAGCGCCGCGACCAGGTACGAATGACCTTTTTGTCGTTTGCCGCATTCATCGCATCGACCTTGACCATCAGGTGTGTGTCGATGAAGGGGCCCTTCTTTGCAGAGCGTGCCATAAACTTACTCCAATACTCGAAACAACGAATCGCGTGAAAGGCTACCCGCGACTTGGTTCTGCCCTACAATCCCACACAGCCTAAGGCTGTGCAGACCTTTCCGGGCGCTGCTCTGAAGATCCAACACAATCCAAAACTCATCCAGGACCTGGACTTCAGCGAAAAGAGGTGCAAACCACAATCCTGTTTGCTACCTCCTGGTGGCTGCCTGCTTCTTACTTACCCTTGTTACGACGAGAGACGATAAACACGTCAGTCCGTTTATTGTTGCGGGTCTTGTATCCACGCGTGGGCTGACCCCAGGGTGTGACAGGATGACGTCCGCCCGAGGTCTTCCCCTCACCGCCACCGTGCGGATGATCAACCGGATTCATGGAAACGCCGCGATTGGCAGGGCGGATACCACGCCAGCGGTTCGCGCCGGCCTTGCCGATCGTTACATTCTCATGATCGGTGTTACCCACTTGGCCAATCGTTGCCATGCACTCGACGAGCACGCGGCGGGTCTCACCTGAAGGCAGCTTCAGCAAAGCATAGTCGCCTTCCTTGGCAACCAGCTGTACCTGCGCTCCAGCGGAACGGGCCATTTGTGCCCCTTTACCCGGCCGTAGTTCAATGTTATGCACTGTCGTACCGGCGGGAATGTTTCTAAGCGGCAGGGCGTTGCCCACGAGAATATCGGCCTCCGGCCCGCTCATGATCTCCTGGCCAACCTTCAAGCCAACCGGCTGCACGATGTAGCGCTTTTCACCGTCTTTGTAGTGAATGAGAGCAATGCGGGCCGAGCGGTTTGGATCGTACTCGATGGTGGCGACCGTGCCAGGAATACCGTATTTATCGCGCTTGAAATCGATAAGCCGAAGCTGCTTCTTATGTCCCCCACCCTGGTGGCGAATGCTGAGCAGTCCCGCGGAATTACGTCCACCGGTGCGCTGTTTCGGTGCAAGCAGTGGCTTGTGCGGCTTATCGGTCGTTATATCGTCATTGACCAGCTTCGTTTGGAAGCGAAGCGTCGGTGTGATCGGTCGAAAGCTTTTGATCGGCATGTCGTTTGTCCTTGCCTTATTGGCCTGCCGCGCTTCGGATCACCGCAGCGCGATACATTGTTATTGCTGGTATAGAGACGTCAGGAATAAGCCGTGCTATTTCCTATTAGCTGCATGCTGTCCTTAGATCTCTGCCGCGAAGTCGGGAACCTTCTCACCGGCTTTCAGGCGCACATACGCCTTCTTCCAGTCCGGCTTGTATCCTGAAAACTTACCCCGGCGGCGTTCCTTACCCTCAACGTTGGCGGTGCGGATCGACGCAACTTTTACGTTGAATAGCTTCTCAACAGCCTGCTTGACCTCTGTCTTTGTCGCTTCCGCGGCCACTTCAAAGACCAGCGAACCTTCTGTCTCGCGTGCGGTGAGCGCCTTTTCCGTAATCAGAGGGCGACGAATGGTGGTGTAAAGGGTCGCCATTACGCGGCCTCCTTCTGGGCCGTCGCGGCGTGACGCTTCGGCAGATTCTTCTTCAACGTATCTTGCAGGGCCTCTATGGCAGCCTTCGAAAAAATGGCATGCTCATAGCGAAGCAGGTCATATGGGTGCACCTCGGATGAGAGCACCAACTCCACACCCGCGAGATTACGTGAACCGAGATACAGTTTCTCAGTTAATTGCTGCGAGCTCTCAACCAACAATGTGGTTTTCTTCGCTTCAAACTTGTCCAATGCCTGGCGGAAGAGTTTGGTCTTCGCTTCAGCCGTCTCGAAATTCTCGACAATGGTCAGCTTACCGTCAGCGAGCTTGGCAGCAAGCGCCGAACGCAGTGCACCGAATAGTTTCTTCTTCGGAAACTGGTAGTCATAGGAGCGAGGTTGGGGCCCGTGCACGGTACCGCCATGGCGCCAAATGGGAGAACGCACAGAGCCAACACGGGCGCGACCCGTACCCTTCTGCTTCCATAGCTTCTTGCCGGAGCCGGAGACCAGCTTTTTGTTCTTGGTTGCTGCCGTACCCTGCCGCAAAGAGGCCCGATAATGCTTCACGGCCTCCCACAGCAGCGCGTCATTGACCTCGCCCGAGAAAATCTCATCAGCCAGCTCGAAGCTGCCGACCTTGTCTCCCGCGAAGTTTCGAATATCGATGGTTGCCATCGCTTACTTCACTTTCCTGCGGGCCGTCTATGTGGCCCGCCTTTCATTTGCTTGTCTGCGTACTCGGTTTGATCCCCGCGCAGAGTATCAAGTTAAGGTATGGGTTCTAGGTTGTGGGTTCGTGGCTCCTGTATATGGCGCAGGTTTCTCTACGCCCTAAAACTTAGAACCTACAACCTCCCCACTACTTCTTTTTGCCTGCTGAAGCCTTCTTTGAAGCCTTCAGCGGATCCACCGTGCCTGAGCCGGCGAAGCCACGGCGTTCACGCGGCGGAGCCTTGGCCTTTGAAATCATCACATAGCCATCGCGCGGGCCGGGAACAGCGCCCTCCACCATCAGCAGGTTCTCTTCTTGGTCGATGCCGCGAATGCGCAGGTTACGCACGGTTACCTGATCCGTGCCGAAGTGCCCTGGCATGCGCTGCCCGGGGAACACGCGGGACGGAAAGGATGAGGCACCGATGGAGCCCTGGACCTGGAACATGTGTCCGTGCGACTTCGGACCGCCGCCGAAACCGTGACGGCGTACCACACCGGAGAAGCCGCGGCCCTTCGAAGTCCCGATTACATCGACGAACTTGTGCCCGTCGAAGATATCGACCAGGACGCGGTCGCCGGCCTTCACACCGTCTGTTCCGTCCGCTGCCGCCTGGATTGCCACCTCCTTGATGTATCTCACCGGCGGAGTATCGGCCTTGCCGAAATGACCCGTCATGGGCTTGTTGATCTTTGATGCCTTCACAAACTCGACGAGGCCGATCTGGGCGGCGTCATAGCCGTCCTTCGCCATCGTCTTCAGCTGCGTCACCACGCACGGCCCCACCTTAAGGACGGTAATGGGATGCACGTCACCTTTATCGTCGAAAACCTGCGTCATGCCGATCTTTCGGCCTAGAATCCCTGCTACTGACATTATCTTCTCTCCTCATCATGCTCAATGACTTTGCGTGAGCACTGTAGGTGCAGCTTGTTTCTTGTTTAAATGTGATTTCCTTAGGAAATCGGCTTCTTGTTTACTACCCTACTTGGTAACCGTCTTAATCTCGACGTCCACACCGGCGGGAAGATCGAGCTTCATCAACGCATCCACCGTTTGTTGCGTGGGCTCAAGAATATCGATGAGACGCTTGTGCGTGCGGATCTCAAACGCCTCGCGCGACTTCTTGTCCACATGGGGCGAACGCAGAACGCAATACTTATTTTTCACAGTCGGGAGCGGAATGGGTCCGGCAACCTGCGCCCCCGTGCGCTTGGCTGTGTCGACAATCTCTCCCGTGGAGGTATCGAGAACCCGGTAATCATACGCCTTCAGGCGGATACGGATACGTTGCTGTGCCATGGTGCCACTGCTTTCTGCGCTTCAAACGCTGTACTCAAAGAGCGGTTGGGGGTGACTGCCGGGCGTCTTGTTCGCTTGGCACACCGGCAGCCCTCATAATTGCATTCGCTTCAGGCGGGTACGCACGAAGCGCCTCCCGCCGTCCGCGCAGAACCTACTTGATGATCTCGGCAATCGTGCCCGCGCCCACCGTACGTCCACCCTCACGGATGGCAAAGCGCAGACCCTTCTCCATCGCTACCGGCGTATGCAAAGTCACTTCGAGCTGGATGTTGTCGCCCGGCATCACCATCTCCGTGCCTTCCGGCAGCTTCGCCGAACCGGTCACGTCCGTGGTGCGGAAGTAGAACTGCGGGCGGTAGCCGTTGAAGAACGGTGTGTGACGGCCGCCCTCCTCCTTCGACAACACATACACCTCACCCTTGAACACCGTGTGCGGCGTGATCGAGCCGGGCTTGGCCAACACCATGCCACGCTCCACATCTTCCTTCGCGATACCGCGCAGCAACAGACCGGCGTTGTCGCCCGCCAGACCCTCATCCAGCTGCTTCTTAAACATCTCCACGCCCGTGACCGTGGTGTTCTGGGTATCACGGAAGCCGACGATCTGGCAGGCCTCGCCTACCTTCACCTTGCCGCGCTCGATACGGCCGGTCACTACCGTGCCGCGACCGGAGATCGAGAAGATATCCTCGATCGGCATCAGGAACGGCAAGTCGACCAGACGGTCCGGCTGCGGGATGGTGCTGTCGACGGCCGCCATCAACTCGTCGATCTTAGCCTCCCACTGGGCTTCGCCGTTCAGCGCACCGAGCGCAGAGCCACGGATCACCGGCACGTCGTCGCCGGGGAAGTTGTACTTCGACAAAAGCTCGCGGACCTCCATCTCCACCAGGTCCGTCAGTTCCTCATCCTCGACGGCATCGCACTTGTTCAGGAACACCACAATGTATGGCACACCGACCTGACGCGCCAGCAGCACGTGCTCCTTGGTCTGCGGCATCGGGCCGTCCGTCGCTGCCACCACGAGAATGGCACCGTCCATCTGGGCAGCGCCCGTAATCATGTTCTTGATGTAATCGGCGTGACCGGGGCAATCGACGTGCGCGTAGTGCCGGTTGGCCGTCTCGTATTCCACGTGCGAGGTCGAGATCGTGATGCCGCGCTCGCGCTCCTCGGGAGCGTTATCGATCGTATCGAACGAGCGGAAGCTGTTCTTCGGATTGTGCTTGGACAACACCTTCGTGATGGCCGCCGTCAGCGTCGTCTTGCCATGATCGATGTGGCCGATCGTCCCTACATTCACGTGCGGCTTGCTGCGGTCAAATTTTTCCTTCGCCATGATTGTTCTCCGTGTTGCCCTTGCTCAAAAATCTGGTTGTGTTCTGCGCGCGCCGGCGAATGGCCGGCTCCAGCACGCGGCTTACAAGCGAAAACCTATTTGTCTTTCCCTTGCACCTTCGCAATGATCTCCTCGGAGACCGACCGGGGTGCCTCTTCGTACTGCTTGAACTGCATGGAGTAGTTTGCGCGACCCTGCGTTGCCCCGCGCATGTGCGTCGCGTAGCCAAACATGGTGGAAAGCGGTACCGTCGCCCGAATAGCCTGCGTGTTGCCCACCATCTCCATGCCTTCAATGCGTCCACGGCGGCTGTTCAGGTCGCCGATAATCGTTCCCATGTAATCCTCAGGGACGGTCACTTCCACCGACATCACTGGCTCCAGAAGAACCGGCTTGGCCTTGCGTGCCGCTTCCTTGAAGGCCATCGAACCGGCAATCTTGAACGCCATTTCGTTCGAGTCGACATCATGGTAGCTGCCGTCATAAAGTGAGACCTTCACATCCACCATCTCGTAGCCGGCCAAAACGCCGCCCTGCATGGCTTCCTGAATGCCCTGGTCGATCGGCTTGATGTACTCCTTGGGAATCGTGCCGCCCTTGGTGTCGTTCGAGAACTCATACCCTTTGCCCGGCTCGTTGGGCTCGATACGGATCTTCGCGTGGCCGTAGTTACCCGAGCCGCCGGTCTGCCGGATGTACTTGCCCTCGGCCTCGGCGTTGCCGCGGATGGTCTCGCGGTAGTTCACCTGGGGCTTACCGACGTTGGCCTCGACCTTGTATTCGCGCATCATGCGGTCGACGATGATCTCAAGGTGCAGTTCACCCATGCCCGCGATGATGGTCTGGCCTGAATCGATATCCGTGCGGACGTTGAAGGTTGGATCCTCCTGTGCCAGCTTAGACAGCGCTACGCCCATCTTCTCCTGATCGGCCTTGGTCTTGGGTTCAACCGCGACCTCGATGACCGGCTTCGGAAAATCGATCGACTCGAGCACGATTGGATCCTTCGCTGAGCAGATCGTGTCACCCGTGATGAGATTCTTGAGACCAACGGCAGCGCAAATATCGCCAGCCATGATCTCCGTAATCTCTTCACGCTTGTTGGCATGCATCTTCAGCAAACGACCGATGCGTTCGGTCTTGCCGGTACGCGGATTCAGTGTCGTATCCCCGGTCTTCAGCACACCCGAATAGATACGAATGAAGATCAGCTGACCCACGAAGGGGTCGGTCATGATCTTGAACCCCAAGGCCGAGAGCGGCTCCGTGTCGTTCGCCTTGCGAATGATCTCCTCCGCCATGTTGTCCGGGTTGTGCCCGATCATGGGAGGGATATCCAGAGGGCTCGGCAGGTAGTCCACTACCGCATCGAGCAGCGTCTGCACACCCTTATTCTTGAACGACGACCCGCACAGCACCGGAAAGATACTCATCGCAATCGTGGCCTTACGAATGCCGGCCTTGAGCTGCGACTCGGTGGGTTCAAGGCCCTCCAAAAAGCAGTTCATAATCTCGTCATCGGAATCGGCGACAGCCTCGATCAGCACATTGCGCGCCGCCTTGGCAGTTTCCAGCAGGTTGGCCGGGATCTCCTCGGTGGAGTACTCCGCACCCATGGTCTCGTCATGCCAGAAGATGGCCTTCATGGTCACGAGATCGACCACGCCGAGGAACTTAGCCTCCGCCCCGATCTGAATGTTGATCGGGATCGCGCGCGCACCCAGACGGTCGACGATTGTCGAGGTGGCATACACGGCATCCGCGCCCGCCTTGTCCATCTTATTGATGAAGCAGATCCGGGGAACCTTGTACTTATCCGCCTGCCGCCATACCGTCTCCGACTGCGGCTGCACACCCGCGACCGCATCGAAGCAGGCCACCGCACCGTCCAGCACGCGCAGCGAGCGCTCCACCTCGGCCGTAAAATCCACGTGGCCGGGGGTGTCGATGATGTTGATACGAATGCCGTTCCAGGTGCAGGTCGTTGCGGCGGAGGTAATCGTGATGCCGCGCTCCTGCTCCTGCTCCATCCAGTCCATGGTCGCGGTGCCTTCATGCACCTCACCGATACGGTGATTCACGCCCGTGTAGAACAGGATGCGCTCGGTCGTTGTCGTCTTGCCCGCGTCGATATGCGCCATGATGCCGATGTTGCGGCATTTTGCGAGGGGGATTGTGCGTGCCACGGTAGATCTTTCTGCGAACGAAGTTCGCGGTACAGCGAAGTTCTCAGTTATTCGTTCTCGGTTCTCAGTAACGGTAATCCTCTACAACAACCCCTGAGAACTGACAACTCTTTACTTACCAACGGTAGTGCGCGAAGGCCTTGTTCGCTTCGGCCATGCGGTGAACGTCTTCCTTCTTCTTCATCGCTGCGCCGCGGCCGTTGGCCGCATCAAGCAGCTCGGCGGTCAACTTATCCACCATGCCCTTTTCGCCGCGAGCGCGACCGAACGTTACAAGCCAGCGAATGGCCAGCGAGGTACGACGCTCGGGATTGACCTCGATCGGCACCTGATAGTTGGCTCCGCCAACACGGCGGCTTTTGACCTCAAGCATCGGCTTTACATTTTCGACGGCCTTCTTAAACAGCTTCAGCGCCTCATCGCCGCCCTTGGTCTCAAGATTCGTCATGGCCTCATAAAAAATGCTCTGCGCCGTGGACTTCTTGCCGCCCCACATCATGCTGTTGACGAACTTCGTAACCAGGGTGGACTGATAGATGGGGTCGGCGGCGACCTCACGCTTGGCGATATGACCTTTTCTCGGCATACTTTGCTCTCTCTTCTTCCCCCGGCGCGGTGACTTCTCACGTGCCGGACATGAAAACAGTTCTTAGTGGAAAGACAGTTGTCAGTTCTTAGTGAAAGCCTCAAGCGCCATCAACTAACAACTCCAAACCTACAACCTACTTCGCTGCCGCCTTCGGACGCTTGGCACCATACTTCGAGCGGCTCTGCATCCGCTTGGCGACACCCACGGAATCTAGCGTGCCACGCACAACGTGGTAACGGACACCCGGAAGATCCTTCACACGGCCGCCGCGGATGAGCACAATCGAGTGCTCCTGCAGGTTGTGACCGATGCCCGGGATGTAGGTAGTGACCTCGATGCCGTTCGTAAGCCGCACGCGCGCGACCTTACGCAGCGCCGAGTTCGGCTTCTTGGGAGTTTGCGTGTAGACGCGGGTGCAGACACCGCGGCGCTGCGGCGAGCCCTGCAGCGCCGGCGAGGCGGTCTTGTAGCGAGTGGGCGTGCGGCCCTGCTTGACGAGTTGATGAAATGTCGGCACTTCGTTGAACTCCTTGCTTCTTTAAGCTACCCGGCCACTCCAAACGAGACCGAATACCCGAAACATCCTTGTTGTTCGGGCCCGGTACAGGGCAGCACCCCCGCCCTGCTTCCGTACCTGCCAACGAAACGTGGCAGAACACACGAAAGGCGGAGGTGGCTGGCTTACGCCCGGCACACTCCGGCGAGGTTCTGAATCCTGCACGCGGCCGTACTGCCCTGACCACGGTTACCACGTATTGCCAGACTCTGATAGTAAGTCGGTGACGGTGACTGATCGTGCCCGGATTGATTTCCAACCCGGAGACCGGCTCCGTTTCACCGCCTCGACCCACATAGCCCATCCCCTTGGGTTCCTGAAGATAATGCTTCCAGGGAGGAGGGTGTCGCAGATTCGATATGAAGGGGAGAGGATCTGCTTGAACTTTGCAGAGCCGCATAGTGCTTCTGTGTGCCCCGAGGCTCCCTCGCCGTTCACGAAGGAAACATAGTTCGAGACACATCCCAACACATTTAAAGTTAGCAATGGTTGGCTTTCCAGTCAAGTTGCCCGGCCTTGTCAGCACAGACAGGCACCTGCCATGCGTTTGACCTGTGCCAAGCGAGCTCCCTATCCTGACATACGATGGACCTTTCCCCCGCAGCAGAGCAACCGCAGTGGCATCTCGGACACCTCGACGCGCTGCGCGGTATCGCCGTCACCGGTGTGCTTTGGGTCCACTGCACCGATGGCTGCCGGCTGCCCTACCTCGTTGCCCAATTTGCTCTGAACGGCCAACGCGGCGTACAGCTTTTCTTCCTGGTCAGCGCTTTCACGCTGTTCCTCAGCCAGGACAACCGGCGTCGCGTGGAGGTTCACCCCACACGCAACTTCTTTCTTCGCCGCTTCTTCCGGCTCACCCCGATGTACTACGCCGTTACCGTGCTTACCGCGTCTGTTCTGCCCGGCCTGTATGGCGGCTGGCGCTACGGTGTAATGGGTGTGTTCTTTGTGCAGGGGTTCTCGCCGGAGGGCATCCTGCACGTTGCGCCCGGGGCCTGGACGCTGACCGACGAAGCCATGTTCTACATCTGCCTGCCGCCACTCTTCCGTTGGATTCGAAACCTCCGGGAGGCGATCCTCGCCTTTGCCATCGCGGCTCCCGCCCTTGTAGGGATGTCACTGCTGCTCGTACGACTTCACCCAGCGCTCTACCAATACTTTTCCTTTCTCTGGTTCCCGATCGAGTTGCCCGTCTTCCTGCTCGGCATTGCGGCTTACTTTTTCTGGAAGGAGTGGATTGTCTCGGGCAGGCTCGGTTCTGCGCCGCGCCTGCGCCTGCTCTCCGGTGTTTGCCTCCTTGGCTTTGTGGCCCTGCTCGCCGGAAATGTCCCGCAAACCAACAGGAAATTGTATCTCTCATCCGCCGGGTGGACCCTTCTTCTCATAGCGGTGTCGCTGTACCCGTGGCCTTTGCTGGTCAACAGCCTCACCATCTTTCTCGGCAAGATCTCGTTCAGCCTGTACCTCCTTCACATATTTGTGATGGTTCCTTTGACTGCGTTCGCCGGCCGCGTTCCGTTTTTCGTGCATCACCCGATCGCGCGCTACCTCGCGCAGTTCACCGGCACGCTCGTTATGACAGCAGCGGCCGCAACTGTGACGTGGCTGTATGTCGAGGAGACCGGCATCCGGCTCGGCCGGCGTCTCATCGCGCGGCTTGAACATCGTGTTGCGGCCACACCTCTCACCGCAATCGCTGTCCTTGCCGACGAACGGAACTCTCCCGACGCGCAGTTTTAGGATGGGTCCCACCCAAGCGCCACCTATGCACCGTGGCTAGCCACGGTGCAGATCAGCCGTCATACGGCGGATTGAAGCTATGGAACGGGAGCCAGGACAGGAAAGCCAAAACAGGGGGCCAGGACGGGGAGCCAGGAC
>CAXTUW010000037.1:0-35916 GCA_964247595.1 uncultured Acidobacteriaceae bacterium | reverse complement strand
GGGAACGAGGGGAGTCCAGCGCCCCGGAGATACCCGGCGGCGTGGTGACCTCGTTGCCGTCGATGCCGACGATCAAATCGCCGCCCAGCATGACGGGCGTGTTGCCCATGTAGGCGCGTTGGGTGCCGCCCTTCAGGCCGGCGTGCTCGGCGGCACCGCCGGGCAGCACGCGCTCGATCAGGATGCCGTAGTCGGCGGGCAGGCCGATCTGTTCGGCGATATCCGGGCCGATGGCGAGCGTCACGGTATCGAGCGACGGACGGCGTACACGGCCGTAGTGCTCGAAGTCGCTCAACACAGCCTTGGCGGTCGAGATTGGGATGGCGAAGCCGATGCCGGCGGACTGGTCCGCGCCGCCGTTGGGGTTGGAGGCGATCAGTGTGGTGATGCCGATGACCTCGCCGTGCGAGTTCAGCAGCGGGCCGCCGGAGTTGCCGGGGTTGACCGAAGCGTCGGTCTGGATGGCGTCCTCGATCTTGTTGCCGGAGGGCATGGCGATCGAGCGAATGGCGGAGATGATGCCGCGCGTCATGGTTCCGGAAAAGCCGAAGGGATTGCCGATGGCGTAGACCTGCTGGCCGACGGCGAGGCTGGCGCTTTCGGCGAGCGTGGCGGGCTGCAGGTTGGGTGCGCCCTGAATCTGCAGCAAGGCCAGATCATGGTTGCGGTCATCGCCGACCACGGTGGCCTTGTACTTGTGCTTGTCGGCAAGCGTCACTTCAACCAGCTGCGCATTTTCAACCACGTGGTGGTTGGTGAGGATGTGCCCTTGCTTGTCCAGAATGAATCCAGAGCCCTGGCCCTGCTGCGGCACGGGCCGATAGAAGAAGTCATAGGCCACCTCGGTCGAGGTGATGTTGACCACGCTGGGCAGCGCGCGTTTGTAGACGGCGATGTTCTGCTGCTCTTCAGTATCGAAGGCGGGCGCGGCGGCGGCGACGGTCAGGCCGAAGTTGCCGAGCGGGCCGTTGACTTGCTCCGTGGTGGCATCGGCGACCGGCGGGTGCAGCAGGCCGTTCAGCGTTCCGGCCGGGAACATGCGGGCGGACAGGTAATGCAGGCCGAGGAGGATGAGCAGGACGAGGATGATTGAGCGCATTTTCATTCGGGGGAGGGTTCCGGGTGAATAGACGGCACGAAGCATGACCTTTCACGCTGCGAGTGAACGACACTTTTCCAGCCCGGAATCGTGCTTCAAGCCATTTTAGCCGTTGAGAGCGTGACGGCCGTGCCCCGGTTCAGACCCCCAGGGTCGGCCAGGGACAAGCGTATGGGTCAGGTTTCGCCACCTCACTTCGAGATTTGCTGCCAATTTGCTGATTCTGTGGTTTTCGATCGTCGATTTTCATGCAAAACTAACGTCACACTGCACCAGAGATTCTGGGTTCAGTCCCGCCTTGGGGGCTTGGCTCTGCGCACGTTCAAGCGATTTTTCGGGCTCGCGGGTCTGTTGGGCGTTCTGTCCCTAGCGCCGGGCCGTGTTTGCCTGCCGCTGGCGGGGGCGCAAAACTTGGTCTCCACCACGCTTTCCGGCACGGTCACGGATCCTTCTGGGGCGCTCGTGCTCAATGCGGATGTACACCTCTCCGGCGCGGGAATCGACCAAACGGGCAAGACGGATCGCGGGGGCCGCTTCAGCTTCCATGTGCCGCCCGGTACCTACTCGCTTCAGGTAAACAGTGAAGGCTTCGAGCTCTTCTCCAGTCTTCCATTGGTTTTGAAAGCGGGCACGACGACACGGGAGCCGGTGCAACTCAGAATAGCGGGGCGCAACGAGCAGATCGATGTGGATTCGTTGCGGGGCGGCTTCACGGATCCGAGCGCCAACGGCAGTGCACTGGACTTCAACGGCGAGAAGCTGAACCTGCTCTCGGACGATCCGGCGACCTTGCAGCAACAGATTAATGCGTTGGCCGGGCCGGGGCTGGGCGGCAGTGCGCAGATCCTGGTAAATGGATTTACAGGGGGGCGTATTCCGCCCAAGGCCGCCATCCGCAGCATCAGCATCAACCAGAACCCGTATTCGGCGTATTACGACACGCCTGGCTTTGCGCGGGTGGAGATCGACACCAAGCCGGGCGGGGATAAGCTGCACGGTTCGCTCACCTTGACGGGTACCGATCAGCCCTTGGACACGCGCAATCCCTTCACCGCGCTGCAACCGCCGTTCTACCAGTTTCAGACGGATGGCAACCTGACTGGGCCGATCAACCCCAAGACCTCCTTTTTTGTTGCTGAAAACACGCAGCAGCTCGCCAACAATGCCGTGGTGAACGCGCTGGTACTCGACCCGGCGCTGACCCCAGGCACGATCTCGGAGGCGGTGCCGGCACCCGGACTGACCCAGACCTACTCCTTCCGGCTCGACCGGCAGTTCAACGCGCACAACTTTGGGTTTCTTCGCAATGAATGGAACCAGACGCACACGGCCAACGATGGCCTGAACCCGCTGCTGCTGCCCTCGGCGGCCTACGCGTCCAACCTGCTCACCAACACGCTGCAAGCGTCGGACACCCAGCTCTTCGGGCCGCATGCGGTGAACGAGGTACGGTTTCAGTATCTGCGTAGCCGTGTGCGGCAGGATCCAAACAGCACGCAGACGGGCTTGCTGGTCCAGGGTGCATTTCAGGCGTTCGGCAGCCCGACCCAGTTTCTGCGCGACGATCAGGACCGTTACGAGGTGCAGGACCGCTATGAGTTCGACCGCGGCCACCATGCCGTGCGGCTGGGATTCCGCTTTCGTGAGGTGCGCGACGCCAACAGCTCCAGCGCGAACTTCAATGGGCAGTATGTCTTCAACAGTATCGGGGCATACCGGTTGACCGAGCAGAATCTGGCGGCATGCGGGATGGCCGGGCCAGCCTGCCTGACACCGGCGCAACTGCGCGCGGCCGGTGGCGGTGCGGCGCAGTTCAGCCTCACGCAGGGGCAGCCCAGCGCTCTTCTCTACAGCGACGATATCGGGGCGTATGCCGAAGACGACTGGCAGGCGAGGCGAGACGTAACCTTTAGCTATGGCCTGCGTTTTGAGAGCCAATCGGCGGTGCCCGATCACGTCGATCCCGCGCCCCGCGTCGGTCTTGCCTGGGCCGTGCATCGGGGTAAAAGGCCGATGCCGCTGGTGGTGCTGCGATCCGGCTACGGCCTGTTCTACAACCGTTTTCCGGCCGGCAGCCTGCTCACAGCCGTGCGCCAGAACGGTGTCGCGGAGAGTGCCTTTTTCAGTCAGAACCCCGACGGCTTCGCACAGAACCCGGACGGTTCCCCGATTGCGCCGTCGCCCGCGCAGCTCACCGCCAGCCAGCCGACGATCTATCGCGTGAGCCCAAACCTGCGGACCTCGTACAACCAGGTGACGAGCTTCGAGGCGGATCGCTACCTCGGCCGGCGAGGGGTCGTCTCCGCGTCCTTTGTCTACGCCCATGCAGCGCACGAGTACCTGCTGCGGAACGTGAATGCGCCTCTGCCTGGGAGCTTCGATCCCAACGTTCCGAACAGCGGGATTCGTCCCTTGGGCAACGCCCAGAACCTATATCAATACTCGTCCGACAGCAATGAGAACGATGAGCTGTTCTCCATGAACACACAGCTGCGTGTGACCAAGACCCTGTCTCTCTTTGCCTCCTACATCCTGCAGCGGCAGGCCGGGGAGACGACTGGAATTTCGAGTTTTCCTTCCAACCAATACGACCTGCGCGCGGATTACGGCCGCGACTCGGCGATCTCCAAGCAGTTCTTAAATTCGGCCATGAATTGGAAGCTGCCGCGAGATGCCAGCCTGACGCTGTTCTTCAATGCGCACTCGGGGGTGCCGTTCGATGTGGTGACCGGCACGGACCGCAACGGAGACACGATCTTCAACGACCGCCCAGCCTTTGCCACCGACATGACCCGGCCTTCGGTCGTGCGCACAAAATTCGGCAACTTCGATACGGCACCGTTGCCCGGGCAGGCGATCATTCCGCGCAATTATGCAACGGCACCGCCGCTCTTCTGGGTGGATCTGCAGGGGCGCAAGAGCTTTCACATCGGGCCGCGTGCGCTCGCCGCCGCGAGTGCGCCGGGCCCGGGCCCTAATGCGCCGGGCAAGCCGAGGCCGGGGCCGACCAAGCCGGAGCGCCCCTGGGAGTTGGGGCTGCAGGTGGAGGCGCAAAATGTCCTGAACCATACCAATCCGGGGCTGCCGATCGGTGTTCTGCCGTCCCCCGGGGAGCCGTTGTGCACAGGCGTAACCAGCGCGACAGCCTGCTCCTACTTCGGCCGCTCGCTCTCACTGGCGAGCGACTTCAGCCCGCTGACGGCCTCAAACCGGACGATTCTGCTGCAAAGTTCGTTCAGGTTTTGATCTAGTGGCCTATTTTGCACGGCAATGACGTCGCAGGTGCGTCGGGGAGTGCTGCCGGTACGTCTTAGCTCTTAGCGCCCGACCCACTCGGCGAAGCCTCCGGTCGAGATACCCGCAGCCTCCGGTCGAGATAAACGCGGTAGGGGCTGAACTCAATGTTTCCCTGTCTAAACCCTGCGCCACCTTGCCATGTCTAAAGCCCTGCGTCTCTGCGCTCTCACCCTCCTGTGCCTGCTGCCGTTACGGCTCGCCCTGGGGCAGGTGGCCGGCGCGCTCGCAACCGTCACTGGCACCGTCGTAGATTCTACGGGCGCGCGCATCTCCGGTGCCGCGCTCGCGTTTACGGGCGAGGCCGGCGGACGTACGGCCAGCAGCGATGGGCTGGGACGTTTCACGGTGCGGCTTCCGGCAGGCACGTACACCGTTCATGTGGTGGCGAAGGACTTTCTGCCGGTTGATCGTGGTGGGGTGGCAGTCGCGGCCGGTGCCCGTATGAATCTGCCGCTCACCATGGCCGTCGATGCGGAACGGACAGAGATCAATGTGAACTCCTCGTCGAGCGACAGCACCGCCGAGGCGGATAACCTGACCGCGATTGTGCTCAGCGGCTCCAAACTTGAAACGCTCTCCGATGACCAGTCCACCTTTGAGCAGCAGGTAAACGCGATGGCCCTCGGCGGCGACAGTGGCTCCACGCAGCTGATCGTGGACGGCTTTACCGGCGGCCGCTTTCCGCCCAAGACCTCCATTCGCGAGATCCGCATCAACAGCAACCCATTCTCGGCCGAGTACGACGCGATCGGCTTCGGCCGCATCGAGGTCTTTACCAAGCCCGGCAGCACGAAGCTGCATGGCTCCTTCGAGGTCGGCGGGACGAACCAGAGCTTCAACGCGCGCAATCCCTACGACGGAGGCGTACAGCCGCCCTATCGCGACTTGTTCTACCAAGGCAACCTGAATGGTCCCCTGGGCGGCAAGACCTCGTTCTTTCTGGCCGACGAGCGCAGCGATCAACAGAACAATGCGGTGATCCATGCGGCCACGCTGGACGCCAACGATAATCCGGCCCCGACCTCCACGGCGGTACCGAATCCGCAGACCGACAATACGTTTTCGCTGCGGATGGATCACCAGCTCACCGCCACCAATGTAGTTACGGGCCGTTATGAGGTGAACACCAGTGGGCAGACCAACAGCGGCGTCGGCCTGCTGGTGCTGCCGTCGGAGGGCCTTACCACCGGCTCGACGGCACAGACACTGCAGCTCAGCGATACGCAGACGGTTGGGGCCAAGACTGTGGTGGAAACGCGCTTTGAGCTCGTCCGCACGCGGGCGCAACAGACGCCGAACAGCACCGCACCCGCGCTGATCGTGGAAGGGTCGTTCTCGGGTGGCGGCAGCCCCGCACAGGCGAGCTCGGATCACGCGGATCACTATGAACTGCAGGAATATGTGTCGCATGTGGCGGGTCCGCATCTGCTGCGGTTTGGCGGGCGTTTTCGCTTGGACCGTGATGCCAATACGTCGGACGGCAACTACAACGGGGTATTCACGTTTCCGAGTCTGGCGGCGTATGGGATCACCGTCGCGGCATTAGCGGCGAATCCCAATGCAAACTTTGCCGCCATTCAGGCCGCGGGCGGCGGACCTTCGCAGTTCAACCTCACGGCTGGCGCAGCCGCGGCGAAGGTCTCAACTGCGGACCTGAGCGTTTATGCCGAAGATGAGTGGAAGCTTCGCAAGAGCCTGACCGTTGATGCCGGTTTTCGCGTGGAAACGCAGACGGCGATTCCGGACGGCTTCGATCCCGCTCCGCGCATCGGCGCGGCCTACGCGCTCACGCCCGGCGCGCACAAGGATCCCGTGGCGGTCTTCCGTGCAGGCGTGGGGACGTTTTACAGCCGTTTCGGAGTCGGAAATCTGCTGACGGCGGTGCGCGAAAACGGTGTGTCGCAGACCGCCTACTTCGTTACGAACCCGGCGTTTTACTTCACAGTGAGCCCGGCTGCGGATCCTTCTCTGCTGCAGACCGCCAATTTGGCCGCGAGCCAGCCAACGATCTATCGCGTCAGCCCACGCTTCGCCGCGCCGTACACGCTGACGGGCAGTTTCTCCGCCGAGCACGGTTTTCGGAACGACCATGGCGTTGTCAGCGTGACGTGGATCGCCACGCGCGGCGTGCACCAGCCTTTGTCGCGCAACCTGAACGCTCCGCTGCCCGGCACCTTCAGCCTGGCCGACCCAACCAGCGGCGTGCGGCCGCTGGGCGGCACGGGGAACCTATACCAGTTTTCCTCGGACGGCATCCGCCATGGGCAAACCCTTTCGGCGGCGGCGGACCTGAACCCCACCAAAGCGCTTTCCGTATGGGCTTTCTACACGCTGCAGTTCCGCTCCGGGGATACAGGCGGTGCGAACGCGTTTCCTTCAAACGAATACGACCTCGCCGCCGACTACGGGCGCACGGCGACGAGCAGGCAGCGGCTGTTTTCCGGGCTTTGGTACAACGGCCCGAAGAATGCGCTCGGCCTGATGGGCGGCGTATTTTTTCGCGCAAACTCCGGAACGCCGTTCAACATCACCACCGGCACCGACCTGAACGGAGACACGATCTTCAATGACCGCCCAGCTTTTGCGACCGACCTGAACCGTCCCTCCGTTGTCCGCACACGCTATGGCAACTTCGACACCGCGCCGGCACCCGGCCAGACCACAATTCCGGTGAACTTTGCCACATCGCCGGGGTTCTACTCGCTACAGACGACGTTGGCGAAGGAATTCCACTTCGGTCCGCGTCCGGCCGCCGCGGCCCATGTTGCGGGTCAGCCGGCAGGGGAGGGAAGGCCCGATCCCCGCTATCAATTGCGATTCTCCGTTGAGGCGCAGAACGTGCTGAACCATAACAACCCCGGCGCGCCGGTGGGGATTCTGAGTTCACCTTTCTTTGGGCAGTCCATCTCGCTGTCGCCCTCTTCGGGCATCTCCGCGGCGAACCGGACAGTGACGCTGAGATCCAATTTCAGCTTTTAACCCCCATGGGTTATTGCGGGGTCGCCCGTTGCCAAAAGTAAATTGCCTGCAGCTGTCCGATGTGCAGAGAACTAGCGATAAGCCAGGTTTTGTTGCCTGTGTGTCTCACAAATGGACACAGCAGTTACCAACGTGCATGGAAATCGATGAAAAAGTCTTGAATCCTGGCCACCCTCTGGGTAATGATGCTGCCGAGGGACATGCACGGTTAGGTCCGCGGGTCGTCGCAGAAGAGTAGTTGCAAGCGTCGAGAACACCTATGGAAGTGGAATTCGCAATTGTTGTACTGGCTATTGCCATCGTCATGCTAACCGGCGGCAGCGTGTCGCTGTTCGTGCTTGCCAGGAACAGCCCCAACCTGCGCGGTGTGCAATGGCTGGCCGGCGCATTCGCCTCCCTGGCTGTGGGAACCTGCCTGATTCTGGTGCATGGGCACCCTTGGTTAAGTGAATTCGCCGTGGACGCGGCCTTGCTGCTGACGTTCGCCCTTTTTCAGACCGCCGTTTCGCGGCTTCTGCAAGAAGGGGCGAAAGCGGTTTGGTTTGCCGCCACTTTGCCGATTGTGCAGATGTTTCTCGACGGATTGCATGTGGGGGGCGCGTCGGCTCCCAAAGTGCGTGTGATCAGCTTTGGCATTTTGGTGGCTGCCGAGGCGATGTCGACGGCTGTGGTGCTGTGGCGGTCCGCTAGCGAGCGGGTACGTCCGCCTGCGATTTATGTTGCCGTCATTCTGGCCCTGTTTGCGGCCTTCAACCTCGCCCGGAGCGGGGTGGAACTGCTGACGTACCATCAAGTTCCGCATTTCCGGCTGATGCTGGTGGCCTTTGTCTTCTACGTTTGCAACGCGATGGGAATGGCCTTCGGGTTCTTCTGGATGACCACCGCCACGCTTACCGGCGAGCTGGAGTACATGGCCAGCACCGATCCGCTTACCCGGCTCTACAACCGGCGCACGTTTCTCAAGTGGTGCGAGAAGGAACTTTTACGCAGCCAGCGTTCCGGCATGCCGTGTTCCTTGCTCATGGTCGATCTGGATCATTTTAAGCGTGTCAACGACGATTTCGGGCATCATGTCGGCGATCAAATCCTGTGCGCGGCGGTTGAGCAGATGCAGGACTCGGTTCGCGGCATCGACGTCCTGTGCCGCTGGGGAGGCGAGGAGTTTGCCGTTTTGCTGCCCAATGCACCCCTCGAATCGACTCGCCTCGTGGCCGAACGGGTACGCGAAAACATGCAAAAGGTAATGCTGCCGCTCCATGTTCTGGCCGTGGACGCGATCGAGAGCTTTCGCCTGACCGCCAGTATCGGCACGGCGACCTACCGGGAGTCCGAGGACAGTGTGGTCTGCATGCTGCAGCGGGCCGATGAGGCGCTTTACCAAGCCAAGCGAGCCGGCAGAAACCGGGTGCTCGAGGCGGTATAGCGTCCGCCGGCAACGGAACCCCTAGCCTGCTCTCCCGGAGCGCGGGGATCAGGGATCTGCTGTTGTCCTTACAACCTTAAAAAGAAAGCAGATCCCTACGGGATGACAAACGAGAATGGCCGGCACATCAAGGAGGAATCAGCTAAATACATCAATGGCTAATTGGCCATAGGGCTTACCGATAGCTAATCGGCTTTAAGGCTTACCTCAATGGCTAATTGGCCCTTAAAGCGCGCTCGGGAGCGTTACACCCGACAACTTCTGGCAGGCGTCGAGCAGGGCCTCCTGCTTGCCCTCGTCGCGGGTTGCCGCCAGCGGTTTACGCCGCTCCTTGTGGTAAAAGTACTCGCCTGTGACCGTCGCCCCAGGGTCATCGCTGGCTGCCAGCCAGACCTGCGTGCGATGCCCCTCGTCCAGATTGCCCGTGGCGTGTGGGCCGCCCATCTTTGTGGCTACCCAACCGGGCTCCAGGGCATTGGAGAGCACATCCGGCCAGTGCCGCGCGATGGCAAAGGCCAGCAGCACATCATGTAGCTTCGTATCGGAGTAGGCCGGCGTTCCGCGCCAGGTCCGCCCGGTCCAGTTCAGGTCCTTCAGGCTGCTGTCGCCGCCCTCGTGCAGGCGGGAGCTGACGTAGACCAGGCGCTTCGGTCTCGCGATCAGGGCGGTGAGCACATAGGGGGCGAGTGTGTTGACCGCAAATACATGCGCCAAGCCATCCTCGGTCTCGATCCGGCGCGACTCCTTGTAGCCCACGGCGGCATTGTGGATGACGGCGTCGAACCGTCCCAGGGCATTGACCTGTGCGGCCACGTCCCGCATGGCGGCTAAGCTGCTCAGGTCACCCGTAACCACGGCCTCCGCTGCCGGCACCGCTGCCTTCGCCTCTCTCGCGCGACTCTCACCCCGCGCGTGAAGCACGACCTGGTGCCCCTCTTCAACAAGCAGCTGCGCTGCCATGCGACCCAATCCATCCGAAGATCCTGTGATGAATACCCTTGCCATGCTCCCTTCGATGCTCCGCTGTAGGCCACGGACCCGGACCGCGGAGTCACTACAATGGAAAATAGCCAAACCTGCACCAGGCGCTCAAGCAAATTCCAGAGGATCAAGTCTCCGCATGACCGAAGCTCCCCACGCCAGCCACGCCACACTCTCCATTGCCGCTGCCCGCACAGCCGTTGCCGAGCGCCGGGTCTCGGCCGTCGTGCTTGCCGAGGAACACCTTGCGCGCATCGCCGCAATCGATGGTCCGGCTGGCGAGGATATCGGCAGCTTTCTTGCCATCAGCCGTGAACGTGCGCTCGAACAGGCGGAGCGGATCGATGCCGCGGTGCGTGCGGGAGAGCCACTGGGGCCTCTGGCCGGTGTACCGCTCGCCGTGAAAGACGTGCTGGCTACGAAAGGTGTGGAGACGACCTCCGGCTCGCGCATTTTGCAGGGCTGGCATCCGCCATACGACGCGACTGTCGTGGCCAAGCTGGAGGCCGCCGGTGCCGTGATCCTGGGCAAGTTGAACTGCGATGAGTTTGCGATGGGCTCTTCGAATGAGAACTCCGCTTATAAGCGTGTGCGTAACCCGCGAGCTCTGGACCGTGTGCCGGGAGGGTCATCCGGGGGTTCGGCGGCAGCGGTGGCGGCGGGCTTGTGCGTGGCGTCGCTCGGGACGGACACAGGCGGTTCGATACGCCAGCCGGCGGCTTACTGTGGGGTCGTGGGCGTGCTGCCGACGTATGGGCGGGTCTCGCGCTACGGCCTGATCGCCTTTGCCTCCTCGCTCGATCGGGTGGGACCGCTGACGCGTTCGGTGGCGGATGCGGCGACGATGCTGGAGGTACTTGCCGGGCCGGATGTGATGGATGCCACCGCCTCCGACATGCCCGTACCGTCGTACAGCGCGGAGCTCGCGAAGCCGGTTGCCGGCCTGCGCATCGGCGTGCCGGAAGAGTACCTGGGCCAGGGGCTCGACCCTGAGGTACGGGCGGTGGTGGAGCGCGCGCTCGACACGTTGCGGGCGGCTGGTTGCACGGTGCAGTCGATCTCTCTACCCCACACGAAGTATGCCGTGCCAACCTATTATGTAATCGCCACAGCCGAGGCCAGTTCCAACCTGTCGCGCTTCGATGGTGTGCGCTTTGGCCTGCGTGCGGAGAACGCGAAGACGCTTTCGCAGATGTTCCGCAACACGCGCGATGAGGGCTTCGGCCCGGAGGTCAAGCGGCGCATCCTGCTCGGCACCTATGTGCTTTCCGCCGGCTACTACGACGCCTACTACCGTAAGGCACAGCAGGTGCGCACGCTGCTGACGCGCGATTTCCTGAACGCCTTCGCGCAGGTGGATGCCATGGTCTGTCCGGTGACACCGACCCCCGCGTTCAAGCTGGGCGAAAAGATCGATGATCCGCTGCAGATGTACCTTGAAGACATCTATTCGGTAGCCGCCTCGCTTGCCGGGATCTGTGGCATGAGCGTTCCGGGCGGGACGACCTCGGCCGGGTTGCCGGTGGGCGTGCAGGTGCTGGGTAAGCACTTCGAAGAAGGGACTGTGCTGCGTGTCGGCGCGGCGATCGAGGCGGGGCAGGGGCGCTGACGTCCCTTTCCTTCGGCTAGCTCAGGATCATCAGGATGGCCCTAAAAAGAAGGTGTATCGCTGGATAGGGAGAGAGTTTTGTTGTGGGTTTCCCGTACATCGTCAGGTCACATCTTCTCTCGTAGCCACCAGGCCGCAAACGCCGCGCCGATTCAGGCCAGGGTACCCGCCAGCAACGACCAAAGCAGCCCGTAGCGTGGCAGCCCCGCCCACAGCACCGCCGCAAAAACGATCAAGCCGACCGCACCCTCGGACGCACCGGCCGCTTCTAAGCTGGCGAGCGCACGCGCACGCGCACGTTCCGTGCCCTGCAATCCGGCTTCGGCCTTGCGTTTGGTTTCTTCCGTCTCCACGAAGCTGATGCCTGGAGGAAAGATACCTGGAAACGCAAGAAACAGACCGCCGATGACAGGTCCGGCCCACTTGCTCACAAGCCCCGCCAGCACCGTTACCGCCGCGCCGAATAGAAACCGCGAGAGGTACTGCGAAGGCTTGGTTTTGCCCAACTTGCTGAAGTCGAACCGGATTGGAACCACGCTTTTACCTCCGCAACCACACTGCCCAGAGCAGTGCCGCCGCAACGCCCCAGAGGGGCAGCAGTGCCGCCGTTGCCAGCGAGGCTTTGGGTTTGCGCCGCATCTCCACTCGGCTTACCACGAGGGCGTAGATCAGAAAGGCCACGGCCCCGGCGACCATCGAACGCGCCTCCAGGGCGGCGTAACCCAAGCCTTTGCTGCCGGCGGTCAGTGCGACACTGGCCAGGGCAATGGCCGGGGCGGCGGCCGTGGTGCCTCCCAGGCTTTTGGGTTTGATAACGGCACCCAGAATGGCAAAGAGACTGACGATAACGCCCCCGAAGAGAGCACGGTAAAGAAGGTCCACGGCCTACGCCACCTTCGCCTGTTGTAGGCCTTCGGCGATAAGCCGGCGAGCCTCCCCCGCATCTTTCCAAGCAAGCAGACGTGATTCTTTGCCTTGCAGTTTGTGGTAGTTGGCTCCGAGCTCCACCGCTGTTTGCTGCGCCAACTTACACCTCTACCGCTTTCGTATTTTTCGCGCCAGGTTACAGGCACGTTACAACGTGTGATGCACAGAACCGCACCGAAAAAGGTTCAGCTATAAAACCGGGCGTGAGAGCCTGAACGGGTGAAGGTGAATCTTCGAGCGTGTTCGGCCTTGCCCGCTCTGCTCCCCCTGGTTTCCGGGCCCCTGCTGACTTGCGTGTTTGTTCTGGCTTCCCGCTTGGAGGGGTGGGGGCAAGCCACCGCCGCGGTGTGTGTGCACGATGCGCAGGGTAGAGCCTTGCCCGACACGGAGATCTCCCGTGGCTCGTTGCCGCCGGGGGCCGCGGCGCCCACACCTGCCAGCGTACGAACCGGTAAAGACGGCTGTGCCGCGATCAGCGTGGCCATCACGAGCTATGCGCGCGGGGTGATGACCGCCGAGCGAGTTGGCTTTGCGCAGGCCACGATCTCGGAACCGGAGCCCGGCCATACCGTGCAGCTGGTGCTGCACCCGGATACCGTGCAGCAAAGCGTTATGGTAAGCGCCGATCGCGGCTTGGTGGGTGTCGACGACCAGGCGACCAGCGTTGCGGCGCTCGACAGGGACCAACTGGCGGCACCGCCGGCCCTGGCGCTTGACGACCGGCTGCATCAGGTTGCAGGCTTTCAGCTGTATCGCCGCACCAGCTCATGGACCGCCAATCCAACGACGGAAGGCGTCAGCCTGCGCGGGCTCGGTTCGACAGCGGCGAGCCGGACGTTGGTGGTGAGCGATCAGGTTCCGCTCAATGACCCGTTTGGCGGGTGGATCCACTGGGATGAGATTCCGGAGCTCGCCATCCATGATGTGCTTCTTGAGCGTGGCGGAGCGGCAAATCTTTATGGCTCGAGCGCGATCGGTGGCGTGATCGCCATCGATCCGGTAACGGCTGGTGCAGAAGGGCGGGTGCAGGTAGCCGCCGACACTTTAGGGGCGACGGAGAACTCCGCGGCCGGCGATCTGCTGGTGACGGCTGCCCTGCGGCCACTCAGCATGCTGCTGGCCGGGAGTGGTGTGGGTACAGGCGGGTACATCCCCACGGCACCCGCGGTGCGTGGCACGGTAGACGTGCCGGCCAACGTCGCGGAAGAGAGCGGCCGCGCCGAGCTGCGAACCGCCTCCCGCGCGGATAACGACACAGCCTTCCTTCGCGGCAATGTGCTGAATGAAGTGCGCGGCAACGGCACGCCCGACCAGACCAACGGCACACGCCTCTGGCGCTACCTGGGGGGCGGCGACATGAATGCCAGTGCCACCCATGCGGCTCTGCGGGTTTTTGGGGATCGCGAGACCTACCGGCAGAGTTTCTCGGCCATCACGGCCACGCGCAACGCTGAGACCCTTACTCGCCTGCAGCGGGTGCCTACCGACGAGTTCGGCTTTGCGATCAACGGCTCGCGTGCCTTCGCGCACACGCTGGTTGCGGGTGTGGGGCTTGACCTGCGTGACATCCGCGCCACCGACGCCGAAAGTCCGGTGAGCCTCGGTCGCGTGACTTCCACGATCGACGTCAGCGCGCACCAGCGTGAGCTGGGCGGCTACGCGGAGGGCATCTGGCAGCCGAAACGCTGGTCGGCCGCCGGCTCGGTGCGCGTGGACAGCTTTCGTACCTTCGACGGCAAGGGGACGGCGACCAACACCGGAGCCGTTACGCCCGAACCGGAGATCGACGAGATCGTCGCCAGCCCGCATCTCGGGGTTGTGCGCCAGTTGCCGCACGGCTTGGCCCTCACCGCCGATGCCTTCCGGGCCTTTCGCGGCCCTACCCTGAACGAGCTCTACCGCACCGGACAGGTGGGGCAGCAGACGACCTTGGCCAATCCGAATCTGCTCGCCGAGCGCGCCACGGGGTTTGAGTTTGGGGGAGAGTTCACCACCCTGCGTGTCCGCGGGCGTGAGCTGGGGCATCTGCGGGCGAGCTACTTCTGGACGGAGGTGAACCGGCCGGTTTCGGCGGTGCTGCTCGCGCAGACAGCGACAACCCAGACGCTGCAGCGGCAGAACCTGGGCCAGATTCGCAGCCGCGGGCTCAGCCTGGAGGCTGCGAGTACACGCCGGCGGGGGTTCGATGCGAGCTTCGGTTACCAGCTGGCCATCGCTACGGTGACAGCCTTCAACACCGCCTCGCGGGTTCAAGCCAATCTCAGAGGCAACTGGATCCCGCAGGTTCCGCGCCAGTCGTTTACCGCGACGCTGGACTATGAGGCCCACCGCCTGGCGGCTTTCCACCTGGTGGCAAGTTATACCGGGCGGGCGTATGACGATGCGGCCAACCAGTTCGTCCTGCACCCCTATCCACGGCTGGATGTATCCGCCGATCGCAACCTGCGGTATGGGTTTGCGCTTTATGGCGCGGTACAAAACCTCGCCGATCGCGCCATCGACGCCGGCCGCACGCCAACCTTGACCCTGGCTGCGCCCCGGCTCGTCGAAGTGGGCCTGCGCTACTCCCTGAGCCGCTAGATGAGCCTGTCTTTAGAGCAAATAAGCTGTGGGCCGCTTCTCGGCAAATAGGAAAGAATAAGGATGACAAACAGTACCGCGCCATACCTGCTACCTGTGCGGCGATGAACCCAAGCCCCGAAAAAACGTTGTGCGCAACACCTTGCCTACCTCCGCGTTTACCTATAGGCACGGCAGAGGAAACACTGGCCGGCAGGAGGCACCACCATGAAGCTATCCACCGTTCTCGCACAGCTTACATTCGGCAAGGAGACGTTCACCGTTCTGGGCGGTCTGGCATTGGCCGGAGCCGCACTTACCCTTGCGGCACCCAGCGCGCAGGCCCAGGAGTTTGGGATCGGCGTGCAGTTTGGGGGTCCGCGTTATGTCGCCCCTGCCCCGGCGTACCGGGTCTACGCCCCCGCCTACGCGGCCCCAGGCTATGGCTACGCGCCCGGCTATTGGCAGGAGCGTCGCGCCGAGGACTGGCGTGAACACGAGTGGCGCGAGCACGAGGCGCGCGAGCATGCCTTTCGCGAGCATGAGGAGTGGGAGCACCGTGGGTATGACTATGACCGCGGGTACGGTCGTTAACCTTGCCACTCTGTCTCGCAGTTGACCTGTCGTTCTGTTCGTAACTGAACTGTGGCTTCTGAACGACGTAAAGAACCTGCTTCCGCGTGGAGTGCCCTGGCACCCATAGGAAGCAGGTTCTTCGCTTTACTTACAGAGCAATGTAAAAGTGATCACAACGGACGGTAGTACACCTTCTCCGTCCCGGCACACGCCAGGCAAAGCCGCTCACCAGCGACCTCGGCGAAACGATCGAAGTTGACACCCTCCCCACAGCGCGCACACGCTACGCGTTCGCCTTTGAACCCCGGAAATTCGCTCGCCGGCAGGGGCACACGGACCCACTGCTCACCGAACAGCTCTTCATCCGACAACTCGCGGTAGGCGCGCATCTGCTGCTCGTTTTTGGGCAGTTCCGGATGCAACGCACGGGCGCGCTCCTTGGAACTTTCGAGCGCCACCACGCGCAGGCCCTTGTACTCGTTGTCAGATTCCGCAAGCCTACCGTTCAGGTCCACAAAGGTTGCTGCCATCTTGCCCCAATCGCGAAGTTTCAGGGCCCGTTTACCGACACGAGCCCCAGTCACAACTCCGATCGCGTCCGTCGCGCAGCGGTCGATCTCGACGAAGACCACGGGCCGTTTGCGGTCAGGATTCGGCTCGCCATTCGCGAGCAGCTTCTTCCGCGGCTCGTGAATGCCAAGCCGTTTCAGCGCCAGCATCGCCATGCGCACCCCTAAAATTTGTCCGGCACACAGGTGCCCGTGCGCGCGCTCGGCCTCGGCGAGCAGCTCATTCAATTCTTTGGAGGGTAGGTCCGGAGCGTCTGCCGGTTGTGTCTGTACAGGAACCATGCCTCGATGCTACGCCGGGTTTGCATCCAAGCGGGTATGCCCGATACCGCGTTTACCGGCCAGCAGTGGTGGCAAACTGGTGTGATCTACCAGATTTACCCACGTTCTTTCCAGGACACGGACGGGGATGGGGTAGGCGATCTGCGCGGGATCGCCGCCCGGCTCGACTACCTGGTGAGCCTCGGCATCGACGCCATTTGGATCTCACCCATCTATCCCTCGCCCATGGCTGATTTCGGTTATGACGTGGCCGAGTACAGCGGCATCGATCCGTTGTTCGGGACCCTTGACGATTTCGACGCGCTGCTGGCCGCGGCGCATGCGAAGGGGCTGCGGGTTATCCTGGATTTTGTACCGAACCACAGCTCGGACCGGCACCCGTGGTTTCTTGCGTCCCGCAGCGCGCGTACCGATCCCAAACGGGACTGGTATCTGTGGCGCGATCCAGCACCGGCCACAGGAGCGAACGACGGTCGCCCGGCTCATGAGCGCTATCCCAACAACTGGACCTCACACTTCGGCGGACCAAGCTGGGCATGGGACGAGGCGACGCAGCAGTTTTATCTGCATTCCTTTCTGAAACAGCAGCCTGACCTTAATTGGCGCAACCCGGAGCTGCGCGCCGCGATGTACGACGCCATGCGTTTCTGGCTCGATCGCGGCGTGGATGGCTTCCGCATGGATGTGCTTTGGCTGCTGATCAAAGACGAACAATTTCGGGACAATCCGCCCAATGCCGCCTATCACCCCGGCATGCCCGACGTCACCAAAACCGTACCGCTGTATAACGCCGATCAGCCCGGAACTCACGCCATTGTGAGCGAGATGCGCGCGCTGATGGATGGATATGGGCCGACGCTGCCGGGGCCAGCAGTTGGGGTCGGGGAGCGCCTGTCCAACCGTGTGCTGATCGGTGAAATCTATCTGCCCCTGCCGGAGCTCGTGCATTACTACCTCGGCGTGGAGCCCCAGTTTGGGGGCATTGAGGGCAGTTCGCCGGAGATCCCGCAGCTCAAAGGCGCGAACCTCCCCTTCAACTTCCACCTGATCCAGACGGAATGGAGCCCGCGTGCGATCGTGAACATCATCCGCACCTATGAGTCGTTATTGCCTGCGGGTGCATGGCCGAATTACGTTTTGGGCAATCACGATCAGCCGCGGCTGGCTTCCCGGATCGGTTTGGCACAGGCACGCGCCGCGGCCATGCTGCTGCTTACGTTGCGTGGTACGCCGACGTTATACAACGGCGATGAACTCGGCATGCAGGATGTGCCTATCGCCCCGGAGCAGGTGCAGGATCCAGCCGAAAAGAATGAGCCCGGCAAAGGCCGCGGACGCGATCCGGAGCGTGCGCCCATGATGTGGGTCGCTTCCCCCAACGCCGGGTTTACCACCCCGGAGGCTCAGCCCTGGCTGCCGCTGCAGGCGGATTGGCCGACCGAGAACGCCGCAATGCAGAGTGCGCGGCCGCGCTCCATGCTGAACCTCTACCGCCGCCTGCTGCAGGTGCGAAGGCAATACCCGGCACTGCACGCCGGCGGGATCTCTTCGGTGTCCGATGAGGGAACCCTGCTGCGCTTCTGCCGTACCCACGAAGGCGTGCAGTTGCAGATCCTGCTGAATCTCGGGGCGGAGCCGGTGGCCACGCACTGCGATCCCGGCCGCGTCGTGCTCACCACTCTGATGGATGGCGAAGGGGCCGTTGTGGATGGGCGAACGACGTTGGAGGCGGGGGAAGGTCTGCTGATCGCGCTCGATGGACACAGCAACGCATAACGCTCCCAATTGCATAGAGTGAATCAGCGCTGTATTGCGGGTCAGCAGGAGGGTTTGCTTCGAACACAATGGCAGCTCTTTGCGTACAGAGTGGAGACAAGCCGCATCGAAGAAGGCAAATCCCATGACCTACCGCATCGCACGCAACGGACAAGTCTTTGGCCCCTATTCCGAGCCTGAGGTGCGCCAGTACATCGCCTCCGGCAACATCCTGCTGTCGGACTACGCGCAAGTGGTCGGTGCGGCGGATTGGGTATCCGTTCTGGAGCTGTTCCCACTCGCGGCGACACCGGTCAGCAGATCTCCAGACAGCCTGCCGAAGGCAGCCTCCATGCGGCTGTATCCCGACCCGCCGGACCTTCCCTGGTGGCTCGCGTTACTGCTCGCTGTCGTTACGGGCGGCATTTTTATCGTCGTCTGGGACATCGTGCAAGCCGCATGGCTACGGCGCGTGCAGCCCGCCAGCAGCGCGCTTGCCCTCTATGTCGCGCTTGCGGTGGTGTACGTGCTGCGCTTGCCTTCCAGCTGGGCCACGATCAATTACAACCTGTTCGGCGGCCCACCCGTTGGACCGCACCACGGCTTTCTGCTCTTTCTCGTCTGGCTCGGCCTGTATCTCAGCTCACGCACGGTAATCCGTCAGGATCTGCTGCGACACTTCAACGGGCCCGAACCGATCGGCCTGCGCCTGAACTCCTTCTTCGTGTATCTGTTTGGTGGTCTTTACCTTCAGTATCACTTCAATCGGATTAACGAGATCAAACGCGCCATGCACGTCAGCGTTCCTGCTTAGGGAAGGTTTGCTGTGTGCATTTGAGGAGTCGGCCGCACCAGGGAAGGGCAGCTACCGTTTCGGGCCCGCGTTCGCTCCGGGCGAGGTCTTGCCCAGCAGCCAGGTTCCGGCAACCGCGACTGCCGTGGAGGCGCCTATGTTGAGCCCGAGCTTCAACAGGCCAAGGGCGATGGAGTCGTGGCTCTCACTGCCGGCCTCGGCGTCCTCCATAACGTCGTGTGCCAATCGCGTGAATTTCTTGTCCATCTTTGCCATTTCGCGAAGGGTCGTTTGCAGTAGATCCGCCACTTTTTCGTGCCCTGCCTGCTCCGCGTAGGTGCGCAGGGTGCCGTACCTTGTGAGAAAGAAGTGCGCTGCGCTTTGGCTAAGAGCGATGTTGAGAAGATCTCGCTCGACCGGGACGGTCGTCTCCGCCACCGAGGCATGATTGGCATCGATGATGCCTTGCATCGCGGCATCAGCACGCCCAACCGGAGGCACGCCGAGCAGCTTGAAGACCTTCTCCAAACGGTTCGTCTGCTTCAGATTCTCCTCGGACACCAGCTTGAGCGCGAGCTTGAGTTTGGGATAGCTGGACGTTTGCTCATTGCGCGCGGCCTGTTGCGATCCTTGCCCGTGCGCGCCGTAGAGGGATTCCAGGCCCGCGATCAACAATCGATCCAAAGAATGCATGTGTGTCGTCTCCTCGTTGCGGAGGGTTAGATGTGAAGAACGGGATACCCGGCTGTCGATGCCGGCTCCGCCTCTGAAACGCAAGAAAGCCCCGGACTCAGCCGGGGCTTATGCTGCAACGAGCTTCAAGTTAGCTGTTGGCGGGTACGGGTACAGGCTCGGGTGTCGATGCCGTGCCGTTTGCCGGAGCACCCTTGGCTGCGCCTTCGGCGCCGGGCTTGCGAATGTCGATGCCGCCCTTGAAGAACGCCCCGTCCTCAATGGAGATGCGGGCCGCGATCACGTCGCCGGTCAGCGAACCTTCCGAGCGAATGTCCACGCGATCGGAGGCCTGGCAATTGCCGCGCACCTTGCCGAGCACCACAATCTCACGGGCTGAGATGTTGGCGGCCACCTGGCCGTTGCGGCCGATGGTGACGCGATTGCCGGGGAGCGTGATCGCGCCCTCGACCTTGCCGTCGATGTAAAGCGATTCCGAGCCGGAAAGCTCGCCCTTCACTACAAGGCTCTTGCCGATGGTGGCCTGCTCGCCGGTCGCGGTCGCGCCTGGAACGCCGGCCGTCGTGGGCCGTGGGGTCTCAAAGGTCGTGCCGGTCGTGCCACTCGCTGCGGGCGTACTGGGCCGTGCGGGCTCGGGGGTTGAAGGCGTTTGGCTGCCAGCCTGATTCGGTTTCCACATGATCTTGTTGCTCCCTTCCTCGTCGGAGGATCTGCCGTCGAACCCGGGCCGACCACGCTTGCATGCATCCGCGTGTATCCCAGCTCGTCTGTCCGCGCTCCGTCCACGATACTACTTCGTCAACACCCGTGTCCTTGCGAAGTCCACAGGGGAAGCGCATCGAGGCAGTTACCCCTGTGGGGAAATCCCGTGCTTTAGGAGGTATCTGACGAAGGGTTTTCGGTGTAGCCGCTGGCTTGCGCCTACGGGTGAAAGCTCTTTGGGACGGGTTCGTAGGAAGCCGGGGCTGAAGCCCCTTTGTTCGGCTGCAGATTCAGCCGGCTAAAGCCGGCTGCTACACCTGGCCTTGCCGGGACAAGCAGGTCAGCTGGCCACACCCGGGCTTGCCGGGACAAGCAGGTTAGCTGGCCACACCTGGCCTTGCAGGGACAAGCAGGTTAGCTGGCTACACCTGGCCTTGCCGGGACAAGCAGGTCAGCTGGCTACACCTGGCTGGCTATACCCAATCATCGTTCTTCCGGATACCCAGATACTGCCTAGTCCTCTTCGGACTCCCCTTCCTCGACGAGGGAGCTGGTGCCGGCCACGTCGAAGATGATCGGCTCGCCCCCGGTCAGTTGCAGCGTAGCCCGCATCGGGGTGCGTTGCCACCGTGCCGGCGCACACACCGGGTGCGTCGGCTTGTCCAGCGGCCAGTTGGCCAGCACGCGTTGTGCAACCGCCTTGTGCGAGCCGAGTTCGACCACAATGGCCATCACGCCGCCTTTCAGCGTAGGTACCAGCCCGCAGTAGGCACCGTAGTCGCGGAACCACGCCACCTCCGAGATCTGGGCGTCAAAATCCGGCAGGTGCAGCGGGGTGATGTGGCCGCTGTTGCGGTCCACCTGCAGCCAGGGGCCGGGCTGCCACGTCCACCGCGAGGGCTCGTTCGGCAGGGAGTCGTTGATGTGGATCGCGCGCCGAATCACAAAGGTGCGGTCCGTCACCTCGTGCAGCTCGCCCACCGTCCATTCGCGCGGCTTGTCATCGACCACCAACGGCCGGATCTTTAGGGTAGTGGCCTCTTCGCCTTTGTTCTCTGCGGTGGCTTCCGGCGGCGTATACGGCACCTTGCGGTAGGGCCCCAGCGTAACGAAATGCAGCTTGGCAGCCCGCACATGCGATGGGAACAACGAGGCACAGCAAAACAACAGCAGCGGCACAACAGCCGGACGGAGGATCTGCATGCGCGAAAGGCTAGCAGATCTGCGGTGACCTGCCTCTCCCCCTTTGGTTGGATTCCCCCAGCGCCCGGCGACCGGGAACTCAAACCCAGCCCAAGCAGACCAGCATCGGTTGCACACGACCGTAATCCGACATTCCTTCTCGCAGTAACCGGTAAGAGATGCCTTGTGTCGATGCGATTGGCTCGGGGGAGGCATAAACGCTGCGCCGAAAGTGGAAGTGGCAAAGAGGCCGCGGACTGGCATGATTGGAACACTTGAGGCGACACGAAGTGAGCGAGCAATTCGATCAGGCATTGCAGCCTGGCGCGCGAACGGCAAGCGCCTATGTACGGTCCCTAACTCATCGATCTTCTGCTTTCGCTGCGGCGTTTGGCTTCGTGTCCGCGTGTTCGTTTCTGCTGTCCTAACTTGCTTCACTCTTGAGGTCTACACCCATGTTTTTCGCCCGTACCTGCGCCCTTCTTGTTGCCGCTTCCTCGATCGCTCTGCCCGTGCTCGCCCAGACCGCCACAGCCGCCTCCGGAGACGCCTCCACCTCGATCTCCGCCTCGACCAACTATGCGAATCTTCGTGACAATCTCGCCGACCAGAGCGAGTCGCTCACCAGCGATGTCAACAAGCAGCGGGCCATCCTGAAGAAGAACCAGGAACTGCTCAAGGAAGCGCAGCGGCTTGACGCCCTGAATAAGAAGATGCTGGCTGAAAAGCAGCACATGTTGCAGCAGAACGCCGAGATGGAGAAGCAGCGCGCCTCCCTCGCCCAGACGCAGGCGCAGGTGCAGTCGCAAACTCCAGCACAGCCGGCGTCCGGGGACATCACGATGGCCAAGGCCTCGACCGGCGAGATCAAATAACGGCTGCTTCGCATCGGCTCGCAGAAAGACGGGTACCCGGGTCCGCCCATTTGGACCCGGGAGCGCAGCGGGAGCCAGCAGCGCAGCGCGAGCAGGTTTGCGAAGCGGAGTCGCTACTCCTCGTCGCCCGCGCCCAGATGTCCGGCCAGCCGCTCCGGCATGTCGGCAAGCACATAGGTCATTACGGCCAGGGACGCCACGTTTTTGCGGAACATCTCCGGGTCAACCTTGTCCAGGGTGTCAGCCTCCGTGTGGTGCCAGTCAAAGTAATGTGCCATGGTGGTCATCTCGCCAAGCCCCGGCACGCCCGCACCCATCAGCGGCTCGATATCGGAGCCACCGCCTCCTGCTTTTATCGTCCCGGCACCAACGCTCGTTAGCAATGTCCCAATTTGCTGCAGCAGCGTGAGCGAGTGCTGCTCGGCTTCGGTCAGTCGCGGGGTAGGGGCTAGGCCGGTGGGCGTCGCACGTCGTGCGCCCCCACCCGAGCCGTACCCGTAGCCCACTGGCTGCTCCGCGCCCCCGTCCATCTCGATGGCTGCGACATGGTCCTTCGCCCTATAGCCTAGCCCTGCAAGGTATGCCCGACCCCCCGCGCCACCATTCTCTTCGTTAACCCAGAACACGACGCGGACCGTCCGTTTCGGGTGCAGTCCGAGTTTTTGGATCAGCGTCACCGCCTCGAGCGCGGCCGTGATGCCTGAGCCGTCATCCTGCGCGCCCTGGCCGACATCCCACGAATCGATGTGCCCGCCCACATCGACGACCTGCTCCGGATGTTCCGAACCGGGGATTTCGCCGTAAACGTTGAAGCTGGGCGCATCGGATTCTTGGTGCGCAGCCATCTCGAGGTGCACACGGGTTGGCCCCCCGGCGGCGAGCCGCTCCAGCATGAGGGCATCTTCGATCGATACGGCTGCGGCTGGGATCTTCGGCACCTCGGGTTTGGACTTGTCGTACAGGGTCGTGCCGGTGTGCGGGGTCTGCATCGCCAGTGGGGTGACTGAGCGCACCAGCACAGCCACGGCCCCCAGCGCCGCCGCCTTGGACGGGCCCGCCACGCGGTACATCACGGTCTGGCCATAACCCTTGTACGGCGCGTTGAACACGACCATCTTGCCCTCGACGCCCGCGCGCCCGAGCTTATCCAGCGCGGCGAAATCCGGCACAACGACGACCTCGGCTGTGATGCCACCCGGGGGCGTCCCCACGCTCATGCCCAAGCCGAGCATGTGCAGGGGCTTGGCCACAGGGGCCACGATCGCGCCTGACTCCGCCCCCCGCACCCAATGCGGCACCATGACGGGCTGGGTGGTTACATTCTGGAGACCGGCCTCACGCATGGCTTGTGCCGCCCAGGCGGTAGCGCGGGCTAACGGCTCGGAGCCGGAGAGCCGTTTGCCGATGCCATCGCACAGGTACTGGAGCCGGGCATAACCTTCCGTGTCGCCCATCGCCGCCGCGATCAGGCGGTCCGCGGCAGGTTTATACGCAAGGGCGGTAGGCTGATTTGACGCCGGTATTGCAGCAGTTTGGGCTGAGCTGCTCACGCAAACCAGCGTTGCCAAGAGCAAGGCTGCCCCTGTTGCACACCGCGACATGCCGCATCGATCCATACCGGTCTCTCCCAAAGAGTGAATTTCGCTCAGCATAGCCGATGCAAGCGCGCCGCTCGCGGCTCTTCTGAAGATCGGGCGGGACTTTCCACAGATCCAGCGTGATATCGCCCGGTTAGCGAGTGCCGGCAGCCGAAGGGAAATAGCGCTTAAGGGCGAGAATGGGTCGCTCTACGTACGTGAAGCTCAGTTGGGCCAGGAGCATGACCAGGAGCATCGCTGCAAGGTAGTACAAGCAGTCGTATAGCACGGTCAGGCCGGGGGAAAGTGCCGGAACGAGATACGGTTTAAGCCGGCGAAAGGTGAAGTACACGCCCAGGTGGTACACGTAGATGCCGTAACTCACCTTCCCGAGGAAGAGCAAAGGCCGCATGACCAGGAACCGGTTCAGCGGGGGTACCCGGTGCTGCGTCGCTGCGATCAACCCCACCGCAACCAGGGCAAAGCCGCTGACACCGAACCGGTTGATGTAGAAGCCCGGCAGGATGAGTTCCAGCCCGTGGAAGTGGGCGATGTACAGCAGAATGGCGGTTCCAAGGGCGAACCAGATCCCAGCCCAGAGCAGCGGCAGCGGTTTGCCGCGGAGCTGCCTGTACAGGGCCAACGCGGCCCCGGCAAACAGCCCATCGAGCCGGGTTATGGGGAACTGCAGCAAACCGAGCGTGTCGCCGGTGTAGTGGGACACCCAATTGCGTATGAGCGGTCCCGCGAGTACGGCCGCGATGCAGAGCCAATAAAGCATTGTGAGCTTGAGGAAGCGAACCAGCGTCGGCCACAGCAAGTAGAACTGCTCCTCCACGGCCAAACTCCAGTACGCGCCCCACAGCCCGTTCATGCCGAAGGCCAGGTAGGGCCAGAACACGGGAAGGTTTTGTAGATAGAGGAAGAAGGAAAATCGCTGGAGCGCGGTGGCCGGAAGATGGGCATCGCTGAACTGCACCTGCGAGCGCAGCGCCGGTATTTGCGTGCAGGCGAGCAGGGAAACGATCAGGAACAGGTAGTAGATGGGAAAGATGCGGAGCACGCGGCGCGCATAGAAGGAGCTGAAGTAGTGGGGCCGGCCTTTACCGCGGATCAGGATGCCCGTGATCAGGAAGCCGGAGAGGGCAAAGAAGAGATCCACGCCGCCCCAGCCGGGCATCATGGCGGCACCGATCTTATGCGCGAGGTCGGTTTCGGGAAACGCGTGAATGACGGCGGCGGCATGCGAGATCAACACGGCCAGGATGGCCAAGCCGCGGATGCCGTCGAGCTGCGGCTGGTAGTGTGGTTCGCCGCCGCGGGATCCTGGTGCACCGGACGCTCGCTCTTCAGCTCGCTCGTCGAGGGTCTCCGGCATGCCAGATTCTTTCACAGAGGCCCCGCGGCGAAAGCGTCGAGGGCCAAAGCGTCGAGGGCCAAAGCGTCGATAAGGAAGCCTCTCTTTCCAAGCCGGAGATCTTCGGGTAGACTTGAACATGGTGCGTGAACCTTCCGCAGCTTCCGTGCGCCCGGGCACGCATTGAGCCATGGGACACGGAGACATCAGAAGCCCGCGATCAGTTTTGTAAGAGCAAGCAAGTGAGGAGCTGGGCACGAGTCCGGCTCTGAGGAGAGCGTTTGTCGAAGGAAGATGCAATTGAAGTGATGGCCACGGTCGTCGAGACCCTGCCCAACGCGCTATTCAAGGTCGAGTTGGAAAACAAGCACCAGGTGTTGGCGCATGTCTCCGGCCGTATGCGCAAGAACTTCATCCGCATCCTCCCCGGCGATCGCGTTGCCATCGAGCTGAGCCCGTACGACCTGAATCGCGGACGCATTGTGTACCGCTACAAGTAGTGAAGGCAGTTGGACGTTGTCCGTTGTCAGTCGTTCTACAGTCCTCTGACAACTCTCAACGAGAGCTGACAACCCGTTTTTTGGAGTTTCTATGAAGGTCCGTGCATCTGTAAAGCCAATCTGCGATAAGTGCAAGGTGATCCACCGCAAAGGTGTCGTTCGCGTCATCTGTTCGGCCAGTGCCAAGCACAAGCAACGCCAGGGTTAAGCAGCAAACAGGAAACAGCAAATGGGTGCGAAAGCCGATGATCTCTGTTTGTTTACTCCTGTTCTTTGTTTGCTCCCTACGCGGCCCCACCGGGCGAGTTCGCCGAAGTTAAGGCGTGCGATGAACCCGGAGGAGACAAGAGCCATCAGCACCGGTTATGGCCAGGTCAGCCGCTCCACCCATCACCCCCGCTCTCCGGCGTAGTCCGGAATAGCCGCAACCCGAAAGGCACACCATGGCCCGTATCGCCGGCGTCGACATCCCTGGCAACAAGCAGGCTCGTATCGCCCTGACCTACATCTATGGCATCGGGAATCCCCGCGCGATGTCCATTCTCACAAAGGCCGGCATTGACCCTTACGTCAAGCTTGCGACCCTCGACGAGGATCAGCTCAACCTGATCCGTGGCGTGATTGAGCAGCAGGGTGGGATTGAAGGCGATCTGCGCAAGGAGATCTCACTCAACATCAAGCGCCTGATCGAGATTCAGAGCTACCGCGGCCTGCGCCATCGCCGCAACCTGCCTGTCCGCGGACAGCGCACCCACACCAACGCCCGCACCCGCAAAGGCCCCCGCAAGGGCACCGTTGCCGGCAAGAAGAAAGCGACCAAGTAAGCCATGGCCAAGACTGCGCAAAAGACGGCCGGCAACAAGGCCGGCAAGGGCAAGAAGTTCAAGAAGCGGGAACGCAAAAACGTTCCATTTGGCCTGGTGTTCATCCAGGCGACCTTCAACAACACCATCGTCACCATCACCGACCAGGGCGGCAATACGCTCAGCTGGAAGAGTTCCGGCTCGCTCGGCTTCCGGGGCTCGCGCAAAGGCACACCCTTCGCCGCGCAGCAAGCAGCGGTGAACGCGGCCAATGCCGCGCGCGATCACGGTGTGCGTTCGGTAGATGTACGCGTCGCCGGCCCCGGCTCCGGACGGGAAAGCGCCATCCGCGCCCTCGCTGCTGCCGGCATTGAGGTGCGTTCCATCCGTGATGTCACGCCGATGCCGCATAACGGCTGTCGTCCGCCCAAGCGCCGCAGAGTGTAAGAGAGGCAGAGGGAGCAAACAGCCAAACAGGAATGAGTAGCAGCGCACTTGGCTAACCCAGACTGTTTGCTACTTTCTGTTGGCTGTTTGCTTGTTTTAACCGGATCGGGACTTGAAGCGCCTTGCGTGTAAACCGATCGACATCCGTATCAGGAGATTGAAATGGCTCGTTACACCGGACCCGTCTGCCGCATGTGCCGCAGAGACGGCGTTAAGCTCTTCCTCAAAGGCCCCAAGTGCTTCACCGACAAATGCCCGGTCGAGAAGCGGAATTTCCCCCCAGGCCAGCACGGCCAGTCCAAGAAGGTGAAGAAGGTTGTGGGCTACGGTCTACAGCTGCGTGAGAAGCAGAAGGCCAAGCGTATTTACTTCACGCTTGAGACCCAATTCCGGGCCTACTACGAGAACGCCGCCAACCGCACCGGCGTCACCGGCGACCTGCTTCTGCAGCAGCTTGAAACGCGCCTGGACAACGTCGCCTACCGGCTCGGTTTCGCGATCTCACGCCGCCAGGCACGCCAGGTCGTGCGTCACGGGCACATCCAGGTGAACGGCCGCAAGGTCAACATTCCGAGCTACCAGTGCAAGGTGGGCGACGTGATCGCGGTGCGCGAGGGTTCGAAGTCGCTCACGTTGCTGGAGACGGCCAAGGACTTTATCTCCGGCCAAAGCCGTGTGCGCTGGATTGACGCCAGCCCCGAGCAGCTTTCGGGCAAGATCATCGCCTTGCCGCAGCGTGAGGACATCCAGCTGCCGGTTAACGAGCAGCAGATCGTCGAACTGTATTCCAAGTAAGCCATTGTTGTTCACCACCCTCTGTTGTCATCCCGTGGCGCGGCGCGTGGGATCTGCCTTCTGTTCGGCATGACGAGAAACTCACAGGAGTGCTCTCGCTTCGTCGAACAAGCAGCAGGTCCTTCGCTCCGCTCAGGATGACAATTTTTGGTGGAAAGGTGAACGCGCAGGTCGTGTTAAGTCAACAACCGAATACCTAACCGCAGTACCCGTTATCCCGCGCAGAATGCTTCGTGCGGGGGCGAAGAAAGGATTCACCCATGCTTTGGAGAGGTTTTCAAAAGCCCAAGCGTCTCGCCGTCGATCAGGAATCGCTGACCAACAACTATGGCAAGTTCTCCGCGCAGCCGTTTGAGCGCGGCTTCGGTACCACCATCGGCAACGCGCTTCGCCGCACCCTGCTGAGCTCCATCGAAGGTGCCGCGGTCACCGCCGTCAAGATCGAGGGTGTGCTCCACGAGTTCCAATCCATCACCGGCGTCGTTGAGGACGCGACGGACATCATCCTCAACCTGAAGCAGATTCCATTCAAGCTGCACGGCGACGGTCCCAAGGCGCTTTACCTGCACGTCGATCAGCCCGGCGTCGTGACCTCGGGCATGATCGAGGCCGACGGCGACGTTGAGATCCTCGACCCCGAGGTGTACATCTGCACGGTCTCCGAGGGCGGCCGCATCGATATGGAGATGCGGCTCAAGCGCGGCCGCGGCTACGTCTCTGCCGACAAGAACTTCGATGGCGACCTCGGTCTCGGCTTCATTCCCATTGATTCGGTTCACTCGCCGGTTCGCAAGGTAAATTTTGTCGTTGAGGCAGCGCGTCTGGGCCAGATCACCGACTATGACAAGCTGACGTTGGAGATCTGGACAAACGGCACGGTTCTTCCGGCCGACGCCCTCGGACTCTCTGCGAAGCTGCTGAAGGATCACATGACGATCTTCATCAACTTCGAAGAGGAGATGGAGGCCGGTAGCCTCGGCGACCATGATGGTCCGGCGATCCGCAACGAGAATCTGAACCGCTCCGTCGAGGAGCTCGAGCTTTCGGTACGCAGCTACAACTGCTTGAAGAATGCCAACATCGCGACTATCGGTGAGCTGATCCAGAAGACCGAAGCCGAGATGCTGAAGACGAAGAACTTCGGCCGCAAGAGCCTCAACGAGATCAAGGAGATGCTCGCGCAGATGGGCCTGTCCCTCGGCATGCGCATCGACGAGAGCGGCAACCCGGTCCCGGGACCGACCTCCGTTCTGCCCGCCGCGGCGCTCTCCCAGAGCTACGGCAACTTCGACGACGAGGATGACGATCTCGACGACGAGGATTTGGATATGGTGCCGGAGCAGGAAACGTTTTAAGGGCAGCAAACAGCAAGCAGGAAGTAGCGAAAAGGAAGTAGGAAGTAGCATCTGCTTCTTTAGTTGTCATCCCGCAGTGCAGCGGAGGGATCTGTTCTCCTCCGCTGCCTGTTCCAATCCGCTCTTGGGAGCAATCCGACCTACGGCAGAAGCCGGGGTCGAAGGAGATCATCATGCGCCACCGTAAAGGCGGCTTTAAGCTGGGTCGTAACACCAGCCATCGCCGCGCCTTGCTTCGCAACCTTGTCACCAGCATCATCCTGAACGACCGTGTGCAAACCACCATTACCAAGTGCAAGGCTTCACGGCCCTTGGTGGAGAAGATGGTGACTCTCGGCAAGAACGGCAGCGTACATGCGCGCCGCCAGGCTTTGGCATACCTGATGACGCCGGAGTCGGTGGATCGCCTTTTTGCCACCGTAGCGCCACGCTATGCCGAGCGCAATGGCGGCTACACGCGCATTGTCCGCATAGGCCAGCGACAGGGCGATGCGGCCGAGGTGGCCTACATCGAGCTGCTCGGTGCCGAGCAGGAGCTGAGCGAAAAGGCACAGAAGCGGGCGGACGCTCGCCAGAAGCGCCGCGAAGAGATGCAGCGGCAGATGGAAGAGCAGAGCGCGGCTGAAGGCGCAGGCGACCCGAACGCGCAGAGCTAAAGCGGGTTCGCAGAGGGTGTAAGAATAGACAACGGCAGGACAACCGCTTACTCCTTTTAGGATTGCCCAACAACCTAAATTTAGGTTGATAAATCCCGCTTTGACTGCGGTTTATCAGCGGAAGCCATGAACATAGCCGATCTATTCACATATTGCGGCGGACCCTTCCAAGGTGTCCGCCGCTTAGTTTTGTACTGCCCATAAACGCTTTGTTTTGTACTGCCTATAAAGTAGATCAATGATCTCGTCGTAGCAGTACGCTTCTGTCTCAGGTTGAGGGATCCCTCGATATCGCTAAGCGTTTCAGGCGAGTGCCGTAATCTTTGCCAGACTCTGTTGATAGACGGAGCGATAGCTAACGACTCGATCCTTGCCGGCGCGTTTGGCGGCATATAACGCTTCGTCGGCAAGCGTGACGATCCGCCGCACATCCGGGGTAGCGGCATCGAGGGAGCTGACCCCGACACTCACGGTAACTTGTGCTTGCGGCCAGCCATAGGCGCGCACGGCTCTTAGCAGGCGTTCGGCCAAATGCAGGGAGGCTTCTTCGCCTGTGTCGGGCAGCAGGATGGCAAACTCTTCTCCACCGTAGCGGGCGACCACATCGCCATCGCGCAAGGCTTCCCGCAAACACTGCGCGAGTAGACGCAGCACGCGATCGCCATGTCCATGGCCGAACCGGTCATTATGCTGCTTGAAGTTGTCGACGTCCAACAGCAGCAGGGACAAGGGACGCCCCAAACGCCGCGCGAAACGGAAGGCCGAGGCACTCTGTTCATCGAAGCTGCGGCGGTTGAAGAGACCTGTCAGTTCGTCCCGCGAGGCCAGCTCACTGAGCTGCTTGTTTGCCGCTTCGAGCTCCTCCCGGTAGTGCGCCAGGTCATGCTCGCGGCGCAGCTCAGCGGTTACCTCAACGGAAAAACCACCGAGAAACAGCCGTCCGCCCGGGTCGGGACAGGGGAACTTGTAGGATCTCCAAATGGAGAGAGAGCCGTCCGGGTTTTGAGAGTGTTCATCCGTGATGCACAACGTACCGGAGCGGAGTACCTCAAGATCGTTTTGACGATAATGCTCCGCTATGTCCGCCGGCCAAAGCTCGGTGTCCGTTTTGTTCAGTAGTTGCTCTCGCGTGACATTGAAGCGATCTGCCATGGTGCGGTTGTAGTAGAGCATGTGGCCATCGGCATCTTTCAGGTAACTCAGCATGGGAGCGCAATCCATAAAGATCTGAAAACGACGCTCACTGGCCAATAACTGCGCCTTGGTAGCTTCAGCCTGTTGCAGGGCCTGCTCCAGTTCACGGCGTTTCAGCCGAAGCTCTAAGCGAGCGTTGATCTGGGCGGCAAGGATCTGTAGCGTGTTGCGTTGTTCGCTGGTCAGCGTCCGGGGGACACGGTCCACGACGCACAGAGCTCCCACAGTTTGCCCGTTAGGGCTGGAGACAGGCATCCCCGCATAAAAGCGCAAGCCGGCCTCACCGGTGACAAAGGGATTGTTCGCGAAACGGGCATCTCGCTTTGTGTCTTCGATGAGCAACAAATCCGTCTGCTGAATGGTGTGATTGCAGAAGGCGAGCTCACGGGGAGACTCGGAGAAATCCACGCCGACGGCGGCCTTGAACCATTGGCGATGCTCATCCAGAAAGGACATGATGCTGATCGGCGTGCCACAGATCGCGGCGGCAAGTTGCACGAGATCGTCGAACTCGGGTTCCGGCTCCGTATCCAAAATGATCAGATCTCGAAGTGCTTCGATCCTTTGTCCCTCGTGTACCACTTTTTCGCTACCCTGCACTCTTGGCTCCTTGCGGCTCACATCATTCGTTGAGCGTGCTGTACGGGAGATGTGTCCCTTTGAGCTCTATCGGCAGTCCTGCGGAAAACATGAGTACCACTGGCCGGGCATGGCCACAGCCCGTCGTGCCAGGAGATACACTGGAAACAAGGCTATGGCCATCGTTCGGCTCCAGAACATCCGCAAGGTTTATGACACCAAGGTCGCAGTGGAGGGTCTCTCACTCGCAATCGAGGCCGGCACGATGTTTGGCCTGTTGGGGCCGAATGGTTCGGGCAAGACGAGCTCCATCCGCATGATGATCGGCATGACCGTGCCCGACTCCGGTACCGTTGAACTATTTGGGAAGCCGTTCAGCCGCGAGGCGCTGCATCGCATCGGCTATTTGCCCGAGGAACGCGGGCTCTACAAGAAGATGAAGGTGCTGGACCAGCTCGTGTTCCTCGGCCAGCTGCATGGGTTGCCTCAGGCCACAGCGCGTGAGCGCGCGCTGCGCTGGTGCGAGCGCTTGCAGATCTCCGAGGCCATTGAGAAGAAGACCGAAGAGCTTTCGAAGGGCATGCAACAGAAGATCCAGTTCATTGCCGCGCTGCTGCATGAGCCTGAACTCATCATCATGGACGAGCCATTCAGCGGGCTTGACCCAGTGAATGCGACGTTGCTGCAGGACACCTTGCTCGATCTGCGCCGCGAGGGTAAAGCGATCCTTTTCTCCACACATCGCATGGACCAGGTTGAGAAACTCTGCGATGCGATCGCGATTATCTATCAAGGCAAGCTGGTGCTGCATGGTACGGTGCGCGAGGTGAAGAGCCGCTACCCGCGTAATCGCGTGCACATGGTGTTTTCAGGATCGGACCGGTTTCTTCGCCATCCGGGCGTTCTGGACTTCAAGAATTACGCCGGCATTGCAGAGATTACGCTACAGTCCCCGGAGTACGCGCAGTCTGTACTGGCCGAGGCGGTCGCCGGCGGGACGGAGATTACGCGCTTCGAGGTGGTCGAACCGACGCTCGAAGAGATCTTTATCGAAACGGTGAAGGGTACGCCCGAGTACGCCGCAGCCGGAGGGCTCGTGCATGCATAACGTCTGGCTGATTACGAAGCGCGAATACCTGGAACGCGTGCGCACCCGCGGCTTCATGTTGACTACCATCCTCATCCCGCTGTTGCTGGGCGGGCTGGTGTTTGGCGCAGGGTACTTTGCCTCGAACACTAAAACGTCTTCCCATATCGCCGTGGTGACGAGCGATGCACGCTTCGGTGCGGACCTGAAGCGTCAACTCGAAGGCGGCAAGGAGAGCCACATGCAGGTGGATGTGGACGCGCCTTCTCCGGCGATGCGCATGGCTCTGGACCATGCGCTGCACAGCCATGACTCATCGCTGGCCGGCTATCTCTGGGTTACCCCCGCAACCAAGATTGGCGAACGGCCCGTCTTCGCGTACACGGCGCGTTCCGTCGGCGATATTTCGACCAAGGGAGCCATCGAATCGGCCGTCTCCTCCGTGCTCCTGCGCGAGCAGCTTGCGGGTCATGGCATCAGTGACACGGACGTAAGCAGCCTGACCTCGCCGGTGGCTCTGGACACCAGCGCGAGTGGCAACACCACCGCTGCCTTTGGGGCGGCGTATGTCTTTTTCCTGCTGATGTACATGGTCATCATGCTGTACGGCATGAATACGGCACGGTCCATTATCGAAGAGAAGACGAGCCGAGTGTTCGAGGTACTGCTCGCAACCATCAAGCCGGAGCAGTTGCTCGCCGGCAAGATCATCGGTGTAGGTGCCGTGGGGCTTACGCAGATCTCGATCTGGATGATCGCGGCCCTGGCGCTGCTCTCGACCAGCATGGCTTCCAGTCTGGTATCGGGCGGTGGCCATGCATTGGTCAGTCCGGCCCAGGCAGGCTTTTTCGTGCTGTACTTCATCTTCGGCTTTCTGATCTATTCGAGCATTGCGGCGGCACTGGGCGCGATGACGAACTCCGAGCAGGAGCTGCAGCAGCTGAATCTGTTCCTCGTGATGCCGCTCGCCTTGTGCATGCTGCTGTTGCTTTCGGTTGTGCGCGCTCCGGATTCGGCCCTCTCGCGCATCGCTTCGCTGATTCCGTTTTGCAGCCCTCTACTTATGAACCTGCGCATCTCCCTGACACAGGTGCCGGTGACGGAGATCCTGCTCTCGATCGTGCTGATGTCGCTGACGATCGTGGCTATCCTTTGGGTCTCGGCGAGAATTTATCGCGTGGGCATTCTGATGTATGGAAAAAAGCCAAATTTGCCGGAGATTCTGCGCTGGTTGAAGTACAGCTAGGCAGTTCCGGCGGGCATGGAGATCGATCTCGCAAACGCCTTCTCTGATGCTGACGCTCTTACTCGGAGATTGCGTTCGCAGGTATGCATTGTGGGCGGCGGCATTGCTGGGCTGACCCTCGCAGACCGTCTTACCCGGAACAGTGGTCCTACGGTCACGTTGCTGGAAGCCGGCGGGGACGCGCCCTCGACACATGCGCTTGACCCATTCGAAGCGGAGCTACGCGGCAGGCCACATCGCGGAACAGGTGCCGGGCGGGTTCGGGCGTTCGGTGGCTCCTCGCTTACCTGGGGAGGGCAACTGCTTCCACTTCCCCCGAATGTTTCCTGGGCGAATGCGAGCGACGCCTCCGAAGGAGATGCGCGCGAGCCATTGGATCCCACCGACGTTCACGCCCTGCTTGCAAAGCATGGCTTGCCGAGCCCGCACCTGCTTCATGCCCTACCTGAGCTCGTCTCTCGCTTTTCTGTCTTTCTGCCATTTTCAAAGCGCAATCTGCGACGGTCCATCGGCAGCGAACTAAGGAAATCCGCGAGGGTTCAGGTTGTCCTGCATGGCAGTGTCACTGAACTGCTGCTCTCCCCGCATCGGGATCGCATTCTGGGCGTGAAGGTCCGTACCCCGTCGGGCGACGTCTTGCACCTGGAGGCCGAGGAGTTTGTGCTCGCGGCAGGTACGGTTGAGACCTGCCGGTTGCTGCTGGCCTCACGAACGACTGTGCCGGAGGGTGTGGGCAATGCCTTTGGGCAGGTCGGGCTGCACTTCCACGATCACCTCACGCTGTCGGCCGCGACCTTCTCAGGCGAAGCCCGCGCGAGGATGCTGCGCGAACTGCGGCCCTGGGTGCTCCGAACGGGCCTCTTCCGCCGCAGGCTTTACAGCCTAAAGCTGGAACCCTCGTTGCCGTTGCGGGCCGAGCTCGGGCTGAACGCGGCGATGGCTCACCTGACCATAGAGGAACCTGCCGGTACCGGGGTTGAACGGCTGCGCAATGTGCTGCGGGTACAGCAGGGTCGCGGCCTGCGTGCGGCACTGCAGGAGGGGGCGAGAGCCTTGCCGCAGATCGTCTTGCAGGCGCTGCGTCTCGGCTTTGACGCCCAGGTGCGGCGCCGACGGTATGTGTCCTCTCGGGCTACCGTACGTTTGCAGCTCAACGTTGGGCAAGACGCGCCTGCTCGCTCACGTGTGCTCCTCAGTGACGCGGTCGACGCATTCGGGATGCCCAGGGCAGTCGTGGATTGGCACGTCAGTGCAGCGGAGCTTCGCACCTTCCGCCGCTTCGCAGGCTACCTGCGAGAGGGGCTGCGGACTGCGGGTATTGCGGACGGTGTGGCGTGGGAGCCGGCGCTTTTCACTGAAGGCTCAGAGGCCGACGACCGGCTTTTGGACGTGATTGACGATGCCCGGCATGCGATGGGTGGATGCTGCATGGGAACGGACCCGCATACAAGCGTCGTGGACGCTGAACTGCGCGTTCACGGCATTGGGAACCTCAGTATCGCAAGCCCGGCGGTGTTCCCGGACGGCAGCGCGCAGCTGCCGACACTCACGCTGATGCAGCTTTGTCATCGCTTGGCGAGGCGGCTGCAGCGGCAGCTCGGCTAGCCGTGGCGCAGCCGCTTACACTCAAACGGGATGCCCCCTTTCTCGCGTAAGCAGAGGCTGATGCTCGCCGTGGTGCCGCCGCTGGCCGCTAGCTTGATCCGGATGCTGGGGGCAACCTGGCGGGTTCGGGATACCCACGCTCCGGGGGTGCCGAGTGGGCATCGGGTACCGGGGCCGACGGTGTTCTGCTTCTGGCATGAGTCCCTGCTGGCGGCGGCTTGGCGATTTCGCGGGCTGGGGATCGCGATTCTGATTTCGCGATCGTTTGATGGCGAGTTGATTGCCCGGACGGTGGAGCGCCTGGGTTTTCTTGCTATACGGGGATCAAGCTCCCGGGGTGGGGCAGCGGGGTTGCGGGGCATGGCGGAGGCGTATGCGCACGGGCGGATCTGTGAGTTCACGGCTGATGGACCG
>CAXTUW010000036.1:0-38163 GCA_964247595.1 uncultured Acidobacteriaceae bacterium | reverse complement strand
GAACAAGCCGACCGAGTGGGGGTGGGATACGGTGGCGCACATCCTGAACACGCGCTATAACGACCGGCGAACCACGATTATTACGACCAACTATGCGAATCTGCCGCCGGGTGGGATTTCAGAGGCAGGCGGGCCTGGTGGGGGTTTGGGCGGCGCGGCTGCCCGGGCGGCGGTGCGGGAGGAGACGCTGGGCGATCGGATTGGGGAGCGCATGCGCAGCCGGCTGCAGGAGATGTGTGTGGTGGTGGAGATGACGGGGGCGGATTTCCGGCAGAAGGTGAAGCGGGCTTCGTTTGGGGTTTGAGGTGCGAAGAAGCAGGTCCTTCGCTTCGCTCAGGATGACAACGGGAGGTTTGTGCAGCGCCAACTACAGGGTCTCTCCACTTCGCTGTGCTCCGGTCGAGATGACGGTGTTTAGATGGGGTTTGGGGGAGGTAAACTTGGCGCATTATGCCGGAGCCAAAATCGCCGATATCCTCACCTGATCCCCTAAACCGTGACCGTGCCCCAGAGCATGCCAAGTCGGGCGGGATGTTTCGTGAGCCTGGAGCGGCGGCGGAGCGGAGCTTTCCGACTGCGGCTGTGGCGATTGCGGGCGTGGCAGTGCTGATTCTGCTGGCTCTATTTGTTGCGATAGGGCGGCGGGGTCCGGCGGGGTCTTCTGCCAACCCTGACGCAGCCGGTGCGGCGTATGCGTCGCATGTGAAGCTGAGCGATGTGGAGATGAGTGAGTCGACGAGTTTTTCCGGCGGCAAGGAAACCTATCTCGATGGCAAAGTGACAAACGCCGGGCCAGCGACGGTGACAGGTGTGAGGGTGCAGGTAACCTTTGCGGCGGATGGCGGCGGGGTGCCGCAGGTGGAAACGGTGCCGGTAAACCTGATCCGGATGAGGCAGCCGGAGATCGACACGGAGCCGGTGAGCGCGGAGCCGCTCACGCCGGGCGCGACCAAGGAGTTCCGGCTGATCTTCGACGATGTAAAGCCGGAGTGGAATCAGCAGGTGCCAGAGATCCGGGTGATCGGTGTGGCTACCAGGTAAGCCGAGCCAAGGCCACGCGCTAAATATCCGCAGACGGTGCAATCCAGATTGGCGGCCCATGCGTTCTCGAAATAATGAGGCGTGGTGATTGTCTACCGCGACCATCATGTGGCGATGCCGGTGCCTCCATGGTCTGCTACGTCACTACAGAACTCCTCCGAGGAGTGTGAGCAAGGCAGATTGGCCCTCCAGCAGTGGAGGGCTGTTTTTTGCCATGTGGCTTTAGGGGCGGTCTCTATTCTATGCAGTAGTCCGCTTAGGGAGTCGCTGTCTGTTGGAGAAACGCAGATTCCCTGCGGGAAGGACAGAAGAAAAGCAACGACACAGGTAGAAAGTAACGGCGCAGAAGAGCAGAAGCTGCGCTGTATAGCCTTCGGGTACGTGCCCTTAGTGCCGAATGGCAGCGTGGATCGCGAGCAGCGTTTCGAGCGTGGGCTTCAGGTGCTCGAGAGGTAACGCATTCGCGCCATCGGATTTGGCCTGACTGGGATTGTCGTGGACCTCGAGAAAGAGGCCGTCCACCCCGGCGGCGACGGCGGCACGGGCGAGCACAGGAATGAACTCGGGTTGGCCGCCGGAGACCGCTTGGCCTGCCTCACCTTCCGCACTTGCAGCCGAGGGCGTCTGGACGGAATGCGTGCCGTCGAAGATGACCGGAGCGAAGCCGCGCATGACTGGCAGGGAGCGAAAGTCGACAACGAGGTTGTTGTAGCCGAAGCTGGCACCACGTTCGGTGAGGCACACACGAGGGCACCCGGATGCATTGTCTCCGGTTCCTGCACCGCTTTGGACCTTCTCGACGGCGTGGCGCATATCCCAGGGCGCGACGAATTGCCCTTTTTTAATATTGATGGCGCGGTGAGGCGAGGTGCAGGCCTCGGCGGCGGCGAGAAGCAGGTCGGTCTGGCGGCAGAGGAAGGCGGGGATCTGGAGCATGGCATCGATGTCGCCGAGGGCTTCGGAGGCGGCGACGGCGTCGTCAGGGGTGTGAACGTCGGTGAGGACGGGGATGCGGTGCGCCTCGCCGATGCTCCGCAGTACCCGGCAGCCTGCGGCCAGGCCGGGACCGCGGAAGCTGCGCACAGAGGTGCGGTTGGCCTTATCGTAGCTCGCCTTGAAGATGTAGGGGAGGCCGAGATCACCGGCGATGCGGGCGATGGCGTCGGCAAGGCTGCGGGCAAGGTGCTCGGACTCCAGGACGCAGGGACCGGCTATGAGAAAGAGCCCGCCGCCACCGATGGGTACGGGGCCGAGTTGGAAGGGTTCCACAGGGTTCACCCTTCCATTGGAGCACGGGGAGAGATGTGTGTGTGGGAGCCGCCCGGGGAGAGGCCAACGGCGAAAGGATATGTTCCCCAGTTGCGTGAGCTTGCGTCTGCGACTGTAGGGTTCAGGTATCAGGTATCAGGTATGAGGTATGAGGTATGAGGTATGAGGAAGGCAGGTATGCAGCAAGGGAAAGGCCCCAGCGTTTGCTGGAGCCTTCTCTATTGAAAGGGTGCGGCTTAGGGGGTGAGTGCTTGGACAGCGTGGCTGCCGGCTGCAACCGAGGTGACGCAGGCGGGTTGCTGTGAAGTTGGGAACGGAGTATTCGCTACGGCGGTCACGACACCTGTGTTGGGTGTAAGCTGCCCGCCGGAGAGGGTGCCGGAGATATAGTCCGAGGTGTACAGGAACTGGCCCAACGCAGGATCGATGGTAATGCAGGTGGGTCCCGCACCGGTTGTGAAGGTGCTGCCGGCGACGCTCGACAGGTTTCCTGTGGCTTGGTTGATCGCGTAGGACGAGATCGTATTGGGGTTGTAGTTAGCCGTGTACACGTATTCAGCACGGGGATCGATGGTGAGCGCCACGGGAAACTGCCCGGTGCTGAACGGGCTGCCGACCAGAGGCGTGAGCGCGCCGGTGGTGGCCCGGGCGATCGAGTAGCCAAGAATGACGTTCTGCTGCTGATCGGTCACGTAGACAAACCGCGCGGTACCGTCGACAGCAATTGCCGAGGGGGAGACACCGGCGTGATAACCCTGGTAGGGGTTTGTACCCCCGGCAAGGGTCGTGCCGGCCAAGGGCGTCAACGCGCCGGTTGTCTGGTTCTGGGCGAAGCCGAGGATGGTCGGGTTACCGGAGATGGCCTCTTGGTCCAGCACGTAGACGTAGACGTTGTTGAAGCCGCTGCCACCGCCGGTGACGGTGGAGCAGGCGGTGCTGCCGGAGCCGGGGACGATCGGCGTAGTCACGCAAACCGGGGCGGATACCGCGACACCGACTGGGTTGGATCCAACGTTCTGGGTGATGGGGGTATTCAGGCTGCCGTCGGTATTGATCGGGTAGATGGTGACCCCGCCTGGCCCGGGCGACGCCGAGGAGAAACCCGACTGATAGGTGAAGGTGACATAGAGGAAACTGCCAGTCGCGTCGATGGCCGCGCCGACCTGCTGGACAGGAGCGGTGGTCGTCCCGTTGGCACCGGCGTTGATGGCGATGGTGCCGGTGAGATCGTAGGTGTGCTCGCCGTACAGTTTGCCGTCGGTGCCGACTGCGAACTCCTCCACCTGGGCATTCTGGCTGCCGCCGATGATGTAGACAAACTTACTGTTGGGCGACGCGATCACCTTCGATGGATTGGTGAAAGGGATGGCGAACGGCGAACCCGAGATTTGGTTCAGGATGCCGGTCTGGTAGTCCACGCTGTAGGCGGAGACGGTGCCACCGGTCGTTCCGCCGGAGACGGCGTACACATAGGCGACGGTATAGTCGCGACTGCAGCTGCCAAGGCCGAGAGCAAGTGTAAGGCCCGCTCCGGCGGTGGCGACACTGCGAAGGATGTTGTTCAACTTCATCTATCTGCTTCCCTTGCACCGGCTCACCTGAATGAGCCGCATCTTCTATGCGTTGGCCGGGCTGGTCTCCGGCGATTCCATGTTCAGTCGGCTGCAAGACCTGCCGCAACCGGACACCCTCGCAGACGGATCCTGACGCCTAGTTCACTGCGCCACTCAACGCCAGGCATTGCAGGCCGGTGTTGCCGGTACTAAAGGTTGACCCACGCTGAAGATCTTGGAGCGTGCCCTGGGTATTGGTGAAACTGTAGCCCGTGATGGTGCCATCGTTCTTATTGGCCACGTACATGAACTTCGATGTGGGGTCCTCGGCCATGCAGGTGGGGCCGGAGCCGGACTTGAAGGGGGAGGTGCTCAGCTCGGTAAGCTGGTTGGCCACGATGTTGTACCCGGTGATCTGGCTATAGGGCGAGTTCGGGTTGCTGGTGTTCACTGAGGCGTTCAGGATGTATAGATATTTATTTGAGGAATCCAGGAACGAGTACACGGGGTTGCTAACGGTGGGATCGTTGAACGTAGTCCCCGTAAAGGGGGTTAAGCCGCAACTGGACGAGACGGTGTAAGGGAAGATGGTTCCCTGAGACGAGGGACCGCCCACGGTATCCGTGACGATCATGAACTGATTGTTGCCATTGATCGATGTTGGATTGCCGTACTGCGCTCCTGAGATGGTGCCCGTGGTGACGGTATTGAGCTGGCCGTTGGCCACGGAGAAGGGCGTGACGGAAGCCTGAACTAGGCCGGCCTGTGTAGCAGTGCCACCCTTGTTGAGCGTAAACAGGCAGTTGCCGGTCGAGGCCATCATGATGGGATTATTGCCGACCTCGACATACGTTGGTGCCGTGCCGCCCGAGGGGGTCTGGCTGGCCTGGGTAACTACCAGCAGCCGACCGGTGTTTGGGTCGACGGAGTAGGTAGTCAGGGAGCCGTTGATATCGAAGTTGGGCTTGGCTGGGTCGGGCTGGTACTTGGGCGAATACTTGGTGAGCACGTAAAGGAAGTTGCCCGTGCTATCGAACTGCGCCCAGAGCAGATCCGCACCCTGCACATTGCCATAGCTCTGCTGAAACGTCAGCGTGCCCGTGCCGCCAACCGAGAACGCAGCGATGCCACTGTCCACGGAGTTTGAGGTCGTGCTGACTGTGCTGCCCTGGTTGATGACGTAGACGTAACGTCCCTGTGGCTTAACCAGGATGTACACCGGATTGATGCCGTTGGCCGCAAACGGCGAGTTCTGCACGACAGTGAGGTTACCGGTGTTGTTGTCCACCCGATAGCCAAATATTTGAGCCTTTGCGGCGGATCCTGAGCCCTGGGCTACCGTCCACATATAAGCGATTGTGCCGCCGCCACATGCCGTCATGCTGAGACCTAATGCCAATGCCGACAGCAGGCCCATCGCCCCACGGCCAAACCAACTCCACTTCATGCGCTTCCTTCGTCACCCATATCTTTCCCTCCGAATGCGACGGGGAAAGTAGCCGATAGAGCGGCTCATGGGAGGGTACAAATCTACCTTTCATTGTAGGGGTTCCTGAGCGTTCCTGCCAATTTCCGTAGGGAATGGAGGCAACCTGGAGCGGATCAAGCGGGTGCGGGATTGGATTGCTTTAGACGGAGGACCGGTCTGTTTGCTGCATGCAGTCGGCGTTTTGTCCATCGCGGCCTTGTGCAGACTCGAACAGTCTTGTGCGAACTTGGGATGATTGCTGGCGCGAGCAAAGCAGATCCTTACGCTGCGCTGCGGGATGACGTGAAGGCTTGATGGATCAAATAGACCCCGGGCCGAAGCCCGGGGTCTATTGGCAAGCGGGGCTACCAGACGCGGCAGCCACCGCCGGTGGGCATCATGGGTTGGCCCGCCTTGCAGCCGAAGGCCTTGCCGAACTCGTCGAAGTTCTGCACGGTGCCTTTGACACGCCACTCGCCCGTGGAGTGGGGATCGGTTTTGGCCTGGGTGACCGCGCTTTGGGGCGTGGCGTTCTGGCACCATACCTGCCCAAAGGCGATGAAGAACCGCTGTGCCGGCGTATACCCGTCGGCCTCGGCGGTGGAGGATTGCCCCTGTGCCTGCAAGGTGTTCAGCAGGGCCTGGTAGGCGATACGGATGCCGCCATTGTCAGCGGTGTTCTCGCCCAGCGTCAGATGGCCGTTGAGGTTCTGGCCCGGAGCGACGGCGAAGCCGTCATACTCTTTGGCCTCGCACTCGGTACGGTCTTTGAATTTGGCGAGGTCCTCGGGCGTCCACCAGACACGGACGTTGCCGTGCAGGTCGTATTTGGAGCCCTGGTCGTCGAAGCCATGGGTCATCTCGTGGCCGATCACGACGCCGATACCGCCGAAGTTCACGGCCGGGTCCTTTGCATAGTCATAGAACGGCGGCTGCAGGATGCCCGCAGGAAAATTGATGTTGTTCTGCGGCGGGTTGTAATAGGCATTAACGGTGGGCGGTGTCATCCCCCACTCGGTCGGATCGACTGGCTTGCCGAACTTGGCAAGGTTGCGATTGAGTTCAAAGATGTCCCGGCGATAGACGTTGCCGAGCAGGTCGTCGCGCCTGACGGTAAGCTTGGTGTAGTCGCGCCAGTGCTCGGGGTAGCCGATCTTGTCTGTAATCGCGGCGAGCTTGAGTTCGGCCTGCGCCTTGGTCTCAGGGCTCATCCAGGGTAGCTGCTGGATGTCGCTGCCTAGGGCGGTCTCGAGCGCCTTGATCAGCTTTTCCATATTGGCCTTAGCTTCGGGAGGGAAGTTTTCGCGAACCCAGTCCTGGCCCACAGCTTCGCCGAGCGCAGCGTCGGTGAGGCGGGTGCAGCGCTTCCAGCGGGGCTGCTGCTCCTGCTGGCCGTTAAGGGTTTTCTGGAAGAAGTCGAAGTTGGCCTGCACGTACGGTGCTGAAAGCAGGGGGGCCGCATTGTGTACCGCATGCCAGCGCAGATAGCTCTTCCACGCATCCAGCGATTCGGTATCGAGTTCGGTATTAACCGTCTTTTCAAAGTCGGGCGACATGACGTTCAACGTGGCCGCTGAGGGCATGCCGATGCCGTCGAGGTACTGCTTCCAGTTGTAATCGGGCGTCAGCTTCCCAGCCTCGGCGACCGTCATCACGTGATATCGCTTGGCGGGGTCGCGCATGGTAATGCGGTCCATGGAGCCCTGCGCGAGGGCGGTCTCAATCTTCATGACGGCCGCGGCTTCCGTGGCGGCGACCTCCGGGGTATCGCCGAGCAGAACAAAGGTGGCCTTCACATTGGCGACATACTGTTCGCGCAGCGTGGCAAAGCGGGGCGCAGGGTTCAGGTAGTAGTCGCGGTCAGGCAGCGTGAGGCCGCCCTGGCCGGTGCTGAGGATCTGCTGCGTGGAGTCCTTCTGATCCTGCTGGACGCCGACGGCGAGCAGCTCCGCCGCGCCGAAGCGGTTGGAAAGCTCGACATTGAGCGCGGCCAGCTCCTTCGTGCTCTTCAGGCCGGCGATGACGGCCAGCTCTGGCTGCAGGGGCTTGGCACCGAGCTTGTCGACCTCCTCTGTATTCATACACGCCGCGAAGTAGTCGCCGTACTTGTGTTGCAGCGGGGTCTTGGGAGCGTCTTGGGCCTTCTTCAATTCGGTGTAGAGAAGATAGTTATTGCGTTCGGCGAGCTCGTTAAAGCGACCCCAGCGCACCTCGCTGGCCGGGATGGGATTGGCCTTGTTCCAATTGCCGCAGCTGTACTGGTAGAAGTCGACACAGGGATCGGCCGTCTTATCGATCGCTTGGAGGTCGAAGGAGATGGGCTTTTTCGGAACGGCCGTGGGGCCCGTGGCGGTATCGGCTGCAGAAAAAGAGACGGCGATGGTGGAGGGATCTGCGGGGGTGCTTGTCTGGGCCAGGCACACCGGAGCGGCTAAGGCTAATAAGCAAGCGGAAAGGGAGATGCGCATGAGGCTCCTTGGAGAAGCAAAGGCCAGAGTGTGTCGCTGTGCGAGCAGGATAACCCGAATGGGGAAGATCGTGAACGGGGGTGAAGACGAGGCGGCTTTCACCCTATTGGGATTTTCCGGTGAATCATTTCTGGAGCTATGCTGGACCTTAGAGGAGCGCGGTATGAGCACATTGGATCGCATCACGCAAACACCGGGGGTCATGGGCGGCAAAGCCTGCATTCGTGGCATGCGAGTGACGGTCAGCATGATCATCGGCGAGATCGGTGCCGGCAGAAATACTGAAGACGTTTTGAAGGACTTTCCCTACTTAGAGCGGGAGGATGTCCTACAAGCTTTGCAGTATGCCGCACTGCTTGCGGGAGAACGGGACGTCATTCTCGCCTCTGCATGAAGATTCTCGTCGATATGAATCTGACACCGGAGTGGGTGGACCTGCTATCCGCTTCAGGAGTGGAAGCCGTGCACTGGGCACATATTGGGTCTACGTCCGCTCCGGATCGCGAGATCATGGCGTTCGCGAAGGCAAATGGATACGTAGTGCTTACCCGAGATCTTGATTTTGGCCACACTGCTCGCTGCATCGGGCGATGCGCAACCAGGCGTCGTGCAAATTCGATCGCCCCATGCTGGTCCCGAGGCGCTGGGAGAACTCGTGCTTCGGTCAGCCCATCAGATGATGCCTGAACTGATTAGAGGAGCACTGGTTACAGTCGATCCGAAACGCACCCGATTGCGCTTGCTACCCTTTCCGAAGCGTTGAGAAGTTATTGTCGTTGCCCTAAAAGATCTTCAGGCGGATCACGAAATACTTCTTAGGGTCCTGGCGAATGGCTGTGACCAATGTGCTGGATTCTGTCATCAATTTGTTTAGGTTGTTGTAGGCCGAGTCGTTCGTGACGAGCTGGCCAACCGTGCCTTTGCCGGCATTGACGCCCTGCAGCAGGGTGTCGAGTTGCGTAAGGGAATCATCCAGCCGGTTGGCCATACCCTGATTTTTGAACAATACCCCTACTGTGCCCTTGCCCTCATCGACCTGCGCTAACAGGCTGTTCGTTCTGCTTACGGCCTGGTTCAGATTGTTGTAAAGCGTGTCATCTTTGAGGAGCTTGCCCGCGGTGCCCTTGCCCGAGTTGAGATTGCTCGTCAGGGTATCGAGCTGGGCAGCAGCGTTATTCAGGTGATTGAAGAGTGTCTCATCATGCAGCAGCTTGCCCGCGGAGCCGTGGCCGCTGTTCAGATTTGTCGCCAAAAGGCGTAGCTCGCGTACCGTGGCATTGGCCTGATCGTACAGTTCAGGATTGGTGAGCAGCTGGCCGGCTGAGCCTTTGCCGTTTTCGAGGCCTTCCACAACCTTGTCGAGCTTGGCGAGGGTGCCATTGAGCTGATCAATCGTGCCCTGGCCGGACTTCATGAAGCTGGTGATCGAGGGTAGCTCGATGGTCTTAAGCTCGTTGCCGTCCTGGAGCTCGGGGCCGTTGGCGACCTCGCTATTGAGCTCGACAACTGTGTCGCCGATAACACCGGTGGTCGAGAGCGCGGCGCGTGTATCGGTATGCAGCCGGTCCTGAAATTTGGGGTTGAGCTTAAAGACGAGCTGCACGGGCGTCAGCTTCCGGGCAGGGTCGATAGAGAGGCGTACGCTCTTCACCTCGCCCACGGGAACACCCTCAAGATTTACGGGAGCGCCTACCTTGATGCCTTGCGAATTGTTGAAGTAGGCAGTGGCGGTCAGCTTTTTGCCGAAGGTACCAAAACCGCTGCCGTTGGTCATCAGGAACAGGAAGAAGATCAGCAGGGTAATCGCAACCAGAACCAGGATGCCGACCTTCAACTGCGACCACTTGACCTCCTGCTGGCTGGGCATGGCACTCCTGTTACGTATCGTAACAGCGCGAAAGGTAGGAACAGCAATCCGGGATCAGTCAAGTAGGAAGTAGGAAGTAGGAAGTAGGAAGTAGGAAGTAGAAAAGTAGGAAAGTAGGGAAGCAGGAGCAGAAGAAGGAGGCTCAAGATCGCGGTGGGGGAAAGTCCGCGGTATATGGCCGGTGGGAAGCAGCAAGAAGGATCAAGAGCACGGAGGGGCAGCAAAGGGGAAATGCACAGCCGCTGCCAGTCCCACTCGACCACGTCAACTCTTCTGATTCCTAATTCCTGTTTGCTGTTTTTCCCCTTCCGCGACCACCACGGCCATGGCAAGGCCGCGCGTGTGGGTGAGGCTCAGGCTCAGGTTTTGGATGCCGAGCGCGGCTGCAATTTCGGCAGCGCGGCGATGAAGAACCAGTTGGGGGGCCTGGCCCGGACGGCGAACCACCTCGAGCTCCCGCCAGCCGACACCGCGGCTGATGCCGGTGCCCAGAGCTTTGGCTCCGGCCTCTTTGGCGGCGAAGCGGGCGGCGAAGCTTTCGGCCGCGCTTTTTTTGCGGGCTTGGCAATAGGCGATCTCGCCGGCGGTATAGATGCGTTGGAGGAATTGCTCGCCAAAGCGCTCGAGGCTGCGCTCGATGCGCTCGACTTCGACCAAGTCTGTTCCTAGCCCGATGATCAATGCTCCTCCGGAGGTTTGGGGATGTCTCGACTGCCCTAGACAGTGTATGGGGTCGGAACGACGGTCCTGATTGAACGGCCTCGGGCAGATTCACCCCTCCTGTGTCCTGTTTAGGACACCGTTGCGGAAGAGGCTGCTGCTGGCCGATAAGGAGGTCAGACTGTTATGAGCCGATACCTTCAAGCGCCCCACACCTCCAAGAGCCGGACGGACGACGAGTCGCCCACTGTCAACCTGCGGGCTCTGAGCCACCACTCACGCTTTGCTGTAAGTCCACTGCTGACCGAGGCTCTGCAGGACTGCGGCTGCTGGACGCTGGAGCGCTCCGGAGATGCTTCGGGGCTGTGTCTGGTCTTCGAACTGCCATTGCGGGAGATGTCGGAGCTGTATCCCAGCCTGATCGAGTGCGGGCTGGAATTCGACCGCAAAGGCCATTGTGAGCTGTCACTGCTTTGTACCCTGGGGCGGCATGCTCTGGAGCGCGAAGGTCTGCGGCGCAACGTGACGCTAAGGCTGGAGCTGACCTTTCTTGACGAGGTAGAACCGAGTCTCCTGAGCGCCAGCCCGCTGCATGCCTGAAACTCTTCCGCTGTGCCCGGCAGCCCGCACAAGGGGTTCCGAGTTGCCCCCGTACCCCACAGAGGAAAGGGCGGTGCCCTCTGTGCCATGAGGCAGACCGGCACGCCTGCGCTACACTGAAAGCCGCGTCTATGGCCGCCATCATTGAAGCCAACCACCTCGGCAAAATCTATCGCTCCGGCAAGCTCGAGGTGCAAGCCCTGCGCGACGCCACGTTCGCTGTGGAAACGGGCGAGTTTGTCGCACTTGTTGGACCCTCGGGTTCGGGTAAATCGACGCTGTTCTATATTCTCGGCGGGTTGACCTCGGCGACTGCGGGAAGCCTGCAGGTGAGCGGCCACGATTTTTCCCGGCTCTCCGACAAGCAGCGTACGCAGTTTCGGCGGGCGCACATCGGTTTCATCTTCCAGAAGTTCAACCTGCTGCCTACCTTGTCTGCCCGGGATAACATTGCGCTCGCCCACACCATTGCGGGCACGGGAAAACCGTTTGATCGTGCTCTCCTGAACCGGCTTGCGGATCTGCTGCAAATTGGAGGCCGGCTGGATCACCGGCCTAACGAGCTGTCCGGCGGCGAACAGCAACGGGTGGCCATCGCACGGGCCTTGATTACCCAGCCGTCCATCGTTCTGGCGGATGAGCCGACGGGCAATCTGGATACGAAAAACTCGGAGGCAGTCCTGAGCATGTTGCGCGAGTCCGGGCGCGAGTTGAAGCAGACCGTGCTGATGATTACGCACAACCCCGAGGCTGCCACGGTCGCCGACCGCATCATCCGCATGCGGGACGGTCGTACCGTGGGCGTGGAGGCCGGGCAGGGCGATCTGCTTAGCTTTCAGGCGCACTAATCAGGCAACTTCCCCCATCGAGCGTTGCGCCCGCAACCTCACTGCGGCTGTGCTGGGTCGCTCAGCTTGAAGTTCACCGTAACCGTCGTCAGCACCGCAACGCGGTTGCCGTTGAGTACATAAGGTTTATAGGTCCATTGACGGACCGCGTCGACGGCTGGCGCGGAGAGCTCCGCTGGCCCGGAGACGATGTTCAGATCCTGCACAAGTCCGTCCGGCCCGATCTTTGCGGCCAATACGATGGATCCTTCAAGATGCCGGGCGCGAGCCTCGGGCGGGTAAACCGGGTTGACCTTGGTAAGGACCTGCGCGGCCATCACACCGCCTGAAATGCGAATCGGTCCTGAGACTTGCTGCGGCACGGCCCCAGTCTGCCCGGGCAGGGGAGCGAACAGGGGAGGTGACGGTACCAACCAGGCGCTTTCGGGGAGATCGCCGGGTAGCTGGCCCGGTGCGTCCGGCTTATTCTGTCCATAAAAGGCAGACGGCAAGGATAGCAACAGGATCAGAACGAAGCGTCTATTTTGCGGGAGATAGCTCGATTGCAGGCTGTGCGGCATAGAACCCCCCTGGCTCCGGTGCGGAGAGTCTACGCACACAGCCAGTATTCCGTCCAGAAGCGGATTTGTATGCCGCTTCCCACCATCACGCGAGAGCAAATTACCTTTGGTATGCAGCCATTCTTTTGTCATCCCGTAGGGATCTGCTGTTGTCTTCATGCTTCTCAGAAGAAAGCACCCTCTACGGGATGGCAAACGAAGAGACGCCTGCACACCAAGGAGGGATCAGCTATCAAAAGCAGGCGCGGCGGTTTACTCGTTACAGTGGTTCTGAGTGGAGGCTGGGCTGGCGTGCGGATACGGACCAAGCGTAGTTCCCAGACATACCGGTTTCTGCTGAGTCTGCTGGTGCTTTGGGGCACCTCGGCGAATGTCTCTGCCCTCGGGTCCCAAGCTGCGCACCCCGAAATTGCGGGGATCACGGAATCGGCACCACTCGACATCAATACCGCAACTGCGGCGGAGTTGAAAGCCCTGCCCGGCATGGGCGATGCCTATGTGAAGCGCATCATCGAAGGCCGGCCGTATACGGCGAAGAACCAGCTCGTGACGAGGGGCGTATTGCCGCAAACGGCTTATGAGCGCATTCGGGACCGTATCGTGGCGCACCGGATTGCTCGATCCCAACCGCAGTAAAGATGGGAAGCCCGGCAAGTGAAGCACCTGGTTACCTTCGCTTGCACGGGTAACATGACATCGGTTACTATTCGTGAGCAGCAAACAAGAGCTAGCCCCGCTTGAGCGAACTTCATTCGCCCAGGCGGGGCTGATTTTTTGGCTTGTCTCCTCTTTCGGGCTGCAACTTTTGGGTGAGGCTATGAGCCTTTCGGGTGTTGGACCGGCTCTCCCTCGCGTACAGTAGGGTTGGCTCGCTGGATTGCGGCCTTGCTGCAAAGCTTCGTGATTTGCATGCTTTTCCTCCTCCCCGTCCATGAACAATCCTGACACTGTGCCCAATCCTGCCACTCGCTTCGCCCCCAGGGTGATTGCGACAACGGCATGCATTGCGGCGCTGGGGATAGCAGGGTGCCAGAGCATTACGGCAGGTACTACAGAAGCGGCCCAAGTTCGCTTCGTGAACATTTCCCACGGTGCGCCTCCGGTGGATCTCTACGTGAACGAGACAGGGGTGGCCTACAACGTCAGCTTCGGTACGGTGACCTCCTACGTTCCCCTCGCTTCAGGGGAGTACCGCCTCAGCGCCAACCGTGCGAACACGGGGCAAGCCCTGGTGAGCGCGCACGCAGCCCTGGGGAGCAGGCGGCAATATACGGCCATCTTGGGTGGGTCAGCGAGCGATATGCAAACCATTCTCTACCCGGACGCAAACGCACCCGCACCCTCCGGCATGCTGGCGGTGCGCGTGCTGAATGAGTCCGCTATTGGTGGATTGGTAGATGTGTATTTGAGTCCCGGTACCGGTGCATCATCGGCGGTGACGCCTACCGTGCGCGATTTCGGTTTCGGAGGGAGTACAGGGTACGAAGACCTGCCTGCGGATAAGACCTACGCCGTGGCTGTGGTGCCGGCAGGCACCTCACTGCCGGCCAGCGGTGGCGCGGTGCTTAGCGGCGTCACGGTCATGGGAGGCTCGGGCGCGGTGCGCACGGTCGTGATTACCGAGGCTAGTGGCGCGAAGGGTAAGGCCTTTACCGGCTTTGTGTTGAACGATCTCGACACGCCTTGAGCAAGTTCCCATGCGTTTCATAGCGATTTTCTTAGCTCGTCACCCTGGAACGGAGTGGAAAAACTCTGGATTTCCGAGCCGCCACCGGCCTAAGCGAATACAGATGTACTTCGCTGCGCTCAGGATGACAGCAGGCGCTGTTGCTTGCTGTGCTGATAAAGCATAAGAGGTGTTTGCAGGCCGGTTTTGCGCCTGCAAACACCTCTTTCTACATCCGCTTAGAGCCTAATAGCGGTACTGCTCAGGCTTGTATGGACCTTCCACGGGAACCCCGATATAGTCGGCCTGCTTCTTCGAGAGGGTGGTCAGCTTGACGCCGATCTTCTCGAGGTGAAGGCGGGCAACTTCCTCGTCCAGCTTCTTGGGCAACACGTACACACCCACCTTGTAGGTGTCCTTATTGGCCCAGAGGTCCATCTGCGCCAGGGTCTGGTTGGAGAAGCTGTTGGACATCACGAAGCTGGGGTGGCCGGTGGCGCAGCCCAAGTTCACGAGCCGGCCCTCGGCGAGGATGAAGATCGAGTTGCCGTTGGGGAAGGTGTAGTAGTCCACCTGCGGCTTGATGTTGAGGTGCTTGACCTGAGGCGCGGACTGCAGCTCGGCCATTTGGATCTCGTTGTCGAAGTGGCCGATGTTGCAGACGATCGCCTGGTCCTTCATCTGCTGCATGTGCTCGAAGGTAATAATGTCGAGATTGCCGGTGGCGGTGACGTAGATGTCGCCGCGGCCGAGGGTCTCCTCGATGGTGGTGACCTCGAAGCCCTCCATGGCGGCCTGCAGGGCGTTGATGGGGTCCACCTCGGTGACGATGACGCGGGCCCCCATGCCGCGCAGGGAGTGCGCCGAGCCCTTGCCGACGTCGCCGTAGCCGCAGATGACGGCGACCTTGCCGCCCATCATGACGTCCGTGGCGCGCTTGATGCCGTCCGCGAGCGACTCCTTGCAGCCGTAGAGGTTGTCGAACTTCGACTTCGTGACCGAGTCGTTGACATTGATCGCGGGGACCAGAAGCGTGCCCTGCTCGAGCATCTTGTAGAGGCGATGAACGCCCGTGGTGGTCTCCTCGGAGACCCCGCGCCATTCCTTCGCGACACGGTGCCAGCGCTGCGCGTCCTCCGCGAGCACTTGGCGGAGCAGGTTCTTAATGATCTCTTCTTCGCCAGAGCCCTTAGGGCCGTCGACAAAGCTGCGGTCGCCATTCTCGAGCTCGTAGCCCTTATGGATCAGCAGTGTGACGTCGCCGCCGTCATCGACAACCATTTGCGGGCCCAGGCCTCCATCAAACTGCAGCGCCTGGTTGGTGCACCACCAATATTCATCGAGGGTCTCGCCCTTCCAGGCGAACACTGGAATACCCGCAGCGGCAATTGCGGCCGCGGCATGATCTTGGGTGGAGAAGATATTGCAGGAGGCCCAACGCACATCGGCACCTAAATCGACGAGGGTCTCGATGAGCACGGCGGTCTGGATGGTCATGTGCAGGGAGCCGGTGATGCGCACGTGGGCGAGGGGCTTGGCCGGCGCGTACTTGCGCCGGATGCTCATGAGGCCGGGCATTTCCTGCTCGGCGACCGTGATTTCCTTGCGTCCCCAGTCGGCGAGCGAAATGTCCGCTACCTTGTAGTCGAGGCCTGTTGCCTTCTGCTCCAAAACCGCTGCTGCCGCCATTGTTTCTCCTTTTACGCTTTCACGCTTAAGGGTATCAAACGACAGCCATACCCCGGTTACGTAAAACGCCGGAGAGCATACGGCGGACCTCGATCACTTGACCCTGCAACTCGTCATGGGCGTGTGTTGCGAGGAACTGAAGATCGCGCGCCAGCAGAAGCTGATATTCGATCTCCACGCCGAGACCGCGGGCCTGTTGGAGGCGACGAAGATAGTCGGGATGGGCATCCTGACCGCAGCCTTCGGCGATCTTGGTGGTAAGGTGCGGCGCTCCGCGCCGCAGGGTCGTGACCAGGCCAAAGGTCTCCCTCTTGGGAAATCGTCCGTCGCGCGGTAGGTGGCGAGGGTGAAGGCGTGCGCCTTGTGCCAGACGTCGAGGTGGCAAAAATCTTTCATGTGCCTTGAGCTTTTAACAGCGTGGGATAAGGGTTTTGTTGAGGAATGAGCGATGAGGTATTGAGGTATGAGAAAGACCCTCACACCTCAATACCTCACGGCTCATCCCTGAACATCATCCCTTTGCCTCCGCAGCTGAAGGAATATCTCTTCCGTGCGAGTCTGAAGCGCCGTGAGATCGCCTGTGTTCTCGATCACCAGGCAGTGCGCAACGGCCTCCGGCGGAATGCGCTGTGTGGCGAGCCGGTGTTCTGCGTCGGAGACGAGGGCGGCGCGCTCCGCTGGCGTGAGTGCGTGATCCCCGGCCGCACGCTCGACAAAGCGGCGGATCTTTACCTCATCCGGAGCGGTCACGAGGAGGATTGCGTCGAAGCGGTTGTGCCAGGATGCGATGCCGCTGGCATGCTTTGTCGTGAATAGCAGAGCGGATTCAATAACGACGATGGCGTCTGGCGCGTCCCGGGCGAGTTCCGCAAGACGCTGTTCCTGCGCGGCGATTACGGCAGGGTGGATGAGTGCGTTCAACTCTTCAACTCGAGGCTGGGCGGGGTCGAAGGCGAGGGCAGCGAGCGCGCGCCGGTCTAGAGTGCCATCGGACCCCACAATCGAAGGGCCAAATTGATCCACAATCATCTGATAAACGCGTTCCCCGGGCTGCATCAACTGCCTGCCCATGTCATCCGAGCTCAGAATGATTGCGCCCTGGGTTGCAAGCAGGCGTGCCACGGTAGATTTGCCGCTGCCGAGCTCACCGGTGAGACCTACGCGGAGCATCGAGTCCCCATTTCAGCGGCTACAGACCGCGGCGGAAGCGGGCAGCCTTCACGGTGTTTGCCATCAGCACCGCAATGGTGAGCGCGCCGACGCCGCCTGGAACCGGCGTATACGCTCCACACAGCGCAAAGGCACGTGGGTCGACATCGCCGACCACGGTTGAACCGCGTTTGCGGAAGCCCTCGATGCGGTTGGCATACTCGGGAGTATCGGGCGGGAAGAAGCGCTCCAGCTCCGCTTCACCGGTAAGGCGATTGATGCCCACGTCAATCACGGTGGCACCGGGTTGGATCATGTCCTCGGTGATGAATCCGGGCTTGCCGATGGCCACAATGAGCAGCTCGGCCTCCCGGGTATAGTGCGCGAGGTCGAGCGTGTGGCGATGGCACACCGTCACCGTCGCACCCTCGTTAATCAGCAGCACGCCCATGGGTTTGCCTACGATATTTGAACGGCCAACCACCACGGCGCGCTTACCTACAAGCGAAATGCGGCTGCGCTGAAGAACCTCCAGGATGCCGACGGGTGTACAGGGGGCAAGCAGCTCCGCAATGGGGGCTCCATGCAGCAGACGCCCGCCGTTCAGCGGATGAAAGCCGTCCACATCCTTACGCGGGTCGACAGCCTCGAGCAGGCGATTGGTGTCCACATGCTTGGGCAGGGGCAGCTGGATGAGGATACCGTCAATCTCATCCCGCGCGTTCAGGTCGGCGACAAGCGTGAGCAGATCTTCCGTGGTGACGTCCGCAGACGGTGTGTGCAGCTCGGAGTGGATCCCCAGCTCGCCGCAGGTGCGGACTTTACTGCGAACATAGATTTGCGAGGCGGGGCTATCGCCCACCAGCACGACGGCCAGACCGGGCCGATGACCCTCGGCTTTCATGGCCGCGACGGCTTCCGCGACCTCTCCCTTGATCTCGCCCGCGATCGCCACGCCATCCAAAATGCGCGGCTCCGTCAATACATCCACCATGCATCCAGCATAGCGTGGCACGTCGGCCATGGCAGGTTTTCACAGGTTTGTCGTGCCCGGACGGCGAAATCCCTTGATGCCTTGCCACAGCACCAATAACTATGTCAATCCTTACCAAGGGTGATTACCTCGGTGCTGAATTACGCACTTTCTAGGGATGCGGCAGCAAACTAAGCTGGGATAGTAAGTCTCTAAGATTTGTAGCGCGGGTATTGTGCCCCCAGCGAGGACGCCACATGAGTGATGGTCAAGACGTAGCTTTAGTTGAGAAGTTCACCCCAACGGACCTTCTCGCGTTGCGTGCCGAGCTGTTGCGTTCCGGCGTGGATAGTTTCCAGGCTGCGGAGATTGTGTGCAGCTTCCTGAGTGGGCGAGGGTATGGCGTCTCCTCGCAGGAGGCGCGGCATGTGGCCTCACGGATTGAAGTACCGGGGGCAACGGCTGAGCACATACAGGCAGAGTTGGAGCGCGTTGCGCTCGTGATGTAACGGCGTTCGTTGATTCCATGCCCGGACCAGCTGGTCTTGTTGGGCGAACCAGCGTCGCAGGCTGACTTGCAGACGTCGCAGCTGGGCAAAGCGGGCCGGGCTCAGCGCGGCTGCTTTTGTAGATTCCGCAGAGATGTGAAGTCGTGGAGATCAGTAGTGGAATCGATAACGAATCTCTCCGTAGATCTGGCGAGGATCGTTCTCGTGGAAGCCGCCAAAGGTCAAGCTGTTATCGAGCAGCACGCGGCGGTTGGCAACGTTCGTGCTGATCACGGAGGCTGTCAGGTCTTCGCCAAAGCTACGGCTGAACTGCAGGTCAAAGGTGGTGTGTGCGGGGAGCGAAGCGCCACTGTAAGGGGAGGGCGGGCCCGGAAAGCCGTTCGTAAACCCGGAGCCGTAGTAGACGTTTGTCGAGGCACGCAGGCCAAGGGGCAAACGCAGTTCACCGCCGATGTTCAGCGTGTTGCGCTGATCGTGGTCTACCGGATGGAAGTCCGGCGAAAGATCGCATTGAGAGATACAGAGGAGTCCACCCGTAATCGCACCGCGTGCCTTTGCGATCTGGTTGGAGTACGCCAGGTGCATCTGCCCATCATGCCAACTCTGCGGCGAGCGCAGGGTAAGCTCCCACCCTTGCACCAGCGCGTTGGCCAGCGTAACTGGGATGTAAATGCTCGACTCCCCAATGTTGGAATGGTCAAGAAAATTGCCGGCCTCGGTCTGGAAGGTATCCGCATCCAGCAGCCAGCCTTTCAGCGGGATCTGCACCCCAAACTGATGCTCCTCATCGCGCTCGCCGGGTAGTGGCGCGAACATGGTATTGTTGCTGGCGGCATAGCCGAGCAGTGGGCCGGCGACCGTGACGAGCGGTGGTGGTTGATAGAAATGCCCGTAGAAGGCCCGAAAAACCCAGTCGAGCTTGGGAAGGCGCAGGGCCACGCCAAGGCGAGGGTAAACGGCGGTCTCGGTCTCAGATCCGCCGGTAAAGTAGCTGGCGCGCATGCCGGCTGTCAGGGTCAGGTAAGACGTGAGCTTGTAGCCGTCGGAGAGGTACTCCTCCACAAGACCGCCGACAGGCCGGTCCGCCTCTTGCAGATCGGTGAAACTGGCGGCAGGGAAGTGGGCGGCGAAGAGATCGCTATCGTGCTGACCCCATGCATAGAAGCCGGCCTCGAAGTGATTACGCGCGACAGCACCGCTGAGGCTGGCCTGCAGTCCTGCATAGTGCGAGGCACGGTCTGAGGTTGTGGCGACCGGAGTGTCGCTGATGCCGGGCTCATAGTCTGCGCTGTTGTAGTGGTAGAAGGGCGACAGCGCCAGGGTTATCTCCGGGTTGAAGCTGTGTGTCCAGGTGAACGCCACCACAGCATCAGTTTCATGCTGGGCGTCGCGCAGGCCGCTGGAATCGTAGAGCTGGTTTTCGTAATCGTTCGCATCCGGATCATAGGGAATCTGGAAGAAATCCGTGCGTAATTGCGTGAGAAGACGGAACTGGTTCTGGGCATCCTTGTTGAAGAGGAAGGAACCAAAGCCGCCGTAGCCGTTCTGCGCGTCATGGAACGCATGTTCGATCGGTGGTGCGAGGCCATAGTCGCTGCGGTTGGCGTTGAGGCTCATGTAGTACGCGGCCCGCTTTGAGTGATCGCCGAAGGAGAGCTGCTCGTCGGTTTGGAGCACACTGCCGGCGGTTGCGGTAAGTTCGGCTTCACGGTTGCGCTCAAAACCGCTCTTCGGGTTCACGTCGAAGACACCATAGGTTCGATCTCCGAGATCGGCCGCGTAGCTGCCCCGATCGATCTGCAGGAATTGGATATCGCGTGGATCGATCTGCGGGCCAAGATTTTCCCCGATGTTGGTGTTGGGGATCTCGATGCCATCAAGTAGCCAACTCACCTGGTGGCCGCCGCGGATGTGGAGCATGTCGTGCGTCATGTACGCGCCGGGTACATAGTCGGTGATCACGGCAAGCGAGTTGCTGCGATCGGCGCCAGGCGTGTCTTCGATCGCTTCCTCGCCCAATAAGACCGTGGGCGTAACCGAACCGGTGGCGGCGCTATCCGCTTCACCCATGACGGTGATGCTCTCGGCGACAGTGGCCAACGGTAACGCGAGATGCAGCACGGGCGAGCTGTCCGACAAGGCTGTAATGGATTCGGATACCGTACCGAAGCCTGGATGGCTGGCCGTAAGAATGTAATCTCCGAATGGTACAGCTGGAAAATGGAAGCTGCCATCGGCGGCCGTGACGGCCCCCACCGCGTAAGCCGAGTTGCGGGCCTTCAGCAAGAGGCACGCGGAGGCGAGCGGGTGGTGCTGGCTGTCGTGGACGACCCCGGTAACCTGGGAGAAGAGTGGAGTCCGCGCCCATGCAGGGTAGCCGCTAAAGATTTTAAGCAGGATGCCGATAAGGAGGAGGTAAGCCGAAATTTTCCAGGTACGGCGAGAGGCAGCGAAGCGAGCGAGCCGGAGGGGCTCAGGGGTGGAAGGCATGACGGTGTCTCCAAAAGCGCGTTGCTTGCCGAAAGGCAAGGCCGGGCCATAAGGGCCAGACGACCGCAATCCCACGCGGAAATATGACCGTGAACTGCGGCAGCACTCCCGGGAACTCCAAAGAGCTCCGGGGTTATTTAGGCGAGAGACACAAGGGGAGGGCCACGCTTCTGCCGGGAACGGTCGCGGGCGAGACGACGCCTGCACTCCGTTTGGGCAAGACCGAGCGGATGACCGAAGAACACTTCCGAGAAGGTTGGACCCGTCGGCGCAAACAAGGTTTGCGCATGCAGCGACGGAGCCGAGGCGGGGCAGCAGGGGCAACGCTCGGCGGGTGCATGCCAGCGGGCGCCTTGGCTCGTGGCGGCGGCACCCCTTGGTGACCGATCCCGCTCGCTCATGCTCATCATGCAGTGGTGCGCGCCATGGCGTCGGCAGCACGCCGGCATCCCCGTATCCGGATCCTGCCCCAGCGTGAAGGCGGGCAGAACGAATGGGAGGAGGGTCGCCGCGAACAGCAGGATGGCGGTAAGGCTTCGCACGTGTAGCTCATTCGAGCACGAACCAGGCGTGGCGTCTACTGGTCCGTGCGAACAGGCCTCCCGAAGAAAAGTGACCTCACCGAGGAAGGCAAAGTATTTCATTCAGCCGTCATCCTGTACGCAGGGAAGGATCTCCGTCTTCCTCAAAACAGCCGAGGCAGTTCAGGAAACGCAGAGATCCCTTCGCCCCGCTCAGGCGGCCTTTACCGGCTGTCCCAAGCGGTCCTGCCAGGGATCGATGACGATCTTCGTGACCTGATCCTGCTTGTCGCGCCATATCTTGTACATGTCGCCGGCCTCCTCGATGCCGCAGCGGTGCGAGATCATAAAGCTCGGATCGATCTCCTTGTTTTCAATGCGGGTTAACAAGGGCTTCAGGTACTTCATCATGTGGGTTTGCCCCATGGCGATGTGGATGCCTTTGCCGAAGGCCGCACCGAAGTTTACCGAGTCGAGTACGCCGCCGTAGACGCCGGGAATGGAAAGCGTGCCGCCCTTGCGGATGGACTGGAAGGCCTGACGCAGGACAAAGGGACGATCGGTTTCAAGCAGCAAAGCCTGCTTGATCTTGTCGTAGGCACCCACCACCGTGTTCGAGTGGGCCTCCATGCCCACCGCGTCGATGCACACGTCAGGGCCGATGCCGCCGGTGAGGTCCCGCAGCGCTTCAACGATGACGAGGTCCTCGTCGCTATAGTTGACGGTGGTCGCGCCACAGTACTCACGTGCGAGCCGGAGCCGCTCAGGGAAGCGATCGATGGCGATAACGCGCTCGGCACCCAGCATGTACGCGCTCGCGATGGCAAAGAGACCGACGGGACCGCAACCCCAGACCGCCACGGTATCGCCGGGCTTGATGTTGCCGTTCTCCGCGCCCATGTAGCCGGTGGGGAAGATATCGGAGAGAAAGAGCACCTTCTCATCGGGGAGATCGGACTCGATCTTGATCGGTCCAACATCGGCATGCGGCACGCGCACGTACTGCGCCTGTCCGCCCGCGTAGCCGCCATAAATGTGCGAGTAGCCGAAGAGCGCAGAGCCGGAGTAGCCGTACATGGTCTCGGCAATCTGCGCATTGGGATTGGTGTTGTCGCACAGGCTCCAGAGATCGCCCTTGCAGAAGAAGCAGTTGCCGCAGGCGATGGTGAAGGGCACAACGACGCGGTCGCCGCGCTTGAGGTTCTTCACCTCGGGGCCGACCTCTTCAACAATCCCCATGAACTCGTGGCCGAGGATGTCGCCGGACTCCATGGTAGGGATGTACCCGTCATAAAGATGGAGGTCGGAGCCGCAGATGGCGGTACGGGTGACACGCAGGATGGCATCGTGTGGATTGATGATCTTGGGATCGGGTACGATGAGCGTTTGGACGTTCGACTTGCCCATCCAGCAGACAGCTTTCATTGGGGTTCTCCGGTGTGGTTGGGGGCTGCGCGAGCGTGCGTAGCAGCCTGTGAAGCAGATCCCCCTGCGGGGATGATAGATAGCGACAAAAGCGAAAATCGGGTCCTTCGCGATGCTCAGGATGACAGGTTTTCTAAATCAGGTCCTTCGCTGTGCTCAGGATGCCAGCCGGTGTTGTCCGTCAGGCGGGGTCGCTGGTGGGTGCCTGCGCGGTTGGGAGGACGCTGGTGCCTGGGGGTGTCGGGTTGTTTTCGCCGTACATCCGTTCCTTGATCGAACCCGATAGGCCGCGCGGTCCGTGTGAGTTGCCGACGACCGAAGGAATCTCGCCGGACTCGGCCAGTTCCTTAAAATGCCGCAGATCCTCGATGACGATCTGGCGCGGCGTGCGCTTGGTCAGGGCAGCGGCGGCGATTGCGAGACGGCCACCGGGTACCTCGATATGTTCGATCAGCGTGACGCGGGTGCCGCGGCCGCCGGGAGCGTCTGCAAAGTGCACCTCACCCTGCTCCTCGAAGGAGGTATCGACGGACCGCCAGGCGATCTTCTCGCCGGGAATATCCTCAAAAACCTCGGTGTCATACGTGACGCTTTTGGCTTTGGGGTCCTCTGGGTTACCGAAGGTCCAGGTGCTGCGGGTTTCGCTCTTCGGTTCGACCGAGACCACATACTCCTGGAACTTGGGGGCGTTGGTGACATCGCGCCACATCTTGTACAAGGTTTGACGGTCGGCGTTGATGGTCTGCAGCGTGTGCGCGCGTACTTTGCCGTCCTTCACATCCTGCGGTAATGGCGAGAAGTGTGCACCTTTTCCCTTTCCCGCGGGGAAGACAGGCAGGTGGGTGGTGTCCAGAATCTCTGGCATGGGGAAGCCTCCATTTGGTTCCGAGACGCCTGCGTACGTGGCATTCTCAAGGGCTTGGGATGGCGCTGGATGGCCGGGATGATGCCCGACTCATTCATCGCAAGCAGAACTGTTTGCGCGGGAGCGAAGCGGTGTTCAGGGAGTCAAGTGACGTGGGCAAAGTCGCCAGAGCCAATGCGTCGCCTCGGTCCTGACTCTGTAGATTTTTGTGAACCGGAAACATCCCTGGAACCGCCTGGAAGCAATGGCACGCATCTGAGGTGCGGTGAAGTACTTCTCTTCGGAATGAGATACGACAAACGACAAAAACAACGAACGACGAGCAGGGGATCCGTCGCTGGGCAGCCCGGCATAATGCCCATCCGGTGCAGCGGGCTCCCTACCTCGAGGATGGCGAACCGGCCATGCTGGGCTTTGTCTTTGGGGATGCGCCAATCGCACAGGAAAACCTGCAGCCTATCCCGTGGTAAAGATTCTTCGCAGTGTTTCACCTGATGGGGCTGATACTTTTCATATGGCGGTGACTCGGAGTACCAACGGCTGAAGATCGAAAGTAAACCCTCGCGTCGGTATGAGGGCAAGCCGATGCAGGTCTAGGAAGGCCTAGTGGAATCTTCAGCGAGCATGGCCTCAATCGCCGGATTGACCTCGTTGGCCGCGAACTCGGCGGCTACGCGGATCCCATTCATGATGGCGCGCTCGTTGGACGAGCCATGGCCCACGATGCACACCCCGCGCAGGCCGAGCAATGGCGCGCCGCCGTACTCCGAATAATCGAAACGCTTTTTAAAGGTGTCGAAGGCCTTGCGGCTGAGCAAGGCCCCGACCTGTGCGGTGACCGTCGATTTCAGGCTTTCCCGCAGGGTGGAGCGCACCAGCTTCACAAGACCTTCGCTGGTCTTCAGCGCTACATTGCCGATGAAGCCATCCGAGACCACCACATCGGCGCGGCCATTGTAGAGGTCGCGGCCTTCGACGTTGCCGATGAAGTTCAAACCCTCGCGCGCGGCCAGTTCGCGCAGCAGTGGAAAGGTTTCAAGCGTGAGGGCGTTGCCTTTGGTATCTTCCTCCCCGATCGAAAGCAGGCCGATGCGCGGCTCGGCGATGCCGAGCACATTTTTCGCGTACATATGCCCCATCACGGCGAATTGGAGAAGGTTTCTGGCCTCGCAATCGACATTGGCACCAACGTCGAGAAACACGCAGGGGGTGCCGAGCGCGGTGGGAAGAACGGTGGTAAGGGCCGGCCGATCGACGCCGTTAAGGGAGCCCAGGACCATCTTCGCGGTGGCCATCGCCGCACCGGTGTTGCCGGCGGTCACAAAACCGGCGGCTTTGCCCTCCCGGACCATCTTGAGGCCGACGCGCATGGAGCTATCCCGTTTAGAGCGCACGGATTGGGCAGCCTTATCGTCCATGCTGATCCATTCGCTGGCCTGGCGTATGAAAATGGGCGGGCGTTTGGGCTTGGGCGTGCCGGGAAGCTGAAGGGGCTGGTTGCTTTCCGCGGCCTTCAGGCACTCGCGCAAACGCGGACGCAGGACGTCCTCCGGGCCCACAAGGTGGACGCGGACATCAAGCGAGGCGCAGGCCAGAATGGCTCCGCTGATCTCGGGGTCGGGAGCCTTATCGGATCCCATGGCATCCAGGACGATGTCAATCGGCATGCAATCGCTTGGGGAACCCCGGAGAAGAAAGACGCGAGACGGAGCCGGCCCAGGTGGAGCTTACCCCGGGCCCATAGCAATGTGGGGACAGGTTAGGCGGCTTCCTTCACGGGCAGAACGGCCCGGCCCTTGTACTCACCACACTTTTTGCAGGCGCGATGGGGCAGCTTGCGTTCGCCGCAGTTGGGGCAGCTGGCAACGCCGGCCGGGGTGAGGAAGTCGTGGGAGCGCCGCTTGGCAGTGCGCTGTTTGCTGTGGCGCCGTTTCGGATTCGGCATGATGAACCTCTCAGAAATCAGATGGGGCTAACCCAGCGCCGGAGCGCTTGCGGGAGCCCTTTAGAGCAGAAACGGTCGCGGAGCTCAGACCTTGGCGGCGGTGATGCCTGCCAGCGCACGCCAGCGAGGATCACCGGCCGTTTCGCCGCAGCCGCAGTCGCCTGCGTTGCGGTCTGCACCGCACTGCGGACAGAGGCCTTTACATGCTTCCTGGCAGAGGGCGCGTCCGGGCAGGGTCAACAGCACCTGCTCACGCACGACATCCTCCAGCGGCAGGCCGCTTTTCTCATAGTACCCGATTTCCGTCTCATCTTCCGTGATCGCGTGTTCGCCGCTTTCGGCATCAATGCCGCCGGGGCGGAAGATCAGGTCGAAGCTGGTTTCAAGCGGGGTCGGCACAGAGGTAAGACAACGGGCGCAGAGCAGATCGAAGTGCCCGGCCAGCTTCGCACGAATCCGGATGTCCTCGACGAACTCTTTGGGGCCGCGGTGTTCGACAAGGAGCTCGGCGCGACCGTTGACAGCGAGCGAACCGCTCTGGTGTATGTCCGGAGCGTAGTCGATCGCGCCTTCGGGAATCCGAAGATCCAGGGGAAGAGGTTCATCGACAAGCTGGGCCGGTTTAATCACCATGACCCTTCCATTTTCGCACGATGATCTTCCTGCCCAACCGGGCCTGCAGGTACGGGGTCGAGCTGTTTACGGTACGGATGTAATCCAAGGCTGGTTACGAACGTTGGACAGAATCGATGGAATCGGATGCTTACCCAGCCATTGTGGGCATCTCATTTGAAAACGAGCATACGAGACCATGAAACGTAGAGTCCTTTCACTGTGTATTGGGGTGTTGCCCCTGTGTGTATTTGGCCTGTCCGGCTGCACGACGATTCGTGAGCCGTTCACCTCGGCGATTGTGTCCACGCCTGCGCCAACGCCGACTCCTACCCCAACGCCCTCATCGAAGCTGGTGTTCGCTTACGTCGAGAACGATTTCGGCAACTCGATCTCCATGTTTACGGTTTCAGCTGCTGGCCTGTGGACCCCTAATACCCCGGCGACGATTCCGGTCGGCAATCACCCAGAAAGTCTTGTCGTCGATCCGGCCGGAAAGTTTGTGTATGTCGCCAACAGCGCCGACAGTACAGTATCGATGTTCACGATCAGTGCGGCGACAGGCCTGCTGACGCCCACGTCGCCGGCTACGGTCCCGACTGGGACCTTTCCGCAGTATGTCAGTGCGGATCCTCTCGGTCGTTTCGTGTACACAGCGAATACAAGCGATAACACGATCTCCGGCTTCAGCATCAATAAAATCACTGGGGTCCTGCTCCCGACCGTGCCGGCAGCGTTTGCAACCGGGACCCATCCGAGTAGCGTGACGGTCGATCCAACCGGACGATTCCTCTATGCGATGGGCCAATTGGGGTCGCTCACCACGTTCACAATCAACGCCACATCGGGTGCCTTGACGCCCATCGACCTGATCTCCGGGTTGAGCTACTCATTCGAGGCCAAGGTGGATCCCAGCGGACGATACCTGTTTGTCACGGAGAACGACCTGGCGCAGGTGGACATCTTCCTCATCGATCAAACGACGGGCCGCCTGACGCCTGCCGGCACGCCGTCCGTGGCTGTGGGAGCTGGCCCGACCGGCGTGGCCATCGATGCCACTTCGAGCTATGTGTATGTGGTGAATCGCAAGGATGGGACGATCTCGCAGTTCAACCTGAATCTCGCCAATGGCAGCCTGACCCCCATGAGTACGCCGCTTGTAGCCAGTCCTGGGCTGCCATTTCAGATCCTGATCGATCCCTCGAACCAGCTCGCCTACGTCTCCGAAGAAAACACGAATAGTGTCTCAATCCTGAGCCTCGGAACGAACGGAGCCCTGTCGCCCTACAGCACAGCCCCGACCGGCAACACGCCTGGAGGGATCGGGATCGCCGGGAGGCAGTAAGCTCCGCCGGTACGTGTTGCGGTCGAGTGGGCTGGCCGATGGGCGAGCCCACCTTACCCGGCGAATAGGCGAATGCCGGCCACGCCGGCCGCGCCGGAGGCAATGCAGGCCGCCGCATCGGCCTCCGTTACGCCGCCCAGGGCCAGCACAGGGACCGTGCCGGCCAAGCCAGCGGCCTCACGTAGTTGCGCGAGACCCAGACCTGCGGTGACAAGCTTGCCGGCAACTCGCTTTTCGAACACAGGGCCAAAGAGGATAATATCGGCACCCGCTTTGCAGGCTAGGGCGACCTCCTCCATCGTGTGACAGCTTACGCTTACAAGACAGCGGCTCCGGGCGGCTCCGGCAAACACCTGCCGCGCCTGCGCAGGCGTCAATGCTCCATGATGCGCCGTAATGTGGACGCCATCCGCTCCGGCGGCGGCGGCGATATCGGGACGACTGTTTACCAGCAGGCGGGTACGGGGCGAGTCTTTTGCTTCTTGAGCAATCCGGCGAAGGTCGTCGAGGACGGTGACGGTTAAGGCGAAGAGCTCTCCGCTTTCAAGCTGCTTCTCCCGGAGCTGCACAATGTCCACCCCGTCAACAGCCCACCGACGCACCTGCTCCCGGAGCCGCACCGCGCGCATGGCAGGCTGGTCTAATCTCCAGGCATTCTGCTGCCCGAGCAAGTCTGTAATGGCGCATCGCAGCATATTTTCCCGCTACAACCAATCTGTGAGCCTCACGCCCCGGCTGTCCCATCCGGCACACCGGTCAGTGAGGTCTATGATAGGGAACGGCAACCCCGGATCACGACCCAGGCCCAAGCGAAGCTCAAAATACCCCAAGCAAAGCTCAAGCCCGAAGCGCGACCCACAACCGCGGACCGAAACGAAGCATGACGGACGCGAAGGACGAGTTCTTCAACCCGAGGAGAGTTAACCCACCTCTATGGGCATTGTGTACGACCTGATCGTTATCGGCTCCGGCCCCGCAGGGCAGCGCGCGGCCATCTATGCCGCGAAACACGGCAAACGTGTCGCCCTCATCGAAATGCGTGAGGTGGTGGGTGGAGCCTGCATCAACACCGGCACTATCCCCTCGAAGACCATGCGTGAGGCCGTGTTGCATCTCTCCGGCTACAACTACAAATCGATCTACGGCATGAACTACCGGGTGAAGGAACGCATTACCATGGCGGACCTTGCCTTTCGCGTGCAGCATGTCATTAAGACGGAGATCGACGTCACCGAGGCGCAGCTTTCGCGCAATAACGTAGAGATGCTGACCGGGATCGCGAGCTTTGAAGACCCGACGCATGTGCGGGTGACGAATTCGAAGGGCTCGACCGTGTATGAGGGCAAGAACATCCTCATCGGCACGGGAACCAAACCGGCCAGCTCGGCGAAGGTGCCGATTAATGGCACAACCATCATCAATTCCGATCTGGTGCTGAACCTGAACACGTTGCCCAAGACGATGATCATCGTCGGCGGCGGTGTGATCGGCGTGGAATACTGCTGCATGTTCGCGGCGCTGGGGGTGCGCGTGACGCTGATCGAACGGCGGCCGCGGTTACTCGAATTCGCCGACCAGGAGATCGTCGAGGCGTTGAGCTATCATCTGCGCGACGCGCGTGTGACGATGCGGCTGAACGAAGAGGTGGAGTCGGTTGAAGAGGCCGATGGATCGGTGGTCGCACACCTGGAGTCCAAGAAGAAGGTCCAGGGCGACGCGCTGCTCTATGCCGTAGGACGGCAGGGCAACGTTGATGAGCTGAACCTGCCGGCGATCGGGCTGGAGGCGGACAGCCGCGGGCGCATCCCGGTCGACAAGGACTTCCGCACCAAGGTGCCTACGGTATTTGCGGTGGGCGATGTCATCGGCTTTCCCTCCTTGGCGTCGGTATCAATGGAGCAGGGCCGGATCGCGGCAGCGCGCTCCTTTGGCGACGAGACCATCGTCTCCAACCCGAGCTTCTATCCGTACGGCATCTGGACGATCCCGGAGATCAGCTTCCTGGGCAAAACCGAGGAGCAGCTGACGGAAGAGGATGTGCCGTACGAGGTGGGCGTGGCGTACTACCGCGAGATTGCCCGTGGGCAGATCCGCGGCGATACGACCGGGCGGCTGAAGCTGATCTTCCATCGCGAAACACATGCGTTGCTTGGGGTACACATCATCGGCGAAGGTGCCAGCGAGCTGGTGCACATCGGCCAGGCCGTGATGACGTTGGGCGGCAAGCTGGATTATTTCGTCGAGACCGTCTTCAACTACCCAACATTGGCGGAGTGCTACAAGGTGGCGGCCTTCAACGGCCTAAACCGCGTGGCGAAGTTCGAGTAGGTCGTGGGACAGGTCCGAAGCAGCCGCCACTAAGAGCGTTTCACATTACCTTTGACTGGCGACGCTGTGAGGTCGCCACTCCGCCCGCAACGGATCGCATCCACTCTGCAAGAGCGTTTGCGTAAGTGCGGCTTGAACGATGTTCCGAACCGTCATGCAGCTTGATCCGATACTCCCCGTTTTCCAGAGGCAACAGCTCACGAATTTGCGCGATGCGAACAATACGTGAGCGGTGAATACGTATGAACTGGCTGCGGTCTAGCCTCTGTTCCAGTGAGGTCATGGTATCTCGCAGCAAATGTGTGGAATGGGCTGTATGGAGCTCTGCGTAATCTCGTGACGCCGCGATCCACAACACATTATCGACGGGAACGATTTCGACTCGCGTCCCGGTTCTAATCGCAAATGTAGTCACATACGGCAGACACTCGACCTTACATACTTCTATAGGCTCTGACACCCAGAGAGCAGGTTCGATAGCGGGCGAGTCTTGCGTGGCGTTTCGCTGCCTGACTCCCAAATACAGCGCTGCCCATAGAAAAAGCACCAACGAGAACTGGACTCCGCTCAATGTCCAGTAGCTGATACGGAATCCGCGAACTCCGAATGTGATGAGACAAGTGATGTAGGTGGCGATTGAACCCCTCCACTTGCGCTGGCAGTGCTGTTCATTGGAAACTTTGTGGGCGAGGAACTTTACTACCGTGGCTATCTGATAAAGAAGTCCAGCTTCCTGGGACGGGCGAGTTGAGTTATTAACCCTGCCTCTTCGCCCTATACCACCTCTGGCAAATCCCGTTTACCTGGCCTCTGATAGGCCTCGTCTTCGCGTTCGGGCTCTTGATGTGGCTACGCAAGGACCTGTACGTGTTGATTGCTTTCCATTTCTTTTCCAATATGTGGCTCACGTATGGAGAGTACCCATTGGCCAAAGCTCTACACCTCGCACGCTGAATGACCCCTTAGAACGCCGCTTCGAATGCTTCCCAGGGGATCTCTGTGGGCCTGGAGAGATAGCTCATCCAGTAGGTCAGCCGTGTATAGAGGTCCAGCGCCAGAGGCGAGCGTCTCAAAGCCTTCAGCGCACGCATGTCGATCGGTACGCTGTTCGCGATGATCTCGTCGTAGAACTTCCGTCCGAGGGTTACGTGCGACTGCCAGAGCCCGACCTGATCCGGCTGCTGGGGTCGCCACCACATTGCGTATGAGTCCGCGATCAGGAAGTTCACCCCCGACACTCCCCCGCCCTGCGGATCGGAGTAGTTGCAGGAGATGGTGCAAGAGAACAGCCGCTGCATCTGGCTTCGCAGTCTAGGGATTGTTCCCCACCGGCCACCAGTCGGAACCAGATCCAACTCCGTCATGAAGCTCGTAAGGGTGTCACCGAGCAGAAGTGTTGGGTCCTTCTTCCGTATGGCCTCGGTAGAGATCCAAGCCAACAAAATACGCGGCACAGACCCGTATGGAAGGCCAATAGAGGGATTGGCCATCATCGAGAGCTGGAAGTTGCCATTCTTCCTTTGGAAGAACGGCTCTTTGACCTGAGAGTGCGGTAGAATCGCTTGGACCATGCAGCGGGCGATGAAGCCGAGCGCACCAGCATCCTTGGCGGACTCCTCCTCAATGGCGAGGGCTTCCTGGATGAGTTTTCCACCGCAAGTGCGCTGAGTTTCCTAGGCATGGCGTAGGTGCGTCATGACGTCATAACGTCGTGACGTTTATTTTCCTTCTGCGAGTTTTGGTAGACCCTTGTCGGTGAACACGCGATTCAGGCCCCGAACCGCCAGTGATTGAATGCTCTGCCCTTCGGACACAGCAAGCTGGTGCAGCCGCTCCCACTCCGAACGCTGCAAGCGGACAGTAAGCGCAACCACGTCCTTTTTGGCCCGCTGCCGGTCCGTACTGACCGACGACTCCCCAGCCTGTGCCGCTATCTCCGGCTGTACTGAACCGCGTCTTGTGAATGCCGCCAGCCCGGTTGGTTTCGCGCTCATCGCATTTGCTCCTTTAGCCATTTCCAAAGTGCTTTGATCTCCTCGGCGGCCTTGCCGTCTGCCTCGAACTCGGTCACTGCCCGGCCGGTCGCTACCGCCCTGGCGAAAGCTCGCCGATCCGTAATGTCGGAAGGACAGACCGGCAACCCATACTCCCTGAGCACTGCCCGGGTCTCCGCAATCTCCGGCGAACGGAACGGGCAAGCGGAAAGGACGAGAACAGCCTTTTTCTTGGCAGCTCGGACGATCTCAACGGCGTTGCTGACCGCTGCGAGATCGAAGGCGGTCGGACGGCAGGGAATTACGACTAAATCGACCAGCTTGGCGATCCGCGCAGCATCCGGGGCGGTGTGAGGAGCCGTGTCCACGACTGCGAGGCTCATCTTGTCCTCACCACCCGCCTTCAGAACCTTATCTAGCTCGCCGGCCGAGACGGTGACAACCACCGGCTTTTCAGCCTGCCGGGCCTCGCTCCAGACCGTCGCTGATTTCTGCGGGTCGGTGTCTATCAGAAATACTTTCTCTCGGGCTTCCTGGGCTGCAACGGCCGTATGAACCGCAAGTGTCGTCTTGCCGCTGCCACCCTTCTGGCCGAGAAATGCGATTGCCTTCATGACGTCATGATGTCACAACGCCAAAACGCTCTGACGCAAGGACGCCATGACGTACCAAGCACAGCACTCCCCCTTGCCGTTACACGTTCTCTTGGAGTTCCATGGGACTATGCCCAGATCCATGCGATGGCTGCACATCACCCTAGAAGTGATTGGCGTCATGACTGTTCTAGTTGGGACCGGAGCATTGCTGGTGTGGTTGGCGCTAATCAGGCCGATGCGGAACTTCGCTGGCGGGAACTGCACCGACACAGAGCAAAAGTTGCTAAAATCCTCGGACGGAAAGCGCAGTGTTAAGAGTTTTCATCGCGTATGTGGCTCTGACGGCAAGGAACTCTATTCTGGCTACTCGGTGTTTCTCAGTACCGGAAATCCTAATCCAGGATATGAGTACACGCCCATCGCGGGTATTCGGAACGTGGGTACTAATGCTGTATCCGTGTCGTGGGACGGCCCGGACCAAATCGCGGTGCGCTATCCATCTACAGGGAAGCTGGAAGATGTATATGCGACGGTGCTGGGAGTCCGGGTGGTGATGGAACCTCAGCAATGGAGAAAATGAGAAATCAGGCGTAAGAACGCCATGACGTCAGAGTCCTCATTGGGAAGTTGGCGCACCGGGCAAGAACTCTCCCCGCGAGCATTCTTCTCCGCTTGGAGCGGCCGCAACATGCTCAATGAAATACCCGCCGTCGATCAAACGTTTCAGGGTGAACTTCAACGTACCAAACTCACTGTCGGGCTCAAGGCACACATCAGCGCCTGAGGAAGTGAGTCTTACAGTAGACGAATCGATCATGCCCACTGAAAACCAGCTTGGGTCAACTTTCTTGGAATACTGTTTTGCTTCAACGATTCCTCGCTTCAGGAATGAGGTCACCTGTGGTGCGGCAATGCGAATGGTTGGTTGTCCTTTCTGCAGTCGCCAAAACAGGTCGTTAATGCGGTCCAGTTCTGGGGTGAGAGAGCGTATACCAAGATCCTCGATGCCGGTCTTGGTGATGAGAACGCTCTGATCCAGAGGTCGATCAATGCAGCTGCCGCAGGAGTTCATAGTCCTGAACTCGCCCTTCTCTCCAACGTGCAGGGTGCCCTTGTCGTTATCGAAACTAGTACCAAGCGCTTGGTCGATCATGAAGGGATAAATGTTGATCCAGAGGAGTTCGGCGTGATCTCCATCCCATTGCCAAAGGCTAGTCTGCTTCCCGATTGTGGCGCCCATGAGCTGTTCGTACCCTGCATCTATGTAGAAGCGTGGACGGCCTTGGGCATTTTCAGGAAGCAGCCCTAGCTCGGAGTAGAGCGGCCCACAACTGCCTGGATTGTGAGGCGAGCCGTCTTTCCGACAGGCGAGCCGTCTTTCCGACAGGCGAGCCGTCTTTCCGACAGGCGAGCCGTCTTTCCGACAGGCGAGTCCCGTTCGGTCTGGAAGCCAAGCTCCTATTAGGTCTTGTGGGTCTCGTTGCCGCGTGACGGATGCAGCGGCCAGTGACCAGAGCTGAGCAGGCTTACCGTTTCGGCGGCCGATAATGAGGACGGTCCCGCCTGTCTCTGTTGCTACGGCAACTGCGTAGAGGTCTGTTCCCAACCGGACGATGTCGTGCTGCGGGGAAAAGCCCTCATTGCAGCCTGCAGCTGCGATACCTTGCTTGCAAAGCTGATTGTCGATCTCTTGCGGCGATGCATTCGGATGGGAACCGAGAATCTCGATGACAGCTTGCCCGGCTGCGCCCCACATCTTAGCTAGCGCGCTTCGCGCCTCGGGGCTGTCATCGTTCAAGATCCCATCCTCTGAGGTGTGGGCCTTCAGGATGGATTGTGCAGCCTTGTACTGCTGAGCCGCCTGCTGAGCAGAAACGTAAATTGGTCTGAATAGAGAGGCTACGAGAAAGGGAAGAGAACCAACTAGGCTAAGGCGGCTCCGCAACATAGGTGCGACATTAGCACGCCAGGACCAACTCACACTCAGTAGGCAATCCGCTCCACCTCATCGAGCGCGACCTCATCACTGCGCCGGTCGTAGAGTCCAGTCGTCCGGGCAGATTCATGACCAGCCATGTGCTGCGCGATCTCCAGCTTGCCCCCGTTCTGAAGGTAGGTGGTGATGCCGGTCGCGCGGAAGCTGTGGGCGCTGATCTTGGTTCGCAAGCCCGCCGCATTCGCGCGTTTCTGAATCATTGAGTGCACATTTGCCTGAGGCAGGGGCATGCGGCCGGTTACACGTATCCGCTTACGGAGGTGAGCGCGATTCGCTTCGCAGTGATCGCATCCGCAAAGGGGAAGCAATTTTGGGGTCTTCGCTTCCGAGCGCATGGTCGCCGGTGGGCACTTCCTGGCCTTGAAGCCCCGGAAGCTAAACCGATTCTTGCAGGGCTCAAGGCGCTTGGAGCTGATGTTCCCGAGGATCCCAAGCTGGACAAACGCATCAAGCAAACTCTCGAGATGCGATTCGGGGACACTAGTTGGATGGACCGTAGCTGGATAGACCCCGACAAACAATAGCTCTGGTGAAACGCCCGTTTCAGTGAGTACAGAAGTGTAAAAGCCTTGCCGCGCCTATGATGATTCTGCCGAACACAAGAAACGTAGGAGCCTTGAGCAGAGATGACGCTTTCCGGCCCAGCAGGCCCTTCAGTTAAACCCGCACACCATAGAAACGTGCGTCTGGTGTACGTTGCCTCGGTCTGTTTAGGGATCATCTATGGCGTCCTGTTCCGCCTCGGAACTTCAGGGCGCTTTCAAGGAAACGCCACGGCTACGATGACCTTCAGTTTCCTTGGCCTTGGGTCGCTGATGATCGGTCTCTTAGCGGTGTACCCGGTAGAGCGAGCCACGGCTCAACCGATTTGGCGATGGTTCGTTCTGCCCATGCCTCCGATAGTTCTGGCCTGTTGCATCTCGCTAGTATTCCGCATCGAGGGGCTGATTTGCATGATCTTCGCTCTACCTGGAGCGCTGTTGTGCAGCATTGTTGGCGGAATTTTAGGAGGCATACTCGCTAGGGTGTTGCGAGTCAGGCAAGGAACTGTGGCTTGTCTTGCAGTCATGCCGTTCATCTTGGCTCCACTGGAAACGCTTATAAGCCCTCCGGTTCAAACGCGTGAGGTAAGGACAGAGATCCCTATTCATGCACCCGCCTCGGTGGTCTGGCGAAACATAGAGCGCGTCAAACCAATTGCGTCCGGGGAGCTGAAGGATTCGTGGGCTCAACGCATCGGGTTTCCTCGCCCGGTAGAAGCGACTCTGTCCTATGAGGGTGTGGGTGGAGTCCGACATGCAAGCTTCGAGCGGGGTTTGCTGTTTGTTGAAACGGTGAACGATTGGGAGCCCGAGAAGATCCTTGCCTTTAGCATTCGAGCTGACAGTTCACATATACCCAGCACTACTCTAGATGAACACGTCACGATTGGCGATCGCTACTTCGATGTGCTCGATGGGGAATACCGCCTTGAGCCCGCCCCAGACGGAACCATTCTGCTTCATCTTTCAAGCCGGCAACGCCTGTCTACAGATTTCAATGCCTACGCTGGACTCTGGACCGATGCAGTGATGCGCACCCTGCAGAACAGCATTCTTGGGGTGATCAAATCCCGGTGCGAACGCGAAGCTCAGAGTGAGGCAAAGACTGATTAGGGTGACCGGTTAAAACCACCCACGACAACTCCGGTTGGCGAGGGTGATCGTTTGATGGCTGGTCAGCCTTGGCCTAGGTGGGTTCCTGAGAGGGTGGCTCAGAGCACCGCTGCCATCTATTGGCGCAACGGAGCAAGCCGAGTCTGCTCTAGATCGTCCCGGTAGAACATGTTGAACGTGTCGAACGGGATCAGCCGTTCCGCATCAGGGTGGGCGATATGTATGCAGGTCTTGCGTATAGAACGCAGATCGAAGCTGTCCGCATCGATGAACTGCACGATCAGGATGCGAAACAGGTTTTGGTAGGTCAGGTTCTTGGGTGCGAGCATCTGCGGCAGGCAGCACAGGAGATCCCGGAGCGTACTGGCCTGTGATTGTGGAGAATGATTGGTTGAGAAAAGTTTGAACAGCCCTTCTTTGAGTGGATTTGCTGCAGCCTTGGCGAGCAGCTCTGGGTGCTGGGCTAGATGTGCTCGGATGCCACTGTCCTGCTCGTAGATGATCGTGTTGGCCGCTCCATTGATGAGAACCTCGGGCGGGATCATGCTCGTAAGCGGGGTGACGCTGCCGGCCACCTTCAAGGCGTATCCCATAGCGAGTGAGTCTGGGTGGCAAGGAACCGGGATGATGTCTTCTGGCCGGAAGACAGAGGTTTGCTCCAGGATTCGTCGGCGTACCTCGGTGAGAGTGAGGCGATGCTCGGCCGCGTTGTAGCCTCTAAGCCGGCCTGCTTGTTGGACCGGTTGGAATGTGACACCACGGACACATGGCTGTTGCAGAGCAAAGTCGATGATGGATCCGAGTTCGCCATCGTTTACGCCTTGCTCGACCGTGACGACCAGCGTGGTAGAGATACCGAGTTCATTAAGGCGTTCAAGGGCACGCTCCCGTATGTTGCGCAGATCGGCTCCACGGAGCTGGATTAGTGGATCGCGCTGAAGTGAATCGAACTGAAGATAGAGCTCGAAGCGTGGCATGTAGGTGGCGAGCCGCTTCGCAAAGGCTTCGTCCGTGGTGATGCGAATCCCATTTGTGTTCACCATGAGGTGCTTGATGGGCCGCTGCTTGGCTGCGTCGAGGATCTCAAAAAACTGCGGATGTATCGTGGGCTCGCCGCCAGAGATCTGCACGATGTCCGGCTCCATCTCATTCCGCACGATCATGTCGAGCATGCGTTCCACCTGCTCCAGAGGCCGGTGTGTCGTGCGGTGGGTGCCACTGCTGGCGTAACAGATGGGGCAGTTCAGATTGCAAACGTCCGTGATTTCCAGCAGCGAGAGGCAGGAGTGTTGTTCGTGATCCGGGCAAAGGCCGCAATCGTACGGGCAGCCGTACTTCACGGGCGTATTCCAATGCAGCGGCATCTCCGGTGGTTTGATGAAGACCTCGCGGCAGCGGCGGTAATAATCCACGTCATCGGCCATGAGAACACGCTGGAAACCATGCTGCGGACACCGCTTCAGCATGTAGACACAGTCGTTCTCAAATACGATCTTGGCGTCAGTCCGGCGCAAGCACGTTCCGCACAAGGAGACAGCGGTGTCGTAGAAGAGGTAGGGACGAGTAGGGGCGCTCATTTTTTGCTCCTAATTGCATTTCGTAGTGCTCGTCCTAAGAAGGCGAGCAATGAAGCAATCAAGATGAGCCCGGAAACCAGGCAGAGAGCAAAACCCCAAAAGGAGATCCAACCACCGACGCTGTCATGGCTCGCAGGGTGCACGGCCAGATCGAGTCCACATAGCCCGAGACCTAACAGTACGCCTACAGCAGAGCCTGCAAGCCATTTGGAAACGGTCTTCATAGAGGAGTTCTTTCAGACAACTGAACGCTAAGTTGGCGTCTTTGAATAAGGTGCGCCCGGAACAAGCATAGGGCCAGCAATCCAGTCAGACATGCCCACTGGATCAGGTTCATGCCCGCGACCATTGGCTGTGGTTTCAGGAAGTCTATGAGGAGACGCCAGCTCAGGTATGCGGCCAGGAACAGCCGGAAGATCGAACCATTTGCATGAGGGCGGTTGGAGAACCAGTACAGAACAACCCCAAGGGTACAGAGAAACAGGATCTCGTAT
>CAXTUW010000035.1:0-38770 GCA_964247595.1 uncultured Acidobacteriaceae bacterium | reverse complement strand
GTCGTACATCTTAATGTTGAACTTCAGCCGGCCGAGGCGTGAGAAGTCGTACTTGCGGGGGTCGAAGAACTTGCCTTCGAAGTGGGGGGTGGGGGTGTCGAGGGTCGGTGGGTCGCCGGGACGCAGCTTGCGGTAGATCTCGATCAACGCCTCTTCGGGCTTGCGCACCGAGTCGCGGCGGAGGGTATTGGCGATGATCGTGCCGACATCGTCACGCTCGGGGAAGAAGATCTCGAGCGTGGTAACGCCGGACTGCGCAATCTTGTGCAGCTTGTCGGCAGAGAGCTCTTGGTTGGCCTCATACAGCAGCTCGCCGGTGGACATATCGACGACATCGGCGGCCGTGATGGCCCCCTCGAACTCGCCATTCTCCACCTCAACGGAGGCGATGCCGGCCGCGCGCAGATTGCGCAGCGCTGACGGGGTGATCTTCTTGCCGGAGGCCAGGATCTCACTGCCGTCCGCGCCCTTGATGGACGAGGTGGTGCGGGTGCCGCCAATATTGGTGGCTTTGCCGTCCTCGGTGAGTGTCCAGGTGAGCTTGCCTTCCTTCACGGTCACGGTATCGACCGTGTAGAAGGTCTTGAGGATCTCCTCATCGGTGCGCAGGCCGAGGGCGCGGAGGAAGATGGTGCCCAGGAACTTGCGCTTGCGATCGATGCGGACGTAGAGAATATTCTTCTGGTCGTACTCGAACTCCACCCAGCTGCCGCGGTAGGGGATGATCTTGCCGAGGAAGTAGGTGCGGTTATTGGCCGTCTCGAAGAAGACGCCGGGTGAGCGGTGCAGCTGCGAGACGATGACGCGCTCGGTGCCGTTGACGATAAACGTGCCGTTGGCCGACATCAGCGGGATGTCGCCGAAGAAGACCTCCTGCTCCTTCATGTCACGGAGGCTCTTGATGCCGGTCTCAGGATCCTTGTCGTAGATCTTGAGGCGGATAGTCACCTTCAGCGGGGCGGAGTAGGTCATGCCGCGCTCTTCGCACTCGGCCTGGTCGTACTTCAGCTGCAGACCGACGGGATCGCCGCACTTGGTGCAGAAGTCAGGAGTATTTTTATTGTAGGTACCGCAGAACTTGCACAGCACATCGCCCGGATGAAACGGGTCGGTGATGACCATGTGCCCGCAGGTGGAGCAGGTGGTGCGCAGATGGTTCAGCCCTTTGAGGTAGCCGCACTTGCACTCCCAGTTGCCGATGGTGTAATCGACAAACTCGAGTTCAGAGACGTTGCGGAAGTCTGTGATGGGGAAGACGGAGGTGAAGACCGACTGCAGGCCGTTGTCCTCGCGCTCCTGGGGGAGCTTATCCATCTGCAGGAAGCGCTCGTAGGAGCGGCGTTGCACCTCGATGAGGTTTGGGATTTGAATGCTGGTGGGGATCTTGGAAAAGTCGAGACGGGTGCGAAGTGCGCGCGTTTCGGAAGTCGGGGTAGTCGACATGCTCTCTCCTGGTACGTGACTCGAGGCCTCCCGGAGTACGCCAGCCGCGTCTGAGGCGGTGGTAGCGCGGATCGGGAGGGAGAAAAGCCGGGTGAAGGGCTTCTCTCATTTGGACTGCTGCGCCTGCACTTTGACATACCCACTCCTCGTGACAGGTATGACTCTGGCGCATCTTGCAAAAGACCCCAGCGAAGCACTCTGCGGGGTAGAGAAAGTGTGGGCTGCCCCGGGTAGAGGCGGATGGTGCGCGCGTCGATTACCCGGTCACACGCGCGGGGCGTGGACGGCTACGCCGTGAAGGGAAGGAGCTGAATGCCGGAGACAGGAAATTCGCCCTGCGGGGAAATCTGCCCGGAGAGCGTAGATGCACAAGAAATTAAGGTATGCTTCTGGAAACGCTGAATAGTCGCCGCCTTTGAGCTTCTGCCCGTGAAGCTCAAGCTTGCCGCTGGTCTGATGAACTTGCGTTTCACCCTGACAATCCCGCCGCTCGGATCGCAAGATGGCCGGCTCCTTAACCCACGCGCCCAAACGCAGGATGAACCGGATACCACTACAGGTCAGTTTATGTTGTTAAAGCCCGAAGCCGATCCGTTCGGTATATTGATCCCCCACCCAAAAGTAAAGCGGGACTAGTTGCTTCTTCCAAGGAGAAGAATAACGCAACTTTGTCCCGCATGCAACTTTTGTGTAAAGACTATAGATTGCAGCTTCAAATCACGAATCATGTGCAGCCAGATCGCATGCGCGACCTGGCTGCAAGCGGCTATTTGATCTCGACCGTAGCGACACCGTCGAACTTCTTGGCGATAGCCGCTGCATCTTCCTTGGAAATGTTTTCCTTCAAGGGTTTCGGTGCGCCGTCGACCAGGTCCTTGGCTTCTTTCAAGCCAAGCGCCGTCACCTCACGCACCGCCTTGATGGTGTTGATCTTATTGGCGCCGGCATCCTTCAAGATGACCGTGAACTCGGTCTTCTCTTCGGCCACCGGGGCCGCCGCGCCGCCACCGGCCGCCGGGGCCGCCGCCGTTGCCGCCGCCGCAGAGACGCCGAGGCGCTCCTCGAGCTTCTTTACGAGCTCCGCTGCCTCAAGCAGCGTAAGGCTCACAATCGCGTCTTCAATTTGCTGAATGTCCGCCATAATCTTCTCCGTTTCATCCTAGATTTCGTTGCCGTTGCATGACTCAAATGCTTGACTGCTTTCCCCACGCTTTCGCTTGGGGCTGCCACCTTTACCGCCGGGGTTCCGGTGCGCTCAGACTGCGCCCCCGCCTGGAAAGATGACGAAATTTATGGGCTAGTTCCCTTCAACCGGATCGGTCGAAGCTGCCTCGCCCGCCTGCGAAGCCGTGCCATTCTCGGGCTGCGCCGCCCCTGAGGGTTGTGCCTCTGGACTTGCGACCGGGTCAGCCTCCGAAGCGGGATTGGCCGCGATCTGCTCAGAGGGCGTCGGCTCCTCAATGGCGTGCGCCTCCGCCACCTTATCCTCATTCGCCGAGGCTACGGGTTCAGCCGGGCTTTGTACCGTCTCCGTGGTTGGGGAAGGCGTGCCCGCCCCCTCGGCAGCCGCGGTGAATTTGTTCTGCTCTACCGCTTGGTTCACCACGACGGCGAGGTTGCGCCCGGTCGCATTGATCACCGTCGCCAAGCGCTGTGCCGGGGCGTTAATCAGGAAGAGCAGCTTCGAGAACAGCTCTTCCTTGCTGGGCAGGCTGGCAAGGTTGCCGATCTCCTGGACCGTGATGACTTTTCCGTCGACAATACCGAGTTTAAAGGTGAACTCAGCGTTGTCCTTTACCCAGGTGGAAAGCGCCTTGGCCAGCGCGACCGGGTCGCCGGAGGTGTAGGCCACCGCGCTGACACCCTTTAGACCCTGCAGCGCCGCCTCAACCTTGGTGCCTTCGGAGCTCTTTGCCGCGAGCTTGTTCTTTACAACGTGGTAGGAGCCGCCAGCGGCCCGTACCGTCTTGCGCAGATCGAAGTCCTTCGACGCGGTCAGGCCTTTGAACGTGCCGACAATTGCGGAGGTGCTCTTTTCGAGATCGGCCGCGAGTGCCGCGACCTTTTGGTTCTTCTTTGCCTTGGTCAGTGCCATAGGGAATCCAGCCTTTAGCTGCTAGCTCTTAGCTAGCTAGCTCAAAAATGGGCGCATTGCGCCGGGTGCCTAAAACGGTAGTGGACAGCTACTAGCGGACAGCTTTCGTTTCTACTTGCCTACGTCGGCGGTAGCTGCCTCGAGCTCAATGCCCGGCCCCATGGTGGACGACAGGATGATGCGCTTGACGTACTTGCCCTTCGCCGCGGAGGGCTTCGCCTTGATAACGGCGTTGACCACGGTAAGCGCGTTTTCCTGCAGCTTTTCCGGCGTAAACGAGAGCTTGCCTACCGGCACATGCACCAGTGCCGTCTTATCGGCGCGGAACTCGACCTTGCCGGCCTTAATTTCGCGAATCGCACCGGCAACGTCCGTCGTCACCGTGCCGGTCTTCGGGTTGGGCATCAGGCCGCGGGGCCCAAGCACCTTGCCGAGCCGGCCGACGGAACGCATCATGTCCGGCGTGGCGATCAGGGCATCGAAGTCGGTCCAGTTTTCCTTCTGGATGCGCTCCACGAGTTCATCGCCACCGAAAAACTCGGCGCCAGCGGCCTCAGCCTCGCGCACCTTATCGCCCGAGGCGATCACGGCAACAATCTTGCTTTTGCCGCCCAGGCCGTGGGGGAGGATGACCGTACCGCGCACCATCTGGTCGGCATGACGCGTGTCGACCCCAAGACGCAGCGTCAAATCGACGGTTTCGTCAAATTTGGCGTACTTGGCCCTCTGGAGCAGGGGAATTGCTTCACCTATGGCGTAGGGGCGCTTTTCTACAAGCGCACGGGCCTTGGTCAAATTCTTGGAGAGCTTGCGAGCCATACATATCCTTGTCTACCACCCCTAGATTTTTCAGCCTGAGGCTGAAAGGACATGCGCTCTTCCGCATGGGCGTGGTTTGGACTGCTGTCACGTACATCACCGGACAACCTTCTTATTATGCTGGCACACGGGTTGCCCGTCAAGACTTCGTCGCCTGCCGGGTGAGTGGCTTTTCTATGGGCGGCGCACGGCGGGGAAGCTTGTCACCTGCAATGCAGGTGCGCGCGTCCTGCTCCCACCCATGCAGGTGCTCGTCGGTGATCAAATCGACCTTGGGACTGCCTGGCCGGCGGAAATACCCCACCCCCGGCTGCCCGCAGTCCTGCCGCACCACCAACGCGGCCAGGGGAGGCCAACCGCGGAGATCGCACAATGCGGAGATCTCGGCCAGCGGGCCACCCAACCGCCGGGCCTCAACCATAACTCCCGCACGCTGGATGAGCGAACTGTAGCTGATGAGGTAGCCGCCCGGGTAGAGCTTCGGTTCGCGGGAGATACGCTCTCGGCGTGCCTGCCAGAAGTGATCCAGCAGGGCTTGCAGCAGATCCCGAGTTGTGTCGGTACCGCGGGGTGCCATGGTGGAGAGCTACGCCCAGAGCCGGGCGAGTTCCAGTACGAAGCCGGCCACAGGGCCTTCGCCGTCTACGGTGCTGGCACGCTCGACGACCTCAGGATCCTGCCCGGGGCGGTACATCTCGACAATCCTCCGCTGGGGGTCGACCAGCCAAGCCAGCTCCGCCCCGTTCGCGATCCACATACGCATTTTGCTCTGCGCATCGCGCAGACGGTCGGACGGGGAACGCAACTCAATAATGAACTCCGGACAGATGCGCGAAAAACGCCCCTGCTCCTTCACGCTCAGCGCGTTCCATCGCGGCCACGCAATCCAGGCCGCGTCCGGGCTGCGCATGGAGCCATCCGCTAAGGTGAATCCGCCATTGGAGTCGAAGGTGAGACCCCGGCCATCTCCATCGGCCCAACGTGTGAGTTGATAGTTCAGCCAGCCAATTTTGCTGCTGGTTTGGTTTCCCGCCGGACTCATCAGCAGCAAGTCCCCGTTGCTTTCACGCTCCACACGCAGGGCCTCGTTCGCACGACAGAAGCCCATAAGCTCTTCGTCCGTCATGGGGTGCTCGGTGCGCAGGCGAACGGGCAGCGCAAGATCGTCGATGGCAAGCTGCATGGCAATAGTCTATCGCTGCGGAAAACTTTTCCTCACAAAATTTCATTGACGCCTTCCCCACCCAAGCGTAAATTTGGAAATACGGAGGCGAAGAAATGGCGAAGATAGAGGCAGCAGCCCAGCAGCCCGGCCCGGCGCTCTTTCCCATGCTTCCCTCCCAGCCCGTCGGCATGACGCGGCTCGCTGCCCAAGCGACCCACACCAACGACGGGCACCTGATCGAGTTCCGGTCGATGAAGGCGCGTTCGCTCTTAAACCGCTCCGTGAGCAAACGGCAGCTTTCCCTCGAATGGTCGATCAACCCATACCGCGGCTGCGAGTTTGGCTGCAAATATTGCTACGCCCGCTACACGCATGAATTCCTCCAGCCCGGGCGTGTTGAAGAGATCCCGATTGGCCGCTACGAGGGCGCAGAGCAGCCATGGGCAAAAGCTTTTGAGCGGGAGATCTATCTAAAAGAAAACGCCGCCTGGTTGCTGGAACAGGAGCTCAAGCGCATCGATCCGGCGCAGGAGATCGCGCTGGGAACGGCAACGGACCCGTACCAACCCATCGAGCGACGTGTAGGAATTACGCGGGGCATCCTGGAGGTGTTCAGCCGCCATTCCGGATACAAGCTCGGGATGATTACGAAATCGAACCTGATCACCCGCGACATCGATCTGCTGAAGCGCATCGCCGCGCACAACACCCTAGTTGTGCACGTCACGATTACCACGATGGATCCGGTGCTGGCACGCCAGCTGGAGCCGAGAGCCCCGCGACCGGATCTACGCTTTGCGGCGGTGCGCAGGTTGCGTGAGGCCGGCATCTGCACGGGAGTCTTCTGCTCGCCGCTGCTGCCGGGAATCACGGACGGCGAGGCTTCTGTGGACGCCGTAGCCCGGGCAGCCGCCGAGGCAGGAGCCAGCTTCATGGCCGCCCAGCCCCTGTTTTTAAAGTCGTGTTCGCGTCCAACGTGGCTGAGCTTCGTTCGCGAACACTTCCCTCATCTGCTAGGCGACTACGATCGCCGTTTCGCGAGCGCTGATTTCGCGGACGCGACGTATCGCCGGCAGATGGCGGGAATGTTGCGGCGGATATGCACCCGCCATGGGCTTCTGGAGCGGTCGGCCAACGCGTTGCTGACCCGCGATGTGGGCTCCCCTTCTCGAAGAGCGCCTACGAGTGTTGCTGGGAGTCATAGCCTTCGTCAGGCGGTACTCTTTGCGTAAAAGTGAACAAGCACCCTTATGTGCCACCCACTACGGCCGATACCGCCGCAAATGGAACCCGTAAGGCAAAGACCCGCCCGGAACTTCCACCCAGTGACGGTCCAGCTCGTCGCAGATAGGCTGCAACTGATCCGCGCTATGGCGTGGTCCGCGGGCGTATAACCCATGGGTGAAAGCTTCTGTCACCTCGGGAGCCGCCGTCATTTGGCAAACGTACGGGCCCACAAGGATTGTTTTACCGGCCTGGCCTCGAATCTCGGCTGCTTTTTCCTCCGCCTCGGCTCTAGTGAGTACATTTTCTAAACCAAAAAAGTGTCCCAACTGCACGGGAACAGCCATGGTTGCGCTCGGAGTCAAGGTCAGCCATGACTCAAAGGGAGCGTAGATGGGCTGCGCCGGTAAAACAATTGGCTTCGCTGTCGCGCTGCTACCCTGCGCTGACGTCTGCTGCGCAAGCCGCCCTAAATTACCTAATTCTTCCTTCAGAGCTGGAATGTGCAAAGCAATCACAAGCAAAAAGTACGCGCCCAGTCCAGAAGGCCAAAGTGCCTCATCACGGGCAAGGACGAACCAACCCACCAGCGCCCCGGCGAAGGTATTGGAAAGCAGATGCACCTCGTCGTAGCGGCCCATGGCAGAGGGTAGAAGAACAATGGCCAGGCAAACGAGATAGGTGGTCACTGCCGGGGCGGAATGCCGCCGAAATTGCTCCACCGCGTCACAGGCCGCGAGGAGCAACAGGCCGAGCGCAGGAAGAAGGTACGCAGTCAGCGTGACGGGGATGGCGTAGGCTCCGGCCTGCATGCCCCACAGGGTAGAAAGGCCGCCTGACCGCCAGGTAAACACCAACAACGGAACTGCCACGGCGCAAAGCGCTGCAATTGCCACGTACATCGGCCGGGGCTGTCGCGGGAAGAAGGCAACCCAGAGAAGTGTGCCGCCTAGAAGAGCAATTGCCTGTTCAGGCGAGATCCATAGCAGGAGGGCAAAGCCGACCGGCAGCACCACTGCAGCGGCAGACAAATAAGCTGAGCGGGTCCGCTCGGCAGCGCTGAAGCTGCATACCGCAACAGCTGGCGCCAACCAGTAACGCACAGGGGTGTATTGCGCTCCCGAAAGCGTCCACCAACTGAGATTGGTAAAGACAAGAGCAAGAAAGATGGCACCACATCTGCGGCTTGGTGCGCCTAAGCCTTTCCCGCAAACGTGGACACAGTACGCGGCGAGTCCGACACCCAGGATCCACTCCAGAGACAGTACCAGGAAGTAGCCATCCATCAGCCGATGATGGACGAGCCGGCTGCACCATAGGGGTAGGTACAACAACCCCGCACCGTATGCGAACTCAAAGTCGCGGTACATCCTCTCGTGGGCGGCCAGATGGTGTAGTCGCTCGAGCATGTAAATTGCCTCACCGAGAGGTCTCACCGAATCGGCATAAAGCCAGGTACTGCTCCCGGCGCAGACCGCCAGCAGGAGTCCGAGGAGAAGGGTGCTTCGACGTAGGCCTACGTGGGTGCCAGGAAGCAGGGGTCGGTAGCGACTGCGCGTGAAGGGTCCGCGCCACCATGCGAATGCCATGGCGAAGAGCAGAAAAAGGATATAAGCAGCTCGATTGCTGAAACCTACTCGATAAGAGATTGAAAGCGCCGGCTGCACGGGGATGAGATACGGCACGCCGCACACAAGGGCCAACCCCGCAAGGCAGAAGAACACCACCGCGGTGGGCGAACGGTAAACCGGAGCGATGCGCCAGCGCGGTGGATACGGGAAGCTACGTGGCGGGCGCGCGGGCAGATCGAACCTCTCCAGCGGCGAGACAGGCCCGTTACCTAAGGCTGAAGCCGAGAGATGAGTTTATGGAGGAAGGGAGTAGTTTTAAGCAAAAAAGGCAGCGGACCCGATGAACCGTTCGCGACCGCTGCCTTTTAACAGAACGGACTCTTTACGCGACGACGTCGAGACCCATGGAGCGTGCGGTGCCGCGAATAGTCTTAGCCGCTGCTTCAACTGTTGCCGCGTTCATGTCGGGCATTTTCTGTTTGGCGATGTCCAGAATTTGCGCCTCGGTAATCTTCCCGATCTTGTCCTTGTTTGGTGTCCCGGAGCCCTTCTGCACGCCGGCAGCCTTCATCAGGAGCACGGGCGCGGGCGGGGTCTTTGTGATGAAGCTGAAGGTGCGGTCTGCATAGACAGTGATGACTACCGGGATCGTCATGCCGGTGAGGCTAGGCTCCTTGGTGCGCTCATTGAACTGTTTGCAGAACTCCATAATGTTGACCTGCGCCTGACCGAGCGCGGGGCCGATTGGAGGGGCGGGGGTGGCCTTGGCGGCCATCACCTGAAGCTTGACATAGCCATTGATCTTCTTCGGTGCCATGGTGTGATTCCTTCTTGAGCGGCTCGTGCCGGCTTTGATTTTACTGCGGGCAGGAGTTAGAAGGTCCGGCGAAGCAGCCGGGCTGTGACTCCTGAAACTTTGGGGTGGTGCGGCAACATGCAGAAAGCGGATCCCTTGCCCTTTAACAAACTCAGGTGCGGAACGACAAGGATGAGGTTACTCGTCGGCCTTCTCCACGCTGGCGAAAGAGACCTCGGTGGGGGTGGGACGGCCAAAGATGGATACCATGACCTTGAGCGTCTGCTTATCCTCGTTGACGTCGTCGACCGCTCCGTTGAAGTTCGCGAAAGGGCCTTCGGTGATGCGCACCTGCTCGCCCTTGGTGAACTTGAGCTTCATCTTGGGCTTGTCCTTGGTGACGTCGGCGCGATTCAGCATCGCATTGACCTCCGCCTCAGAGAGCGCATTGGGCTGGTCGCCTGTCTGCAGGAAACCGGTGACACGGGGCGTATTCTTCACCACGTGCCAAAGGTCGTTGTCGAGCGCCATCTCCACAAAGACGTACCCCGGCAGGAAGACACGGTCGATGGTGTACTTCTTGCCGTTGCGCAGCTCGGTCGTCGGCTCAGTGGGGATTTCGATGCGGCCGACGCGGTCTTCAAGACGGTAGGCAGCGACGCGGCTCTGGAGGGACTCCTTTACCTTGCGCTCAAAACCCGAGTAGGCATGGATGATGTACCACTTAAAATTATTCTGCGGAACCTCGGGCTCAGCGGCAACCTCGACGGTTTCAATACCCGCCTCTTGCCCGAGCGGGTACTCGCCCTGTTCGCCAACGGTGCCGGCGTCGAAGGCCTCGGTCTCGTTGGTGGTCTCGGGGGGCTGCCCGCCCTCTTGAAGTGGTTCCATCTCTTCTGCCATGTGCGTCAGGTCTCGTCTTGCTGGTGAATTTTAGAAACTTTTAGTGGCCCGTGGCCTTGAGCAGGCCCTTATCGATAAGGCGGCCGAGGGTGTTATCAATCACGGCGAAGTAGGCGGCGAAGACAAACACTGTGGCGATCACGATGATCGTGTTGGTCTGCACCTGCTCCTTGGTCGGCGTCACCACCTTGCGCATCTCCTGGCGGGTATCACGGAGAAATTGCATGAGACGCTCGGGGCCGGAGGCGGCCTTTTCGATCGCATGATGTTGCGATGGCGCATGTTGCGGCGTGGTTTCGATGACGGTGTCGGCCATGGTGCGGCTCCTGAGGTGCTTCTCCCGGGGGTGGTGGATCGGAGCGGGAGCGATCTTGCGTTGGAACTGTGCTGGTGCGCCGGCGAACCGGAGGAAGATGGCAGGGGAACTCGGATTCGAACCGAGAAGTTCGGTTTTGGAGACCGACAGTTTAACCGTTGAGCTTATTCCCCTAAGAGCAAGCTCACAGCAAACAGGAAGTAGCAAACAGTGACGATGTGGAGCCTGTTTGCTGCTGGCTGTTTGCTGCCTTCGCCTACTTCGTTTCCTTGTGATCGGTGTGCTTGCGGCACGTATTGCAGAACTTGGAGAACTCGAGACGGCCTGTGGTGGTCTTCTTGTTCTTGGTGGTGGAATAGTTCCGGTGCTTGCAGACCAGGCATTGCAGGGTGATGATCTCGCGCATGATGTTCTCCTAAGTTTGGCCAACCGCTTCGGTTTGCAAGCAGCAGATCAGGCTTCAAAAGCAAAGCCTGACACGCCGCGACGCAGGGTAGTGTCACCCTGCGGTGAAAACGTCTCAAAGAAGCGACGTCGACGACACTCGTTATCGGGTGCCGCTCCCTATTATCCATCAAACCCAGGCCGGATGGAAGAGCCGGACGAAACTCCCTCCTCGTACTGAAATTCCATCTCTGCCGCAAGCCTTGCGCCCACCCGGATCATGGGTTCCTCCAATAGATGGTATGCCCCCACGGACACGGCAACGATGACAAGCGTCTCGACGGAGAGCTGTAGCCAGACTGCATGGGCTTTGAACAGATACATCCCAATAACCAGGGCAAAGGGGTGCGAGAGATACATACCGTAGGAATACTGGGCTATGTAGTGGCTTGTTCGCACGACAGGGCGCCACCTGAGTTGGCGAAAGAATGGTAAAAGTAAACCGAGAGACAGCGCCACATACCACCCTCTACGATTTGACGGGTGCACCATAAAGACTGAGGCGATGAGGGCTACAAACACGCCAAAAAGCCAGCCCGGTAGCGATGGGACCCGGCGAGCGAAGCCGACGTACGCCATGACACCAGGAATAAACATGGGGACCACTGTGGCGAGATCGACGGCGTTGACAGCAAAGGTGACGCGACAGTAGGAGAACACCAGGACCCAGATCAGCAGCAAGGGCCACAGGGTCTTCTGGCCCCGTGCAAAGAAGAAAAGGACGGGAAGCAAAACGTACATCTGAACCTCGAGCGGAAGGGTCCACATGACGTTGACAAGCGGCGGGGTGCCAGGTCGCAAGTCCTGCAGCAGAAGACAGTGCGTGAGAACATCGACGGCCGTCAAACGCGGTGTACCGAAGAAGTTCTGGACATCCCCAGCCGTGGGCGCGTGCGAGACAACCGCGACCCCAATGGCCAGGAGTGCCAAGGGATAGATTCGAAATACCCGTCGAATGTAGAAATCGAGGACGTGTGGCCTACGCTCGAGTGACCACATCAGCACAAGGGAGGTGTGCACAAAAAACAGGAAAACCCCAAGCATTCCCAGCCACCCGGGGTCCCATCGACCGAGGTGGTGCACGCGAAGAGCGAGACACGTGTGATCCACGACCACAAAGATAACGGCCACGGCGCGCAAGAAGTCCAAATTGGCTTTAGGTCGTGTGCGAAGAGCTTCCCTTGCAGCGGATGCGTTGGGTCCTATAACGGCCGATTGAGTTGACAAGGTAAACCCGAGATCGCAGTGTAGCAAACAAGATTGCCCTACCGCGAGTTTGGGCAGCCCTGCTCGCAAACTGAGCTGAGAACTCGTTCTGAGTTACTTTAGGCTCTTGGTGATGGTTCGGCACCGATGATGCGTCCATCCTCACGGACGAACCCTTCGCAATGCTGATTGTTCTCGGTCTTTGCATGCTGTGTCTTACTTCACAAGATGAGTACGAAACCCGAGAGCTTCTCTTACCTCAAGCTCCTTAAACGTCACATTCATCGTTGCAGAGTCGAAACGGCTCCATCGAATCAGCCGGACCGTGCGTGTCTTTTCCTCTACATGTTCCTGAAAGATCCATAGCCCTAGATCGTCGGTCCACTCTACAAAGACCTCAACTCAAGCCTCTGTGAAGATGTCTCTAAACCGTTATCCCCGAAGCTGTCAGTTGCAAAACAACTGTTTGCTGGTTCCAGTACGTCAACCCGCCATCTCCGAAACCGCCACATCCTCGCCAAGTCCGGTAAGAAGATTCAGACGGAAATTTTCAAGATCTCTTAGAAAGGCGGTACCTTCAACCAGCGCGCGTACGACATCGAACCGGGATTCGAATTCCTTGATGCCGTCACCTGTAATCCGAATCGAGATCAGCCAGCCACGCTCATTGCCTATGCTGTCCAATTTGAGCAGACTGTAGCGCTCATGCAATGGTGCCAGCATGCCTTCGAGCATCCCGCCGAAGGCCTCACCTTGCTTGCGTTGCCGCTCCGAAATGAAGTGAGGAAGATACACCTGAAAACGGCGGTACTGTTCTTCGTTGACACCGAGCCGCCGCGCACTCGCTTCGAGCTGCTCCGTAAGCGCAGGCAATTCAGAAGCCGCAACGGTCTTTGCGCGAAGCCAATCAGCGGAGGTTTGGGGATGAACGGCAGGCACGACCTCGAAACTCATCGAAACTCCTAAACTATTCTTAGTAGTATGCGTAGAGTTTGAAATACTTATCGCGAAGCGGGGAGGCTACCTGCTCAAGCGAAGCAAGATAAAGTTCACGAATCTGCCCCTGATCCCCCGGCGAGAGCTTCGCATACTGAGCAGGAACTGCCGGCCCTAGCTTGCCGGCGGCGAGTACCTGTTCGAACTCACGGATACGAAGACCAGCACGATCCAGTAAGCGAAGAAATCCCTCAATGCCCTTCTCTGCAAACTGAGCCTTCACGTCAGACTTCACCTCCCCGAAGGTGGCCTCATCATCGACAACGACCGCAGGCCGCTCATAAAGGGCGCGGGTACGATCCATGGCGCTGTTCAGGGTCGGGGTATTTGCCGAGGTAGCGGCGAGATCTGCCGAGCCGACGATGTTTTGTTCCATCTGCTGTTCACTGCCCTTCTCTGCAACGATGCGAATGTGGAGCGGGAGACGGGAATCGGACCCGCGACCAACAGCTTGGAAGGCTGTGACTCTACCACTGAGTTACTCCCGCATGACCGCGGCGGACTACCTTCTACAAGCCTCGATCGATGCTGCCTTCAACCGCGAGCTGTGCGATTGAAAGATCTGGAGCTGATGATGGGGCTTGAACCCATGACCTCTCCCTTACCAAGGGAGTGCTCTACCACTGAGCTACATCAGCCTGCTTGCTGTCACCGCTCCTCGGGAAACTGTGAGTTCCTCGAATGACCGGTTTCTATCTTACGCGAACGCAGCCACGAGAGCACGACGCGGGCGGCGAAAAAACCTAAAAGCAGCCAGGTGAACTGTTGATACTTCCCCGCCTCCATGGTGCGCCAAGCAAGGAGGGCTAACATCGCCAACACGCCCAGAGCGACAAACATGCGCCCAGTGCCGGAGGGGGTCATAGCAGCGCCTCCCCAGGCCGGAACAGTGAAGATGGTGCACAGGGGAGGATTCGAACCTCCGTACCTCGATGAGGGGCAGATTTACAGTCTGCTGCCATTAACCACTCGGCCACCTGTGCCCTGCTGCTTGCCTCCACTTTGGAGATCGCTCTCAAACACACGCCAAAGCCGCGAACGCACGCACAAGCCTTGGAGATGTGGGTGAGGGAGGGCTGCCAAGGAACGACTCGCATCAACCAAAAACAAACAAATAGTGTGCTGTGGTTCGGAACTGGAGCTGGCGAAGGGATTCGAACCCCCGACCGCCTGATTACAAATCAGGTGCTCTACCAGCTGAGCTACGCCAGCGCCAAAACAGCACAGCGCCGCCTAACGCCGCGACGCAAGGCTGAGCATACCACGAGGCTGCGGGGCGGTGATAGCATGGGGCGCATGTGGCAATCCACATGGCGATTTCGCCAACTTCGCACCCTCTTCCGCCCCTCGGCGGCTGCCGCACTTTCGCTCTGTCTCCCCGTGGGGACGAGGCTCGCTTACACCCAGTCCACGGCGGCGCAGGATGGTCCGCTCGTGGCCGACGCGGACACCACCAAAGCCCATGCGCTGACCAACGACACAATCATCAAAATGAGCAAGGCGGGGCTGGAGGATGGAGTCATCATCCAGACCATCCGAAACGGTGCCGGCCGCTACGATACCAGCCCTGACGCTCTGATCGCACTCAAGAACGCCGGGGTATCGCAGCGCGTAATCGCTGTAATGCAGGCTCACAAATCCGGCCTGGCGGATCGCGATGCGGAGGCGAACCCAGCGGTGGGTACGCCAACGGCCCTGGCACCGGGCATCGATGAGATCGGCGCATATTACAAGGACAAAGACGGGCAGTGGGCACCGCTCAAAACCGAGCGGGTGCAGTTCCGTTCGAGCGGCTGGCTCAAGAATGCCGCCAGCGATGGCCTGATTAAGCAGGACCAGAATGGCCATCTGGATGGTGCCAAATCCCCGCTGAAGCTGCCGACGGGCGTGCAGATCATGATCTATACGCCGCCCGGAACCCAGGCCGAAGAGTACGACTTCATCCGCTTTCATGAGCACTCCGGCAGCCGCGACTTTCGGGTAAAGACCGGTGGGCTGTTTCACTCTGAAACCGGTTCGCTGCGTGACGAGATCGTGTGGACTCCCAAGAAGATCGGCAAGGACATGTACGTCTTTACCGTGCCGACCGACATTGAAAAGGGTGAGTACGGTGTGCTGCCGCCGGGTTCCTCGAACACCCCAGGTCTCGCAAATGCAGGCAAAATCTTTACCTTTTCTATCTTGGAATAAGACCGCAGACGGGCTGGAGAAGCATGGAAACAGAGAGGCAATGAGAAAAGGTTCGTGGTGGCCGATTTTTCTTGGTCTTGCGCTGGTCGCTGGACTGGCGGTTCTGCTGTTTTTACGGACGCAGGCACCTCCGGAGGCCGCGCGCCTGCTACCGGAAAGCGACGCCATCCTTTATGTGAATCTACGGCCGCTGCGCGCCCTGACGCGCTGGGGTGAGCCGGAGGCGGGTATACCGCCGCCGCGCAGCCATGAGGTTGAAGCCTTTGTGAGCGCCACGGGCATCGATCCGGAGCGCGATCTCGATAGCGCCGCCTTCGCGCTGCACCGCATGGCCGATCCGGCTGGGCCCAATGGCGCGGTGGCGTACTCCGAGGTCTTCATCGGCCAGTTCGATGCCAACCGGCTGCGCCAATACCTGGCGGGGCAGGCACGGGCGACTGAGAACTACGCCGGCCATGAGATCTTTCTGATCCCCGTGGAGAATCGCACCCTGCGCATCACGCAGCTCGGATATGACACGGTAGCGGCCTCTAACATGCCCACCGCGGAGCAGATCCACTCCATGCTCGACCGCGCCGGGGCAGCCGCGCTCTGGCGGCCAGGGTCGTCGCTGCTGGGTGCCCGCTTTCACCAGGTGCCCCTGCTCTCGATGGCCTGGGGCATCGGCCGGATCGGCTTGCCGTTTGGGCAGGATGGGCGTCTGTCGGTAATGGGCTTCGAGCTGCCGGTGCCCGTGGAAACGGAGCTGGTGGCCAGCCTGCGCTACAGCGGAGCGCTGCACCTTCGGGTGGAAGAGATCGCCCCGGATGCGCTGGCGGCGCAGCACACGACAGACACCATCAATGGCATTCTGGGCATCATCCGCGGCGTGGCCAGCGCGAACCAGGCGCACACCCCCCGCGAGGCGGCCATGCGCGACGTGCTGAGTTCCGTGAACACCGTGCAGCACGGCAACCGGGCCGTGCTGACGGCAGAGACCAGCGTGGGGGATGCCCGCGCGCTGGTCTCCGCCGATGCCCTGCCCGAGGCCGGCGCGCAGATCTCTGAAGGCAAGCAGCCGGGTGCCTCCGAGCAGCTCGCCCCGCAACGGTGAGCTTTACACCGGAGCTTGTGCGCCATCTTGTGCGCTCAGCGAACAGAGAAAACTTCTCGCCGGCGAGGTGCACCTTATTACAGGTGAACACTACACGCGCTTTCGGACCTATCCGCAGGATCTCGTGCATGATCTCCTGGACCCCTTCAGCCCTGCTGGCAGTGAGCCTAGTCTCTTTCCCTGCTCTTGCCACTCCCGCCGCTGCGCAACAGACCGGGGGCGTGCTGACCGGCCAATCGGCCTTCACTGACTACACCAAAGAGCAGCCCGGCACGTTGCGCCACGTCACCGTGGGCGACCTGCCCAATCCGATGCCCGACACCTCTGTCGATAACGGCGCGGATATGGTGCCGCGTCCGGCCGGGGCAACGCCTGTGGCACCCGCCGGGTTCCGCGTGCAGGCCTACGCCGAGGGCGGTTTCCAGCAACCGCGCCTGATCCGCACGGCACCGAACGGAGATTTCTTTCTAGCCGACTCCAAGGCCGGATCGGTGATTGTCTTGCGCGGCACCAAGGCAGACGGTACGGCCGAGATGCGCGACACGTACGCTACCGGACTCGATCATCCGTTCGGTATCGCATTCTACCCGGCGAACAACCCCAAATGGGTCTACGTGGCTAACACCACGAGCCTTGTGCGGTTTGCCTACAAGGCGGGCGACACCAAGGCGAGCGGCGCTCCGGAAACAGTCGTTCCGACACTGCCCGGCTACGCGCAGTTGCGCGGCGGCGGGCACTGGACGCGTGATGTGGCCTTTTCGAAGGATGGCAAACGCATGTTTGTCTCGGTCGGCTCCGGATCGAATGTGGACGACCCGGACACGCACCCGCGTGAGTTTCACCGCGCCGATGTGCTGGAGTACACGCCCGAAGGCAAGTTCCTGAAGATCTACGCCAGCGGCATCCGTAACTGCGTGGGCGAGGCTGTAAACCCCACCACCGGCGCGCTGTGGTGCTCGACGAACGAACGCGACGGGCTCGGCGACAATCTCGTGCCGGACTACATCTCGAGCGTACCGGAGGATAGCTTTTTCGGCTGGCCGTGGTGGTACATGGGTGGGCACCAGGATCCGCGGCTTGTGGGTACCCACCCCGAGTTGCAGAGCAAGGTGCGCACGCCTGACGTAATTTTGCAGCCGCACTTTGCTTCCCTCCAGATGTTGTTCTACCCGGAGCACGGCGGCAGCTTCCCGGCTCAGTATGACGGGGACGTCTTCGCCGCCGAGCACGGCTCTTGGAACAAGAGTGTACGTGCGGGCTATGAGGTCATCTATGCTCCCGTGCACGACGGCAAAGCTACAGGCGAGTATGGCGACTTCCTTACTGGCTTTGTGACGCCGGAGGGCAAGGTATGGGGTCGGCCCGTGGGCGTCACCGTAGCCAAGGATGGCTCCATGCTGGTGACCGACGATGGATCAAACACGATCTGGCGTGTGAGCTATGTGGGTACAGGTGCGGCGAGCGGCCGCTAGCGCCTGCGTCTGTGCGCTCCTCATTTGGGTGGGTACGGGCGGGGCGCAGGCGGCGAAAGCAAAACAAGTGGCAGCTGCCTTGCCTCCAACGCCCGTCACCACTCTTGACGGGCGCAGCCTCCAACTGCCGCAGGAGCTTCCGGCCCATGCCACGGTACTGATCATCGGCTTCGGACGTCACTCGCAGGAGGCGACTACGGCGTGGGAGAAAGCTGTACGTTTGCAACTCGTCCGTCCGCCGGCAATCGGCTTCTATGACGTTGCCGTGATTGCTGAGGTGCCGGGATTCTTGCGTTCGTTCGTGATCGGTCGCATACGCAAGGCTGTGCCGGATGTACTCAAACCAAACTTCTTTCCGCTGACAGAGAAGGAAGATGAATGGAAGCGCTTCGCCGGCTACACCCCTGACCAGCCCGAGGCCGCCTATGTGGTGCTGGTGGATGGAACGGGGGAGGCGCGATGGTCTACGCATGCGGCCTTCACGCAAGCCGGTTTCACGCAGCTGACTCAGGCAGCGCAACAGCTCGCAGTGGCGAAGCGTTAGAGCACTGCCTGACCCATCCGTCTGCGATGAGTTATGTGGCAACGGAGGATAGCAGACGTTATGCAATTGCCTGTGGCTGTTGATCTCGTTTAGAGCTTTACAGCTTCATTTGGTTTAGCTCGTGTGATTCCATCACAAGCACTTCTTCTACGGCCGGGACGCACCCGCATCCAACTGCCAGATGCGTTCAGCAGCGAGTGTGGTGAATCGTTTATAGAACTCACAACTTGTCATTCTGAGCGAAGCGAAGGACCTGCTTTTGTTTGATGTACGGCAACCTTCCTGTATAGCCATAGGTCACCAACAAGTGACTTCCACATGAACGCAAAATAGCCGTTTGGTGTGCAGCTTTTCGTTTGTCCTCTTGTGAGGTTCTGCTGCTTAGAGAAGTAAGAACAACAGCAGATCCCTAACGGGATGACAAACAAGACTGGTGAGTCATCAGTAGCTGGGTGCGCCGTTACCCTGAGGAGACAATATGGGCATCAAGGAAGTGCTGGGGTTTGGGTCGGAGAAGAAGATTCGTTACGCGATCGTCGGCGTGGGCGACATTGCGCAGGAAGACATGATGCCCGGCGTCGAGCATACCGGCAATTCCGAGCTCACAGCGCTGATTACCGCCGACCCAAAGAAGGCACAGGAGCTCGGCAAAAAGTACAACGTGGAAGCGACATTTACCTATGAGCAGTTCCCCCAGGCCATTGCTTCGGGGACATTCGATGCAATCTATCTCGCCACCCCCAACTGGCGTCATGCGGAGTTCATTGTGCCGGCATTGCATGCGGGCATCCATGTTTTGTGCGAGAAGCCGCTGGAGGTCTCCACTGCCAAGTGTGAGGAGATCCTGAAAGCGGAAAAGACTGCGCCGGGGAAGCTGATGGTGGCGTACCGGTTGCACTTCGAGCCGGGCACGCTATCCACCATCGATGCCGTGCGCTCGGGAAAACTGGGGCAGGTGCACACCTTCGCTTCGACGTTTGCGCAACCGCTTGATGCGTCAAATCATCGTGCCCACTCCGGCGATCTTGCCGGCCCGGTGCTCGATATGGGACCGTACCCCGTCAACGCGGCGCGCTACATCTTCGGCGATGAGCCCACGGATGTGGTCTCGGCCTTTGGCATTCGGCATCCGGAGACCGGCTTCGATCAAGATTTCGACGACACCGTCGCTGTGACGCTGAAGTTTCCGGGCAATAAATTCGCTCAGTTCAGCGTTGGCTACTACGGTGGACCGGTAAACAGCTTTATCGCGGTCGGCACGCAGGGCAGCGTGATGATGGATCCGGCGTACATGTTCGGTAAGCCGACGGAACAGACACTCGCGATCGGGGACAAGAAGAGCAAGGAGACCTTCAAGAACACCGATCACTTCGGCGGCGAGATGAAATATTTCTCCGACTGCATTCTGAACAATACGGTTCCTGAGCCCGATGGTGAGGAAGGCTTTGCGGATGTTCGCGTGCTTGAAGGTGTACTGGAGGCGCTGAAGACAGGCCAATCCGTGCAGCTGAAGCCGTTCAGACGCACCAAGCGCATCGATACGGAAGCGCAGAAGATCGAGCTGCGCGCGGTCGCCACGCCGGATCTGGTGGATGCTTCCAACCCTGCCAGGAGCGTGGACAAGCAGCCCAAAAACTGAGCCGCTCTGCGCACCGCGTGCTTCTGAATGGTCGTCTTGATCGCAGGCTGCAGTCAGAGTGGAGAGACCCTGTACTTTGTTCGTGATGCTGAGAAGATTTTGTGCAGCATAGGTCAAAGTACAGGGGCTTCTCCACCGTGCGGACGATAAAAATCGTCTACTCCGGTCGAGACGAAATGGTATGAGCAAAGAGAGGACACGGCATGGGCGGAGCGATTGCTCTAGCATGGAAGTGCATGAACTTCCCGCACTCGCCCGTCTTCGCTGTCGCCGCAATCAGTATGGCTGCGCTGTACGCGGCCCCGCTGCAAGGGCAGGCGACCGCCTCGCCAACAGCCGAGTTTCGCAGGGCGCGAGCGCTTTACTATACGCCTGTCGATCGCGGGCTGCTGGGCTTTACCTGCGATGTCGGCTTTAACTGGAAGCAGTTTATCGAGAAGGCAAACAGCGGTCCGGTACAAGATACGGACGAACGCCTTATCTACCTGCGCAGCATTAAGCTTTCGGTGGCCGACGACCTGAATGGCGCGGGGCAACTGCAATGGGCCGCGCCGACCACGGCACCCGATGCCAGTGAGGGATCCATTGCACAGATACGCTCGGGCATGCAGGCCATGTGGAGCGGTTTCTTTCAAAGCTGGAATGGCTTCTATACTGGCGACCTTGTCTCCTTGGGGGACAACAAGACCACAGTGGAGCGCACGGCCGGGGGCTATCACGTCTTCACCACCCAGAATGGCAAGTTGGCGGAGGAGAATTATGACAAGGGCCTCACGCTCTTGTCGCTTCATGTGTCGACGCCGACGCTCGACAGCTATCTCACTCCGATCTTTCTCGATACGGCACAAGGACGCCTGGTGACAAACCTGAACAGCGTGGTGAAGCAGCCGCCAAGTGCGCCGGGCACGCGTATCGACATGACCGTTCACTATGCCGCCGTGAATGGATTTCAGCTGCCGGCAGAGCTGGCCATTGACGTTGCGGATGCGGCAAAGTTCGACTTCACGCTGAATAACTGCACCGTGAGGACGCAACTGAGTTCAGCGCCGTCGCACTGAACTCAGTGTGCTCTAACTTTCTATCAAAAGCACGTGTGCCGGAACCGTTTGCTTGCTTAGCCGACCAGCTCCCGCACAAGATGCTCAAGCGTCGCCGCAGGATTGTCAGTGAGCCCGGTGCGCACCGGTGAGATCTGCACGGCCGTGCTGCGCGGTGCGGTAAGCCAATGGAAGCGCTCCTTCTGTGTGAGCCGCGCAATCGGGCCCGCCTCAGGATCGCCCGCGCAAAGACGTGGAATGACCCCGAGATGACGGTGCAGCGTTGGGATATCGATACCCGGCCATCGTGTTTGCAAGTGCTCCTCGCGGAGGTACACCCGAGCGTCAAGAAAGCGGCGCTCGGGCGAGAACAGAATCACGCCTGCATTGACGAATTCTTCGCGTTCCACACGGGGTACCACGCGGACGACGGCATAGCTGTAAGCCTTAGGATCTCGCACGGGCGATCTCCTCTTCGAACAGTTGCGCATGCGCGAGCCGATCCGTGAGAAAGCTGACGTACTGCCCCCGGCGTGCCTCGGCATCGAGATCATCGCGCTCCGCCAGCAGCCACGCATCGGGCACAAGCGAAACGATCTGTGCGATCGCTTCCGGGTTGAGTCGCTCGTGCGCCCGTTGGCCGGCAGTCTCCATGGCATCGGCCCACGGCAGCAGGATGTGTTCGCGGATCGGCGCAAAGCGTGAGGCGATCTTCTCGGGGGCACCGGGCCAGTGGTGCTGAAAGTAAAGCGACGCGCCGTGATCGATGAGCCATAGGCCGTCATGCCAGCAAAGCAGATTGGCATTGCGCGGGGTGCGATCGATGTTGAGCGTGAAGGCATCGAGCCAGACGGTGAGCGAGGCTGTCAGTGCGTCCGCGCTGTCACCGCTTGCGGGATCGAAGGGGGTAGCTTCCGGAAGAAACTCCAGGCCCACATTGAGGCCGCTCGAAGCACGGAAGAGATCCTGAACCTCGGCATCAGGCTCGTTACGCGCGAAGGCAGGGTCGAGCTCCACCAAGACGATCTCCGGCACCTGCAGGCCAAGCAGGCGGGCAATCTCACCGGTGATGATTTCGGCGACAAGCGCAAGCGGACCCTGCCCTGCCCCACGCAGCTTGGTGACGAAGTGCTTGCCATCCTCGGTCTCAACGAGCGCGGGCAGGGAGCCGCCTTCGCGCAAGGAAGTGATGTAACGGATGGCAGGGACAGTACGCAGGCTCACATAAACCAGTGTATGGGCGAGCACGGGAGACAGGGATCAGCCGGCCGCCAGCATACGGTTTCCCTTGCTCTTCAACTCCTGCAGCAGCTGCTCCACACGGTCTTCCTGCTCAAGAGTATGGAAGCGGTCTTCGAGTGAGTTCTCCGGCAGCAGTGTTTTGGCTGCATGATTCTGCGCTTCCCTTTCTCCTATGCGAGATTGTATGCGGGTCATCGCCTGCAGGTGAGGCGCGCCGGATCTGTCGTTCTGCGCCGTGCCCCTGGCTTCTGTAGCTTTGCTCACCATGTTGGCGCGGCGATGCTGGGCAATCAGGATCTCGCATTGCGCCTGTGTCTCGGCAAGCTTGCGTCCCAGTTTTGTATAGGTCGCACGCAGAGCTTCGGATTCAGTTGTCGCGTCAGCGACCTGGGCACGAAAGGCAGCGAGCATGTTCTCGTGGCTGAGCGCACGTTCCAGTGCGGCGCGCGCAAGATTGTCATCGCCTTTGCCGACCGCGAGCTCAGCCTTGCGATGCCAGCTCATGGCCGCGTCCTCCTGTTCGCGCGCCTTCTTTCCCAGCAGGTGCTCATCCGCGAGAGCCATGGCAACCTGGGTCTTGAGCTGCAGCAACTGATTTTCCATATCGAGCACGATCTGTTTCAGCATCTTCTCGGGGTCTTCGGCGCGATCCATCAAATCGTTGAGGTTGGCGCGGAGAAGGGTGGCTACACGTTCCATGAGTGCCATTGCGGGAGCTCCTTTCGGGAGGGGGTGGCGCAGCGGAGGAGAAGCAGATCCCTTCGCTGCGCTACGGGATGACAATTCAAAGGGTGTCCAACAACTAACAGCTAGCAGCTAACAACTAGCAGCTAACAACTAGCAGCTAACAGCTAGCAGCTAACAACTAGCAGCTAACAGCTAGCAGCTAACAGCTAACAACGATCTCAGTTCGTCTTCGGAGGCGTACCGTCCAGTGTCTTGGCCGCGGCTACCCCATCGGGTCGCGCAGCCATGCCTTTCACGTTGCTCATCAGGTCGCTCATCTTCATGCCGCTCAGGGCTTCGAACAGCGCGGGCACCTGAGCGGCAATCTCGGTGAGGTCGCCGGTGATACGGCTGGCACCCGTGGACTTCGATTCGCTACCGGTGGAGACGATGGTGATCTTGTCGACGTTGGCGAGCGGCTCGGCCATCGCGCGCACGACATCGGCCATGTTGGTCAGCAGCTTGTCGACGACCGCGGCTTGCGTCCAGCCCTGGTAGGCCTCGGCTTTGACGTTCATCGCTTTGGCTTCGGCCTCACCCTTTTGGAAGATGACGGCGGCTTCGGCTTCACCCTGCACGCGGATGGCCTGGGCACGCCCTTCGGCTTCAGCGATAAGGCGCCCGCGCTCGGCATTGGCTACGTTCTGGACCCGCTGCTTATCGATCTCCGAGCGCTTCAGGACCGTGGCGATCAGTTCTTTTTCGTTGCGCTGGATCTCGGCCTCCTGCACCTTTACCTGCGCTTCCTTTTCGACCTGCTGCACCTTCACCTGTTCGGCGATCACCTTCTGCTGCATGACATTGGTCTGCAGCTCGTAGGATTTGTCGGCCTGCGCCTGCTGGCGGCGGCTCTGCTCTTCAAAGGTGGCGCGCTGGATGTCGAGATCGCGCTGCGCCTCAGCCTGCTTGGCCATGGACATGGTCTCGGCGAGCACGCGCTCCTGGTCGGCGGCGGCTTTGGCTACCGCGGCTTCGCGCAGGGCGATGGCCCGGCGAATGGCGGTGTCCCGCTCGGCTTCTGCCGAAGCGATCTCGGCGTCGCGGCGAATCCGTGCGATGTCGGGACGGCCCATGTTGGTGATGTATTCATTCTTATCGCGGACCTCCTTGATCGTGAAGCTCACGACTTCAAGGCCCATCTTCGAGAGGTCCTCCGAGCAGGTGGCGCGCATGCGTTCGCCGACCATCTCAGGCTCCTTGACGATCTGTTCGACGGTGAGCTGACCGATGATGCCGCGCAGATGACCTTCCATCACGAGGCGAATCAGACTCTCGCGATCCGCCGGCGTCTTTGAAAGAAACTGCTCGGCCGAGGTCATGATCGATTCGGAATCGGAGCGGACCTTAATCTGTGCGACCGCCTCGACCGTAACGGCGACACCCTGACGGGTGTACAGGTCCTGCTGCGGTGCGACGTCGAAGCTCATCAGCTCCATCGAAAGCAGGCGCGCCTGCTCGATCATGGGGAAGATAAAGGTGCCGTGGCCTTTGACCACACGCTTGCCGCGCATGCCATAGACGATGAGCGCTTCGTTGGGGCCGGCCTTGCGAAACAGGCGAGCGAGCATGCCCATAAGAACCAGGGTGGCGAGGACGATAAGCCCGACAACGACAATGATTTGGTGTGACATGGACTGCCTCTCTCCTTTGAGAGGTGCCGGCGAGGTTGACTGCGTTTGCGATCCTTGGCTGCTGCGTTTAGTGCAAAACCGCGCCGCTGCTTTCAGGCGTGGCATAGGGCTTGAGAGAATCAGAGAGCATCGTTGTCGCCGGTACTGTGCGCTGTGGGTTCATCGCCCAGCAGCACGGCCTGCATCTCATCCCAGCGCCGCACATAGGCGATGCCGCGGGCGTAACGCAACACCACAACCTCTGCCTCGCGGCTAATCGGCATGCCGTCCTCGGCAGCGATGGGCATGGCACGCCGCGCGCCGTTCTGGCTGTAGAGCATCTCGCCGACACCGCCGGGCAAGATGGCCGCGCTGACATGACCGAGCACGCCGATGATGGGCGTATCGGCCGGCTCGAGCGGACGCTCGCGCGGCAGCAGCACCTTGACCAGAAACCAGAACACGAGACTTGAGCCGGCGGCTCCACTCAGCGCGGAAAAGCCCAGCACCAGCGCCCACGTAAACACATGGCCGTGCGCGAGCAGGTAACCCGTGCCGCCGAACCAACACAGGAAGGAAACCACGGTGAAACCGTTAACGGGCGACATGTGGCTTGTGCCATGGCCGGTGGCCTGAGCACCCGTCTTGGCAAGCCCGTGGCCGGGGCCGCCCAGGCGGAGATGCCCGATGTGCAGGTGCAGAAATCCACCCGCAAAACTGAGCAGGCTGAGCACAAGCCCGACCCCGAAGCAGGTGAGGTAAATGGCATCCCAGTCGAGGTGATTGAAAGCGGAGTTCATAGAGCGACCCTTTCCGTGGAGGATCTCGCGTTGGGGCCCGAAGGGCTTACTTTCTGAGCGGAACCGCTGTGATCCAGATTCTCGGCTACACTCCCCTGTTTCGCTTCGGATGGCCGCAGCAGATCAAAAAGCCGGCCGGCTAGTTGCGGCGTTTCGAGCACACTTTCCAGCAGCAGCAGGCATCGCCGCGAATCGTCGTGGCGGGCCACAGTGAGCAGCGCACCGCAGAGCTCCGAGTCTGTACCGAAGCGCTCGGCACCGCCCGCAAGCCAGAGATCCAGCTTCGCATCCGAGGTCAATGACTCCCGCACCTCGGACAGCAACTCTGCGTGATAGCCCTCGGGATCATCCACGAGATAACCCGGATGCACCTTGAAGAACTTCGCCAAGAGCAGACGCGAGTTATTGGTGAGGTGAGGACGACTGCCGGACTCGATCTGCGACAGGTAGCTCTGGCTGAGCGACTCGCCCAGCTCTTCCCGTAGTGCGCGTACCAACTCGCCCTGCGCCATCGCGCGGCCAAACCCGCGAAGGCTCCCCTCCACCTCGCGCAGATACCGGAGCTTGTCACAGAGCTTCATGGCTTATTGCAATCCGTGATGATGATATTGCGAATTGCAATGGCTGTCAAGAATCAAAAACCCGCGCCCTATTGGTTCTTGTACAGCGATTATTCTTCTTGGTCATTCCAACTACGGCCATCCCTGAATGCAGTGGAAGGCCTTCTACATCTGCTTCGGAGAGCCTCGGCAGCAGAAGCCAATACAGAGATCCTTCGCTGCGCTCAGGATGACGGTGGAAAAAGTGCGAGCTTCCCCCCAAACCAGGCGAGATTCCCAATAAGAACGGGTGCCCTGCAGCACCAAAGCCGCAACAGCCTTAGGAACCGCTGCCGAGGCCCCCGCCACCGAGCTGCGCCACCGTGCTGCGCAGGTACTTGTGCGGGTTAACGGCAGTGCCGCGAACCTGGACTTCGTAATGAAGGTGGGAGCCGGTTGTTCGCCCGGAGTGGCCTACAAAACCGATCACCTCGCCCTTGACGACCTCCTGCCCGGCAGCCACGTTCCAGCCCTGCAGATGGCCGTAAACCGTGACAATGCTGTTGCCATGGTCGATCTGGATCTCGCGGCCGTACCCGTTGCCCATCGCCGCCTTGACCACGCGGCCATCCGCGGGAGCGTGGACGGGCGTGCCGTCGGGTGAGCCGATGTCGATGCCTTTGTGAAACTCGCCATTGCCGATGCCGAGAATCGGATCCTCCCGCTCGCCGAAACCGGAGTTAATAGGCCCGAGAATCGGCCAGAGGTCAGGCACATGGCTGCCCGTCAGGCCGGCGCCGAGATCCACACCACCGGCGAGGTCGCCCAGCGAAGCAATGACGCCAAGGTTGGGGGTCAGGCCGCCCGATGGAGTGCCGATGCCGGATGAGGCTGTGTTGCGCAGGGCGTAGAAGGTGTCGAGCGACTTGTAGTAGCTGTCGTCGGTGAACGCGGCCTCATCCCTCAGCTGGGCCTTGGAGACCTGGGCGGCCTGTGTCGTCGCGGACCTGCCCTTGCCCAAGCGCAGCACGCGCCCGTGGGTAAAACCGTGAGCCAGGGTCAGCTTGCCCGCTGTAAGGCCATATAAGGCGGAAACCTCGCCCGCCAGTGAGCCGAGACTGGCCGCCTGCACATCCCGCTCATGCGCGGTTTTTTCGAGATGCTGGTAGTCGCTGCGACTCAGCGCCAGCTGGTCGCGCAGCCGGTTTACGGCCTCGGCCTTGGCGAGCATGCGGCCATACGATCCCGCCAGCCCGGCGATGGTGAACATACCGACCAGAGCGGAGGTAAAAAACACGTACACATAGCGCATCGGGATCGACACCCGATCGGTGTCCCCGTTTTCCCCGCGTGTGACATAGACGATGTAGCGTTTGCGCATGTACTGAAAGTGACCCGAACTGCCTCGTTGTGGGACGGAAGCTAGGGGCTAGGCGTTGCAGGGTGGCCGCGTTTTGGCGTGCGGGAGGCAAAAGATTGGTCCGGGAACATGAACCCCTCACCGAGGGTAACCCAAGAGGTAACCTGCTTCAACCATGAAGGGGTCTGCTACCCAATTTGGAGCGCTATGGATGTCCCCGCTACAATCCGCCCGCTATGCTGAGGGTATGGCTACCCGGCGGAGGTCCAGCCCCGCACCGCACGCCGCAGTCGTTCGACCGGTCGCAGGCGCACCGCGCGGCGAGCTGGCGTTGATCGGGCTCATCCAACAGCGCGCAAGCCGAGGTGCCTACGGCAGCCGCCGTGAGCTGCGCCTGGGTATCGGGGACGATTGCGCGATCCTGCGACCGCGGAGCGGTGAGGAGATCGTGGTCACCACGGATCTTACGCTCGAAGGCCGCCACTTTCGCCGCGACTGGCATTCCCCGGCGAGTGCCGGGCACCGCACGTTGGCTCGCGGGCTAAGCGACCTTGCCGCGATGGGTGCACGCCCGATGGCCGCATTTCTCTCCCTGGCCCTGCCCCGGTCCACGGCGTCGGATGGAGGCTGGCTGGAAGGCTTTCTGGACGGCCTATTCACCCTTGCCGACGAGGTAGGCGTGCCGCTCGCCGGAGGCGACACGGCTGAGGCACCGGGCGAAGATATCCTGGCCGATATTGTGCTGTTGGGGGCGGTGCCCACCGGCAAGGCCTTGCGCCGCGATGGTGCCCGCCCGGGTGACCGTCTCTTCTGCACGGGCGCTCTGGGGGGCGCGGCGGCGGAGCTGCAGGCTCTGGCTGCTGCTCCTTCTGAGGAAATGAAGGGCTTTGCGAAGAGGAATGCGGACGACGGAGCGTTGCATCCCCAACTGTTTCCGCAACCTCGTCTTGCCATTGGACAGAGATTGATGCGGGGGAGGCTCGCGACCGCCGCCATCGACCTCAGCGATGGCCTTTCGAGCGATCTGCGGCACCTGTGCGAGGCCTCCGGGGTGGCTGCCGAGATCCAAGCAGCACGTATACCCATTCATCCGCTGGCCCGGGTAGGCCGGAGTGGGGCGAATGATGAGCGGGGTCTTCCCCTTGCCCTGCACGGCGGTGAAGACTATGAACTCCTGTTCGCCGCGCCCCCCCGGGCACGGGTGCCGCGGCGCATTGCGGGTGTGGCGCTCACCGAGATTGGGCGAGTTGTGGCAGCGAGGCAGCAGCAGTCGCTTGTCACGTTGGTGGGCAAAAATGGCGAACGAACCGAACTGCCTGCGGGTGGCTGGGAGCATCTCCGTTGAGCCTCGAGAGGCACCCCGATCTGTTTCCGCACAGCTGGACGGCCGAGCTGCGCCGCGTTGCGCCCCTGATCGCACCCGCACGGCAGTTCGTGTACCCACAGCAGATTGCCGGTGAGGAAGATGCGCTCGGTCGCGGTGCCCTGTTCCTGGAAGTGCGGCCGGCTTCGGGGGGGAGCTTTTTGGCGATCTGTGCGCTAGGATTCAGCGATCCTTCCCTACCCTCGGGTATCTGGGCCTGCCCTGCGCCCGAGGATCTGCTCGCAGTCGCCGGTGGCTATGCCTACCGGGTCAACACGGCCCAGCCGGCGACGTGCGAATTTTTGCCTATGCGTCCTGTGACTTCCGTGCTCCCCGCCCCGGAGCAGGACCTGCTGTTGCTGGCCGGCTTCCATCACGTGCTGGCGCTCGGCCGAGAAGGCGTGCGCTGGGAAACGGAGCGGCTCAGCTGGGAAGGGGTCACGATGCAGGAAATCCGTGATGGCGCACTCCACGGCGAGGGCTGGGACATGTTCAGCGATCGTGAGGTGCCGTTCAGGGTGGATCTCGGGACGGGACGGCATGAGGGTGGAGGGTATGGGCGGTGAAGGTTATGGGTTCTCAGTTGTAGTTGTTGGCTTTTGGCTCTTAGCTTTTGGCTGTTAGCTCATAGCTCATAGCTCATAGCTCATAGCTCATAGCTTCTGTTCACATTGAACGGGCATAGAAGCTCAATGCGGCGTCGCCTTGCTCCAGAAGCCTCGTTCGGGTAAGCACACCGAAGTTCTCCGGGGGAGGGCTGCGCCGGGCATGTTCAGCGATCACCAAAGCTCTGGGGGCGAGTAGCCGCTTGGCTTTGGCGTCAAGCGTTGCCAGCGTGGCTGTGTACTCCCCGGCTGCGTCGTAGGGCGGGTCGAGAAAGATGAGATCGAAGCTCGCTTCGGCTTCCGCAAGTTGCTCCAGGGAACGGCTGATTGCGCGGGGTTCGATGCTGAAACCGCTTCGGATATTCAGCGTGGCGAGGTTGGCGCGAATCGCGGCAAGAGCCGCCGGGGCGTGTTCGGCAAAGCAGCAGAAACCCGCGCCGCGGCTCAGCGCCTCAATACCCACAGCGCCCGAACCGGCATATAGATCGGCAAAACGAGCGCCCTGGAGCCGCGGGGCGAGCACGTTGAACAGCGTCTCACGCAGCCGGTCGCTCGTGGGGCGGGTCGCGAGGCCGCGCGGAGCCGTGAGCTGCCTTGAACGATACGTGCCTGCGACCACCCGCATATCGTCAAGGCTATAGGAAGCAGGAAGCAGGAAGCAGGAAGTAGGAAGCAGGAAGTAGGAAGCAGCGAGTTGCAAACAGCAAACAGCAAACAGGAAACAGGAAACAGGGAGTAGCAAACGGTGCAGGCAGGAATAGAGAGTAGAAAGTAGCGAACAGGAGCAGGAGGTTCGAATCGGGGCTAGCGGACCTTCATAGGCAGCCCGGAGCGGCAAGCTACGCTGTCCATGGTATCCATCGAGCTGCTCGCTACCCCTCTTTGCTACTCCCTACTTCCTGTTTGCTGTTTGCTACTCGCTACTTCCTACTTCCTACTTCCTACTTCCTCCCTTCAGCCTACAATCGAAAGCGTGCTCCAGATGGCGTTTCCATTCGGGCGATGGTTTGGTGTCCATCTCCGCGTTCACCTCTCGTTTTTGCTGCTCCTGGCCTTGTCCGCGGGCTACTCCAGTGTGGCGACCGGCAGCATCCTGCGCGGCGTCGGCCTGTGGCTCGCGCTGGTAGCCGCCGTGGCCGTGCGTGAGATTGCACGGGCGATTGCGGCGGCGTATGCCGGTGTGCCGCTGCATGCGCTGTTTCTGCTGCCCTTCGGCGGGGTCATGGCGATGGAGCCTCGGCCGGGCGGTCTGCCCAAACGCAGCCAACGGCTTATTGCGCTGAGCGGCACGTTGGCCAACGTGCTGGCGGCCTTGTTTCTGCTGGGATTCTCCTATGGCGTCGACCCTGGGGTCTCGCTGCTGCGCCAACCCTGGATCACGATCGGCCACATCCTCCGCAGCGCGGTGTGGCTGCAGGCGGGGATGGGTTTGATCAATCTTCTGCCGGCTCGCACCCTCGCCGGCCAGCGCCTGCTGCGGCCGGCCCGGCCGAAAAAGACAGCGGCCCCGGCTGAGGACGAGGCCGCACCCGAAACCCGCAGCGCGCCCGCGCCGTCTCCGCGCGGCATTCCGTTGCCGGGTCTGCGGAGGCCGGCTTTTGGCCTGGGCACGGCACTGGCCTTGGCGCTGATCGCGGCAGGCTTCTTTCTGATGATGTTGTGGCCCGTGTTGCTGGGATTGACGCTGCTGTTCATGAACTACGTTGGCCGCCTGGCAGCGGGCGGCGCGGGCGATACGGCTTCCCTGACGGTCGGTGACGTGATGCTCACCGAATACACGCCCCTACCTGCCTCAAACACCCTGCGCGATGCCCTGCGCCGGACGACGCATACGCTCGAAGACACATTCCCCGTGGTGCGCGGCGATCGCCTGGTGGGCTGGATCTCGCGCACCGCCCTGGCAACACGATTGCAGGCCGAGGGCGACAGCTATCTGCAAGGATCGATGTCGCGCTCGTTACAGATTGCCAGCCCGACCGAGAAGCTCGGGGATGCGCTGCGCCGGGCCGCAGCGCTGGGTGCCAACGAGTTCGTTCCGGTGGTGGAGGATGGCGCGATGGTGGGTATGCTGACGCCCGCGAGCCTGGAGCGCGCCGTGGGGCAATACCGGCTGACGCAGCCGCCCGTCGAACGGGGCGAACGTGCCTGAAGGCACCCCGGATAGTGCCGCCGTGAAGCCAGCCCATGAAGCGGAGAGCTTAGGAGCGGGGAGCTTAGAAGCTGAAAGCTGGGAAGCTGAGAGCTGGGCGGCTCAAGCCACGGACCGGCCTCTCGCGCCGGGCCTGTACTTGGTCGCAACGCCGATCGGCAACCTCGAAGACATTACCCTTCGTGCCTTGCGCGTGCTGCGCTCTGCCGACCGCATCGCGTGCGAAGACACGCGCCAGACCGCCAAGCTGCTGCATCATTTCGGCATCAGGAAGCCGACCGTCAGCTACCATCTGCACAACGAGGGTGGTCGTACCGAGGAGCTTATTGGGGCGCTGAAGGCCGGTGGCCGGCTTGCGCTGGTCAGCGATGCCGGTATGCCTGGAATCGCCGACCCGGGCGAGGTGCTGGTGCGGGCGGCAATCAAAGCCGGTGTGGCGGTGTTCCCGGTTCCGGGTGCCAATGCCGCGCTGAGTGCGCTGATCGCTAGCGGGCTGCCGACGGAACGGTTTACCTTCCATGGTTTTTTGCCGGCCAAGGAAGGCCAGCGGCGGACGGTGCTCGAACAGCTTCGGGGTTCGCAGGACGGCAGAGCCACAACGCAGATCTTTTATGAAACGCCGCACCGGATTTTAGAGGCCCTCGCGGACATTGTCAGCGTCTTCGGAACTGGACAGAGGATTGCCCTGGCTCGGGAGCTGACCAAGCTGCATGAGGAGTTCTTGCGGGGTACCGCCGCCGAGGTGCTGGCGGCCTTGCAGGCACGACCTGTGATTCGTGGCGAGATGGTGCTATTGCTGGCTCACCCAGCAGACACAAACGAGAGCTCAAGCTCCAGCATAGCCGGAAGCATCTCCATTGCCGAGCAGGTGGCAAGGCTGGTCAAAGCTGAGGGCGTGAGCGAGAAAGAGGCTCTGAAACGGGTGGCAAGGGAGCGCGGGCTGGGCAAAAGCGAGGTATACCGAGAATGGCAGCGTGGCCGGCGAGGGTAGCGACGCCCTGCGTTTTGCGGATCTTGCCAGGCCGGGAAGCAGATCCCTCCGCTACGCTGCTGTACCGAGTGCCGCCCCGCTCTGCATGGAGCGTCAGACCGTCTCGCGCCCCTTCACGCGATCGTACACATACGTGTCGCTGGTCGTGCCCATGCTCTCGTTGTAGAGCGAAAGCGCGCCGATCGCCTTTTTGAGCTCCTCGTCAAACTTGTGGATGCAGCGCAGGTGGTCAGCCGTGACGGGCACCTGAACCTTGGACGTGGCTAGAAACTTTTGGTAGCCGCGATCGAGGATGCGGCTGATCTCGCCGCCAAGCACCCAACCAGGCTTCGCGAGCAGGCGCACATGGCCGTCCGCACCTTCCGCAGGGGCAATTTCGGCCGAGCAGCCATATTTGCTCACGCGGCGGGCACCGGCCACGCCTTTTGCACCGCCGGTGGCGGGTGCGACATCGAATCTTTCGTTACCGAGGGAGGAAAGCACCTCGTCAAAGGTAAGCTGCTTGATCTTCTTGGCCATCGGGCTCCAGGGCTTTCCTGCTAAGCCGTCGCCAAAGAAGTTGGCTGTACGGCTAAGCTACACTCGCATCTAAACTGTCGCACACTGCCGCGCACACCATCAATCACCCTGGCTGCCCGGCGGGAAAAGGATAGGCACATGACGGACGTCGCAATCTCTGCGTTCGCGAAATCGGCTGCTGGCTCAAGTTCAGGAGCAAAGCTGGGCACAGCCCTGCTCGACCGTGTCGGCAATACGCCACTGATTCGGCTGGACCGGCTCACGGCACACCTCGCTGGCGGAGTTCAGGGCGGGATCCAGATTCTGGGCAAGGCCGAGTGGGCCAACCCGGGCGGCAGCGTGAAGGATCGCGCGGCCTCGGCCATCGTCGCCGACGCCCAGCGTAAGGGTGAGCTCCGACCCGGAAAAACACTGCTCGATGCAACCAGCGGCAACACCGGCATTGCCTACGCCATGCTGGGCGGGGCGCAGGGCTTTCCGGTGACGCTGTGCATGCCCTCAAACGTCAGCCCGGAGCGCAAGCACATCCTGGCGGCCTATGGCGCGGAGATCGTCTACACGGATCCGGCGGACGGCTCGGACGGCGCGATTCGCATGGCCCGCAAGCTGGCCGCCGAGCAGCCCGAGCGCTTCTTCTACGCCGACCAGTACGGCAACGACAACAACTGGCGCGCACACTACTACGGCACCGCCAATGAGATCTGGGAGCAGACCCAGGGGCGGGTCACGCACTTCATCGCCGGCCTCGGCACCAGTGGCACCTTTATGGGCACGACGCGACGGCTGCGCGAGCTGAACCCCGGTATTCACTGCTATTCCATGCAGCCGGATTCGCCCTTCAACGGCCTTGAAGGCCTGAAGCATATGCCCACCGCCATTGTGCCTCCGATCTATGACGAGCACCTCGCCGAACGCAACATCGAGATGCCCACCGAGCGCGCCTATGCCATGGCGAAACGCCTGGCGAGGGCGCAGGGCTTGCTGATCGGCGTCTCCGCGGCGGCAGCGGTTGCGGCCTGCGTCGATGTGGCGGAGGAAGAGGCGCGTGCCGGTCGCGAGGCGGTCATCGTGACCATCCTGTGCGACTCGGCAGACAAGTATCTGAGCGAGCGTTTCTGGAGTGAACCCACACCTGAAGCCGCGGCGAAGGATGCGGTGGACAGCGAAGTCTTTGCTGGGCAAAACGCGTGAGCGCTGCCGTGACTGCCGCAGCTACCGTCGTCCCGCTCAAGCTCTCGCAGACCCTCTACGATCAGCTGCGCGCGCATGGCGAAGAGACCTATCCGCAGGAGTGTTGCGGGATCTTTCTGGGCCGCGCGGGTACCGATGGGATTTCGGTGGAATCCTTGCAGCGCGCCGGCAACACGCGCACCGACTCCGCGCACAACCGCTACCACATCGATCCGCGCGAGTTGATCGCGGCACAGCGCGAAGGCCGCCAGTTGGGTCTCGACATCGTGGGCTTCTATCACTCGCATCCCGACCATCCGGCGATGCCGTCCTCGACTGACTTTGCCGAGGCGCATTGGTTCGGCTGCGCCTACATGATTACCACGGTTGAGGGCGACAAGCAGATTGGACGCGCCACGGTGAGCAACAGCTTTCTTCTGACCGGGACAAGCGAAGAGAACAAAGGGTTTCAGCCGCAGCCGATCACCATCGGGTAGCATCGAACCTCCGCACGCCATCTCTGAAGGTTGATAATCGAAGACATGAAGATTCACATCCCCACACCGCTGCGCGCATACACCGGCAACCAGGAGACAGTGGTGGCCACCGGCACAACGCTCGCCGGCGGCCTAGAGTCGCTTGTAACGGCCTACCCTGCACTGCGCCAGCACCTGTTTACGCCCGAGGGCAAACTGCGTTCGTTCGTCAATGTGTACGTCGGTGACGAAGACATGCGCTACCTGCCCGAGAAGGAAGACACGCCCGTGGCCGATGCCGCCGAGGTGACGATCATTCCGTCCATCGCCGGCGGCTGTCGTTAGGCAGTCTATAAAGCCGGTCGCCTATAATCGCAGCTGAATCGGAGGCTCCATGTCTGCTCTAGCCGAGGCGATGATTGCAGTGTTCGATTCCTCCACGAAGATCACTTGGACGACGGCAGACGTAGGCACCGCCATCGCCTCCTTCACGCACAACGGTCTGCTGGTGAGCACGACGTTTGCGAACGTCGGTGGGGCTGAGTGGCAGGTGGGCTTTACGGTCGCACCGGAAGTGCAAGCGGCCAATGCCATCATGCAATCCTCCGTTCGCATCTTCAGCGGCGTCTTTCAGGCCGTGAAGGAGTTCCTGGAGGTGCGGCAGCCGTCCCGCCTCGTCTTCGCCAGCAAGGAGGAGGCGCTCGGCAGCCTCTATGAGACCTACCTCCAGCGGCAGGACAGCGAACTGAGGCAGATGGGGTACCGCATGGTCACGACGCGCCTCGATCCGTTGGTAGAGTTTGCTCTAGAAAAGAGCACGCCTTCGGCTTGGCGCGACTAAGCATATGTGAGCGGAATCGCAGTGCGTGTATCGAACGAGGCGTTCCCAGCATCTCTTAACTGAGACCTGCTAAGACTCTATGATCGCCATCGAAGAACGTACTGCCACGGAACTCCCTAAGCTCTCCAACGAAGAGATCGCCCGCTACTCGCGCCACCTGATCCTGCCCGAGGTGGGCATGGAGGGCCAGCAGAAACTCAAGGCAGCCAAGGTGCTCTGCGTGGGCACCGGCGGGCTCGGTGCGCCGCTGGCGCTGTATCTCACGGCGGCGGGTGTCGGTACGATTGGCCTCGTCGACTTCGACGTCGTCGATGAAAGCAATTTACAGCGGCAAATTATTCACTCGCAATCGACCGTGGGCATGTTGAAGGTCGACTCCGCCGAGGTGATGCTCAAGGGCCTGAACAAAAACGTCAACGTCGTGAAGCACAACACGATGTTGACCAGCGCCAACGCGCTTGAGATCTTCCGCGAGTACGACGTGATTGCCGACGGTACGGATAACTTCCAGACACGCTATCTCGTCAACGATGCGTGCGTGCTCACCGGCAAGCCCAATGCGTACGGCTCCATCTTTCGCTTCGAGGGCCAGGCGTCAGTCTTCGCCACCGAGGAAGGGCCGTGCTACCGCTGCCTGTACCCCGAGCCGCCACCGCCAGGGCTCGTGCCCTCCTGCGCCGAGGGTGGCGTGCTGGGCATTCTGCCGGGCTTAGTGGGTGTGATTCAGGCGACGGAGGTCATCAAGCTCATTCTCGGTATCGGGGAGCCGCTGATCGGCCGCCTGCTGCTGGTCGATGCGTTGGGGATGCAGTTCCGCACGCTGAAGCTGCGCAAAAATCCACTCTGCCCCGCCTGCGGTACGCACGAGATCAAGGAACTGATCGACTACGACCAGTTCTGCGGTATCGCGCCGCCGGCGACAACCGGGCCTCTCGAAGTGAGTTCACATGGTGCTGTGGATGGGAGCGCCAACGTGGTCGAGGGCATCCCGCAGATCTCCGTGGAGCAGCTGAAGAGCGAGCTGGATGCGGGGCAGCACCCTTTCGTCCTTGACGTACGTGAGCCGCATGAGTACGCCATCGTGAATCTTGGCGCACCGCTGATTCCCGTGGGGCAAGTTGGTCAGCGCCTGAACGAATTGCCGGCGAACAAGGATCAAGAGATCGTGGTGCACTGCAAGACCGGTGGACGCAGCCAGAAAGCTTCGCTCGAGTTGAAGGCAGCGGGCTATACGAATGTGAAGAATCTCACGGGTGGCATCACGGCCTGGGCGGAGCGGATCGATACTTCGTTACCGAAGTATTAAAAGCAAGCATCACAGCCCAAGAAGCGTCATCTCGACCGTAGGCGCAGCCGTAGTGGAGAGATCCCTGCATTTCGCTTGTGGCGGCATGAACGTTCTTGCCACTGCGGACGAAATACAGCGGTCTCTCCTCCGCGCAGACGATAAGCCCGTCCGCTTCGGTCGAGATGACACGATTATTGCGCTACGGACGAAAGGATTGTCCTTCGCTTCGCTCCAGGGTGACAGCGAGAAGGCGTCTGTCTCGCAGAGGGTCAATCCGTGTCCGGATCATCCACCACGAGAATCTCAAGCACAAGCGGCGGTTCCACCAGCGCATCCATGCCGGACATCTCGGCCACAGCCGCATCCACGGTAGACCGCAGACACGGCTCCGTCGTTACCACGAACGGTAGCCGGTGCGCGGGGTAGCCGCGCCGTTGCAGGATGGAATCGATGTTGACGCTGAACTTCGCGAGCGCGCCGGAGATCGCAGAGATGATGCCGGGTTTGTCATCCACCACCATGCGCAAGTAGTGCGGCGCGAGCACGTCGTCGGACACCGGAAAGCGTTGTGCGGTGCGCTGCACGGGAAAGCTGCCGCCGGCGATGGCCAGCACGTCGCTGCAAACCGCCACGGCCGTCGCGTGGCCGCCGGCACCATGGCCACTGAAGACCACATCGCCGCCGAAGCGCCCATTGGTGACGACCATATTCTGCGTGCCGTGCGACCAGGCCACCGGCGAGGTGCGCGGGACCAGCATGGGACCAACGCGGGCGCGAATTGTTGTGGTCCCGGAGCGATCGTCAAGCTGTGCGCGCGAGACCTGGCGAAGGGTGCAGCCAAGCTCCTTGGCATACGCGAAGTCTACCGCGGAGATCTTCGAGATGGTCTGGGCCGGGACGTCGACGGGCTCCATTTCGGCTTCGAGTGCGAGACGCGCCAAAATGCACAGCTTAGCGCGGGCATCGTGGCCGTCGACGTCAGCGGAGGGATCGGCTTCGGCGTAGCCCAGACGTTGCGCCTCGCGCAGAACATCGGGGTACTCGGCACCGTTTTCCATCGCGCTGAGGATGAAGTTGCAGGTGCCGTTCACTATGCCGCTGAGACGCGTGAGCCGGTCGCCGCTGAGCCCCTGCGCGATGCCGGGCAGCACCGGCACGCCGCCGGCAACGGAGGCACCGTAGAGCAGTTGCACGCCATGCTTCTGCGCGAGCTGGAAGAGCGCCGGACCGCGATGCGCGATGAGTTGTTTGTTGGCCGTGACGACGTGTTTGCCTGCCTGAAGTGCTCGGCTGAGCCAGTCGCCCATAGGTTCGAGGCCGCCCATCAGTTCGACGACGATCGAAACTTGTGGATCGCCGAGGACATCCTCGATGCGCTCGGTCCAGAGCGCATCGGCGGGCACATACTGTGCTTTGGCATGGTTTCGTTTGCGTTCCACGCCACGGTTGAAGACGTGCGAAATACGCAAATGCGAAGCCTCTTTAGAGGCGAGCACCTCCGCAAAGCAGCTGCCCACGGTGCCGAAGCCGAGCAGCGCGATCCCGAGAGGAGACGTATCTTTCCGGACAGCGCCCACGTTGGCGAGAAACGATTCGAGCATCAGTACTCCACCCGGTAGGGGCTTTTCTGCCAAAGGTCAAAGCTGGAGCGAGCCTCTTCGCCCAGCAAACGATGGATCGGTATGGAGCGTTGATCGAGCGGCTTGCATACCTCGGCGTACAGCAACGAATCGTCGAAGCCGGCCCGCGCCGCATCGGCCGCGTCGTTGCCGTAATAGATCGCTTGGCAGCGCGACCAGTAGAGCGCCGCGAGACACATCGGACAGGGCTCGCAGCTCGTGTAGATGTCGCAGCTGTCAAGTTGAAAGGTGCCGAGCGCCTGACAGGCGTTACGGATCGCGACAATCTCCGCGTGGGCGGTGGGATCGTTCGATGCCGTAACCTGGTTTGCGCCCGTGGCGATCACCGCGCCATCTTTCACGACCACCGCACCGAACGGGCCGCCGCGGCCGTGGAGGACGTTCTCCGTGGCGAGCCGGATGGCTTGCTGCATGAACTCGGGGCGACCGGGCATAATCAGGGACATGGTACATGCTCTGCGTTCGCGCCGCGTGGTAACGCCGGAAGCCGAACGCGAG
>CAXTUW010000034.1:0-39223 GCA_964247595.1 uncultured Acidobacteriaceae bacterium | reverse complement strand
CCCCCAACTACCCCGCCATCCCCGGCCAAACCCTCCGCGGCTTCGGCTGGGACATCGACTCCGGTTACTCCAAACCGCGCGGCCGCCTCTTGCCCATAGGCAGCTTCGGCCACACCGGCTTCACCGGTACCTCGCTCTGGATGGACCCCGGCTCCGACACCTTCGTCCTCCTGCTCGCCAACGCGATCCACCCCCACGCCGGCGCGCCTATCTCCAACCTGCGTGGCGAGGTCGCCACGGCCGGTGCCCAAGCCCTCGGCCTGTACGCCGGTCAGATTCCTACCTCGACGCTCAAAACCTCGCCCCTCACACCTGAACAAAACCCATCAACGGCTGCAGGCGTCAGTAAGGCCAGGCAGACCTCAGTTAACAGGACGCTCACCGGCCTTGACGTCCTCGAAGCCTCCCACTTCACCGCCCTCGCCGAAGCCGCCCAGGCACACGGTAACGCCCTTCGCCTGGGCCTTCTCACCAACCAAACTGGCCTCGACGCCCACGGCCGCCGCGCCGTCGACATCCTCGCCACCGACCTTCCCCAAGCCGTCCCGCACGCGGAGCTGACCACCCTCTTCTCCCCCGAGCACGGCATCTTCGGCCGGCAGGACACCGAACACCTCACCACCGAAACCGACCCCGCCACCGGCCTCCACGTCACCTCGCTCTACGGTGCGCATGATAGCGACCGCCGCCCCACCCACGAGCAATTGAAGGATCTCGACGCTATCGTGATTGATCTCCAGGACGCCGGCGTTCGCTGCTATACGTACGAAACAGTCCTCGGCTACTTTCTGGAAGCCGCCGCCCACGAACAGGCCGCTCTCCACCACGATCTTCAAATCATTATTCTCGACCGTCCGGACCCCATCGGCGGCGAGCAGATTGGCGGCCCCATCTCGGATCCCGGCACCGAGGCCTACATCAACTACATGCCGCTGCCGCTTCGCCACGGCCTTACCCTGGGCGAACTCGCCCGCTACATCAATGCCACAAAACAGCTCGGCGTCCATCTCACCGTCGTCCCGATGCAGAACTGGCAACGTGCCGAGTATTACGACGAGACCGGCCTGCCGTGGGCCAATCCCAGCCCCAATCTGCGGTCGACCACGGCGGAGACACTCTATCCCGCCACAGCCTTCCTCGAACTCACCAATCTTTCCGTTGGCCGGGGCACAGTCACACCCTTTGAGGTCTTCGGAGCCGGTGCCGGTGCCGACGGAAAGATCTGGTTTCAAGCCAAGAACGTAGCTTCAGCCCTCAATCATCGCAGCATTCCCGGCGTCATCTTCGAGGCGATCTCCATCCCTGTCGCCGAAGACAATCATCACTACCCATTTCACGGTCAGACCATTGAAGCTGTCCGCGTAACCCTAACCGATAGGCAGACACTCCAGAGCTCCCTTCTCGGCCTGGAGCTCCTAAGCACCCTGCATAAGCTGTACCCGGCACAGTTCCAACTCGAACGAGCGATGCGCCTTATTGCCAGCCGCTCCACGCTCGACGCAATCGCCCGCGGTGACGATCCGCGTGCCATCGCCGCGGGTTGGCAGACACAGCTTGACGCATTCCGAAAGCAGCGCACACCCTACCTGCTCTACCCGGAACCAGTTCACTAGATTTGTGTTTTGGAATGGTCGGGGCGGAGGGATTCGAACCCCCGACCCTCTGCTCCCAAAGCAGATGCGCTACCAGACTGCGCTACGCCCCGACGAGACTCAGTTTATCGCAGCGGAACGAAGATGGGAGACGCGAATGAAGGTGCTGGTGGCTGTGCAAGCGATAGGCCAGACACACCTCTGATACCTGGAGCGAATTCCCAATTCGTATGCAGCCCTCCATCTGCCATCCTGCGGCGATAACAACCAGGAAAGCTGCACTGTACAACCAATTATCAGCGATAGAACATCGAGCTTTCTCCTATCGCCAGCCCGGTGCATGCAGATGCCGCAGCAGCGTGCCGCCAAACCACAGCAGCAGAAGAAACGGCAGCATCACAAAGCTCATCAGCAGCAACGCAATCAGCCCCATGAACATCCAGTCACGCCAGGTATCCCGCCGCCCGTACGTCAGGCTGCGCTCCAAGAGTGCATAGTTCCGACGGTTCGCGCGCCATCCGATATCGAACAGATTGCCGAGCACCGGGACCGCGCCCGCCACGACCTCAATCCCGATATTGGCCGCCATGCGCGCCACCGTCACCAGCGGCGCTCCGCGAAAGAACGCCGCCAGCACGATGATGCAGCTCGCCGCCCCGGCTAGGAAGTCACCCACGCCCGGCACAAATCCGATGATCCCATCCAGCCCAAAGCGGATGTTTGTCCCCGGTACCTGAAACCAGGTATCCAACACCCGCGAAAGTAGATCAAGGTTCTCGTTCCGAAATGCGCCGCCGGCCCCACCGAGCCGCGGCCGCAAGATATCTTCGTCGTACCCCGAAGCGGTGCCACCCAGGCTAGCCGTTTCGGCACCCGGCGGCAAAATTTCAGGTTCGGCGGACTTCGTTCGCATCAGGGCAGCCTTTCCGGATCCATGCTGTTGGATGCTACAATTCTGTTCGGTACGGCGGCTATAGTTCAGTGGCAGAACGCCGCTCTGTGGCAGCGGATGTCGTGGGTTCGAAACCCACTAGCCGCCCCATCCAACCCTCATCGCTCCACACGTCGAGAACGGTTTGAGGCGCTCCAAAGCTCCTTCGACGTACCTATCTCGCGTGCCGCGCCCACCCAAGTACATCGCCGTTGCCGCCCCGCACCTCGCGCCCAGTCCCCCGAACCTGTTTGTCGGCACCTCCGGCTGGGCTTATCCCACGTGGAAGCCGGGCTTTTATCCGGCCGCGGTTCCCAGCCGCGCGTTTCTGCACCACTACGCCTCTGTTCTGACAGCAGTAGAGGTGAACTACACCTTTCGCACCCTGCCCACGCCTGCGCAACTGGAAGGCTGGTTGGCTGCCGCCCCGCCCGGCTTTTGTTTCAGCTTCAAAGCTCCACAACGCATCACGCACTTTGCCCGTCTGCGCCACTGCCCAGACGAGGTGGAGCGCTTTATCACTTCACTCACGCCCGCCATTGCAGCCGGCAAGCTTGGTCCCCTGCTCTTTCAACTGCCCCCCAACTTCACGGCCGACCCCGCCCGGCTGCAAAGTTTTCTCGAGATACCCGCGTTCCGAGGCCAAGACGCCCCAAAGATCGCGTTTGAATTTCGCCACGCCAGCTGGTTCAGCGAAGAGATCTACGCGCTCCTGCGTGAGGCTGGTGCGGCGCTCTGCATCGCCGATACCGACGACCTCTCTACGCCAGACATCCAAACCGCCGCGTTCCGCTGCTATCGGCTTCGGCGCGATGGCGGCTACACCCCGGGGGAGCTGCGGTCGTTCGCCGAACGCTTCACGGAGCGGAGCAGCCAGGGCGAGGTGTACGTCTTTTTCCGCCATCAGGACGAGCCCACGGGCGCACGGAATGCCACGTACATGCTCGCGCAGGCAGCAAAACTCGCCACCCGTCCCGCGAAACAGCGGAAGGCTCGCTGATGGATCCGTTGTGTCCCTCCGGCCCTTGGCCCGCTGGTTATCTGCCCTTTCATCCGCGCCGCTGGCTCACAAACGCGCATGCGCAGACGATTGCCGGCAATGTGCTGCCGCGGCCCAACAGGCTTCCGAGTCCAGCGCAACAGCTGGTCGAAGTGGCTCCCCAGCGCGGGAGTCAAATTGCCAGCCAGGTGCTCTGCGAGTGTCACTGGCAGCCCGGCTCCGAGCGCCGCTGCCACCCCACGGTCATCCTCCTTCACGGCCTTGAGGGCTCATCACATTCCCAGTACGTTATCGGCAACAGTACAAAATTCTTTAATGCCGGCTACAACGTCCTTCGTATGAACATGCGCACCTGCGGCGGTACGGAGCGACTCTCGCCCACGCTCTACCACTCCGGGATGTCCGGGGATGTCGGTGCGGTGTTGCGGTTTTTTCTCGAACACGAGCGCCTGGAGGAGATCGCGCTTATCGGCTACTCGATGGGCGGCAACCTGGTCTTAAAGCTCGCCGGGGAACTTGGCTCCAATGCACCTGCCCAGCTGCGAGCCGTGGTTGGCGTCTCCGCGGCTGTGGACCTACGGGAGTCGGCTGACGCGCTGCATGAGCCCTCCAATCGCTTCTATGAGCGACGCTTCGTACGCGCTCTGCTGAAGCGCTTTCGCCGCAAAGCCTTTCTGTTTCCACGGGCCTTCGACCCTCGACGGAGTATCGGTATCACCTCCATCCGTGATTTTGACGAACGCATCACAGCGCTCTACAACGGATTTCATAGTGCAGACGATTATTACCTCCGTTCCTCCGCGGCACGCGTGCTGGACAAAGTCCGCGTACCCACGCTGCTGATCCATGCCTGCGACGACCCCTTTGTCCGTATTGCGGCTGAGACCCGCGCCACCATCGCCGCGAACCCTGCCATCACGCTGCTTGAAACTGAATACGGTGGCCACTGCGCCTTTCTGGCGCAGCCGGAGCCCGCGGATGGCAACGACGGTTACTGGGCCGAGCACACTGCGCTTCGTTTTGTCCTGAGGCATGCCGCGGCCACTGTCTCCTTGTAACCTGAGGAGATGTATGCCGAGTGGAGCGCCGCGTGCGGAGAGGACGATCCTGTGATCGTGGTGCCCTGGTCGGACCCCGAAGGCACCGCGCACTTCGTCGATCTGCGTGCCGAGCCATTCGATATCGCAGAGATCCCTGAAGCCGAGGATCACCCCGCCCTGCGCCGCGCCTTGCGGTCACTGAACGCCTCCGGTTCAGGTTTTTTCACTTCGAAATGCGATGCATGGGCGCTCTCGCCAGAGCTTGGCGGCGACAAGCTTGAGGCCTTGCGGCTCGATCTCGATCTCCTTGACGAGGAAGCAGCCTTCGGCTTCGGCAGCTACATCGATGTGCTGTGGCGGGAGCGGAGCGTCTTTGCCTCGGCCCACCAGGCCAGCGGACGGCTGGACCGTCTGGTCCGGCGTGCGGCGCGGCTGCCGCATCCGGAGTCGGCGCTTGAAACCGCCCTCCGCCCGGCCGTGATTGCCGATCGTGGAGACGCTGAAAACCAGCCGCCGCGCTATGCTCTGGAGGGATTTGCCTTTACCCTCTACGTCACGGCAGTCGCAGCGGACCCGGAGACCGCCGGAAAGCGCTGGGAGGCTGCGCTGGAGGCCGTGGTGGACCTGCTTCGCGAACGCGAACAGGCGCTGCCCCCGGGCTCCGCTACAATCGACTAGCGCATGATGCTCCCCAGAGCGTCAATGGCCGCGGGCGAGTAGCTCAACTGGATAGAGCACGGACCTTCTAAGTCCGGGGTTGCAGGTTCGAGACCTGCCTCGCCCATCAAAACAGCGAACAGCACGTAGCAGAGGGGAAGTAGGAAGTAGCAAGCAGGAGTGGCACTGTTCTCTTCTGGATTGTCATCCCCGCAGGGGACCTGCTTTTCGTCCGTGCTGTTGCGCCAGCTTTCGTTCCTCAACCAAGCTCATGGGCACTGACGCCCACCAGCTTCACCTCCTTGGCCTGCCGACTCGGTCCGGCCAGATGCACGAGGCCGGCGACAATCATCAGCCCCGCCCCTAGCGCACACACGCCCGTCCATTCGAAGCGGTCCCAGGCCATGCTCGCGAGTGCCGAACCCAGCGCGCCGCCGGTGAAATACATCGTCATGTACAGCGTGTTCAGGCGGCTTCTCGCCCCTGGATCAAGACCGAAGATGCGGGTCTGGTTAGCCACCTGCATCATCTGGGTGCCGGCGTCGAGCGCGATGACACCCACCACCAGCCCAGCCAAGTGCAGCGTCAAGGGCGCATGCAGCCGCTCGCTCAGCCAGAGCCAGATGAAGGAGGCCGTGATCGCGGCCCCGGCGAACGAGATCACGTAGCGCGTGCCATGCCGGTCGGCAAGCCGCCCGGCAAACGGAGCCACCAGGGCACCGGCCGCGCCGACCACACCGAAGGTCCCGGCCACGCCTGGCCCAAGCCCATAATGCGCATGCAGCACAAAAGCCAGCATGGTCCAGAAGCAGGAGAACGCGGCAAAGGTGAGGCCGCCGATGACACCCGACTCACGCAGCAGCGGCAGGGTCCGAAATAACGTCCATAGCGAGCGCATTGCGGCTGGATAGGTCAGCTTCTGTTTCGGCTCCAGCTTCGGCATCGCCTTCGCTAGCAGCGGAACAAAAGCCAGATTCATCAGCGCGGCCGCCCAGAACACCGTCCGCCAGCCGCCGAGATTGCTCACCCAACCGGCAAAGCTGCGCGCCAGCAGAATGCCAAGCAGCAGCCCCGTCATCACGGTGCCGATTGCCTGCCCGCGCCGCGTGGCGGGCACAAGCTCCGGTGCCAGCGGCAGCGCCACATGCGTCACGGAGGCCAGCAGCCCCGTCAAAACGCTTGCCACGATCAACCAGGTGAAGTTGCGCGCCGTCGCCACCAGGACCAGCGCCACCGCGACGGCGGCGTAGAGCCGCATCATCAGCCCGCGCCGCTCGGCGACATCGCCCAGCGGCACAAAGCTCAGCATCCCGGCCGCATAGCCCACCTGCGTAGCGACGGCGACAAACCCCATCGCCTTCGGCCCCTGGCCCACCGAGCGGCCCATCACCAGCAGGAGCGGCTGATTGTAGTAAATCGAGCCCACGCCCACCGCGCAGGCAAGGCCCAAAAACGGCAGCGCCCAGCGGTTCGAGAAGGCAGAGGTCTGCGCGGCATCGCCCGAAGTGGCGGTCTCCGTTGATAGAGCCATATCCCATGGATGTGTGCCGGTTCGTCCGCGATGCGTGGAGCTCCCCAAGCTCGTATCGGAGATCTGTCGAAGCCCGTGTCGTAGATCTCCCCAAGCTCGTATCATTGGGGGATGATGCCTAGGCCCGAAACCATCGCCGTCGCCATGTCCGGGGGAGTGGACTCTTCCGCGGTCGCCGCGATGCTGCGGGCCGAGGGGCATCCAATCGTTGGACTCACGCTGCAATTGTGGAACCAGCGCCGGCTCGCCGGCCGCGAGGGTATGCCCGAAACCGTGCAGGGCCGCTGCTGCTCCATCGACGACGTCTACGACGCCCGCCGTGTCGCCGAGCAGCTCGGCATCCCCTACTACCTCGTCAACGCGCAGGAGCGCTTCGAAGCCGAGGTCGTACGGCCATTTGTGGACGAGTACCTTCACGGGCGTACGCCTATCCCGTGCACCTTGTGCAACAACCACCTGAAGTTCGACGCCCTACTCGAGACCGCCCGCGACATCGGGGCCGAGCGCATCGCCACCGGCCACTACGCGCGCAACCGGTACGATGCGGACCGTGGCCGCTGGATTCTTTCTCGTCCCGCCGACCGCTCCAAGGACCAGACCTACTTCCTGTTCGGTCTCACGCAGGAGCAGCTCAGCCGCACGCTCTTTCCTCTAGGTGAAATGTGTAAACCCGCCGTGCGCGCCCTGGCCGCCGACCAGGGCTTGGAACTCGCGCAAAAGCCCGATTCCCAGGAGATCTGTTTCATCCCGGGCGGCAGCTACTCGCAGTTCTTGCGCGCCTATCTTGACGAGCAGGGCCGCGCGCTGCCCGATAGCGCTGGTGAACTTGTCTCCAGTAAGGGTGAGGTGGTGGGCCGTCATGAGGGCATCCACGGCTTCACCGTGGGCCAGCGCAAAGGCCTCGGCCTGAGCACGCCCGAGCCTGTTTACGTGCTGAAAATTCATCCCGATTCGCATCGCGTCGAGGTCGGCCCGGACCAGGCCCTCTACACTCGCGAACTGCGCGCGGAGCGGCTGAACTGGGTTTCGATCGCCGCACCCGATCAGCCCATTCGAGTGGCCGTAAAGATCAGGCACCGCCACGAGCCGGCACCCGCCACGCTTCGTGTCGTTGGCGCGGATAGGGTCGAGGTGATCTTCGACGAGCCGCAGCGCGCCGTGACCCCTGGCCAGTCCGCTGTGTTCTACCAGGACGATGAGGTAGCCGGCGGTGGCTGGATCCGGTAACGACCCCTTTGCGATCACGCACTCCTATTCGTTGCCGGCACTGGCGTACCCACAACTGTTGCGTCGTCTGCTGACGCCTTAAAGCACCCCTTTGTCATCCCGCAGCGTAGCAAAGGGATCTGCTTCTTCACCGTCCCGTTAGCCCCGAAAGCTCCATCGCCACACCAGCTCATGACAGGTACGACAAAAGGGGCGAGCCTCTCGACTCGCCCCACATTCCGCATATCAAAAACCTGACAACACCTACATCGGTCGCTTCGCGTCATCTGCGGCGGGCACGAACGGCGGTCCTCCGGGAGCCACCGTGGTGGTGCGAATCGGCGTCGGTGCCGGGCTGCGCCGAGGTGCGGGTTTGCTGCCAAACGGCGTCTTCGCGGCGAGCGACTCGAGACCGGCCTTTGCCAATGCGACCCAGCCCACCATCTTGTCCACAGGCACCCGGATACCATGCTGTATAGAACGCGATACCTGCTCGGTGCTGGTGAGCACCTCGCTCACCATGCCGTTCACGCGGGCGACCTGCGCCTGCGTCTTGCCATTCACATCCTGGACGGTCGAGTTCACTTGGGTTACGGTTTCACCTACCTGTCCCGAGACCTTTGTGACCGTTTCTCCGACCTGCCCTGTCACCTTGGTGACTGTCTCGCTGACTTCACCGACGACCTTGGTCACAGTGACGCTGATCTCGTCGACTTTCTCTTTCACTACGCCGCTGATATGCGTCACATCGCCACTGACGCTGGCGATCTTCGGCTTTAGATCGCCGACGATCTCCTGCACCTTGGTCAGCAGGTCCTGGCCCTGCCCGATCAGCGGCATGGCCCTGGCCTGAACCGTCTTGGTGACGTTATCGACCTTCTTCTGGACGTTGCGAACGATCAGGTAGACAGCGATGATCGCGCCGATCAGCCCAAGGATCACCAACAAAATGCAGACCGCGATGATCCACTCGGCAATCATCAACGAGTGAACATCACTGGCAAGACTTGTGGTGTCCTGGAAAAACATGGCAACTGTGGATAGGGCTGGCATCTGTGCTCCTTGAGCGCTTTCTAAAGAGCGCGTTCAAACCTGATCTGTTTCACTCTGCTCACGATGTGATGCAAGGCAGCGACCGGACCGCTTAGTTTCACAGCAAAAGGGCCGGCGAAAGATCACCGGCCCTTTCGTGCCTACACGTTCAGGTTACGTAGTAGAAGGGGCATCGCCCGTCTTGGCCGTATACGCATCTTTGGCGGCATCGACGGCGGCCTGCGCGGCTTCGGTTTGGTTCTGCACCAGGCCCTTGCCCTTCTCGACATACTCAGTCCATTGGGTGCGGCCCTTGTCGTAGAACTCCTTGCTCTGGTCCACGTACTGATTGGCCACCTGCTTACCCTGCTGAACTACCTGGTCGGCCACGCCCTTGGTCTGCTGCACAGCTTGGCCGGCAGCCTCTTTGCCTTGTTGAAGGACCTGACCAGCTACTTCCTTGGTCTGCTGCACGGCCTGCGCCGCGGCTTCCTTGCCCTGCTGCACATACTGCGTCGCTTGGTCCACGCCCTGGTTGTAGAGCTGGTTGGCCTTATCACGTGCGTCCAGGGCGTTGGCTACGAGCTCATCCCGGGTTTCACGGCCGGACCGGGGCGCATACAGTACGCCAACCAGGGCACCGATACCCAATCCTGCAAGAAACCATCCAAAGCTGCTCGATCCGTCGTCACTTGCCATCGCGTTCACCTGTTCTTTCAAAAGAAGTGGGTTAGGCCCGCAACTGGGCTCACCGTTACAATCACAGGGATGCGTAGGAGTTTGACCCGGTTGTTCCGTACGATGAAGTTCTCCGGCGCGGGATTGGGCAGGAGGGAATCCCCCGATCGATCTGCTGGCTCTCAACCCCCTTCTCCTTCTCCCCTTGCATCCAAAGGCATTCGCTTCGGAAGCACTAGCCTCGACGGCCAGGCCAGTTGTACGATCATCAACTAAGGATCCCGACATGCACGCCAAAGACGTTATGACTCTGCCTCGCTTCTCGCGAATCGTCAGCTTTACCCTCACCGGTTCACTCAGCTTGGCGCTTGCGGGATGCCAGCACACGGTGAGCGACACCGATCTGGCGGCGGGGGTACACAATGCCCTGGCCGCAGACCCATCCATCAAGCAGCAACCGGTTCAGGTCGGCGTACAGAATGGCGTGGTCACGCTTTCCGGCAATGTCACCGACGATACGGCCAGCAGCGTCGCCGCACAGGACGCTGCCAAGGTAAAGGGCGTCAAGGAAGTAGTCAACAGCCTGCAGGTGGCCGGCATCCAGGTGGCCCCCACGGTGACCTCGCCGGAGGCCCCCACGCAAGCCCGGCAGACCACGACCCAGGAGCGCCAGACGCTCGCGCAGAACCACACGCTGCCGCCACCCTCGAGCCCGGCCCGCACCATTGCTCCGGCCCCACCCCCACCGGAACCCGTGATTCGTGAGATCACCGCCCCGGTCGGAACCACAGTGCCCATCCGTATCACGGAGGCCCTGAGCAGCAAAACAGCCACGGACGGTCAGCCCTTCAATGGCGTGGTCACCGCAGAGGTCGTCCGTGACGGCGTGGTGATCATTCCCGCGGGATCGGCCGTGAGCGGGCGCGTGGTCACGGCCAAGGACGCCGGACACTTCAAGGGCCACTCGGAACTGAGCGTCGAACTGACGGGAGTTCGCCGTCACGGCACGCTTCTGCCGATCAGCACGGAGGCCTACAGCGTTGAGGGTAAAAATCGCGGCACCAACTCAGCCGAGAAGATCGGCGGCGGCGCAGCTGTCGGGGCCGTTCTCGGCGGCATCTTCGGCGGCGGCAAGGGCGCAGGCATCGGCGCGCTGGCCGGCGGCGGCGGTGGCACGGTGCTGCAGGGCGTCACCCGTGGCCAGCAGGTTGAGATCGCTTCAGAAAGCGTGATCCGCTTCCACCTCAGCCGCCCGCTTACGGTGCGTTCGGCCGAGAAGCCCTCCAATTACGAGCCCACCACATTGCGTGAGCGCAATGCATCGCAAAGTGATGCACCCTCCAACCAGTAGTTCCGGCGGGGGAACGATAAGGTCTCTCCAGAGCAGAACGGTCAGGTAAGCAGACGTAAAGGGCGGTCAGGCACGATGCGGTACCCTCTGTTCAAATTGGCACCTCCCTCCCCGGGTATAGGTCACCTTTCATGGCTCTAGCAACAACGCGTGTCGATGCCGCTGCCGTGCGATTGCGGCTCGTCACCGTTCCCGAACCGGCCACGTCGCCCGCTTCTGCGGAGCCGCCAAAGAAGCGTTCGCCTCTCGCGTTATGGCATCTGTTGTCGCTGGATGCTCCCACAGTTGCGGCCTTGTGGACCATCTTCGCTGCCTGGACCGCCGGCGTTCGCCTTTCCGTGGTCGATCCGATCGCTATGTTTGTTGCAGTCTGGATGTTGTACGCCACCGATCGACTGCTCGATGCCCGTCTGCTGGCAGGCGGTTTCTGCCCCCCGGGGCTCGAGGAGCGGCACTACTTCCATCATTGCCACAGGGGTCGATTCCTGCTCTCGATTGCGGGGGCCACCTTGCTGCTCGCTTCTTTAGTGCATCTCCTGTTCGCTCCTGTATTGCACCTGTTCGCCGTGTTGGCTACCTTGCTCGCGGGCTGGTTGCTGATCGTGCACGTGCAGGCCACGCCCCACGCTCTCGGCCGGTGCCTGCCCAAGGAACTGGCCGTCGGTCTCTTCTTTCCTGCTGCTGTCTTTGTTCCCACGGTGGCCCGTGCCCCCGCGCTCCGGTTTGCCTTGTTTCCAGAAGCTCTGCTGTTTGCCGGCGTGTGTACGTTGAATTGCCTGTTCCTCTACGCCTGGGAACACCCCGACGACCACAGCGAAGCACATGCCACCACGCGTTACGCGGTCGACCGGCTGCTGGGCCTCACCTACTTCCTGCTTGCCACCGCGGCGGCCATAGCCGTTGCCCTGTTTACCCTGCCGCGAACGGGTCTACTGCACAGCTCTCCGTTGCCCCATCCCGCGGCGATGCCGTTTGCGTGTGCGGTTACGGCAGGGATCTTCCTTCTGCTGCACTTTGTGCGCAAGCAGATGCCGCAACTGCGGCTGCGCGCGCTTGCCGACCTGATCCTGCTTACCCCCATACTGCCTATTATCTTCGCCTTGCTCGACCCCTCGCGATGATTACGCTGAGGGCGGAGCACTCGCCCATCGCCCCGAGCGAGCGCATCGTCCCGAACTTCGATCCCATCGCTCGCGTCTATCGCTGGGCGGAGTACCTGGCACTCGGACCGCTACTCCATCGCACGCGGCTGCACTTCCTAAAGGAGTTCACAGCGGCCAGGCAAGTCATGGTCTTGGGCGATGGGGATGGCCGCTTTGCCGCCGCTCTTCTGCGCCAAGCGCCCCACGCCCACCTGGGAGCCGTAGACACCAGCAAAGCCATGCTCGGCTTGCTGCGAGACCGCTGTACACGCGACGGCAACGCCGGCCGCCTCACGATCACGCACGCTTCCGCCCTCGACATCCAGCCTTTGCCAAAGTGCGATCTTATTGCGACGCACTTCTTTCTTGACTGCCTCACGCAGCCGGAGGTCGATACCCTCGCCGTGCAGCTCGGGACCGGCGTCCAGCCGGGTTGCCGCTGGGTACTCTCGGAGTTCGGGCTTCCCCGGTCACGGCTTGCCCGCCCGCTGGCCCAGGCCTATATCGGCTTCTTGTATTTCGTCTTTGGTTGCGTAACGAAAATGCGTGTGAGGGGTTTGCCCGACCCGCAGCATGCCTTGCGGCTCGCCGGCTTTCGCCGCCTTGGGCGTTGGGAATGGCTCGGCGGCTTTGTGTATTCAGAGCTCTGGCAACTGCCCGGCTGAGGCGGTAACCACCAGACGGCCCTTGATACACGAGCACGAACCTTTACCACCGGTCTATGATCAATTGGATCGGCTAAGCGGGAATGATAAAGCAGGTCGATAGCAATCGGCAAAAGAGTATTGATAGAAGCTCGACAGAACAACTCTCAGCTCAAGAGTCATCGACAGGACAGTGAGTATCAAGGTCAAAAATTCGAATGGGTCCACCTCGGCTCCCGATCCATCGAGGGGAGACAGCGTGGCCTCCGGGGCATCGCCGGCGGGCCAAGCTGAGGCAAGTGCGCCAGCCGATCCGCAGCCGAATCCGGAACCCGCCACTCCCTCGCTGCCGGTTCCGGATCCGGCGATCTTTCTCGCGGAAACACCCATGCCGCGCCGCTCGGGCGTGCGCTTCGCCCATCCGAACCGCGATCGGCTGAACCTCTACATCCTGCGCCATGCCAGCGCCGGTACGAGCCGGGCCAATCTGAAGGTCGACGTCAAACGTCCGCTGGATAAGGAAGGAAAGCAGCACTGCTTCCATCTGGCCCACGTGCTCAACGCCATGAAGATCAGCTTCGATCTAATTGTCTCGAGCCCCCTCAAACGCTGCCTGCAGACAGCCCAGCTGATCGGCACGGAGATGGGCTACGAGGCAAAAATTCTGCATGCCGAAGCTTTGCAGCCCAACGCAGAGTACGCGCAGTTCCAGCGTCTGATCCATGAGTGCCGCAGCTATGAGAACGTGCTGATGGTCGGTCACAACCCAACGCTGACTTACTTCCTGGGCCAGATGATCGAGGGAGGTGCCGCGCTGGAAGCGGTACCTCCGCCCATGGCTCGCGTACGGCTGCGCAAGGGCTCCATGGCGCGTGTCACTGTGGATCGCGGGCCGGCGATGCTGCGATGGTTGCTGGATCCGCGCCTTGTACGCGCGCTTTATGCGACATCGACAAAAAGCTCGCGGCGCAGAACTTCACGGAAGTAAGCCGCTTCCTTCCGCAACGACCACATCTCCAGCTCCGCACCGCCGCGTGACGGCTGCAGCTGCAGCACGACGCGCTTGGGGTACACCAGCGTCTTCACCCGCAGGGCCGCGCCGGAACGCTCGCCATGCAGGGCCTGCGCCACCCGCAGCAGCACCACGGCGCGCTTCACGGAGGTGTGCTCCTCCACGGGCACGGCACGCATGGTGCGGTCCATCGGCTCCGGCCGGCTCTTGCCCAGGTAACGGCTGATCGCGGCGACGATCGTCCGCTGGCCTTGCGAGAAGCCGAAGATCTCCGAGTTGGCGATGATGTACTGCGTGTGACGATGATGTCCCTGGTGGTTCATGAACTTGCCCACCTCCCGCATCATCGCCGCGGCAGCCAGCCAAAGCCTGTACTCGAGAGGTAGATCGTGCACACGCTGAAGACTGTCAAACAGCGCCTCGGCCTGCTTGCGTACAGGTTCGGCCCGGGCCGGGTCGACGCCATAGCGCTTGCACACCTCCAACACCCCCTGCCAGCGCTCCGATTCCATCGTCTTATGCACGCTGGCGCGGGTGTCCGTATCGGCGAGCATCTGCGCCAGCACACCATCGCGCAGTCCCAGCGGCGAGTAGCGAAAGCCATTCAGCCCCGTGCGCTCCAGCAGCGACGCATACACAAGCGCCCCGCCCACGATGATCTCCGAGCGCCGCGGTCCGATGCCCTTCACCGCCGCGCGCTGCGTGTTGGTCATCTTGGCCAGCCGGTCCGCCAGTCTGCGTATGGAGGCCGTGTCCGCCTCCAGCGGCAGCAACGCCTGACTCGATCTGCCGCGCGCCGCCTTCGTGCTGGGCATCGCATGCTTCTCGACCGCACCCTCGGCCGGCAACACGTTGGCCGCCTCGGCTAGGGCCGCAGCGGTGCCCGAGGTCGCCAGCACGAGGTCCACATCCGGCTTGCCGAGTTTGCGCTCCACCCGCGACATCTCCCGGTCGATGAACTGCCGCAAACGTCCGATGTCTCCCTTCGAGGGCGGATCTGTGCGGAGAAACTCCTGCTGCAGGCGAACAGCACCTAGCGGCAGGCTCATCATCTCCCCGATCCGGCCTTGATTCGAAAGCGTAATCTCGCACGATCCGCCGCCAAGATCGATCAGCAGGCAGCGTCCTTGCGCGTCCGGTTCATGGGTCATGACACCCAGGTGAATCAGCCGTCCCTCTTCGAGTCCGCTAATAATTTCAAGAGGCCACCCGGTCGCGGACTGCACCCAGGTGCGGAATGCGTCCGCGTTCAAGGCATCGCGCGTCGCGCTCGTAGCCACTACACGCACCTTATCGACAACATGCGACTGGACGGCTTTGTGAAATCGCTTCAAAGCTTTTATGGTGTTGGCCATCGACTCGGGCGAGATCACCCCAGTTTCAAACACGCTCTCACCCAGCCGCGTTACCTCACGATCCTCATGCAGCGTCCGCAATTCATGCTGCTCGACGGAAGCAATGGCCAGGCGGCAGGAGTTCGAACCGATGTCGATTGCCGCGAAGATGGGCATTGCGGGTATGGTTCTCCATGGACCTTAGCTTATGTGTCAACAACACGATACATCGCATCGAGGGCTCACTCGAGAAAGGGTGAGCAACATCTGCCGCCGACCGGTGTTGCTATTCTAAAAAGAGTCCAGAAAACGCTGAGATTTTCATGCTGCTTAGTCCCACCCGCAACCCGCCAGGCCCCCTTGCGCTTCGCGTCCGAACGTCCCGGAGCGCACCCGCGATCGCCACGGTCGCGCTGGTATGGGCCGCGATCTACCTGTTGTCGCTCTTCTCTCCGCCCCTGTTGGACGATGCCGATGCCACCCACGCGCAAGCCGCCCAGGCCATGCTGCGCACCGGCGATTGGGTCACCCTGCATGTGGATGGCATCCGCTACCTTGAGAAGGCACCGCTTCCCTACTGGATCGCGGCCTGCAGTCTCCGAATCTTCGGGAACAACAGCTTTGCCGTGCACCTGCCGCTGGCGCTGACGGTCCTCGGTCTGGCCGTGCTCGGGTGGCACTGGGGCGGACGAGCCTTCGGTGCCCTCGCAGGCTTTTATGCCGCGCTCTTCACCCTGACCGCCACAGGGTTGTTTCTGTTTACGCGCGTCTTCATCCCCGATGCGCTTTTGTCCTTACTCCTGGCCTGTGCGTTATACGGTTGTCTGCGCGCCCTTAAAGATGGCGGAGCCAAAGGGAGACGCTGGGCATACGGGGCGTGGCTGGCGCTTGCCGCCGCCGTCCTCACGAAGGGCTTCGTCGCGCCCGTGTTCCTCTTCGGTGCCCTGGCGATCTATCTTCCCCTGGCTCGTGAGCTGCGCCTCTGGAGGCGGCTGCATCCGTTCAGCGGGGCGGCCCTGCTGGTCGCCGTTGCCGCTCCCTGGCACATCCTTGCCGGCCTGCGCAACCGCGGCGGAGCGGATGGCCATGGTTTTTTCTGGTTCTACTTCATCAATGAACACCTTCTCCGCTTTCTCGGGCGGCGCACACCGGTGGACTACAACAAGCTGCCGGGGGCGCTCTACTGGTCGCTGCACCTGGTCTGGCTCTTTCCTTGGAGCCTCTTCGCACCCGCGATCGCCGTGCTCCTCTGGCAGCGGAGAAAGCTCTGGCTCACGCGACCTCTGCCCCAGGAAGCCACGGAGGCCCGTCGCTCCGTGCTGCTGCTTGCTTCCTTCTCGGCTTTTGTACTCGTCTTTTTCAGTCTTTCCACCAACCAGGAGTACTACACCCTTCCGGTCTACCTGCCGCTGCTGCTGATCACCGCTGCCGCCCTGGTGAGCTTGGAACACCACCTCCACGGAACGCCTGCGGATAAACATTCAGATCGCTTGCGCCGTACCCTGCTCGCCTCACAGGCCATGCTGGCCGTGCTCGGCCTGCTCGCGGCCTCCGCGCTTGCCTTTGAACTCTGGACAAGCCGCCATCTTCCGGCAGCGGCCAATATTGGCGATCTGTTCGTGCAACGCGGGGTCGGCAACTACACGCTTTCGATGTCGCACCTTTTCGATCTCACCAGCGCTTCTTTCTCCGCGCTACGGCTTCCCGCGGCACTGGCCTGCCTCGCCTTTGCGGTCGGGCCTGCGCTCAGTCTGCTGCTGCGACTGCGTGGCCGGCACACCCCGGCCACACTTACGCTCGCCCTTACCTGCACCGTGTTCTTGATGGCGGCGCACCTGGCCCTCATACGCTTCGCGCCCATGCTGTCCTCACAGAGCTTCGCCGCGCGTGTCCAGACCCTACAGAGTGCCCATGCGGTCGCCCCGAATAGCCAAGTGCTGCTCTTCGGCGACCAGGCCCTTGGCTCCTCGATTCCCTTCTACCTGCAACATCCGGTCGAGCTCGTCGATGGCCGCAGCACCTCCATGCTCTTCGGCAGCACCTTTCCCGATGCACCCCCGATCTTCCTCTCCCATGACGAGCTCTTCGCCAATTGGGGAAAGGGCCGCCGCAAGCTCCTCTTCGTACCGCTCGAGCATCGCACGGACGTGGATCCCGTCCTCGGTTCCCATGCGTTGAAGCTCTATGAGAGCGCCGGCAAGGAGCTCCTCACCGACCGCCCACTCGACGATGTCCCGTTGCCGCGGTAGACAGGGACACCCGTCGTCCCGAACAATAGAGATTCTGACGTGATCGCGCCCGGCAACCTGCAGCATCTTTCCCCACCGCACTCGCAACTCCGGCGTCAGTGGCGCACGTCATCCCTCCTGCTGATCCTGCTTCCCTGGCTGGTCCTGCAAGTTGGCGGCCTCTTCTCGCCCGGCTTGCTGGACGATGTCGATTCGGTCTATACCGAGATCGCACGCGAGATGCTCGTGCGCCACGACTACGTCACGCCCACGATCGACGGCATCCGCTTCTTCGACAAGCCTCCATTGATGTACTGGATGGCCGCCGGTTCCATGCGCATCTTCGGTGTCCATGATTGGGCCGCACGCCTTCCGCTTGCCCTTGGCGTTCTGTGCCTGCTGCTCGCGGTATACGCTCTCGGCGTCCGCCTTTTTGCGGGTATCTCGCCCGTAGTCGCGCCGGATCGCGGTGGCCTCTATGCCGCCCTCGCCACCGGCATCTCCATCGGCCCCTACCTGTACACGCGCTTCTACATCCCCGATATCCTCGTCGCTCTCTGGATGTGCCTCGCCGTGCACATGCTCCTGCTCGCGCTCGAGCGCCTCTACCCCAGCTTGCACCCCACCTTGCACCCAAGTTTGCACCCAAGCTGCGGCCCAGCTCGCTCCGCGCTTTGGCCCAGCCTGGGCTTCGCTGCCGCCACCGCGATGAACGTACTGACCAAGGGCCTCATCGGCCTTGTGTTCCCACTCGGCTTCGCCCTGCTTTATCTGCTCTGGACGGGCCGCCTGCGAGCCCTTGGAAAGCTCCATTTGCCATTGGCCACACTGGTTTTTTTCGCCATTGCCGCGCCATGGCACATCCTTGCGGCTCTGCGCAATCCAGCGATCGCCATGCCGTCAGGCCTTGGCCTTCCCGCACGCGCCGGGTGGACCTGGTTCTATCTCTACAACGAGCATGTCGCCCGCTTCTTGCAGAAGCGCATTCCGCACGACTACGGGCAGGTGCCAGTACCACTCTTTTGGCTGCTGCTTCTGCTTTGGCTCCTTCCCTGGACAGCCTTTCTGCCCGCCGCCGTCCTTGATGCCATGCGCGACCTCCGCGGAGATCCATCCGCAGATTCCGAGCCGGCCGTCTCCGTCTTGGGTGCCCCCTCCTTTCCGGCGTTGTCGGAAAGTGTGGGTCCCCTCCCCCCCGGCGAACGCCGCCGCGAGGCCGCGCGCTCGCTCCTGCTCTGGGCTGGCCTCATCCTGGGTTTCTTTACGTTGTCCTCGCGCCAGGAGTACTACCATCTCCCCGCGCTGCCCGCGCTTGCTCTGCTCGTTGGAGGCCTGCTCGCGGCAGCCGATCGTTCCCTGACGATTTCTACCATCCCCCAAGCTGCACAAACATCCCGAAACCGTACCCAGGCACTCGCCGCTTCGCGGTGGTTTCTTGTCCCACTCGGGCTATTGCTCTTTGCCGTATGCGGCTACTTCGCCCTTGCCGCGCCAAGCCCGCAACCCGGTGCCACGCTGAGCTCTCTCCTCAGCTCCAACCCAGACCTCTACAACCTGTCGCTCGGCCACGTCTTCGACCTCACGGGCAAGGCTATGGGCCTGTTTCGCGGCCCGCTGACACTGGTCGCTGTCGGTATGCTGCTGGTCGGGCCCGGCTCTCACTGGCTACGCGTCCGGCATCACACGCTGGCCGCGAACCTGCTCATCGCCTTTGCCATGACCGCCGTGCTGCTCGGCGCGCATGCGGGCCTGGTTCGCTTTTATCCCATTCTCGGTTCAAAGGGTCTAGCCGAGGCAATCCACACCCAGGAGCATCCCGGCGATCTCATCGCCATCGACGGCGAACTCACCTCCGGCTCTACCCTGCTCTTCTACACCGGACAACCCGTGCTGCTCGTCAATGGCCACATCAACGGCCCCTGGTTCGGCAGCCTCTGGCCGGATGCGCCGCCTATCCTCCTCGATGATGCAGCACTGCACCAGCTGTGGTCCGGCTCACGACGAGTGTTCCTGATGACCTATCATCCCGGTACACGCGAACCCGACCTCCGTCGTTTCGGCAACGTACGCACCATCGAAGAGGGCGGCGGCAAAACCGTCCTGTCGAACCGGTGACGCAAGCCCTAACGGATCGCAGCAGGCCCCTTTCCTGTGCCCCTTTCTGTCATTCCCAAAGAATCCCGTTGTGCCAAGGTCTTTCTGTCTGTCATTCCCGAAGGGAATCTGCGTTTTACGTTGCGCCAAATCCCAGTAGCGATCCGACCAGTTGGCGCAACAGACGCCTACAGCAGGTGCTCGCGCATCTCCTCTGGCCCTTCCACCAAACCGCCCTGCTTGAGTCTGTAGACCTTGCCGCGGTAGTAGAAATTCTCCCCCAGGTAGCTATTCGCCCAAAGGGCACTGCCCAGCAGGTCACGCAGCGGGTAAAGCAGCGCCCTACGCTCCCAGTCCGGTTCACCAAGTACCCGCAGGATTGTCGCCGCCTGCACAAAGCGATTCACTACCGTGATCAACAGCCAAAGCAGGCCTAACCCTGTCTGCCCGTTCAGCACGCCCCACAGCAGCCCCAGCAAGCCATAGGGAACCGCAAAGGTCAGTCCAGTACCAAAATGTCCCCATGGGCGCGAGCGCCGTGTGCTCTGCATCCACCGCAGCTGATTTCGGTAACTCAGCGCGAACGGCGAATCCTGCACCATCAGCCGGATCACATGCGTTGCCAGCAGTACACGCGTGCCCTGCTCTGCCAGCCGGTTGCCGAGCACAAAATCATCGGCATAGAACTGGCCCAGTTCGCCGAAACCGCCCACCTGCTGAAAGCTTCTCCGGCGTACCGCCATCGTGGCACCCAAAGCAAACTTCGTGCCTTCGATCATGTCGGCCACCAGCACGCCCGAGGTCATCTCCACACTCTTACCCACCGCGTCGAGCTGCGAACTAAGCCCCGCCTTCGGGTGTGCGGTCCCTATGTACACGCACGAAGCCAGCCCTACCTCCGGATCACGCAGGTACTGCACCATGCGCTGCAGGTAGTCCGGCGCCACCCGCACATCCGCGTCGCTGGTGATGTATTCGTCATGTTTCGCAATGGAATCGAGCTTTGCCAGCGAGAACACCTTCGCATTATGAAAACGCGGGATCGGATCGCCACAGGTGACGTACCGTGCCGCGACGTCAGGGTAGCGCTCGCCCACGCGCTTCGCCAGCCGCAGCCCTTCATCGTCCTCGTAACGCGCGCAGAAAAGCAGCTCAAAATCGGGGTAGTCCTGCTCGAAAAATGTCTCGAGGTTGCGCTCGATGCCCGGCTCCGTCCCATGAAGCGGCTTCAGAACACTTACCGGCGGCAGGTACGTGGCCGGCCCACGCTGTTCGCGGCGGCGGCGCACGCCAAAACGCAGAGCGGCGGCAACGACCATCCCGCAGTAGATCGTGGAAGTAACGGTGCCCAGCAGGGCGAGGGAAAAAAGAGATCGTCGAAACAGTGGCATCAGCGGCAACGGGGGAGTACGGTGAGTCACAAGAGTGCGCATTGCCAGTCTAGTGCACAAGGGACGCGAACGCTTCGCAGCTCAGCGGACGCGCTTGATTTTCGGAGCCCCGCTGCCCTCTCGCGTCGGCATCACCACCGGCCGCCGCAACGGCACCAGCCCCGCCGACGGCTGCGATTGCGCCTGCTGCACCCGCGTCAACATCTCCGTCCGCACATACTCGACGAACCCCTGCATCTGCCGGTTCATCTCCTCCATGCGCTCCCGCATCTGCAGCACGATCGCGATTCCGGCGATGTTTACGCCCAGATCCCGCGCGAGATTCAAGATGAACTCAAGCCGCTCCAGGTCCTCATCCGTATACAGGCGGGTGTTGCCTTCCGACCGCGAGGGGCGCAGCAGACCCTCACGCTCATACAGACGCAGCGTCTGCGGATGGATGTCATACATCTCCGCGACGGAGGAGATCATGTAAGCGCCCTTGGATCTTCGTTTCGTTGCCATAAGATCTTTCCTTGATTCTGACGGATCCCGCTTGGCTCCTATCGAAATGAGCATAACCCCGCAGGTGGTCCGCGCGCATCCTACGCTGTAATGCGTCGCCCCTCAATCAACCCGTTTGCTGTCACGGCCGCCGCTGTCGGGGCGACCGTTGGACTTATCGTTGCCACGCGTGCCCTGCTGGCAACCCCTCCGCCGGAGGGAGCTGTCATCCTCGTGACGGGCAGCTCTCGTGGACTTGGACTGGCTATCGCTTCGCGCTTCGCGGAACGGCCTGTAAACCTCATCCTCAGCGCACGCAGCTTCAACGAGTTGGAGGGAGCGCAAGCGACGCTGCTACAACGACACCCGCAACTGCGTCCTGAAAACTTCTACCTCATCGCCGCCGATCTCTCCAAACCCTCCGAGTGTCAGCGCATGGTTGCCGAAGCCTTCGCGCGCTTCGGCCGCATCGACATCCTGGTCAACAACGCGGGCATCATCGAGGTCGGCCCCATTGAGGTCCTCACCGCCGAACACTTTGAACAAACCATGCAGGTCAACTTCTTCGGTGCCCTGCATACAACCTGGGCTGCGCTGCCCAGGCTCATGTCCCAACAGCCGACACCAGGCTGGAAGAACCGCGCCGCTATCGTCAACATCTCGTCCATTGGCGGCAAATTCTCGGTTCCGCATCTGCTGCCCTACTCTGCCGCTAAATTCGCGCTCACCGGCTTCTCAGAAGGCCTTCATGCCGAACTGCGCGGCAAAGGTATCCGCGTCACCACCGTTTGCCCCGGCCTGATGCGCACCGGCGGCGAAGACCACGCCATCTTTCTCGGCGACGTGGAGAAGGAGAAGGCCTGGTTCCAAACCTGCGCCAAAACGCCTGGCATCGCCACCACCCCTGAGCATGCCGCGGACGAGATCTACCATGCCGTGGCCCAGGGCCGGGCCGAGATCACCATCACCCCCCAAGCCTGGCTTGGTGCCCGCTTCGCTGGCATCTTCCCGGAGACACTCCAATGGCTCAATGGCGTGACGAACGAGTATTTCCTGCCAAAACCGTAGCGCAGCACGCTAAGCGGCTTCCGACGTTCTTTCGGGCACGACGCTTGACGTCTCAGCTTTTTTCGCTTCCAGCAGCCCGCGGAGAGCCGTATTCACTGCCTCCGAATCAGGGAACACTGCTTCACATCGGCACCGAGAGAGACAAGATTCAGCTCTTGAAAGCGCTGCACAAACGGAATACGTACCCACTCACCTTGGGTAAGGTCAATCTTGTCCGGAACGTCATAATCATCTTCCCAGTTTGGCTTCATACTCTCTCCTCTCAACCGGATTTGCCTTACGAGCGCTTAGCATCCTGGTCCGTTCTGCCCGTAATACATGCACCACAAACAGTACAAGTGTGCGACGCTTCGCCCGACCACAGTGTGTCTCTCCTCAGCCTCGGAATGTCCTTCGTCGAACTGAAACTCGGCATCTGGATCAAAGAACACCGTTGCTGCTTCAGGGAAACGCACTTCCATGTCGAAAGACGTTGTGAAACGCCTTCCTCCTGTCCCACGCAAAGCTCTGCCCTAAACACTCATAGATCTCGTCATCCGTCACGCCCCGGCCAACATCTCCGCTCGCGGGTCTTCTGGATTCAGCCGTTGCAACTCTCGTAGGATCTCCTTCGACCGCTCATCCTGCACCTTGGGCACCACGATCCGTATCTCCACAATTTGATCGCCACGCTGCCCGTCGCGCGACGCCGAAGGCACGCCCTTCTCGCGCATGCGTAGCTTCTGTCCCGTCTGCGTTCCCGGCGGGATCTTCAACTGCGCGCGTCCCGGTTGCGATCCCTCACCGTCGATCGTCGGCACATCGATGCGCGCACCCAGTGCGGCTTCCATCGCCGTCACCGGGACCGTGATGTGCAGGTCGTCGCTGACCCGCCGGAACAGCTTGTGCTGCTCTACCTTGATGATCAGGTAAAGGTCACCCGCCGGTGCTCCTTCTGTGCCAGCGTTGCCCTTCCCCGCTAACCGGATCCGCTGCCCGTCTCGTGTACCCGCCTTGATGCGAAACTCCAGCGGTTCGCGACGGCTGCGCACCCCGGCCCCGTCGCACGTCGGGCAGGCGCTCTGCACCTTACCGGAGCCGCCGCAACGCGGGCATTGGATGTTGAACTTCATGCGCCCACCCGTCTGCGTGACTTGCCCCGTCCCGTGGCACTCGGTGCACTCCACAGGCTTGCCGATCGCGCCGGTTCCCTTGCACGTCCCGCACTGCTCCTGGCGCTGGATCTCCAGGCGCGTCACACCGCCGCGAATGGCCGTCCAAAAATCGATCTCCACCTGATACTCGAGATCGGTGCCCGGCTGTGGTCCGCGCGGCTGACGCCCATTGCCGCCGGCCCCGCTGAACATGCCCGAGAAGATATCGCGAAAGCTCGAACCGAAGCCGCCGCCCGCGCTCTCTTGCGGCGACCCGGCCGCCGCTGCACCCCGCGCCCCCGGACCTCCACTCGCAAAGTTTGAAAAGTCGAAACCCCCGAAGTCAAAGGGCACGCCCTGCCCCTCCCCTCGCGCTCCAGCGCCGGGAGTTTGCCCACCCGCATACCCGGGCGTACCGCCACCCGCCCGCGCATACGCCTCTGCCGCCGCCGGATCGATGGAATCCGAATAGAATCCCAACTGGTCGTAGACCTTGCGCTTCTTCTCATCGCTGAGAACATCGTTGGCCTCCGAGATCTCCTTGAACTTCTCCTCCGCCTTCTTGTCCCCCGGGTTCACGTCCGGGTGGTACTTACGCGCGAGCTTTCGAAAGGCCTTGCGCACCTCATCCGCCGTCGCCGTCTTCTGCACGCCCAGCGTGCCGTAGTAATCCTTTTGTTGCGTCGATGCCATAGGTTCTTTTCGCGAAAATTTGGACTCGCGTTCCTAACACTTTAGATGATCCAGCACTCAACTTGTCTCACTTTTCGCAGGCATCATCGGCAAGCGCATCTTCATTGCTCCCTAAACTGCGACACCTTCCGGCTCTTCGGCAGCCCTGACTGTCTGGTCCTGACACCCCTGGTCCAGCCGAAGTAGAAGACCTTGAAAGTCCGCCATTGTTTCCGCTCTGTGCTCCTCCGCGAAACGCGTCGCCTCCCTTAGAGAAGCTCCCGGGAAAAAGCGCATGTAGAGCTCCACCTTCTGTTGGTCCCCAGCGTTGCCCATGTGCAGCTTATAGTCGATGCGCCCGGGCCGCAGCAGCGCCGAGTCCAACGAATCAGCATCGTTGGTCGTCATCACATACACAACGTTCTCTGGTGCATGAAACCCATCCAGCACATTCAATAGCCCCGAAAGCGTTACCCCGAAACGATCCTGTCCATCATCGCGTACCGCGGTTCTTCCTTGAGCGGCTACATCGCCTCTTTCGCCTGTACGGTGCCCAGTAGCCATACAATCGATATCTTCAAAGAGCACCACTGAACTTTCCGGTACCTCATTCATCGCCGCCTTGAGCGATCGGTCGTTCATCTCGGTCAGGTCAGCGCGTAGATCGATAATCCAAACTCCCTAGCTAACCCTGACACTAAGGAGGTTTCCCCGTCCCTGGCGGTCCGTGTAAGAGGTAGCCACGATGGTACGGTACGCCAAGCTGGCGATACCGTTCCCGAGACCCGCGAAAGCGACGCAGGTCCGCCATCAGGGACTCTTTTTCGCCTCCATTGAGAACCACGGAATCGAGCAGGCGTGGGGAATACGCCTGTACGCAGGTCCAATAATCGTCATACACATATAGGCATGAAGTGATGCCCTCTTTCCGACGATGGCAAGCAACAATCTCATCAACGAACAGCTTTAAAAACGCCTGTCGGCGACCGGCAGTTTGAAAGGTAAGCGACTCTACCCGCCGTAGCCCCTTTCCTTTGGCCTCCTCACTTCGAGTAAAGCGCACCGAGAATGGCCGTCCACGGTGCCAAAAGACATGGGTGCCTGGCGCTGGCAGTAACGCCATCTCCGTTCCACGGAGTGTTGTATCCAAATCGACCCGACGAATGCGCTACAGGAAGGTCTGTTCAAGAAACCACTCCTTCACCCACTGAAAGGCAGCATCCTCGTCCTTCACGGTAACCAGCATCGTTGTTTGTTGCACTACCCAGTTTCACAGCTGCTCCGGCACTGCCCGCAAAAACACGCCAGCGCCCCCAACCAGCATCAAGAACAGCCCACTGGACGCAAGTTGGTTCTGCCCACCCCAAAGGTGTTTCAATAAATCAAACATGGCTTTTTCTATCCAGCGACTCGCCAAACGAGTCCGTCAGCGAAATTGCAATTTTCGGCAAACGAGTGCAGCTAACTGCGCGAAATGCCGATACATACCCTAGCTGCCGGGCAATATAGCCCCGCAGCTAGCGAGCAAGGTCTGAGTTGAGCTGGGGCACCGGATCCGGCTATTGCGAACGGAACGACGCCCGATCACAACGAAGCCGATTGATCGGCCAACGCTGCCCGTAGTTCGAAGCTGATGTATGAATCACCATGTGGGCGTCCTTCCTATACGAAGGATAGGCTACTTTGTCACGAACGGAGTTACAGATGCAAGAAACTTCTGGCGAGGAAGTAAAAGTCGTCTGCGTGAACTGTACGCATCTTTGAGCATACTTTCTCTTACATCGCAGAATACAAGGCACTGCGCTGAACTGGGAATGACAGATCTCTGCGAGAGCAAGCGCCAACTCACATCCATTCCTCCTCATCCAGCTATCACACCCGCCTTCTTCGCTTTCAAAGCTGCCCGTGACGCCCGCAAGCTCATCCCGCGGTCGAACGCCAGCTTGTTCTGCCCCTCCGTCGTGCCCTGATCCACCGGGCACCAGTACAGCGTCCGCCCGGCAATATCGCGGTGCAGAATGCGCTCGCCGCACACAAAGCACGGCTTGCCATGCCGGCGGTAGGCATAGTGCTCCTCGCCACGCAGCGCCGGTTCCTGCTTACTTGGCCGGTCTGCCCGTTTCGTGCACACAATGCGCCGGTCCACCATGCCCGCCTTCAGCAGCGGAATCAGATCCTTCCACATGGCCTTCAGCGTCTTCAGCTGCATCTCCGTTCCCGGCGTAAATGGGTTCACCCGATGCCGAAACAGGATCTCCGCCCGGTAGATGTTGCCCACACCGGACAAAATAGCCTGATCCATCAGCAGCTCCGAGATCGGCTTCTTCGCCGCCAGGATCTTGTCATAGGCGAGCTGCGGATTGTCATGCCCCTCCGCCTCCTCGCCGAGCGGGTCCGGCCCCAGCCTTGCCAGCAGCGCCTCCCACTTCGCTCGGTCATACACGCTGCAATCGGTGGGTCCGCGCAGTTCGCACCACTCTACGTCAGCGGGCGGGAACGGCTCCGTCCCATCATCATGCTGGCAGCGCAGATTATGCGGCTGCCCTTTCACACTGCGGGCCGCCTTGCCTGCCCCGGCACGCTGCAAAATCGCCCGCAGTGCTCCTTTGGCTTCCGGCAGCGGACCGCAGCCTTCCGTCCAATCCCCGAAGCGCCCGAGATGCACGTGCAGAATCAGATCCGCACCGAATTCGTATCCCAGGTGCTTGCCAACCGCGTGTACCTGTTTCAACTTTTTGCCATCCACCCATTGCGCATCGCTGAAACGATGATTCGGCCCTGGCAACACATTCAGCTTTCGCCCTGCAAATGCCGCGTTGTGGCGCTCTGCCCAGCGGTGTACCTCATTCCCTTCCGGCAACGTCGACCTCCTCCCGTTCCTCTTCGCGAACCTCTTCCATGCGCTCTTGTGGACTGGCGATTGCCTTCTTCGCCTTCGATCCTCGCCTGCGCGTACTCTTCTTGCCGCTCTCCAACTCGTATTGGTAGTAGTCCAAAATGCGCTCCGGCGTCCACAGCGCCCAATGATTGGCCTTCTGCGTGTGCATCCGCTTGATCTGGATATCGTCCATCTGCCGAACCAGCCGGCGCAGATCGCTGTACTGATCCGCAAAGCTGCTGTCCTCGCTTTCGATCATCGGCTGCAGGTCCACATACACCGGCTGCGCCCATTCATAAAACGTGTGCCAGACATCGTAGACATCCAGATGCCCCTTCTTCACCAACAGCCCAAGGTGCTCGTAAAAGTCCAGCACCTCGAACGCCGCAATGGGCGGATCGTCTACGGACCACGAACACAGATCTTTGCCGTCCGTGCGCGTCTCAGCCAAACGGCGCCGCGCGGCCACAAAGGGATCGCTCAAGAAGAAGCTCAGCTGCTTCTCGAGATTCGTCACCGCCCGGTACTCCCGCTCGTGCCGCAGCTGCAGCCCGGCATACCCAATCGCGCCTGCGCTCGTAATCACCAGCGCCGCATTGGCGATCGCCTGTACCGCTTCCCAATTCATATCGCTTCACGCACTCGGGTGTTCGCCGCCCTTCCCTGCTCTGGATGGTAGGATGCCGCTGAGAGGCGCGTTCGTCCTTTGGGTCGAGTTCGGCTTTCACACCAGAGGAGATTTGAGTAAACGACCACGCTTCTACCAGCCCGAGCTCGACGTGCTTCGATGCTTGGCCTTCATTCTTGTGTTTCTGCACCACTCCGCGCAGTTTTCCCCCGGTCCGCTCGCCGACATGGCCACCGCAGGCGCTTTCGGCGTTTGCCTGTTCTTCTTTCTCAGTGCCTTCCTCATCACGGAACTGCTTGTGCGCGAGAAGCAATCCACAGGCACAGTGCGCCTCCGTGCTTTCTATGCGCGCCGCATCCTGCGCATATGGCCTCTGTACTTTGCGGCTTTGCTGATTGACTTCATGCATCTGCACGTCACGCGTCCCGGGGCGTTCACCGGGGCGCGCCTTGCCGCATTCTTGCTGCTCGCCGGTAATTGGTTTGTCGCGCGCCACAGCTTTCTTGGCTCTTTGTCCCTGCCGCTTTGGAGCATCTCCATTGAGGAGCAGTTCTATGTGGTCTGGCCTTCCATGCAGCGCCGTGCTGGACGCCCATTTGGTCTTGGATTCTGTGCCCTGGCTCTTGCAGCGGCCTATGTCGCCCTAGCCCACGAGTGCCGCGCCGGCACCGACCTGGCCACCGGCATCTGGGTCAACAGCTTCGTACAGTTTCAGTTCTTTGCCACAGGAGCCGCTGCCGCCTTATTACTTCGCAGCCGTACACCCCAATTCGGACGGGCCCAACGGCTCTCCCTGTTCACCCTGGGCCTTGTCGCCCTGTACAGCGCGCAAGCGATCTTCCACGTCAAGTCTGGACCTCCGAACCCTTCCTTCAGTCTGGCCGCATCCGGATATCTATTGGTGAACGCCGGCTGCGTCGCGCTTTTCTTTGCATTTCTAGGGGCTGTCGAACTTGCTCGAGCCAAGCCCTTGATCTATCTAGGCAGGATCTCTTATGGGCTCTACGTCGTCCACTTCGCCATGCTCAACCTATGCGACAAGGGCCTGCGCTTTTTGCCGCAGGCCCTTGCTCCCTTCGCGCTTGTCCTGCGAGCCGGCACTGCGTTCGCATTCACCGTCGCACTCGCGTCCCTCTCGTGGCACTTCTTCGAAAGCCCGATCCTTCGCTTCAAACAGCGCTTCGAGGTAATTCGGACGCGTACAGCCTAACGCTAATTCCAAACCTGGCTGGCCATGATTCGCTCCACACTGAATGTGTGGTCCGGCTCCGCCTTCTGCATGTGCTGCGCGAACTGCTGCGCTTCGGCCTCGCTGCCAAACAGGCCCGAGTTGTACACCCGGCCGCCGCGCATCAACTCGCAGCGCCACAGAATCTCAGCCGTCCCGGCACCGCCCATACCCAGATTAAAAGAGATTGCCTGCGGCCATGCCTGATCGGTTCCCTGCTTAAACTCTTGTCTATTCATTCTCCGTGCCCTTTCTGCTTACTGCCGGTATCTTCGCGGTCTATAGATAAGACCCGCTTCGTGACTGCGCGATGCGCTGCGCTGGGAGAGACCCTTCATGTCGACAAAAGGGCTGCTGGCTAATCTGGAGCTAACAATGGTGACAAAAAGAGGAGAGTCTGTTTTGACCTCTCCCCTTTCCAACCACTGCTGCCTATACGAGGCAACGGCTGCTTCAGATTGGCACGGACCTTACTTCTCGGCGTCAACATACTCCGCGTCGATCACACCCTCGTCCTTGGGCTGCTCCGCGTGTGCGCCATTGCCGTTTCCGTTTCCACCCGCGCTGGCCCCGTCTGTCGGCGGCATACCCGCACCCGCGGCCTGCGCCTTGTAGAGCGCCTCCGCCAACTTGTGGCTAGCCGTTGTCAGCCGCTCGCGAGCCGCGTTCAGCTCGGTAGCGCTCGGATCGCCGGTCAGCGTGGCCTTCGCGTCAGTTAGCGCCGACTCCACATCGGTCTTATCCGCTGCTTCGACCTTCTCGCCGCCATCCTTCAGCATCTTCTCGACGTTGTAGACCATGGAATCGAGCCCATTGCGAGCCTCGATCTTCTCCTTGGCCTCCTTGTCCTCAGACGCGTGCGCCTCGGCCTCCTTCGCCATCCGCTCGACCTCTTCCTTGCTCAGACCCGAAGAGCTCGTGATCGTGATCTTCGCGTCCTTGCCCGTGGCATTGTCCTTCGCCGTTACGTTCAGGATGCCGTTGGCGTCGATGTCGAAGGTGACCTCGATCTGCGGCACGCCCCGCGGAGCCGGCATGATGCCGCCCAGCTTGAACTTGCCCAGCGTGCGGTTCTGGCTCGCCATCGGCCGCTCGCCCTGCGTCACATGCACCTCAACCTCGCTCTGGTTATCGGCCGCCGTCGAAAACGTCTCCGTCTTCTTCGTCGGGATGGTCGTGTTGCGCGGGATCATCGGTGTTGCCACCGAGCCCATCGTCTCGATCGCCAGCGTCAGCGGCGTTACATCGAGCAGCAGTAGATCCTTCACGTCGCCCGAAAGCACGCCCGCCTGCACCGCCGCACCGATCGCGACGACCTCATCCGGGTTCACGCCCTTGTGCGGCTCCTTGCCGAACAGATCCTTCACCAGCTGCTGGATCTTCGGCATACGCGTCTGTCCACCGACCAGCACGACCTCATCGATCTTTGAAGCATCGATGCCCGCATCCTTCAACGCCTGCTTGCACGGCCCAATCGACTTCTGCAAAAGATCATCGACCAGGCTCTCCAGCTTCGCGCGAGAAAGCGTGCGCACCAGGTGCTTCGGCCCAGAGGCATCGGCCGTGATGAACGGCAGATTGATCTCCGTCTCCTGCGCCGTCGAAAGCTCGATCTTGGCGCGCTCGGCGGCATCCTTCAGCCGCTGCAACGCCATTTCATTGCCCTTCGCCGTCAGGTCCAGACCGCTCTCGTTCTTGAACTCCGAGATCAGCCACTCCACAATGCGCTGGTCGAGATTGTCGCCGCCCAGGTGCGTATCGCCATTGGTCGACTTCACCTCGATCACGCCATCGCCGACCTCCAGGATCGACACATCGAACGTGCCGCCGCCAAAGTCATACACCGCGATCGTCTCGTCCTTGCCCTTATCCAAGCCGTAAGCCAGGGCCGCAGCCGTGGGCTCATTGACGATGCGCTTCACATCCAAACCCGCGATCTTGCCCGCATCCTTGGTCGCCTGGCGCTGCGCATCGTTGAAGTACGCCGGCACCGTGATGACGGCCTCGGTCACGGAAGTGCCAAGGTAATCCTCCGCAGCCTTCTTTAGCTTCTGCAGGATCATCGCCGACACTTCGGGCGCGGTGTACTCCTTGCCCTGCGCCATAATGCCGACGTTGTCGCCATGCGCGACCACCTTGTAGGGCACCATCTTCATTTCGTCGTTCACCTCATTCTGGCGACGGCCCATGAAGCGCTTGATCGAATAAATCGTGTTCTCCGGGTTGGTGATCGCTTGGCGCTTGGCCACTTGACCCACCAACCGCTCGCCATTCTTCGTGAACGCCACGATGGACGGCGTCGTGCGGCCACCCTCTTCGTTTGCGATCACCTTGGGCTCGCCACCCTCCATCACGGCCACGCAGCTATTCGTCGTGCCGAGATCGATGCCGATAATCTTTGCCATGTTTTGCTCCCTATATTCCTGCAATGTGTGCGGCCAAGCCGCTTAATCTGTTGACCTACCCACTCTCGCATGTGAGTGAGTTACTGTCAATCAATCTGATGCTCCTAGGCGCTCCCGGTTGCAACCCAGCCACGAGAATCGTGAAACTCCGGACAAATTCGCGATCCGCCGCTTACCCAGGCTGTTCTCTACAGACCCAGAGTGGACCGCCAATTCAGGAGGCGCTTCGTACGACTTTCCGGGAAGGGCCTTTCCAGCCGCTCCGTGTCACGATGAAGCCGTGATCAGCCACACACAAATCACCAGGCCCGGAGCTCCCATGCCGCAGCAACGTAAAGTTTTCCCCGCATCCCTTGCCGGTCTCTCCCTTTTGACCGTTTTGTTGACCGGATGCACACCGAACGTCACCAAGGGGCCGAACGGCTCACCCTTGCCGGAGATGGTCACGGGCAACTGGCAAATCAGCTCCTCCGGCCCCTCTGCGGCCAATCTCAAGGCGATCTCCGGCACACTCGCCGGCACCTCGGCCGCGCTCAGCGGTACCTTTCACTCCCAATCTGCCCAGGCCTGCGTTGCTCCGGCGAGCGCCTTCGCAGTTAGCGGCTCCGCCGACGCCAGCGGCGCTGTCACGCTCTCCGGCCCGCTCGCCGGAGGCACGCTTACCGTCGCCGGCACCCTCTCGGCTGATGGAAAATCCCTAAAGGATGTCAGCTACAACGTCGCAGGCGGCAGCTGCGGCTTTGCCAAGGCTGCGGTTGCCACCGCGCAGGTATACATGCCGATCTCGGGCACCTACACCGGGACGTTCCGGGATGCCGATGGGCAGGTCGCCACCGTACAGGCGGTGTTGAACCAATCCGCCGACGCCAACGGTGACGGCAGTTACACGCTCTCCGGGGCGGCGACCCCGAACAGCCCCTGCTTCGCGCAAACCGTGCCCCTTTCTAATACAACCGTGACCGGCGGTAACTTCAGCTACACCTATACTGACCCGCAAACCACGAACAGCGTCACGGCCCTGGGTACCTTCTCCTCAGACGCCTCCACGCTGACGGTCACCAGCTGGACCTCCTCCGGCCCCTGCGGGACCGACAACGGCACAGGCACAATGGCACGCCAGTGACCCCGCCGCGAAATCAATCAGCTCCGAGCATCGACCGCCTCAAGGCTCAAACCCTCACGGCTCAGAACTGAACAGGAACCCTAACCGAGGTGGTCAATCCTGCGCACCCTCGCGCCGGGCACTGCATCTTGGCAACTTGATCGAGGAACTCCACCGGAACGGCGTCAACGCTGCGGACAATTTGCTTTAGCCTTGAGCCCAGTGCTCCCCTCCCCCGAGCCGGCCCCTCGACCCATCCGGGACCCGTCCCTGGACGGTTTACGTGGCGTTGCGATCCTGCTCGTCTTTCTCTTCCACTACGGCGGCGGCCTCCGCTCCGGCAACCCCGCCGTGCACGCCTTCGGCTATCTCACCCAGGCAGGCTGGATCGGGGTGGAGCTCTTCTTCGCCCTGTCCGGCTTCCTGATCACCCGCCTGCTCTGGCAGGATCTCGGCCAACCGCACGCCCTGCGCAACTTCTACGCTCGCCGGGCCCTCCGCATCCTGCCGGTATACTTCGGCGCTCTGGTCGCAGCGATCCTTGCCGCCCTGTTCACCGGCAGCTCCGTACAGGCACTCCGCCCCATCCTGCTCTACACCGGTTTCTTGCAGAACCTCCCCGGTCTCGTGCCCATAGCGCTCCGATACCCTCCACCCCTGCCGCTGCACCATCTATGGAGCCTGGCGGTGGAGGAGCAGTTCTATCTCCTCTGGCCATCTCTTCTGCTCGCGGCCGGAACCCGCCGTCGCGCGCTGCACCTCTACTTTTGGACCTTCGCAGCTTCTTGCCTGTTCCGCTTCTGGGTGTGGGGTGCGGCCCCTTTCCCGAGCATCCCGTCAGGGGATTGGTCTGCCTTCCCGCTAACCCGAGCCGGTGCCCTCGCGCTAGGCGGCGCGCTTGCCTTGCTGCCGTTTGAAGCGGCACGCCGCAGCAAGCATTGGGCCTTCCTGGCCCTTGCCGCCGGCGGGCTCTCCTTCGCGGTTCTAGCCGTCCAAAGCGGAACCCTGCTGCTGAGCAAGCCACAGGCCTTCATGCTTGGCCTGCCCGCCGTGGAACTCGCCTGCGCCGCGGCTGTCGCGTTAGCCATCTGTCCAGGGCTATGGCGGACATGGCTCAGCTATGGTCCGCTCGCCGCGTTGGGCCGGATCAGCTACGGATTTTACGTACTGCACATCCTGCTCGAACCACTCTTCGACCGCATTGGCTTCGCCGTCGTACACACGAGCTCAGGATCTGGTTATCAACTTGTCCGCCTTCTGGTGGCCTTTCCCGTCACGCTCGCCGCGTCCTGGCTCTCTTACCTCTTTATCGAGCAGCCCTTTTTGCGATGGAAACGGTTCTTTCGGCGAGCGCCCAGCTTTAGCCGACAAAAAGACTCCCTACGAATGTAAGCTGCATCCAATGCCAGTAGTCGCCGACAGCCGCCGCAGCCATTCCCCTCACCGAGGTTCGACCGATAGATGGCCGCTGCCGCCACCGCCGATCACGCTTCAGGCAGTGACATCATTGCCGAAGCGCCCCAGGAGGTCACCAAGGGCATCAACCCGTGGCTGATCGCCGCGGCGGTGATGCTCGCGACGTTTATGGAGGTGCTCGATACTTCCATCGCCGCGGTTGCCCTGCCCTACATCGCGGGTTCGCTTTCCGCCTCCAACGATGAAGCCACCTGGGTACTGACGAGTTACCTGGTCGCCAACGCGACAATTCTGCCCGCGTCCAACTGGTTCTCCCTGAAGTTTGGCCGCAAGCGCTTCCTCATGACCTGCGTGACCATTTTCACCGTAGCCAGCTTTGCCTGCGGTGCCGCGCCCACCTTGGGCTTCATGCTCCTGGCACGCGTCATCCAGGGTGCCGGCGGGGGTGCACTACAGCCGCTCTCAAATGCCATCCTGCTTGAAAGCTTTCCACCTGCAAAACGCGGGCAGGCCCTGGCCGTCTTCGCCTTCGGCGTGGTTGTCGCACCGGTGCTCGGCCCCACCCTCGGCGGCTGGCTTACCGATACCTACTCCTGGCGCTACGCCTTCTACATAAACATCCCCATCGGCATCGCGGCGCTGTTCATGATCGGCCGCTACGTCAAAGACCCGCCCTACATCACCAACGCCAAGGTCGGCGGCTTCGACCGGATCGGCTTCGCTACCCTGTGCGTCTGGATCGGTTGCCTCCAGGTCATCCTCGACAAGGGGCAGGAGGACGACTGGTTCGGTGCCATCTGGATTCGCTGGGCCACCTTCGCGATGGTGATTGCGTTTGTCTGGTTCATCTACCAGTGCTGGTGGGGCAAGAATCCGCTTGTCAATCTCAAGATCCTGAAAGATCGCAACTTCATGCTCGGTTGCGTGCTCATCTTCCTGTTCGGCATTGGTATCTACTCGACCACCACCGTGTTGCCGCTCTTCTACCAGGAACTGCTCGGCTATACGGCCTTCACCGCCGGCCTCGCGGTGGCGCCCCGTGGCCTGGGAGCCATTCTCGGCATGCCGGTTATCGGCACCCTGACCGGCAAAATTGACGCCCGCATCCTGCTCACCTTCGGCTTCTTAACCTTCGGGCTCACGACCCTTTACCTCGGCAACGTCACCCTCAACATCTCGCCGACCACGCTGTTTTTGCCGATTCTCGTCACGGGCTTTGGCTTGAGCTTTGTCTTTGTGCCGATCAATTCAGCCGCCTACGGCACGCTCAGCAACGAGCAGCTCGGCAATGCCAGCGGCCTGTTTAACCTGATGCGCAACGTGGGCGGCTCCATCGGCATCTCCATCGCGACGACGCTGCTGACCCGCCGTTCCGACGCCCACCAGAACGAGATCATCAACAACATTCCCCGCTCCGGCTTCGGGTACCAGCGAGCGCTGGGTCAGGCGCAGTCCTCCCTCAGCGGCTACTTCGGCCCGGCCAACGCGCAGGCCGCCGCACAGGCTAATCTCTACCAGCGGTTAGAGATCCAGGCCTCGCTGTGGTCGTTTGTCGACGTCTTCCGCTGGTTGTCGCTGTTGTGCTTCTTCTGCGTGGCTGTGGTCTGGCTGTTGAAGCGCGTACGCCCCGGCAAGGGCCCGGAAGGCGCACACTAGAGTAACTCCCAACGGCTGGACAGCATGCTGTACAACAGCCGCATGGAAACCGTCCTCCTGAACGTAGTGAAGGACCTCCGTATGCTTCGGGCAGCGATAGAAATTCAGCAGCCGTGGGCAACGGAACAGGACGGGTTTTACCGCGCGTGTTTACGGCTGTGTTGCGGGCTTGAGTTCCTCTATCCCTAACTCCCGCAGCAGAAACGCGTAGTCGAACGCGGTCTCCTTTAAGTAATCGTAGCGGCCGGAGGCGCCGCCGTGGCCGGCTTCCATGTTGATATGCAGCAGCAAGGGCTTATCTTCGTTGCTCTTCAGGGTGCGTAGTCGGGCAACATATTTTGCGGGCTCCCAATACATCACCTGCGAGTCGTTGAGGCTGGTTTTCACAAGCATCGCTGGATAGTGGCCCTCGCGCAGGTTGTCATAGGGCGAGTAGGACTGCATGTAGGCGAATGCCTCGGATTCATTCGGATTGCCCCACTCCTCGTACTCGGCCACGGTGAGCGGCAAGCTGGCATCGAGCATGGTATTCATCACGTCGACAAAGGGCACATGCGAAATCACGGCGCGGAACAGGTTCGGCTTGCCGGTTTCGAGTGCGAGATTGGTCGCCGCGCCCATGAGCAGACCACCGGCCGAGCCGCCTTCGATGGCCACGCGTGAGGGGTCGCCGTAGCCTTCGCGCACGAGGAACTCGGTGGCTTCGATGAAGTCGGTGAAGGTATTGCGCTTCTGCATCATCTTGCCGGCATCGTGCCAGGGGTCGCCCAGTTCGCCGCCGCCGCGGATGTGCGCGTAGGCGATGACGAGGCCACGATCGAGCAGCGGCAAACGAGCCGCGGAGAAGCCCAGCGGCAGCGGATAGCCGTAGGAGCCGTAGCCGTAGACATAAAGCGGCGAGCTGCCGTCCTTGCAAAAGGTGTCCTTACGGTAGACGAGCGAAACGGGAATCTCGGTACCGTCGTGAGCGTTGAACCAAAGGCGCTCGGAGCCGTAGAGTGCGGCGTCGAAGCCGCCGGGCACATTTTGCTGCTTCAGCAGCGTGGATTCGCCGTTGGCGACGTTGTAGCGGAAGACCGAGCCGGGACGGACCAGCGAGACGTAGCTGTAGCGATAGGTGCTTGCCGCGAAATCGCGGTTTACCTCACTGCCTGCGGAGTAGGCAGGGTCAGGAAAACGAATCTCGCGTGGGTTCCCCGGCTTCCCGGCCGCGTCGAGGTCGTAGACACGTAAAATGGGCAGGCCGCGCTCGCGCGAGTTGGTGATCAGGAAGTTTTGAAAGAGATCGAAATCGTTCAAGGGCGCATTGGGTTGCTCGGGCAGCAGCTCTTCCCAGCTCTCGCGTGAGGGATTCGCGACCGGGGTCCGGACCAGGCGAAAGCGCTCGGCGCGGAGGTTGGTACGGATGTAAAAAAAGCCGTCACGATGGTCGACATCGTATTCTTCCTCATCGATGCGCTCCGCGATGCGTGTAAAGGTCGCCGCGCGCGCGGGAAGGATGGACGCATCCAGAAACCACGACTCACTCGTGGTGTGGCTGCCGATCTCGAGCAGCAGGTAACGACGATCGCGGGTACGTCCAACGCCCAGGTTGAATCGCTCGTCCGGCTCGTGAAAGACCTCCACGGGTTCCGTGCCGCTGGAGAGGGTATGGCGAAAGACCCGGTCCTGGCGCTTGGTTTGCTCGTCCTCAGTGGAAAAGAAGAGGGTTTGGGAGTCGGCGGCCCAAACGACCGAGCCGACGCGTTCCGCGGTATCCGGCAGCCGTTCGCCCGTCTCCAGGTTTTTCACAGAAAGTGTGTATTGGCGAAAGCCGGTGCTATCCGTGGTGTAAGCGAGCAGACGGCCATTGGGACTGATCGTGAGGGCACCCAGAGACATAAAGGGATGACCTTCCGCGAGCTGGTTCACGTCGAGGAGGACGGCCTCCGCGGTCTCGTCGGCAACCCCTTCCGCGCTTACGGGACGGCGACAGTAGCGTGGATATTGCAGACCCTTTTCGGTACGTGTGATGTACTCCCACGCACCATCCCGGTAAGGGACGGAGCTGTCGTCTTCCTGAATATGCGAGAGGATTTCGTTGTACAGCGTGGTCTGCAGGGGCTCGGTGCCCCCCATGACTGCCGCGGTGTAGGCGTTCTCCGCTTGCAGATAGGCCGTGACTTCGGGTGCCTCTTTTTCGCGAAGCCAGGCGTAGTCGTCCTGCAGATCAATGCCATGCAAGCGGGTCGTGTGTGGCTTACGCAGGGCAACGGGCGGTGTGGCGGATGTTGGCTTCATCAAAACCCTCATGGAAGAGAATACGGCGGGAGGACGGGGGCGATGCAACGTCCCGTGGTGCAGATAGGTTCCTAGGTTCTGTAACGTGATGCTGCCCAGATTGGCGGCAGAGGAGAACAGCGATGGTAAAGATACATACGATGTGCGCAATGGCACTGGGATGCGCGACGATGTTGGGCGCGGCAACCGCCGGGGCCCAGGGCGCGGACCAGGACAAGCAGTTCATCATGACGGCGTCACAAAGCGACTACACGGAGATGACCTTCAGCAAGTTGGCGGAGGGAAAGAGCACGAATCCCCAGGTCAAGGCGTATGCAGAGAAGATGATCGCTGACCACACCAAGCTGGAATCGGATATGAAGCCGTTTGCCGATCAGATGGGTGTAACGCCGGTGACGACTTTGGATCCAACCCACCAGCAGCAGTATGACCAGATGTCAAGCCTCTCGGGTACCGACTTTGACAAGGCGTATATGTCTGCCATGGATACCGATCATCATGCAGCCCTTGGTGCCTTCAAAACCGAAGAGAGCACGACGACCAACACATCGTTGAAGGCCACGGTAAAGAAGGGGCAAAAGGTTGTAGCACAGCACACAGAGATGGCCGACAAGATGACCAAGAAGATGGGCGGATCGCCCTCCGGCATGTAATCTGCTGAAAAGCCAGATGTCGGAAGTACGTTACTGCCTTCCAAGGAGCCCTCACCAAAAATGAGGGCTCTTCTTTTTGCCTCGGGCTGCCACTGCGGGTATTCCAAGCGCGTGTGCGATAGCCGGGGCTTAGGATAGCTGTGTGAATCTGCGCTCCCGCTCTCTTCTTCTGTTCGCTTTGGCGCTGACGTACACCGTCGCGCGCGCGGAGGACGTCAAGGATCTTCCCCAACCAACAAGCTATGTATCCGATTTTGCAGGGGTGATCGACCCGGATTCGCGGGCCGAGATGGAGGCCCTCGGGGCCGAGGTGGAGCGGGAAACGCATGCGACGATCGAGATCGTCACCGTGCACTCTCTCAACGGGGAGCCGATCGAGGAGTTTGCCACCGCGCTTGAGGACAAATGGAAGGTCGGGCCGAAGGGCACGGATCGCGGCGTGCTGATGATCTTTGCGATGGACGATCGCAAGCGGCGAATCGAGGTCGGCAACGGCTTGGAAGGTGCCTTGAACGATGCCAAGGTCGGCGACATCGGGCGGGGCATGGACCTGGGACTTAAAGGGGGCCAGTACGGACAGGCGATCCTCGCCGGGGAGCAGGGGGTTGCCAACGACATCGCCGCCGACGCGGGCGTGACGCTCACACCCCTGCCGCAGCGGCAGGGGAGGCAGAGATCTAGGGGGCGGAACGGTGGCGGGCTTGGGATCATGCCGATCATCTTCTTGTTCGTGATCTTGTACTTCCTCTTTCGAGGAG